>CP019154.1:2224693-2966258 GCA_002844335.1 Haloarcula taiwanensis
TCGTGGGTCGAAAACGACCACGTCCACGAGAAGGAAATAGAGGTCGCCTGGGACACCGAGGAGGACCAGCCCCTCCCCGACCGCTATGTTGAGGGGACCTGTCCCTACTGCGGGGAGCAGGCCCGCGGCGACGAGTGCGATGAGGGATGCCAGCGCCACCTCGAACCCGGCGAGATCGAGGACCCCGTCTCGACGCTGACCGGGAATCCCGCCGAGTACCGCACCCGGGAGCACAAGTTCCTCCGACTGTCGGACTTTCAGGAGTATCTGCAGGGCTTCCTCGACCGTCTCGAAGGGACCGACAACGCCCAGAACCAGCCCCGCGAGTGGATCGAGGGTGAACTGCAGGATCTCTGTATCACGCGGGACATGGACTGGGGCGTCGACTATCCCGAGGACGTCGACGGCGGGGAGGATCTGGTGCTGTACGTCTGGGTCGACGCACCTATCGAGTACGTCGCCTCGACGAAGCAGTACTCCGAGCGCGTCGGCGACGATGAGTACAACTGGGAACAGGTCTGGAAGGTCGACGGCGAAGAGCGCCACGATACCGAGTGGGACGACGACTGGAGCGAGGACAACGGCGAGATAATCCACGTCATCGGCCGTGACATCATCCAGCACCACGCCGTCTTCTGGCCCGCCATGCTGCGGGGCGCGGGCTACAACGAGCCCCGGGCCATCCTCGCGACCGGCTTCGTCGGCATCGACGGCAAGGCCCTCTCGACCTCGCGCAACCGCGCGGTCTGGGCCGACGAGTACCTGGAGGCCGGCTTCCACCCCGACCTGTTCCGGTACTACATCGCCACCGGCGCACAGATCGACACCGACGTGGACTTCTCCTGGGACCGCTTCCAAGAGCGGGTCAACGGCGAACTCGTCGGCAACGTCGGGAACTTCATCTACCGCTCGCTTTTGTTCGCCGAGCGCAACTACGACGGCACGCCCGACGCGCCCGTCAGCGACGACGTGCGCGAACGCATCGAGGCGGCCATCGACGACTTCGAGGCCGCCGTCCGCGAGTACGACGTGCGCGCCCTCGCCGAAATCGCCATCGAGCTGTCGAACTACGGCAACGAGTACATCCAGCGCAACGAGCCGTGGAACCTCGTCGACGACAACCCCGAGGAAGCCGAGCAGGTCATCCGCGACTGCGTCCAGCTGACGAAGGCCGTCGCGGTGCTCATCCAGCCCGTCCTGCCGGGCAAAGCCGAGCGCCTGTGGGGCCAGCTGGGCGAGCAGGGGTCGGTCGCCGACGTGACCCTCGACAGCGCGCTCGAAGCGCCGCCGGCCGAGTTCGGCGAGCCCGCGGAGCTGTTCGAGCAAGTCGAGGACGACCACATCGAGGCGCTGAACGAGGAGCTACAGGAGCGCGTTGAGGCGGCCGGCGACGACGAGTCCGAGGATGATGACGGCGAGGACGCCGGCGACGAAGCGGACGACGGGGATACAGACGCCGCCGACCTCCAGCCCCTCGTCGAGGACCGCATCAGTTTCGAGGACTTCGAGGGCGTCGATATGCGCGTCGGCGAGATTCGCAGCGCCGAGCCGGTCGAGGGCGCGGACAAGCTCCTCAAACTGGAGGTCGACATCGGCCACGAGGTCCGGCAGGTCGTCGCCGGCCTCCGACAACTGCACGACGCCGAGGACCTGCCCGGGACGCGGGTCATCCTGCTGGCGAACATGGAGAAAGCCGAGCTGTTCGGCATCGAATCCAACGGGATGGTGCTGGCCGCCGGCGACGAGGCGGACCTGCTGACGACGCACGAGGACGCCCCACTGGGGACCCGAATCAAGTAATCGCAGTCGCCAGCGCTTTTGTAGTCACGGCACGTACCGCGGACCATGGATGACGACGGGGCCGCACGAGACGATGCGGCCGCTACGGGTGATACGTTCACCGAGGAGTACGAACTGGCGACGGAAGCCGACGTTATTCAGCTCGAGGACGACCCAGATAGCGACGCGGCTGACGACGTGGAGGGCGCGGTCGCCGGCTCGCTCGCTCCGGACCTCGAGGTGACGCCCGACGCGCCGAAGCCTGAGAATGTCGTCTTCGTCGCGCTGGGGGTCTGTATCGCAATCCTCGCGCTCGGACGGATGTTCCTCGGGGCGGAGATGTACACACCGTCCGTACTCGGCGGCGTAGTCCTGTCCGTCGCGCTCGGAACCGCAGTACTGTACGGGTTCTTCGTCCGGACGAGCGACGCGTAACGCTACAGCAGTGCCGGGCGTGTCACGCCCGACCCCGACACTTAATCCTGCTCCGACACTAGGTGAGAGCATGGTGAATCCGCTGGCGACAGTTGCCCTGCTGCAGGCCGAACCACTGTTAGGTATGTCGCTCTCCATTCTGCTGTTTCTGGCCGGCGCGGGCCTCATCGTGGGCGAGGCGCTCGCCCCCGGAACCCACTTTTTCGTTCTCGGCGTGGCCCTGCTGACGGCAGGGCTGGTCGGGCTGTTCATTCCAGCAAGCCTCGGTATCCTCGCCCCACTCATCCTTACTGTCGTTGTCCTTGCAACGACAGCGGTCACGCTCTGGGGGTATCGAAAGCTCGACTTCGCCGCACCGGGCCGGGGCCAGACGCTCAGCTCTGACTCGCTTACGGGCCAGTTCGGAACGGTTACCGAGCGCGTAACCCGAAGCGACGGCGAGGTCAAACTGGAAGACGGCGGTTTCAATCCCTATTATCAGGCTCGCAGTTCCGGCGATCCCATCGAGGAGGGGACGGAAGTAATCGTCATCGACCCGGGCGGCGGGAACGTCCTGGAAGTCGAAGCGGTGGAGGCGGCAGGCGACGAAATCGACCGCGCGCTCGAACGTGACCGAAACCGGAGCGATGCGGACGCCGAGCCGGAGCGAGAGTCCGAGCGGGCGTAGGTGTGCAATTCGGTAGTTTGTGACAGGGACACCGAAGCCTTTTCATTGCGCGCTCCGGAGTTCTGATTGTCATGTTCCCCGCGACAGCACCGCTGCAAGGTCTGGGAGGACTCGTCGGTTTCGTTACCGTAATCTTCCTCCTGATCGCCATCGCGCTGGTGTACTCCAGCGTCGTGATCATCCGCCCGTACCAGAAAGGTGCCTACACGGTCCTTGGTACCTATCGCGGCGTCCTCGACCAGGGGATTCACTTCATCTATCCCTTTGTCTCCGACGTGACGCGGTTCGATATGCGTACCCAGACGCTTGACGTGCCGCGGCAAGAGGCTATCACCCGCGACAACTCGCCGGTGACCGCCGACGCCGTCGTCTACATCAAGGTGATGGACCCGAAGAAGGCGTTCCTCGAAGTCGACAACTACGAACGTGCCGTCTCCAACCTCGCCCAGACGACCCTTCGTGCCGTCCTAGGTGACATGGAACTGGACGACACGCTGAACAAGCGGGGTGAAATCAACGCCCGCATCCGGAAAGAGCTGGACGAACCCACCGACGAGTGGGGTGTCCGCGTCGAGAGCGTGGAGGTCCGCGAGGTCAACCCGTCCAAGGACGTCCAGCAGGCCATGGAGCAACAGACCTCCGCCGAGCGGAAACGCCGTGCCATGATTCTGGAAGCCCAGGGTGAACGGCGCTCCGCCATCGAGACGGCCGAAGGTGACAAGCAGTCTAACATCATCCGCGCACAGGGTGAGAAACAGAGCCAGATTCTGGAAGCACAGGGTGACGCAATTTCGACCGTCCTGCGTGCGAAATCCGCCGAGTCGATGGGCGAGCGCGCCGTCATCGACAAGGGGATGGAGACGCTCGCGGAAATCGGTCAGGGCGAGTCGACGAAGTTCATCCTCCCGCAGGAGCTTACCTCGCTGGTGGGCCGCTACGGCAAGCACCTCCAGGGCTCCGACGTGAAGGAGAACGGTCACTCGCTGGAAGCGCTTGACTTCGACGACGAGACCCGCGAGATGCTTGGTCTGGACGATATCGAGGAAATCCTCGGCCAGATCGACGAGGAAGCGCAGGTCGATGTCGAAGCGATGGAAGAGGAAGCCCAGAAGATCAAACACGGCGAAGACTCCGGCGTCGACAGCGCCGACGACGTCATTGAGGAGATGGACGCTGAGATAGACAACGACTCGGGCACGACTGACGTGGCCGGCGGTCCCGACGACACGACGCGAACGTCGGAAGTCGACAAAGACAACTAACTGAGAATCAGGCGAAGACGTTTTATTACCGACCCACCTTTTCGGTAGCAATGACGCGTGAGGGCGACGTGGACGAGGATAAACGAGCGACACTCCGTCGCTTTGCCGCCCTCGGTGCAGCAAGTCCGTTTGCCCGCTTCGGCGACAGCGGAAGCGAGAGCGACGCGCCCGACGCCATCGCCGGATACGTCTCGACACACCCCGGGACCCACTTCTCGAAGCTTCGTGACGACCTCAAACTCGGGACTGGTGAGGCCCAGCACCACCTCCACCGGCTGGAAAACGAGGCCGTCGTCACGTCACAGAAGGACGGCGACTACCGCAGGTACTTCCCGGCCGGGCAGTTCTCCGAGTTCGAACAGGTGGCGCTTGGCTACCTGCGGCGGTCCACGGCTCGCGGGATGCTCGTCACCCTGCTGCGCCGCCCGGACGCGACGGCGTCGGAACTGGCCACTGAACTGGACGTCTCACGACCGACGGTGAGCAACTACGCCGCCGATCTGGAGGCCGCCGGGCTCCTGTCCAGAGAAGACGGCTACGCAGTTACGGAACCCGAAACCGTGCTGACACTGCTGATTCGGTACGCCGATTCGTTCGGCGACGATGTGGCCGCGTTAGCCGGCGAGGCCGACTCGCTACTGCGGTACGACCCGTGACGCTCGGGTTCCGGCTGTCAACCCAGCCGCGTCCGTCTCACCCCCCTTCGACGATGCTTGTTATCTCGAACCTGGCCCCGCCCGCCTCGCTGTCGGTCACGCTCACATCCCATCCGTGGACGGCGGCGATGTCAGCGACGATTGCGAGGCCGAAGCCGGTGCCGTCGGACGCGGTCGAGTAGCCGGCTTCGAACACCGCGTCCCGCTCGTCCTCGGGGACGCCCGGCCCGTCGTCGGCGACGTAGAACCCGCTTTCGTCGTCGATGTCGCCGACGGTGACCGTCACGCCGTCGCCGTGCTCGACGACGGCGTCCGACTGGGGCGGCGTGGTGCTGTGTTCGACATCCCCATCCTGTCCCTGGGTGGGAAGGGATCCGTGTGCGACGCTGTTCCGGAACAGGTTCTCCAGCAGGCGACGCAGCCGCCGGGGGTCCGCGACGACGACGCTGTCGGTGTCGGTCTCTAAGGTCGCGTCCCCAGTTTCGACGGTCTGCCAGCAGGCGGTCGCGGCGGTGTGTAAGTCGACCGGCTCGGTGGTCGTCGCCTCGCGGCCGTCGCGTGCGAGCGTCAGGATGTCGTCGATGAGCGTCTGCATCCGCTGGTGGGCGCTGTCGATGCTGTCGAGGTGGTCGTCGGTCTCCTCCTGGCGAGCCAGCTCCAGGTGGCCCTGCGCGACCGTCAGCGGCCCCTGGAGGTCGTGGCTGACGACGCTGGCGAAGGATTCGAGCCGCTCGTTCTGGACGCGGAGCCGGCGTTCGCGCTCCTTCTGTTCGGTGATGTCCTGGATGAACCCCCGGACCGTGCGGTGCTCCGCGTCCTCGACCCGCTCCCCGCGGGTCCGGACCCACCGGCACTCGCCGGTCGCGGTGATGAGCCTGGCCTCTACGTCGTAGGGCTCGCCGTCTTCGAGGGCCGCCTCGACGGCGTCCGCGACCCGCTCCCTGTCTTCGGGGTGGTAAAACGACAGGCCGTCCTCGACTGTGGGGTCGAAGTCGTCGCCGACCTCGTGGATGCGGCGGGTCCCCTCCGTCCAGGTCGAGACGCCGGTCTCGTCGAACTCCCAGGCGCCGAGGTCGCCCAGTTCCTCCGCCTCGGCGAAGAAGTCCCGTAGCTGGGCGAGGTTCCGCTCGCGCTCGATGCGCTCGGTGACGTCCTTGCAGTGTGAGAAGACGGTGACGGCATCGCCGGAACTGTCGGTGACGAGGCGGTTGTGCCACTCGACCATGATGCGCTCGCCGTCTTTCCGGACGTTCTCGTCGACGCTGTGGTAGCCGCCGCTGGCCTCACTGAGGGCAGAGGTGACCGCGTCGACGTCGTCGTAGCTGTCCGGACTCACGAACACCTCCCACGTCTCCCCGAGCAGTTCGTCTTCGGTGTAGCCGAATATCTCGGTGAGGGTGTCGTTGACCCGGACGATTTCGAAGTCGGAGTCGAACTCAACGAAGCCCAGCGGCGACTGGTCGATAAACAGCGACAGCCGGTCCGTGCTCTCTTCGAGGGCGCGCTGTGACCGGTACTGTTGGACGGCGTTGGTGATGCGGTTGGCCAGAAGTGCGTAGTGGCTGGTGTCAGACGTCTTCTGCAGGTAGTCGGTGACGCCAGCCGAAATAGCATCCCCGGCGACTGCTTCGCTGCCTCGGCCCGTGTACAGAATAAAGGGTAGCTCCGGGTACGCCTCGCGGACGGATTCAAGGAGGTCGATGCCGCTTTCGCCGGGCATCTCGTAGTCCGAGACGATGCAGTCGAACGTCGCCGATTCGAGTCGGGCCAGCCCCTCCGATGCACTCGTCGCGGTCTCGATGTCGAACGCGGCCCGCTCTCGTTCGAGAAACGCCGCCGTCGTCTCCGCGTACTGCAGGTCGTCGTCGACGTGGAGGACTCGAATCGGGGAACCAGCCTCTCCCATTACTGGGTCCGACTATGCCGTCAACTGTTATGAATATGCACATTCAGCTCGGCAGACAGAAGCATGCATCTCAAGGGGTCGTGACTGACGGAAAAGTGAGCGACGACACCGAACCGTCTCTGCGCGGGGGACAGTACCGCTCGTTCGGCGGAGTCCGGGCTTACGCTTCGACCATCCACGTTGTCGAGGAGGAGTAGCCCCACTTCTCGACGGCCACGTCGTGGTCGCCGTCGGCGATTGCGGTCATGTTCGTGCCGACTTCCTTCGCCGAGAGCCCGAGTTCGTCGCCGATAAGCCGGGACTTGAAATACGTCTGGTCGTCAGCATTGGAACGGAGATACTCCAGAATACGTCGCTGCTTGTCCGAGAGCGGACTGTCGGTGGGTTGTGCGGTGGCGCTCATTAGTACAGTTACTAGCAGCACCGAGACACCCTTATTGGATTTGGTACAGACGGTTAACGGCCCGCAGTCTTGCGGTTTTCTCTCATTCGAAGCGGACATACTGCCGCGAGTTGGGCCACGCGACAGTCGGTTGGTACAGGCGGGAAACACCGCGGTCGCCCGTTGAGTCCCTGGGGCCGCCAGCGGTCGCTCGCTCCGGCAGTTCTTTAGTAATGGGCCGTTTTGTGGCCGAACGGAGGTCTATCACATTGGAAATCTCGGATCAACTGCTGTGTCTGTTCAGTGCCGATATCCGCAGCGAGGGGGACCGGTACGTCGTAGAGATCCCTCGTCGAGAGGTCGAGACGGGCGCAGTCGACTCGGGCAGTACCTACCGCGTTGCGCTTATCTCCGCAGACGAGGGGACAGAGGCGGACGAGGAGACAGTGGCGGAGACGCCACCGGATCAGCCACAGCCGCCGGTCGAACCGGGTGAGACGCGCTACGTCGAGATTGAAGACATCGGCAAGCAGGGCGACGGCATCGCCCGCGTCGAGCGCGGCTATGTCATCATCGTTCCGGGAGCCGAAATCGACGAACGTGTCAAGATCGAAGTGACCGAAGTCAAGTCGAACTTCGCGGTCGGCGAAATCATCGACGACGTCTGAAGCTACTCGTAGGCACTGCCGTCGGGGCGCTTTGCCCCTTCGGAGTCGTGGACGACGACCTGTCCGGCTGACGGGTCGACGGGCCGGTAGTTGTCTCGGACGCCGATTGCTTCCGTCAGTTCTCGAACGGCGCGCTCCTTGAGCGCTGCTGCCAACTCCTCGGCGTCGGCTCTGGAGATATCCCGACCGAGCCCCTCACATTCGTGGGCCCGGACAATCCCCGCCTCGTCGACGGCTTCGCCCATCGGCTGGCTCGTCCCGCCGAGCGCGACGCTGAACGGGTAGGTCCGGCAAATGAGCGGGCGGTCACCGTGGACCGTACAGGCACCCGTGCCGCCGTCCTCAGCGTAGAACGTACAGTCGCCGCAGTCATCGGTCTGGAGCGCCCACTCAAACGTCTCGCCTTCGGGGCCGTCAGGGCCGTCAGCCAGTCCGTACGGCATCGGTCGAGCCACGTCGCGGAAGTCGTACTCCCCGGTCGCCTGTAGCTGCCGGATCTCGTCGGGAAACACCGTCGCAGTGTGGGGTTCAGCATCGGTTTCAGCGGACTTGGGCTGCACGTCGGACCCATCGGGTCCGTCACTCGCGCCACCCGCACTACACGCTGACTCGGCCTTGCAGCAGGCTCCACAGCGGGTGCATTCGAACCCGATCGTCTCGATTGCGTCGGCCAAGTCCGACTCGTCGAGGGCACGGGCCCGTTCAAGTTCGGTTTCCAAGGAGTCCACAGCATCGCTAGCGGGCCGACGGGCAAAAAGGCGTCACTCCGCCGGGTTCGGCACGGCCCGGTCGCCGTCCCACGAGAGCACGCCTTCGACAGCGAGTTTCTCAATGTGGGCCAGCACCGTCGCGCGGGCCAGGTCGCGCACGCCGGTGAGGTCCTTTTCGTAGGCGGCGTCGAGGATTTCGTCCAGCGTAGTGGCGCCGTGGTCGACAGCGTCCCGAACACGCCGCTCACGCTCCAGTCGGTGATTGATGAGTCGTGCACAGGTCTCCCGTGGCGTCTCGATACGCGGGCCGTGACCCGGTAACAGCACGTCGGGGTTTCTGGCGTGGAGGCGGCGCAGTGACGCGAGATAGGCCCGAACGTCGCCCTCGGGTGCACCGACGACGACGCTGCCCTCAGCGACGGCGAGGTCGCCGGAGACGACGGCCCCGTCTGTTGCGAAGGCAACGTGCTCCGGCGCGTGTCCCGGCGTATCGATGACGGTCACTGGGCCGGCATCAGTCGGAATCGTCGTCCCTCCGCTGAACAGTCTGTCCGGGGAAACGCCGGTCGTAGCTTCAAACGCGCCTGCTCGACCGTGGCGCGCCCACACCGTCGCGCCCGTCTCTCCGGCGTAGTGTGCAACGGCACCAGCGTGGTCAGGGTGATGGTGCGTGAGCGCAATGTGTGCGAGGGTGCGGTCGCTGAGAAGCGAATCGAGCGCATCGTTCGTCGCCGCAGGGTCCACGAGAAGCGCCGCCTCGTCGCCACAAACGTATGCCGCCGTGTTGCCAGTTGGTGCCCGTGTCGAGACGGGTACGTCGGCCCGCTGCCAGTTCATGCCGGCCGGTCAGACCGTGAGGAAATAAACCTGTTTGCGTGCGTCGGTGAAACTATACCGCGAGTCTACCAGATCAGACTCCTCCAGCCGGTTCAGGGCATACCTGACAGTACGGTCCGGGAGCAGCGAGTTCTCGGCCAGGTCGCCCTGTGACAACGGAGCATCGTCTTCCAGCACCTTCGCGACGAGCTTCGCGCTCGGCGGGAGTTCACGCAGCGTGTCGCGGAACTCCTCATCGGTGAACGGTGCCGGTGCAGCGTTTTCAGTTAATGCGCTCATAGTGGCTGATATTCCAGACTTACTGGTAAAACTTGGCTATATGCATGACCAAACAATACAGATTCTATGAAGTGTTTAATGTGTCCTTATACAAAACCGCCATCGTGCGGTTCCGGCCGGTAGCAGGAATACGTGCCCGGAACTTTCAGGGCCAGGAGTGTGGCCGGTTCCGGATGGACTGGAAAACAACCCGACCGATGAAAGGGGATTCCAGTATCGTTTTATCCCCCGCGGGGTGAGCAATACACCGTGAAAGGGCAGGAGTGGTATCAGGCCGACACCGTGGCCGAAGAGTACGAGGCCAAGCGGTTCTCCCGTGGTGGTCGGCTGATCGACCGACGCGAGAAGCAGGCCGTCCTCGACGCAATCGGCCCCGTGGCCGATAAGGACGTATTAGAGGTAGCTTGCGGGACCGGCCGGTTCACTGTGATGCTGGCCGAGCGCGGCGCGAATATCACCGGGCTGGACATCTCGGGACCGATGCTCCAGCAGGGCCGTGAGAAAGCACAGGCGACCGGTGTCGACGACCACGTGGAGTTCATGCGGGGCGACGCCGCCCGACTCCCGTTCCCGGACGACCATTTCGACACTGTGTTTGCGATGCGCTTTTTCCATCTGGCGGACACACCTGCGGCGTTTCTCGCGGAGATGCGCCGCGTCTCGAAGGAGCAGGTTTTCTTTGATACGTTCAACCGGTTTTCCACCCGGTCGATATACAACTGGGCGCTCCCGATGGGGTCGCGGCTCTACTCCCGCTGGGAGATCGACCGGCTGTTAGACGGGGCCGGACTGGAACTGACCGACGCGAACCACGACTGGCTCCTTCCGTACGGGTTTTATCGGAAGATTCCGAACGAACTGGCCGCCTCGTTCCGCTCGCTCGATACGGCGCTTGGCGGCACACCGCTCGGCGAAAAGTTGGCGTCGGTGTCGTACTGGAACACCCACGTGTAGCGCATCGCCGCTCAAACGCTCCCGGTTTTGTAGCGGAGAGTTCGCGTCCGCCTCCCGCGACTTTTAAGCGCCTTCGCCGTCCTACCCAGAGGTATGGATATCTCGGTAGTGGTCCCGACGTTGAACGGCCGGGAAGAGCTGGCCGGCTGTCTGGACGCACTCACCGAGCAGGTTCCGGATGCGGAAGTAATCGTCGTCAACGGCCCGTCAGCCGACGGGACGACTGGCATGATCCGCGACCGGGACGACGTGTCTATTCTCGTCGAAATCGCCGACCGCTCGGTGACAGTCGCCCGCAACGCTGGCATCGACCGGGCGACGGGGGACGTTATCGCGCTCGTCCATCAGTCGCTCTCAGTCGAGTCCGGCTGGGCTGACGCCGTGAGAGACGGGCTTTCGGGGACCGCGCAAGCCATCACCGGACCGACACACCAGCAACTGTGGGCCGGGATGACGACCGAAACAGAAGAAACACGGACGATAGCCGGCCGCGACGTGACGTATTTCAACCCCGGCAACGTCGCGTTCGATGCCGAGGTACTGGAAGCACTGGACGGATTCGACGAGTATCTGAATGTCGGCAGCGCCCGGGACTTCGCACACCGGATGGCCGCCAGTGAGTACGGTGTCGACTGGAGCACAAAAATGTGTGTCAGCCGCGAGTTCGAGGCCGACGGCGGCATCGCAGAGACCGACTGGAACTGGAAGTACCGCTCGCTCGCGTATCGACTTGTGAAAAACTACAACGTCCGGCCGACTGTGGTGCGGCGACTCCTCAGCCACGCGATCGGTGACGCGAAAGACGCGCTGGTCGATGTCGTGCGCGGGGAGACGACGCCGTCGCAGTGGCTCGGCAACGGGCAGGACGTGTTCGGCGGCGTCGGGTCGGGAATCGTCGACGGAGTCAGGGCACGCGTGACCGACCGGACACTCCGCCGGAATCCGAACGGTCGGTCCGCGCGTGCGGACCGCGCAGTGACTGTGTACGACTGGCGGTAACCCACGACTGTCGCCCGTTCTACCGGTGTGGCGGCTGCCGGCGATCAGGGCGCCAGCGCTTCGATGACGCGGTTTGGATTGTTCGAGAACACCTTGCGCATCGCGTCTTCGGGGACATCCAGTGTCAGAATCTCCATGACAGCCACGTTCGGGTGAACGCTGGGGACGCCGCTCCCGAAGAGAACACGGTCAGGATGTTCCAGAACCGCCCGTTCCATCGGCCCCCGGTAGCGGACCGCGCTGGTGTCGAGATACAGATTGTCGTGGGCCGCCAGCAGGTCGATGGCTCGTTCCATCAGGTCCTGCCGAAGTGGATGCGCGCCGAAGTGTGAGAGAATGACCGGGAAGTCGTACGATAGCAGCGATTCGGCGACAGTTTCGGGCGGGAACCCTTCGCCGCCGTGGACGATAACGGGCAGCGACACTGACTCCAGTTCTGCGAGGACTTCGTCATCGGGTAGCCCGTCGGTCGGTGGATGGAGCTTGAAGCCGTAGAACCGGTCGTCGTAGGCGTACTGTTCGATGTCCGCAGGCGAGGTATGGTCATCTGTGCGACTACTTGCGAGGTTGCGAAGCGCCGACCCGGGGCCGGACCCCGGGTCCCGAGCGCCGTTGACTCTGGCGAAGGCGACCATCGGTCGCTCGACGGTCATCCGGGCGACGGCGTTGTTCGCTTTCAGATACGACCCGTCTCGCTCGCCAGGGAAGACGACGGAGCGGACGACGCCGGCCTGGTGCATCTCCCGTTCCAGTTGCTCCGGGTCACCCATGCCGTCTCGGGGCCGGCGCTGCTCGTCGGGTTCCAGCCGTGCGTGCACGTCGACGACCCGAAAGCCGTGCTCCAGCTCCAGCATCTACTATACGGTGTGTATAGACCCATATTAAAAGATGTGTAGGTCCGGCCAGGATTACAGAGACAGGAACCGCGCTGTCGCCCAACGAGCGGTCTGCGCCGTTAGAAAGTTTTATATAGAACCGCTTGCCTTGTCTTAAGTGAGGTTCAACACATATGTCATCTGGCCAGCGACGCATGGGCGGCCAGCCTCTTTTCATCCTTGATGAGGACGCCCAGCGCACACACGGAAAGGACGCACAGTCATCGAACATCTCCGCCGGAAAGGCCGTAAGCGAGTCCGTACGGACCACGCTCGGTCCCCGCGGCATGGACAAGATGCTCGTCTCCGACGACGGTGATGTGGTCATCACCAACGACGGGGCGACCATCCTTTCCGAGATGGACATCGAACACCCCGCGGCCCAGATGATCGTCGAGGTCGCCCAGACCCAGGAGGACGAAGTGGGCGACGGAACGACGACCGCGTCCGTGCTGGCCGGGGAACTGCTGACGAAAGGCGAGGACCTGCTCGACGACGACGTCCACCCGACGACAATCGTCGAGGGATACTCCGCTGCCGCCGAACTCGCACAGGAGGCCATCAACGAGATCGTCCTCGATGTCGACCTCGACGACGAGACGCTCGTCGAGGTCGCCGAATCATCGATGACCGGCAAGGGCACTGGTGATGTCGAGGCCGAGAAACTCGCCGAAGTCGTCGTCGACGCCGTCCGTCACGCCAAGAGCGACAACGGCGTTCGCCGGGACAACATCGAAGTCCACACCCAGACGGGTGCGGCTTCCTCCGCGACCAAGCTCGTCGAAGGCGTCATCGTTGACGAGACGGCCGTCCACGACAACATGCCGTCCTCGGTCGAGAACGCGTCCATCGCGGTCATCGACACCGAGCTCGACGTCCGTGAGAGCAACATCGACGCCGAGTACAACGTCTCTAGCGTCGACCAGCTCAACGCCGCACTCGACGCCGAAGAGAGCGAACTGCAGGGCTACGCCGAGGAAGTCGTCGAGAGCGGCGCTGACGTCGCCTTCGTCACCGAGGACGTCGCCGACCGCGTCGCCTCCCAGCTCGCCAAGGAAGGCGTCTTCGTCGCCGACAGCATCAGCTCCTCGACCGCGAAGGACATCGTTGAGGCGACCGGCGCAAAGCGCGTCGGCTCCCTCGAAGCTCTTGATGAGGACGCGCTCGGCCACGCTGACAGTGTCGACGTGGAAAAGCAGGGCGACGACGACGTGACGTTCATTACCGGCGGCGCGACCGCCGAGTCCGTCACAGTTATCGCTCGCGGCTCCACCGAACACGTCGTCGACGAACTCGAACGCGCGCTCAACGACGCGCTCGACGTGGTCATCGCCGCGCTCGACGCTGGCGGTGTGGTCCCCGGCGCAGGCGCCACGGAGATTGCCATCGCCGACCACATCCGCTCCGAAGCGGCGTCAATCGAGGGCCGCAAGCAGCTCGCCGTCGAAGCGTTCGCCGACGCTGTCGACGTCCTGCCCCGCACGCTCGCCGAGAACACGGGTCTCGATGCCATTGACGCGCTCGTCGACCTCCGCGCCGAACACGAGAGCGAGGGCATCGCTGGCGTCATCAGCGAAGGCCAGACTGGTGTCGTTGCTGACCCCGTCGAGTACGGCATCCTCGACCCCGCCGCTGTCAAGCGCGAAGCGGTCGACTCCGCCACCGAGGCGGCGACGATGATCGTCCGCATCGACGACGTTATTTCGTCGAGCTAAGCTGGTTTAGACGTCAAACCTGTTTTCTTTTGACCGCGCCAGAGAGCGGCGCGACCGCTGTAGAAACCACCGCTCAGTCGCCGCTGGGCTCGACAGAAAGCGTCAGCGTCGCATCGGCCCCGTCAGCGAGCGCTTCGACGAGGTCCCGGTCCACGTCGCCGGCCGCCGCGTCGGCGTTTACCATCACAGTCCGGTCATCGACGTAGTCGCTCGTCCGCAGGACGTGGCTCCGGTCGTTCTCGAAGGAGAGGTCTGGATGGCCGGTTCCGGTCACGGTAACAGTGTGGTCACCAGCCTCGATAATCGCCGTAATCGTCGCGTCGGCGTCCTGGCAGGCCGCTACGAACTTCTCATCGAAGTCGGCGGGGACGCGGTCAGCTTCGATAGCTAGAATGCAGTCACCGGCCGGTGTCAGAAAGTCGTCGCTCGTCACTTCTAGCGTGCTCGCGTGCTCGCCGGCGACGTTCTCGTGGCCCTGTGCGTGGACCACTTCTTCGAGTGTCATACCTCTCGCTCGCCGCCGGGCATACTTCAGCGGGACGACTCGGAGCGGACGACGGTAACCGTCACCGCACCGCAGACGCACTCGTGCGCTTCGCGGCGGCCAGCGTCGGTCTCGAACACCAGCGCCGGCTCCCCGAGCGAGCGCTCGCAGTGCTGGGCCTCGCAGGTCGGTGTCGCTGCCTTGTGCAGTTCAGTGAGCATATCTGGATAATAGGTGGCTACCTATGTCAAAGCGAGCCGTCCCCGCAGTGAAAGTGAAAGTGAAGGCGTGGGGCAAAGGATATGCCCTCGGGGAACGGGCCACAAGGTATGTCGCTGGAGTGGCGCGGCGCGGCGGTTGCGCCGGACGACGAGATGCCGTCCCCGGAGGCGTGGGAACCGGTGTCGGTACCCGGCCGGCCAGAACAGTTCGCCGGCGCCGAGGCCGTGGCCTACGAAACGACGTTCTCGGACCCGCGGGACGAGAGCGACGCACACGCCCTGCTCGTACTGAACGGAACATACGCGCACACACGCGTGTGGTGCAACGGTGATTTACTCAGCAGCCACGATGCCTACTTCGAACCGCTCCGGATTCGCCTCCCCGAGAGCGAGGAGTACAGGATCGTCGTGGAGTGTCGCACGCCAGAGGACCGCTTTGGCGGCCTGCACGCGACCGACCAGCTTCCGCCGGAGCGCTGCGTCCCGGGCATCTGGTGGGATGCGAGCATCGAAACCAGACCGGACCCCTGCGTGAGCGAGCTTTCAGTCCAGCAACAGGTGTCGGAAGAAGACGTGTCCGACGCGACGGTCGAGGTGTCGGCGACCGTCCTGACCGAAGAGCCGCTCGACGACCGGATAACCCTCTCTCTGCGGCCGGAAGGCGACGTGCGTGGCGGCGGAATGATGGATCGGGCCCGCGTCTCGACCAGTGACGAGCGGACAACGGTGGCCTACACGATGGACGTGCGCGACCCGTCACTGTGGTGGCCCCACGACCGCGGCGCGCAGTCCCGCTACGTTCTCAGGGCGAAGCTCGGCGACGACGAGCACTCGGTGACGACGGGACTGCGCACCGTCTCCTACGACGACGGCCTGCGGGTCAACGGCGAGGCCGTGCCCGTTCGCGGCGTAACGCTGCTGGACCCAACTGTTGAAGATGTCGCACGGGCTGTCGACGCCAATGCAAATCTGGTTCGGATTCGGGCACAGGGAACGCCGCCCGAAGTGGCCCGCGCCTGTGACGACCACGGCGTCCTGCTCTGGCAGGACCTCCCGCTGTCGGGCCCTGGTTCATTCGACCGCGAACGAGGAATTGCCCTCGCAACGCGGCTCGATACGACCTACGCACAGCATCCCAGTTTCGCGGCGGTCGGTGTTCACGACGAGCCAGTATCTCCGTACGCTGACGGGCTGGGCTCTGGGTTCCTCGACAGACTTCGCGTCCGATGGCGCGCTTGGCGAGCCGGCTACGACAGCACGGACGCCAAGTCAGTGGCCGGGAGCGTCGACGCCGTTCCGACGTTTCCGGTGGTCGGTCCGCCCGGAATCGGTCCCGACGCGGCCACGCTGTACCCGGGGTGGCAGTATGCCGACACGGCCGACCTCCCGTGGCTCTGTTCCACGTTCGGCGTTGGCGATGTCGTCGCCGGTTTTGGTGCCGGTGCGCTTGGGCGGCCGGACCCGGGCGACAGTCCCGGGTTCGATCGCGCCTGCCACGACCGACACGTCGACGGCGGCCTCGACGCGTCACAGGCGTATCAGGCCAGCGTCGTCCGCGAGGTTGCCGAGTCGCTCCGGCGCCGCGCCACGCCACTCATGATCGTGGATAGCCTCCGAGATGTCGGTGACGCCGGTATGGGTCTGCTCACCACGGATGGCACCGAGAAGACGGCGTTCAGTGTTCTTGCCGACTGTTACGAGCCCACGCAGGTGATACTCTCGGACCCAGCGCCCGGCGAGCGGGATGTCGTCGTCCTCCACGACCGTCCAGAAAAAGCGGACCTCACCGTGGAATGGGACTGCAACGGGGACCGCGAACAGGCCGAACACACTGTCGGTCCGTTCGCCCGCGTCACCGTCGACACGCTTACTCTTTCAGCCGGTGACGACGTGACGCTCGCCGCCACCGACGGCCAGACTGTCGTCAAGAACGAGTACCGTATTAGCGAGTGATATATGCCCGTGATATACAAGGGAACCACAGACGATAGTGACCGTCTCGCCCCCGAAATAGGGCGTGTGAGACGTTGACGCGGTATTCAGTGCACCGGAATGTTTAAACAATATCCACCTCTATTCGTAGACACCAGAACGCTTCCGCGTTCAGGCAGTATCGCTTTCAGCCCAACATGAGAGGGAACCCTTGTTATTGGTGTCAGCCCCTCAGTAGTGGGCCGACTGTCTGTGCTGAAGCGGTGATGGCATAGAGGATTCAACAATGGCAGACTCGATAGACGAATCAAAGAACGTTACAGTAACCGAAGAGGATCTCGAAAACAAATCGAAAGGCGAGCTCATCAAACTCGCCGGCCAGCTCCGCGACCGACGGAACGAGCTGAACCAGATGGCGTCCGAGCGGGCCTCCGCCCGCGACGACCTGAACGCGAAGACTCGCGAGAAGGTCGACGAAGCCCAGGAACACCGCGAGAAACGCGACGAGCTCAACGAGCAGGTCCAAGAGCACAAGGACAAGCGAAACGAGCTCAATGCGGAAGCAAACGAGCTGTTCGACAAAGTCGATAACCTGAAAAACGACCTCGAACTCGACGAGGGCACGTCGGTCGAACAACTCAAAGAGGAGATCGAAGATCTCGAGTTCAAGCAACAGACCGAAGTGCTCTCCTCGGAGGACGAGAAGGAGCTCATCGAGAAAATCGAGACCAAGCGCGAGAAGCTCCAGGAGAAACAGGAGAAGCTCGACCAGGGCGGCGACCTCGAAGAGCTCAAAGAGGAAGCGGAAGAGGTCCGCTCGGAAGCCTCGAAGCACCACCAGAAGGTCACGGAACTGGCCGACGAGGCCCAGAAGCACCACAACGAGATGATCGAGGCCTACCGCGAGGCCGACGAGATCCGTGACGAGGCCGACGAGAAACACGAGGAGTTCGTCGAGGCCCAGGAAGCGGCCGACCAGCACCACGAGGACTTCGTCCGCGTCCAGAAGCGCCTCCGCGAGCTCGACAAGAAGGAAGAAGAGCAGGAGCGCTCCCAGCGTGAAGAAAAGCAGGAAGCCGCTCGCGAGGAAGCCGAGGAGATTTACCAGAAGTTCAAGGAAGGCGAGACCCTCGACACCGAGGACCTGATGAAGCTCCAGAAGGCCGGCAAGCTGTAAGTCTGCGGGATTTTCTCTCTGTTTTCTCGGACCATAGATGCATCACTCACCTGGCCTGCTCCAGCTCGGCGCGCTCTCGCTCGTCCCGACAGCTCTCGGTGGAATCCTGTTTGGCCTCGCGCTCGCCGCGCCACCGGGTCCGATGAACGCCGTTATTGCCGAGGAGAGTGCACTGCGGGGCTGGCGGGCCGGCTTCCTCGCTGGCCTCGGCGCGATGACTGCTGACGCCTGCTTCCTTGTGCTCGCTGTGCTCGGCGCCGCTACGATCATCACCGAGACGCCGGGACTTCGACGAGTGATGATCGGTGCCGGCGGGCTCCTGATGCTCTGGTTCGCGTACGGAGCAGTTCAGGAGGCCAATACAGTAGTTACCGAGGGGGAGTCGTCGGTCGCGTCCGGGGACAGCCGGGGCTTTCGCAAGGCGCTCGTGCTGGCACTGACAAACCCCTATCAGGTCGCCTTCTGGCTCACCGTCGGCGTGGGCCTCCTTGAACCGGGTGTGGTCGACGTGGCGTCGTACGTGCCCGCGGTCGGGTCTGACGCATTAACCGTCCAAACCGGCCACCCGGTGCTGTTGGGTGGGTTTTTCGGCGGGATCGGTATCTGGATTACGGGATTTCCGGCGGCGATTGTCGCCGCGAGAACGCGTATCGAGCGGCTCGCACCGCTGGTCGCGTGGATTAGTGCCGCTGTTCTCGCCGGGACTGGGGTTCTGTTCCTGCTGCGGGCGCTATGAATCGCCCATCCCAGTCGCCACCTCGTCGAGGTCGTCTTCGACAGCCATGTCGGCGACTTCCATCGTTAGCCACTCCTGGAACCAACGGGTCCGCTTGAGCCGCTGGTGGACGATAGACTCGGCGGTGTCACTCTGCACGCGCTCGCGCGCGTCCTCACCGCGCTCGATGACACGGTCGACCATCTCGGCCGCGTCCATATGCGTCCGGGACTCATAGCCCATGCGCAACAACATCAGGGCGGTCCCGTTCGCGCCGACTTTGTCTAGGATGTCCGCCTCGATGAGACACTGTACTTCCAGCGGCAGGTCGTCCAGCGGCCCCTGGTACGAGTGAGCCTCGACGGCGGCGCAGACCTGTTCGATGAACGATTCTGGGTAGTCACCGTGTGCCCGCAGATACTCGCGTGCGATCCGAGCGCCGGCTTCCGCATGGAGGTCCTGCTCGGCTTCCAGTTTCGCGATGTCGTGAAACAACGCTGCAACGCGAGTCACGTCCACGTTTGCGCCCTCCTTGCGGGCGATTTTTGTCGCGATGTCGACGACGTTGAGGATGTGGTTGAAGCGATACTCCGCGGAGTGCCACGGATACCAGCGCATCCGGCCGCCCTCTTCTTCGTTTTCGACGCTCGCCGCGAGGTAGTCGTGGACGAACTCCTTCATTTCCTCGAACGCGTCGGCTGAGACAGGTGACTCCCTAATCTCGACGCCCACAGCACCACCTCCCGAAACGGATTTCGATAGTCATCTTACACATATAGACGTACGTTCGACTCTTTAGCGTTACGACAGGGAGAACGGCTGCTACACCGGCATTTTCAGATGGAGATAGCGGGGTAAACCCCGTCGTCGCAGTCTCCCGAAGGGACGCATTACTATCTCGGACGCTGTGTCAGGTAGGGTCATTACTGGGAGCCAGCCAGCGACTGGTTCTCAGCGGCTGGGAACATCAGTCCAGCTTTTTACATCTAATAGATAAATCAGCATACATGCCTCTCCAGCCACTCCACATGCCCGTCGGCGATGTGTCGATCGTGACCCACGCGGCGAACGAACACGCGGTGACTGATGTGCTCGTCGGCGTCGGTATCGCCCTGTGCCTGTTCGGCCTGTACTACAAGCTGATACTCCTCCCGGCAAACAGACAGGAATCGTCACAGCGCACAGGGGACCAGTCGCCGCCGTAGTTACAGATAGGCGGCGTCCCACCGCATCGGCTTGCGAACGTTCCCGCAGTTGTTACATTCGATACGGCCCATCGAATCCATCGCGTTCGCCAGCGTCTCACAGTTACTACAGAAGTACCCGTAGCGGTCGCTTCCCTCTTCGGTGACGTGGACCACGTGGAACGGCGCTATCGACCCGGACTCGTGGTTGTTGTGGTCGACGTAGACCGTCCGGCCGTCGTCGGTTATCGGTTCGCGGCCGAGCTCTTCGGCGTCGGTGTAGAGGTTCTCGACGTAGGTCCGCCCAGCGATGTCGACCTCGCCCGTGCCAGCGCGTTCGAAGCCGCGGTCCTCGTAGAAGCTGTTGCCTTCGACGTTGTCGGCCAGCACGCGCCCTTGGAGCGTCTCGGCACCGCGGTCGTGGAGCTCTCCGTGGGTCTCGTCAAACAGTGCCGACCCGATCCCTTCGCCGCGGTACGCTGGGTCGACGTGCAGCCAGAGTATCGTTCCGATGCTATCCCCTGAGAGGACGCTCTCGGAGAGACCGACCACCTGCCCATCCTGCTCAGCGACGAGAATCAACCGGTTACTCTCCTCGGTAAGTATTTGATTGATACGCTCTTCGTCGTACCACTCCTCGATAGCGCTCGTGATCGCCTTCGGCCCCAGCGAATACGACGCCTCTAACGAGCGACGCGCCACGTCACGGATAGCCGGCCTGTCCGACGACACTGCCTCCCTGATTTTCATATGCCACTAGTTGGCACGAAACATCATAAATCTACAGTTCGGTGTCAGAATTTGGGACACTCGTTGGGCTATTCATGTGAGGGCACTGCGATTTGTTGCCTCGAATGGGGCGTGTCAGCCCGTTAGCGCTGCTATCGCACCCTCTAGAAATGTGACCGCTGTTTGTGTTCTGGTAGCCGACACTTCAGTGGAATTCAGACCACGGGGACTCGAATTTTCTCGTCCGCTGAGTTCGACTCGCCGAGGATATCTACGGTTCACAAGCTTGCTCTGAATAGTCCCGGGCGGATTCGAACCGCGAAGACTCGAATCCTCTCGTCTTCTGAATATCGAATCCGCGAGAGCCACCCACTTCTCACGTTCGTTTGTCGGAGGATAGTCCCGGGCGGATTCGAACCGCCGTCAAGGGCTCCAAAGGCCCTTATGATTGGCCACTACACCACGGGACTTCATTCACTTCGTCTGTCCCGTGTACCGCGCAAATCCACAGGATTTGCTCACCACCACGGGACGTCACTCGCTATGATCGATCCGTATGCAGGATAATCGACGGAACGCACTTGAACGCTTCGAGAGCGGCCGGTCAGTCGCTGGTGACTTCAGCCTCGACTTCGAGCAGGCCACAGACATCCCCCTCAGGGTCGAAACAGTCGGGACACTGCGGTTTACGGTCGATAATCGTATCGAGACGGTCAGCGACCGTTTCGTCGATGACGCCCTCCAGCTGCTTTGCCTCGGCCCGGAACTCCTCGACCTCTAGCACCTCGATGAGGAACCGTTCGATGATACAGTAGTTCTGGAGCGCCTCGCGAGCCTGTGCGATGCCGTCGTCGGTGAGGTCGACGCCTTTGTACTTCTCGTGGTTCAGCAGCCCACGGCTTTCGAGTTTGCCGATCATCTCGTTGGCGCTCGCCGGACTGACATCAAGCATATCGGCCACGTCGCCGGTGGATGCCGGACCGTCTTCTTGCTGTTGCGTGAGATAGATCGCTTTCAGATACTGGGCCTGCGTGTTCATTGATAGTCCTCCATCAGGTCGGTCACGTCTTCGACACCTTCTGCCTCGTCCTCGCGGATATCCGACAGCACGGCAAGCAGCCGTTCGCGGTCGATAGTGAATGTCACGTCGGACGCCTCGATGGCTTCGATGAGGTCGTCGTAGAACTTGTACGCCGTCTCCTCGTTACAGAGCTGGTCGTACAACACGCCGTCGAAGTCCTCGTCGGCCTCGTACTGGGCCTCGACTAGCATCTCGATTTCCTCGAACGGAACGGTGTCCGCTTCGAGGTCGTCGATGAGTGCCTCCAGTTGCCGGCGGTGCTCGGCCGACTCCGTCTCGGCGTGCGCGAGGAGGTCGAGCACCGCCTGTTCGTGCTCTCCGCTCGTTTCCTCGGCGTGCTTGGCCGCCCGTGCCTCGACGACCTCTTCGAGGACGATGCCGATCTGTAGCAACCGGGCCAGCTGATGATCGGACACCACTGGCTGTGTGAGACTCACGGTACAACCCCCACTCGGTGCTGTGCTCCAGTCATACACGTAGTTCGGGGAGGGCCGGACTTAAGCGGTTCCCTGTCGTCGAACTGAAGCCGTTCAGGCTCGGTCCGCGGACGGACCCGAAACTACCAGAGGCTGGGACTCGATGGCACACACGAGATGGTCGAACACGGCTGGCACGAGGACGCGGTCATCTACACACTGGACGTAAAGACGTTCAACGACAGCAACGGCGACGGCTGGGGCGATTTCCGGGGCCTCATCGAGAAGCTCGATTACATCGAGGACCTCGGCGTGACCTGCCTCTGGCTCCGCCCGTTCTATCCGAGTCCACTCCGGGACAACGGGTACGACGTCGCCGACTACTACAGCGTCCACGACCGGATGGGAACACTGGCAGACTTCCGAGAACTCACCGACCGCGCCCACGACCGCGGCATCCGTGTCCTCACCGACCTCGTGTTCAACCATACCTCGATCGACCACGAGTGGTTCCAGCGCGCCCGCGGGGACCCGGACTCGAAGTACCACGACTACTACCTCTGGACTAGCCACCTCGACGATGCGTACCAGACGACCAACATTTTCCCCGACCGCGAGGACGGCGTCTGGAGCTACGACGAGGTCGCCGGCAAGCACTACTTCCACCAGTTCTACCACCATCAGCCGGACCTCAACGTCGCCAACCCCGCTGTCCGCGACGAAATCCACGACGTGATGCGCTTCTGGCTGGACCAGGGAGCAGACGGTTTCCGTATTGACGCCGCCCACCCGATGCTGCTGCCGAAGGGGCACAACGGGACAACCGAGGACATCGAGCTGTTCAAAGAACTGAAACGCGTCGTCAGGGAGACGAAGGACCACGCCATCCTCATCGCCGAGGCCGACGACCAGCCCGAACACCTCGATTACTACTTCGGTGACGGCGAGGCGTTCGACCTCCTGTTCAATTTCGTCCTGAACGCTCACATGGTGTACGGCGTCGGCGTCAGAGACACCTGGCCACTCCACCGCGCGAACGAGGTCCTGCCGGACATCTCAGGGATCGGACAGTGGGCGAACTTCCTCCGGAACCACGACGAGTGGAACCTCCTGAAACTCCCCCACGAAGCGCTGGAACACGCCCGGGAGTACTTTGGCCCCGATGACGGTTCCTCGTGGATTTTCGGTCGGGGTCACCGGCTCCGGCTGGCAGACCTCCTCGGCCACGACCACGACCGCATCGCGATGGCTCACAGCCTCCTCTTTGCGTATCCGGGGACACCGGTCATCCTCTCCGGCGACGAGATCGGCATGGGCTCGGACCTGTGGCTCGACGAACGGGAGTCTGTCCGGACGCCGATGCAGTGGGACGACACCGAGAACGGCGGCTTCTCGACGGCCGCTCGCGAGGACTGCTACAACCCGCCGGTCGTCGGGAAGGAGTACAGCTTCGAGCACATCAACGTCGCTGACCAGCAAGCCGACCCTGACTCGCTGCTGTCACACATCCAGCGTCTCGTCGCGGCCCGCAAGCGCAACCCAGAACTCAGCGGCGGCGACCTCCATCTGATCGAATCGGGCCACAAGGACGTGCCCGTTCACCGCGTCGACACCGGTGACACCGCCTTCATCTTCGCCCATAACTTCGCCGACGAGTACCGCGAAGCCGTCCTCCAGTGGGAAGTCCCCGACGCCGACACGTCGAAGGCAGTCGGTGACGGCGGCTATCACATCGAGGACGGCGGCGTCACCTTCCTGCTGGATCCGTGTGACTACGTCTGGCTCCGTGGCGATAAGCGCGACTGGTGACTGACTGCAGACGGTCACAAAAAACAGCAAAAACAAGCCGCGTCTCGCGGGCCGGTCCGTTGCAGTTCGAGGCCGCTGTGGGACCTCGTTACTCCCGAAGACGCTCGTAGATGAGCTGGTCGAGGTCTTCGCGGAGTTCGTCGACCTGCACCTCTTCGAGTACCGGGACGTAGAACCCTTCGACGAGCATGTTCTTCGCGCTCTCGGGGTCGACACCGCGGGAGGTCATGTAGAACATGTCCTCTTCGTCGACCTGCCCGACCGTCGCGGAGTGGGAGGCCTCGGTGTCGTGGTTGTTGATGATGAGCTTCGGCGACGCGTCGGCCTCGGAATCGTCGGAGAGCATGAGCGTGTTCTCACGCTGGTAGGACGACGTGTCCCAGGCCTCACGACCGACATCCTGCACGCCCTCGTACACCGAGCGGGCGTCATCGTCGAGGACGCCGCGGGTGACGAGGTCGGCGATAGTGTGTTCGGCCTCGTGCCAGACACGCGACGCGATGTCGAAGTGCTGGTCCTCGTGGCCGAAGAAGGCTCCGAGAATCTGGGACTCGGAGGAGTCACCCAGCAGTCGGGTCTCGACGTTAGACTTGGTCAGTCGGGAGCCGATGTTGCCGTCGATCCAGTTGACCGTGGCGTAGGTGTCGGCGTGGCCGCGCTTGACCTGGAAGTTGTAGGTCTCTTCCGAGAGGTTCTGGAGCGCGCCGTACTGGACGTAGGCGTTCTCCTCGGCGACGACCTCGACGATACCAGAGTAGTACTGGTCAGCGTCGGTCGTCTCGCCGGTCTGCTGGCGTTCCAGAATCGTGACCGAGGAGGACTCCTCGGCGAGGACGAGCGTGTAGTTGAACAGCGACTGGCTGTTCATCGTCGTCCGGATCTTCACGTCCTCGGCATCGACGCCCTCGGGGACGTAGACGACCGTCCCGGCCGAGAACAGGGCCGTCGACAGCGCGGTGAGGTAGTCTCGCTGCGGGTCGACGGTACTGCCGAAGTGCTCCTCAACGAGGTCTTCGTGCTCGTCGAGCGCCTCGCTCCAAGAGAGGACCTCGACGCCCTCGGCGTCGACGCGGTCCTTGTCCTGTGCGTAGTCGAGCGGGTCGACCAGCGACTCGTATTCGAGCGCGTCGAGGTTCGTCCACGTCCGACCCGGCGTCCGGATAACGTCCGGCATTTCGAGCTCTTCGAGCGCCGCGAGCGCGTCCTTTCGCGTCTCAAGCAGCCACTCCGGCTCGCCGAGATCGTCTGAAATCTGTTCCACTTGGGCCTCTGTGAGATTGGCGTGTACCTGCGTACTCATGGTTATCCGAGCGACCCCTCCATCTCAAGCTCAATGAGGCGGTTCAGCTCAACGGCGTACTCAATCGGCAGTTCCTCCGTGATCGGCTCGATGAAGCCGGCGACGATCATCTGCTTTGCGTCGTCGTCGTCCAGTCCGCGGGACTGGAGGTAGAAGACGTCCTCGTCACCGATCTTGCCGACAGTCGCCTCGTGGGCAACGTCGACCTTGGACTCCTGAATCTCCATGTACGGCATCGTGTCCGACGTGGACTCGTTGTCGAACATCAGGGCGTCACACTCGACGGAGGTCGAAGAGTCTTCGGCACCGTCAGCGATGTGGACGAGACCGCGGTAGTTCGTGCGGCCGCCGTCCTTGCTGATGGACTTGGACTCGATGGTGGACTTCGTCTCTGGGGCGTTGTGGTAGACCTTCGCTCCCGTGTCGATGTCCTGGCCCTCGCCGGCGAAGGCGATGGTGATGTGGTTGTCCGTCGCGCCGGGCCCTTTGAGGACGGTCGAGGGGTACAGCATCGTGGCCTTCGAGCCCATGCTGCCCGAGACCCACTCCATCGTGCCGTCGGCCTCGCAGATGGCGCGCTTGGTGTTGAGGTTGTACGTGTTCTTCGACCAGTTCTGCACGGTCGAGTACTGGACGTGAGCGTTCTCCTTGACGAACACTTCGACGCCGCCGGAGTGAAGGTTGAACTCCGAGTACTTCGGGGCGGAACAGCCCTCGATGTAGTGGACTTCGGAGTTCTCCTCGGCGATGATGAGCGTGTGCTCGAACTGGCCCATGCCGTCGGAGTTCATGCGGAAGTACGCCTGGACCGGCATATCGACCGTGGTGTCCTCGGGGACGTAGACGAACGACCCACCGGACCAGATAGCGCCGTGCAGCGCCGCGAACTTGTTGTCGCTCGGCGGCACGGCCTTGGTCATGAAGTACTCTTTGAGGATGTCTTCGTGTTCCTGGACGGCCTTGTCCATGTCACAGAAGATGACACCCTTCTCCTCCCAGCGCTCCTGCATGTTCTGGTAGACGATCTCGGACTCGTACTGCGCGCCGACGCCTGAGAGCGCGTTCTTCTCGGCTTCCGGGATGCCCAGTTTGTCGAAGGTGTCCTGAATCTCCTCTGGGAGGTCGTTCCAGTCGTCGACGCCGCCGCGTGTCTCGATGTCGGGGCGGATGTACGGGACGATTTCGTCCACGTCGACCTCGGAGAGGTCGGGCGCGCCCGGCCAGCCGTCCGGCATCGGCATCTCCTTGTACTGTTCGAGCGCGCGAAGGCGGCGTTCGAGCATCCATTCGGGCTCGTCCTTGTCTTCGGAGATGACCCGGATGGTCTCCTCCGTGAGGCCCTTCTCGGCTTCGAAGGCGGACTTCTCCTCTTTCTTGAACTCGAAGCGCTTCTCGGTGTCCGTTTCCTTGAGGTGGTCTTGATCTGAACTCATAGTGTGTGTAGTGTTATCGCTGTGTACGGAAGGGCGTTACGCGGCCTCGTAGGCTTCCTCTCGGACCCAGTCGTACCCCTCGTCTTCGAGCTTTTCGGCGAGTTCGGCACCACCGGAAGTGGCGATCTGGCCGTCGAGCATCACGTGGACGTGGTCGGGTTCGACGTAGTCGAGGATGCGCTGGTAGTGGGTAATCTGGAGGATGCCTGCGCCCTGCTCGTCACGGAGCGCGTTGATGCCGTTGGAGACGTCCTGCAGTCGGTCGATGTCCAGTCCGGAGTCGATTTCGTCGAGCACGGCAATCGAGGGCTCGAGAATCGCGGCCTGGAGGACCTCGTTTTGCTTCTTCTCGCCACCCGAGAAGCCAGCGTTGAGATACCGGGACGCGAACTTCTCGTCCATGTCCAGCTGCTCCATCTTCTCCTGGAGGATTTCCTGGAACTCGGCGACGCCGATTTCTCCTTCTTCGACGTTGCCCTCCATCGGGGAGGTGTCGTAGCCGGCGGCGTCCTCGTTGGTGTCGCCGCCCTCTGCGTCAGCTTCCTCTTCGTCGTCGTCCTCGAACAGTTCCTCGCGCTCTTCGAGCTTGGCGTTGAGCGCGGTGCGGAGGAAGTTCACCATGGTGACTCCTTCGATCTCGGCCGGGTACTGGAAGCCGAGGAAGATACCGAGCGCGGCGCGCTCGTTCGGTTCGAGGTCGAGCAGGTCCCAGGTGCGGAGATCTTCTGGGATCTCCTCGTCGCCGAACTCGTCCTCTTCGAGGTGGATGAGCACTTCGCCGTCGGTTACCTCGTAGGCAGGGTGGCCGGCAATGATCTTCGCCGTTGTGGACTTGCCTGAGCCGTTTGGACCCATCAGCGCGTGGATCTCACCGGACTCGACTTCGAGGTCGACACCGCGGAGAATCGTCTCACCGTCCTCTTCTGCGACTTCTGCGTGGAGATTGTTGATTTCGAGTTTCGCCATAGGTATCTCTTAGGTCAACCGAAAGAAGGTACGTTTCACCCATGAAGCTTTCGCATTGCTGCGAACTCAACTTCTGTATATAGAAATAATATTTCTTGCAGCAGTAAGCCCCTGCTTTCTGTGGGTTACATGAAGCTGCCGAGTCCCGTCTGTTCCTGCCCGGACTTGACCTCCTCCCAGGAGATATCCATGGCTTCCAAGATCCGAGCAATCGGTCCTTTCAGTGTCTTATCGAGCATCTTGTCCCAGTCGATTTCGAACTCCTCGGGGATCTGGTCCGCGTACTCGAAGCAGATAACGTCGGGGTCCCGTCGGAACTCGCCGTACAGCGGGTCCCGCTGGGGGTCCAGTCCCTCCTCTTCCTCGATGCGCTGGAAGAAGTCCGAGTGGACTCGGTCGAGATAGAGGCGCTTGGGTTTCGAGCCGCTCTGGAAGTTCGTCCCCAGCAGAAGGTTGGCGTACTTCGCGCCCCGGACCTGCGCAGTGTCGGTGTCGTAGTTGTCGAGTTTCTTGCCGATGCCTCCGGGGATGCCCACGTCGTCATAATTGACGTTGCCGTCCTGATAGTCCTCGATGACATCGCTGACGTACTGTTTGATGGACTCGGCGTCTTCGCCGCGGACGATGCGGTCGATAACCTCCTTCTGGACCCGCTTGGTGATGGGCGCGATGTCCGAGCGCTGGTACTCGAAGCCCGTGATGTCGATGTCGTCGACGTGCTTGCCCTCCTTCCAGACGATGTTGCCCGCGTAGCGCTTCTTTTTGCCGGCCTGGAAGAACCGCCGGTAGAGCTTCTCGAACTCTATCTGGAAGCGATGCTCGTCGGCGTTGAGTTCCTCCATCGCGAACTCGTCGTACGAGTCGTTGATGGTCTCCTCCAGTTCGAACCCCTTCCCGATGGTCGCGGCGATGAGTTCGAGTTCGTCGTCGCTCATCTCCGGGTGTTTCTCGCGCATCTCGTCGGTGACGGTCACGTCGCCCTCGACGTCCGCCGGGCCGATGTCGCCCAACTGGAGCATGACAGAGTCGGTGTCCCCGTAGACGACCTCGTAGCCCTCGCTCGCGACGACCTCGTCGGTGTAGTCGATGACCTCGCGGCCGGTGGCGGTGACCGCCGCACCCATCTCCTTGTCGTAGAGGCGGAAGCGGTCCCACCCAAGTACGCCGTACAGGCTGTTCATTATCACCTTCACTGCCGCTTGCTGACGGTCTAAGCGCTCGTACTCCGGATTTTCGGGGTCAAAACTGTTCCGGCGTTCTTTCTTCTCCTCGCGCTCTGTCAGGAGTTCGTCGACCATCTCCCGGATGACGCCGTCCGGTTCCTTCCGGAAGTGCGTGCCGTTGGGCGCGCAGTAGGTGTCACCGTCGTAGGTCTCGGGGTCGACCTTCGTCTCCGGGCTGGCGTTGGTCGTCACCATGCACATCGGGTACAGCGACTTCAGGTCCAGCACGGTGACGTTCTCGCGGACGCCGGTGATGGGGTCGAACACCGCGCCGCCCTCGTAGTCCTCGCTCTCCTGTTGGCCCTTCGAGGGGAGCGCGAACTCGCCGTGGAGCTTGTGCAGGACGTACATGTCGACGGCGTCGCCAGGCGTCGTCGCGTCCTCCAGTTTGCAGCCGACGAAGGTGCGGACCTCGTCCCAGAAGTCGACGATGTCCTGCTCGCGGTCGAGTTCGACACACAGCTCCACGTCCCGGAGGTTGTACTCCAGCAACTGCTCGGGGTCTTGCTCCCAGAGGTCGCCGATGTCGCCAGTGTAGCGCTCCTTGCCGACGCCGAGTTCCTGCTCGCCGACGGCGTCGAGCCGGTAGGATTCGAGTTCGGTGAACTGCGTACGCTTGTAGGCATACAGGAGGTCGAAGACGACCCGGCCCTTGATATCGGGGCCGCCCCAGCCCGACCGCCAGACCTCGTCGACGCGGGAGAGGCGGTCGACGGACAGGTCGTAGTCGTGGTTGTAACTCTGGAGTTCCTCTAGGCGGTCGAGGAAGTACGGCGCGTCGAAGTCGTCGAAGTTCCAGCCCGTCAGCACGTCGGGGTCGGTGTCGATGATGTAGTCGACAAAGGCCTCCAGCATGGCCTCCTCCTCGCCGAAGACGCGCACGTCGGCCTCGAAGTCCTCCCGAATCGGGTCGTAGCCGGCCAGCGCCTCGGGGCCGTCGATGCCGTCGGGGGACTCGTACAGCCAGACGACGTACTCGTCGCGGTAGGAGTCGTGGGAGGTAAGGCAGATGATCGGTTCCTCGCCGTCCTCGGGGAACCCCTGCCTGTCGTCGACCTCGATATCGAAGGTGTTGACCCGCGGGTCGGCGTGGGCCTCGACCGGTTGAATCTCCTCGTGGTGGACCTTCAGGCTCCCGTCGTCGAGTTTGCGGGCGGGGACGCGCACGCCGCTCGTAATATCCTTGTCGATCAGCAGCCGGTTGGGAAAGAGGATGTCCGCCTCGTAGTGGTCGAAGTCGTCGCGTATCTGCCCCACGTCGCGTGGCGTCTGGCCGAATATCTTCGTCAGGCGCTCGCCCCGAATCGATTCGTAGGGCTCGCCGTCCGCGTCGGCTTCTTCCCAGCCAGTGATGCTATCGTACTGACGGAGTCCGTCGTCGGTGACGCTGTCGGTCGGCGCGTAGAAGTACGGCTTGAAATCGAAGACACGAGCGTGAACCGGTTCGTTGTCGTCGGTGCGGCCGAAGACGTGGACGACCGGGAATTCGTCGTCGCCCTGGCCCTCGATGGTGTAGTCGACCTGCGTGACGACGAACTCGACGGTCTCCTCGACGGGCGGGAACTGACGCTCGTCGAGATCGACGACGCTCGTCCCGCCGTCGCTCCCACCGTTGCCCGCGATGGCCGCCGCTTCGTCGGCGACCGGGCGGTCGTCTGTGCCCGCGTCCTGCCCGAAGTCCCCCAGCGTGCCCTGGGTGCCGTCACTCATTCTTGGCCTTGTTTCGAGATGCCGCATAAAAACACCGGCGGTCGACGGGGTATTGCCACAGGCAGAAAGTATATGCCATCGAGTAACATACCCAAGTTTGACGGCCAATGTCGCACCACGCATCCCCCCACGGCGAGGCGGATAGGTCCGAAGAACTGCGGTCGGAGCCGGCGCTCCCGGACGCCATCCAGACGACCGAGACCTACGAGACCGAGGAGGGGACAGTGTTTTACGACGCCGAGAACCCGCTCGCGTGGCTACAGACTGATACGGCGCTCACTTTACAGGAAATCGCCTGACAGGAAGTACTTTTAGCGTCCACGCGTCGTAGCTAGTGTGATGGACATCCCCGGCGAGGACGACCCGAACGAGAGCGGCGGCGTCCTCTCGGAAAAGAGCGAGTACGAACCAGAGGAGTTCGACCCGGAGAGCCTCGGACCGGACGTTCCGTCCCCGACGGACGGCGATTACAGCGGCGACACCACAGGGCTGTTCGTCAAACTCGTCATCGTGTTCAACGTCGCGCTGCTTGCCCTCTCGCTCGGCCCGATGCTTGCGTACTTCGAGGGACAGGTCGACCTCGGGGTCCGGATATTCCTCGTCGGCGTCATCGCCTTCGGCTACGGAACGTTTCGGTACATCCAGTTCGAGCGCGAGCGCAAATCGGACGACGAGGGCGACACAGCCGAGACCACACATACGCAGTCCGACGGCACAGAGTCAGGCGACCACAACGGCTAACCGGTCCGGCCAGCTACGAAGCATTATATGCGTACTGTGCGGGACGACGACGGCACGCGGTACTTACTGCTGAAGGAGTCCACCGATTCGAGTCTGGTCAGGGACCCTGAAACCGGTGAACAACGACACGTTCCGAACGCCGACCTCGAACCTGTGGATGGCGACTCACCGCTGACCACGGCCGCCAAAGCCGTTCCCGACGCCACCCGTCAAGTCATTACGGCGGCCCATGATGAGCGCGCGCTAGGCCTGCTCGTGGAACTCGACGAGCGCGGGCCGCTCCCCGTGGCGGAACTGCTCTCAGCCTACGATCTCTGCGAGAGCGACCTGCACGGCTTGCTAGCCGAGTTTCGCGCCGCCGGCCTGCTCACGGAGGCCAGAGTCCACGGCCAGCCGGGGTACGACACGACCGACACGGCCAGCGATGGGCTGGCGCAGCTCCGCGACTGAGGTCTGGTCAGCGTCGTGACTGCGGTCAGGCCAGTTCCGCGACCGTCGCTTCGACCTGCTCGACCCGCGAGCGGTTGGTCGTTGCGTCCTTCTCGACACGGACGAGGTCGTCCGCTGCACCGACGAGTTCCTCGTCGTGACTGACCACGAGAATCTGTTCGACGCCAACCTCGTCGCGCATGTACTCCACAAGGTCAAGCAGTTGCGTGACGTGGCCTGAATCAAGGAATACCGTCGGCTCGTCGAGGATTAGCGGCGGCATCGGTGCGGCTCCTTCGATACCCTCCGCGAGCAGACGATAGATAGCACATCGCAGGCTGAGGTTGAACAGCGCGCGCTCGCCGCCGGAGAGCTGTTCGGGTTCCAGCGGTTCGCCGTCCTTCTGGTACACCGTCAGCTGGTACTGTCCATCAAGCTCGATGTGTGAGTACGAGTCGTTCTGGTACACCAAGTCGAACGTCTGATTGAGCATCCGTTCGAGGGTTTCGACATTGCGCTGGCGCAGTTCCGCTCGAAGCGCGCCGTACATCTCCTGTAGCTCCTCGGTCTCCTCGTACAGCGTTTCGAGTTTCTCCAGGGTCACTTCGAGGTTCTCGCGCCGGTCCCGCAGTGACTCCAGTTCCTCGATTTCGTTCGTGACACCGCCGATGGCGTTTTGTAGTTCGTCGCGCTTCTGGCGTTTCTCCGCCAGCGCCTCTTCGGCCTGCTCGATGTACTGTTCCGCGCGTTGCTTCTCGTTGCGGGCTTCATCAATTCGCTCTTCGTCGAACGATTCGGCCAGGTCCTGCTTGCGCTCGCGCTTCTCCGCGAGCTGTTCGCGGCGCTGGTCGTTTAGTTCGGCCTGCTGACTGCGCTTCTCCCGCAAGCGCTCGATGTCGTCGTCGCAGTCGTCGATCTTCCCAAGCAGGTCTTCGACCCGCTCTAGACGCTCAATCGACTGCTTGACCTGCTGGCGCTCCTGATTGCACTCCGCGACGACCGAGCGGCAGTCTTCCGCCTGCTCGCGGGCTTCGGCGGCTTTCTCACGTTTCGTCTCGGCCTCGGACTCGTGGTCCGCTGCTTCCTCTCGGAGGGTTTCGATACGCTCTTGATCCGCGTCCAGCCCGTTCGCCTTCTCCTCAACGAGTTGGACGATGTTCGAGCGGTTGTTTTCGAGCGTCGCCAGTTCGTCCGCTGTCTCGACCAGCTCCGCCGCCGTCTCGTGTTTCGACTCCAGTGTTTCGACTTCTTCGCGAGCGTCTGCGAGCGTCGACTCCAGCTCCGCGATTCGCTCGCGGTCGTCCTCGATGGAGTCGACGTGCGGTGACTCGGCCACGTCCTGCCCGCACTCGGGGCACTTGCCGGCCTCCAGCAGCGCCTCGGCCTCCGCGAGCGACTCGCGCTCGCTCTCCAGTTTCGTCTCCAGTTCGGTCACCTGCTGTCGGGCCTCTTCGAGGTCACTGGCGACAGATTCTTTGTACGACTGCGCCCCGTTGCGGTCGGTCGGCGCGTTCTCGAACCGGGCTTCGAGGGCAGCGATCTGGTCGTCGATGTCGCTGATCTGCTCCCGGCGCTCGGCGATGGCCTCCCGCGCGGCTTCGATGTCTGCTTCCAGTTCGTCGGCCTCTTTGCGTTTCTCCTCGGCCCGGGATTCGAGGTCGGCAGCGCTGTCAGCGAGCGCATCAGCCGTGCTGCTGTGTTCCTTTGCGTCGACGCGCTGGTCCTCGATGCGGCCCTGCAGGTCGTCGTCGCGAGACTGTCGCTCTTCGAGTCGCGCATCGACGGTGTCGGGGTCCGGCTCCGAACTGTCGAGGTCGGTCTCGGAAACCGTTTCCGCGAGTTGCTCCTGAAGCGATTCCCGGCGGTCCTGTAGCTCCCCGATGCGCTCTTTGAGGTCGGTTCGTTCCGTCTCCGTCTCTGTGATGGTCGTCTCCAGTTCTTCGATGTCGTCTTCCAGCGCCGCCAGTTCCTCGCGTTTCTCCTCGTACTCTTCGAGGACCGATTCGGCCTGCGTGAGCGTCTCCTCGGCAGTGGCCTTCTGGTCCTCAATGTGCTCGATCTCGTCCTGCAGTTCCGATTCCTTTGTTTCCAAGCTGTTCAGGCGCTCGTGGAGGTCTTTCGACTCTTTCTCCTGTATCTGCTCGTCGAGTTGTGAGAGTGCCCCCTGTTTGTCATCGCGCACGCGACCGACCCCGACGCGGGCGTCGCTGGCCCGCTCGCGGTACTCCTCCAGTTTCCCCAGTTGCAGGAGGTCGTCGAGCATATCTTGTCGGTCGCCGGGAGAGGCGTTGATGAGCTTGTTTACCTCGCCCTGACGGACGTACGCGCAGTTAACGAACGCCTCGCTGTCCATCCGTAGGAGCTCCGTAACGCGTCGGCGCACGTCGCGTGCCCCCTCGTAGTTCCCCTCGGGCGTCTCGAGCACACACTTCGCCGTCGTCGGTTGCGCCCCGGTCGCGCGGACCCGGCGCGTGAGGTGATAGTCGCCGCCGGCGTGAGAAAACCACAATTCGACAGTGCAGTCGTCGGCCCCGATAGTAACCACATCGCCGAGGTTCTCGTCCAGCGCCTTCGAGCCGTACAGCGCGAAGAAACAGGCCTCAAGTAGGGATGACTTCCCGCTCCCATTGAGTCCGTGGATGACGGTCACGCCGTTGTCCAGTCGCAGGTCGGCATCGTCGTAGCACTTGAAATTGGATAGCTTGACCCGTTGGAATTTCATTGTTGACCCTCCATCACAGGAACTCCTCGACGCTCGCTTGACTCTCGCTGTCTGTGCCGTCGGCTTCGTTCGCTGGTGCTCCGTCGTCGCCTTCGCCCTCGTTTGCACCCGCGGTGGCGTCGGTGTCGGACGCGCCATCGCTCGCCGCCGTCTCGGTGTCGGCTGCGAGGGCATCTGACTCCTCGGAAAGCAGTTCGCGGACGTGCCGTTCGACCTCGTCCTTGACGTTCGCGTCGGCGACCTTCGAGGCGCGTATCGTCTCGTCGATGTCGTGGGCGGCCTCGCTCAGTCCGAGCTCGCGGACGCGCTCGGTGACGGCGTCGTCAGGGTCGGCGAAGCTGATCTCCGTTTCTCGCTCCTCGGCCGTGATTTCCCGGTGGTCGGTGACGCGAGCCACGAGCGCACCCCGGTCAAGTGCAAATGATTCGACGCTGGCCGGAGTAACCGGGTCGCCGTCGCCGCTGATGGAGACGATGACGACGGCGTCCGCCAGGTCGTGCTGGCCGACGCGGCTCCGGACCCGTTCGACGCCTTCCTCGGGCCCGAGGTCCACGTCGACAAAGACGAACTCGCGGGTGTCGAGACCGCGACGTGTGATGCGTACTTCGTCGTCGAAGGTGACGATGTTGTAGCCGCGGTCCTCGCGTTCGCTCGCACTCGCGCGCTCGGTCGACCCGCAGTAGGTGACCCAGGTATCTTCGACCTGCTGTTTGCCGGGGTCGTGGTTGTCACCGAGCAACATCGCGTCGAACTCGACCGACGATTCGGTCAGAATTTCTTCGGCGTCCCAGTCGCCGTACTCGAAGGGCTGGAACAGGCCGTGGGTGACCAGCGCGGCGCTGTCTGCGTCGTGGGCGGCAAAATCATAGTCGAGGTCGTCGCGTTGCGAGCGTGGCACGAAATCGAGGCCGTAGAAGGCGGTGTCGCCGATGACAGTCGGCTCGTCGTTGAGCCGCGTCGCCTGGCCGAGTGACTCGTACAGGTCGAGCCACTGGGCGTCCCGCTTGGCCTCGTGGTTTCCTACGACAGCAAGGAAGGGGATACTGGCTTCAGAGAGTTCTTCGAGGACGCTCAGCGTGCCCATGATGTCGGCCAAAGCCGGACGGCGGTCGTGGAACAGGTCACCGGCGTGGACGACAGCGTCAGCGTCGTCCCCGATGGCGTCTCGGACCACCTGCCGGAACGCATCAAGGAAGTCGTCCCGTCGGTCAGGGACGTTGTACTGCTGATATCCGACGTGGGTATCGCCGGTGTGTATCACCCGTGTCATTTGCCCACCTGTAAGCCAGCGCCACCTAAAGGGGTATCGTGAGCGGAGTGAAAGTGGTCGACAGGACTGTAATTGACCCGGTGACTACGACCCATCGTTTGGCCCCGCCGCGGCGTCCCGGTACCGCCGGAACGCTCGCAAAGCCGCCCGCCCCTCATCTGCCAGCCCGCTCACTTCGTGTTCGGCCTGTTCGACGGCCGCTTGGAGTTGGCCGACGCCGAACGTCTCGACGAAGGCGACTGCTCTGTCTAAATCGTCGGTTGCCCGAGACGCTCGCTCGATGACCGTCTGGTAGCCGGCGTCACCGCCCGTCTCATCGGTCGCCATCCGGGCTGTGGTACTATCGCCCTCTCGGTCGGCTGCTCGGGTCGCTTGGCCCCTGTCGTCGCTGTTGCCCTCACCGGCAGCGAGCGCCGAGAGTGCCGCTTTCACCTGGTCGCTATCGGCCATAGCGTGGCGTGGCCACGGCATCCTATATAAATGTTCACCGGTACCGAGGCAGATAATGACGCTGTGGAGACAATCGCCCAACCGAACTGATCGAGAACGCGTACAAGATAGTGAGGTGATTCGTTCGATAGAACTAACGGTCCTGCGATAGTGCTAGCTGACAACGAAATAATAGTATTTTATCATGCCGCTGTGCAAATTTCGCTCCGACGACACGGCGCTTTCGTCAATCACAGTCGTCGCGCTGCTGATTCTGGCAACCCTGCTCATCTCCGTCATCCTCGCGCTGTTCATCCTCGGCGGGTAGGGCGGGGCGAACGTTTTCTGGCAGCGACCGGTGCGTTTCCCGCAGGACCCCGTCCAAGCGTTCAAATAATAGCACGGGACCAGCGCCGAGCATGACAGATATCGAGACGCTGGCCGAACGGCTCCGTACGGTCGAACGCGCTGTCACAGACGGAACGACGGAGTTCCCGGAAGTGACGGAACTCGCTGAGTTGGAGAAGCGCGTGGACGCCCTTGAGCAGCGTATCGCCGACATCGACGAGCGGACGACGGAACTCGAAGCCGCTACACAGGCCCTCCGCGGCTACGTGGGGAATGTTCGCACGGTCAACGAGGATATCGAGCAGCGCGCCGATGCGGCGCTGGCGGCCACTGACCGACTGGAGGAGCAACTCAACGACGCACTGTCGTCGCCGTCGGCATCTAGTCTACAGGCGGCTGAGAGCGATCAGAATCGAACCGAGGGAGTACAGACTGCTCCACGTTCGTCGGACGGCACCCATGCAGCGCCCGACACCGCGACCGACTTCTCCGCGATCACTGACAGCAGCACCCACGACAGGGACGAGACGCCTGATTCGGGCGTCGTCAGCCGCATTCGCGCGCTGCTGTGATATACCGGCTGGTCCTTGCCGTCGTGGTCATGACCGCACTCCTCGGTGTAACAGCCCCGGCACTGTCGACAGCCCGAGCGGACGCAGCCAGCGGCACGATGGAGCGTCAAGTAGACGGGCTGAGGACCGAATTGACGAGGCTAGTCGAAACCGACGCCGCGACAGCGAACGGCGACGCACGGCGAACAGTATCGGTACGAATTCCCGCAGGGACCTACACGAATGCCGGCGTCAGTCAGCTACAGTTCGTGGATCGGGGCGGTGTCGGCGTCGCGACTTGGACGGTCGAGTCCCGGAAACAGACCGAACGGCTGGTCAGCATTCCGATCCGAACGACAGCCGCGACCGACAGACTCGACGAACCCGGCACACATCGGCTCGTATTCGTGCTGACGCGGTCAAACGGCCAGCGGATGCTGCGGGTCCATCGGTTTAAGTTCGAAGCCGCGGCGAGGCGTAGTCATGCGTGAGTGGCTCTTCGGGTCATCGACAGCGGCCGACTGTCGCTGTGAAACGACTATCGAGAGTGGGCGGCTGGTGGTGACGGCCGACGAGTGTCCGGGCGGCGGCGACCTCGCCGCGTCGGCTGACTGCCGGGCGACAGTCGTCGATTCGCTCTCGTCGGCCGGTATCGAGACAGTCGTCACAGCGCAAGCGGGACAGGCGCGAGTGTACGTCGACCGAGCGGCGGCGGTACTCGCCGCGGCAGGCCGGTTCGCGACCAGAGTCGCCTCGCTGGACGACCGCCTCGCAGCCCGTGCCCGACGGGACCCCGTCGCTGCCGCGACAGAGGCAATCGGCCGAGCGGGGCCGGTCGCCGACTTGGCGGCAGAGACCGGATTGGCTGTCGCCACCGAGGGCTTCGACACCAGCGAACAGGCGCTTACTGCCTACACCGGGCCAACGATTAGCGACGCCCGTGTCGGGACAGCGCCGCCGGCGGATGCGACGCTCCGGGGCCAGCAGGCGCTCCCGACAGATGCCATCGTTCGGAGATACGACGCGCACGGCGACCAACTGCCGGTGTATCATATCGAGCCCCGCGAACAGCGGTTCGACCCAGACACGATGGAGACGCTTGTCGAAGCGTACAGGCGAGTCGCGACCGCTGCCACCGACGGCGGCTGTCACCCGTACGATGCAGCTGCCGCGGTGGCCGGTGACAGTACGACGGCAACCGCGGTCGGTGCCGTGCTCGAAAAGCACACGGGCGGGCTCGGGATCTTGGAAGATATCTTCGCCGATAAGCGGGTGTCCGACGTGTTCGCCACAGCCCCAGTGAGTGACATCCGGCTCCGAGTGCGTTGTAACGGTGAAACGATGCGAACGAACGTCCGGCTGACGCCTTCAGGTGCGGACACGCTTGCATCGACATTCAGGCGGTCGAGCGGCCGGGCGTTCTCGCGAGCGAACCCGACGCTCGATGCAACGGCGACGGTGGCTGACCGGCAGATTCGTGTCGCCGGTGTGAGTGAACCGGTCAGTGACGGCCTCGCCTTCGCCTTTCGCGCCCACAACAGCGACGTGTGGCGGTTGGCCGACTTCGTCGACAATGGGACGATGCCGGCCGCCGTCGCCGGACTGCTCTCCGTCGCCGTGGAGCGCGGCGGGGCCTGCCTCGTCGCCGGTCCCCGCGGTGCGGGCAAGACGACAACGCTCGGGGCGTTGCTCTGGGAACTTCCCCACGAGGTCCGGACAATCCTGATCGAGGACACGCCCGAACTTCCGGCGTCGTCGTTGCAGTCCGACGGCCGGGACGTGCAGGCGCTTCGGACCACCAGCGGAGACGGACCATCAGTAGATGCTACAGAGGCCCTGCGGACCGCGCTCCGACTCGGCGAAGGCGCGCTCGCCGTTGGAGAGGTCCGCGGCGAGGAGGCCGGCGTTCTCTACGAGGCGATGCGTGTCGGTGGCGGCGACGGGGCCGTCCTCGGGACGATTCACGGCAACGGCCCCGAAGCCGTTCGGGAACGGTTGGTGTCGGACCTCGACGTCCCGGTCCAGTCGTTCGCCGCGACAGACCTCGTGATAACGCTGGCTCCGCCCGCGTCGGCGCACGGCCGCGGTATCGAATCTGTCGCGGAAATCGTCTCTCATGGCGATTGTGTATCTTTCGAGACACTCTACGAACGCGACGGACCGACAGCGACAGCTACCGGTCGCCTGACGCGGGGTAACAGCCGTCTGGTGGAGTCCATCGCCGCGCCCGACGAGTCCTACGCCGAGGTACTCGACACTATCGAGGCGCGAACCAAACGATTCGAGGAGTCGGTGGCTGTCGAGACACGCGGGAACGAGCCGCCCACAGACGAGGCCCAGCCGTGAGCTACGCCAGCGGTTCAGACGACTCCGGCGACAGCGCGAGCACGGCACCAGCCGCACCGCTCACAACCGCGGTCGTTGCGGCCTACCTGGGCACTGTCGAGGTACCAGACGACTACCGGCGAGCGTGTCAGTTGCTCTCGGTTACGACTCCGCCTGAGGCACTGCTGGCGGCGAGTTACGTCGTTGCCGTGTGTGGCTCCCTGCTCGCACTGCTCGTCGCTGTGACGGTGACCGGACTGCTGGCGACAACCGTCAGCCTCGGGTTCCTCGCCCTGTCTCTGAGCGTTGCGGCGCTGGGACGGTACGGCGTGCCGTTCGCCGCGAAAGCAAAGCGGATTCGAACGCTGGGGGCCGCACCCTCGCTTGTCACGACGCTGGTGCTCGGCGTGACACTGTGGCCAAGCGCCGAACGGGCGGCGGCGTTCGCCGGACGAACCGGACGCGGGCTCCTCGCCACACGGCTGGACCACCATCGGCAGCGAGCCGCGGGCACGCCACGGAGCGGTCTGGGAACGTTCGCGGCGGCTTGGAGCGACCGGTTCCCGGCGCTCGAACGCGCAGTCGGATTGGTCGAGAACGCGACGGCGGCCCCGGCCGAGGAGCGGCCCGAGATCCTCGAACGTGCACGGCGATGCATCCTCGACGGGACGCGCGACGAGATGGCGGCCTTTGCGGCCTCGATTCGCGGACCGGCGACCGGCCTGTACGCCTTCGGTGTGCTCTTGCCGCTGGCGATGGCGTCACTGCTGCCCGCCGCCGCTGCCGCAGGTGTGCCAGTGACAGCTCCCGTGTTGGCTGGGACCTACGGCGTCGTCATGCCCGCCGCGCTGCTGGTCGCCTGTTGCTGGCTTTTAGGACGGCGACCGGTCGCGTTCCCGCCTGCAACAATCCCGCGAAGCCACCCGGACGTGCCGGCGTCGGCACTCCCCTCAGTTGTGGTCGGAATCGGCGCCGGAATCGGGGGGTGGCTCCTTGCCGGCGCGCTCGTCGCTGCGTGGGCGTCTCCTATCGGGGCACTCGGGGCCGGCGTCGGGAGCGCGCTCGTCAGCTACTACCGACCCGTCGCCGAGGTCCGGGACTACGTCACCGACGTTGAAGCAGGCCTGCCGGACGTGCTATCGGCTGTCGGTCGACGGCTGGGTCGCGGCGAGTCAGTCGAAACCGCGCTTGTCGAGGCCGTCGATGAGACACCCACACCGACAAGTGCCGTCATCGAAGCCGCCGTCGCGCGTCAGGAATGCCTCGGGACCAGCGTCGAGGGAGCGTTTCTGGGTCCCGGCGGGGCGCTCGCTGACGTTCCGAGCCGTCGCACCCATCGTGCGGCAATCCTGCTGGATACGGCCGCGACAATCGGGCCACCGGCGGGAACATCCGTGACGGCGATGGGCGAGCATCTCGACGCGCTCCGGGCCATTGAGCGCGAGACGCGCCGAGACCTCGCACAGATAACCGAAACGCTGTCAAACACCGCTGCGCTGTTCGGTCCGCTTATTGGCGGTGCGACCGTCGCGCTGGCCGGGTCGATGGGCGGCGGCGAGCAGTTCGCTACCGTTTCGAGTGCGCTGCTGGGGCCGGTTGTCGGCTGGTACGTGCTCGTTCTGGCTGTGTTGCTGACGATGCTATCGGCGGGGTTGCATCGGGGCCTCGACCGCGCGCTCGCTGGGTACCGAACCGGTCTGGCGCTCCTCTCGGCCACGGCCACCTTCCTCGCCGCCGTCGTCGCGACCGGGCTGCTGGTCTAAGTGTTTAAACCGGAGAACGCGGCCAAGACGGTCCATGTTCGAGACGCACGTCGACACGCTGTCTCTCTGGGTCGGCCTAGGAACAGTGAGCGTGGCCGTCCTTGGTGTCGTCGTCGGCCTCCCGACGACCGCAGCGCCGGACGCGACGGCGGCAGCGGCGACTATCGATGAGGTCACGACCAGCCCGCCCGGGTCCGTCGCACATCGACGACTCGTCGCTACAGAGTGGGCGTTCGATGGCAGCGAAATCCGTCTCCGCAACGACGGCGGGTCAGCCACCGCGCGACTGACTCGAACGGCCGTCCCGGCACAGACCGACCGGCTACAGAATGTGGTGAACGGCGAGCGCCCGGAGGCCGTGTACGAATCACCGGTCGCGTTCAGTCGAGCGACCCGACAGGCACGGACCGCGAACGACGGGTGGCGACCGGCTCCGGACCGGGTGACTGTCAGGCACGTCGCCTGGGGAGGAACCGATGTCACGGTCGTCGGATAGAGCGACGACGGAACCGCTGGTCGCGCTTGTCGCTGTCTTCGCCGTCACGTTTGGCGTGTCCCTGTATGCCGGTGTGGTAGACGACGCGTTCAGCACACTTGACGACGACCGAAATATCGCCACGCCGACCGCCGATACTGTGGAACAGCGGCTCTCGTCGGCTGGCGTCGTTCGGCCCGAAAAACTCGACGGTGCGCTCGAGGGCGTGCCAGAAAACTACCACGGAAACGCGACCATCACAGCGACGACCGGCGCGCGATGGAGCGGTGGCCAAAAGCCACCGACCAGCGCTGACATCGAAGCCAGAACAGTGAGCGTGCGAGTCGGAGCGGGGGCAGTCCGTCGCGGAACGCTCACGGTTCGGGTGTGGCGATGAACAGGGCGATGAGTGCCGTCGCCGACGTGACAGTATTCCTCCTGCTCGTTGGTGCGGCCGCAGGGACCCTCGTGAGCGGCGTCAGCGTCGAGAAGCCGGCGGCGACCACAAGCCCTGCAGCTGACCACGCGTCGACGCTGGCGACGAGTACCGCAAGCGTCGAGTACGATTTGCTCGTCCCACCGTCAGAGTACGGCAGGCCGCCCGACCACGCGACACGGCGGCAACGGACGAGTCACGGGACCGTCGCAGGACTACTCGGTGAGGCTGCGATGAGCGGTGTCACCGTGGACGGCGAACGGGTATCGAGCGCCGGCACAGACTTCGAGTCACGAGTCGCTGCGGTGACGCGTGATAGGCTCCACAGCCGCGGCCATCGAACGTCCGTCTGTGTCACCTGGACACCGTATCCCGGTGCGCCAGTCAGAGGCGAGTACCGCGTCGGCGACCGGCCGCCGGATACTGTCGACGTTCGGGCGGCGACAGTGACCGTCCCGAGCGGGATGGAGAGCGTCTCGGAGCCAGCCCGCGAAGCGGCGGATACAGGCGGCTACGATGGCGTGTCGACGGTCGTGGCTCGAAGCGTCGTCGACGGACTGTTCCCGCCGGCGCAGTCACGCTACGCCCTCCGTGGCGACTACCCGTCGGCCGTGCTGATGGCCGCGCGATACGAGCGGATGGCTGGTCTGACGGGGACGAGCGTTGCCGTTGAGCGACAGTCGACGGTCGAAATGAACCGCGACCTGACCCCGGCGCTTGCCACGCGGCTTCGAACCGATATGCGGTCGCGGTACGACTCACCGGCAGACGCCGCCCGCGCCGTTCGGGTGAGCCGTGTCCGCGTAACTGTCAGGACGTGGTCGCCGTGAGAGACGACAGCCGCGGCCGAGTGCCGTTCGCGTTGCTCGGCGTTCTCCTGCTGGTGAGCAGCCTCACGCTGGCCCCGACGTTCGTCACCGAGCCAGCCCCGAGCGAGACGGGGGTCGAACGGGCGCTGAATCAGGCCATAGCGGAGACCCAGGTCGCCGTGCGGGACGGCGTTTCGACGGCTGGCCAACAGGCGGCCGCGAGCCCGGTTGTCACACCCGCTGACACACCTGCTGGTCGGGTTCTGAACGATTCGACTGCGTTCCGGGACTCGCTCAGAATCCGTGCCTATCTCCGGGTTGCGGACCGACTAGAGCGTGTCTCCGGCCGAAGCGGTGACGTGACCGTGACTGCCAGTCTGCCGGCGGTTGCTAACGCGAGCGGTCTCCGAGCGGCGAAACACCGCATCTCGGTCGAACGCGCCGGGCCGAACAAGACCGCGATGCGGGCGACGGTTGAGAATATCGTTCTGACAGTTCGGCGCAACGGAGCGGTGGTCTCGACGCGGCGCGTTTCGCCGACCGTCGTCGTCCCGACGCAGGCGCTCATGCTCCACGATCAGGTGTCGACCTACCAGACGCGTCTGAACAACGGTCTAGGCAGGCCGGGGCTGAGCCAGCGAATGACAGCCCGGCTGTACCCGATAGCATGGGCAAGAGGGTATGCCCAGTACGGCGGCGCTGGCATCGAAAACGTCGTGGCAAACCGGCACGTCTCGCTGGCGACGAACGGCGCACTGCTCGGCGTCCAGCGGTCGACCTTCGGCCGGAGCGACCCTGCCGGTCGCCGTGCCATAGCAGAGGCGACAGCGATGACGGGAATCGAAGACATCGTTCGGGGTAGCAAGGGAACGGCCCACTCAAGTGCGGTGCTCGACCAAGCCCAGTACAAGCCGGTCAGCGAGACACCACTGCATCCGAAGTCCACGACAGGACCGAGCCCGACCGAATCGATGACTGTCGGCGTCAACGAGACAGCAGACACCACGTTCCGGGCTGTCACTGACCCGTCGACGCTCAACGAGACGCTTGAGGACGCATACACCGTCGAGGTGGCGCTGGAAACCGACAAGCATCGACTGGGCGGAGGCCCGCCGGAGATGCCGCCGTCGCCGGGCACCGGGTGGACACTGGTCGCCGACCGGACGACCACCGCTACGGAGGCAGTCGGGAAGGCTAGCGGTCGCGTCGCAACGCCGGACAGCTGGCATACCTTGGAGACGTTCAGTCGAACTGTCGAGCGCCAGTACACCCGGACAGCTGTCTGGCAGAACGGGTCAGTACGTCGGCGCACAACAAGGTCAAGCACCGTGCGCTATCGCGTGACTGCCGCCGTCGTCGGCCGCCATCACGGCCGTTCACGGGCACCGAACCGCTCGATTCGGACCGCACACGACGCCAGCGCAAGTCCGTTGAACGGGTCGAACTTCGCCGACGTGGAGCCGAAGGCGATAGGCTCGCTCGTCAACCACGCCGGGGGCCGGGACGGAGTGGCCGAACGAGTCGTCGACGATAGCCTGAGCCGGACGGAGGCGACAGTGGCGGCCGACCGACCGCCAGAACTGCACGACTGGGTGTATCGGGACCTGATGGAGCTCCGGGCGTCAGTCCGCAACACGACCGTTACCGTCGAGCGCGGACGCGTCGGGACCTTCGAGACGAGTCCCCCGGAGGAACTCCGGGAGCGGGTCGAGAAACGTCGTGCCACTCTGGCGGCCGTGCCGGAAACCTACGACAGCGCGGCACAGAAGGCACGCGTCGCGGCCCGGCTGACATATCTGAATGCGGTGTCGGCAGAGTTGGACAGGCAGGCCTCGGCGCGGAACGGTCACCGGAAGCGAGTAAATACACAGCTATCGAAACGCACCGAAGGATCGCTGCGTGCCCTCCGAAAAGGATTAACTGCGAGTGAGACGCCCGTTCCGCGGTCACGGCCAGTGCCGGTCGGGCCGGCCGGTCCCGTCAGAACACGGGTCGATACGCAGACACCGTATCTGACGCTGACCGAACTAGACGAGAGTCGGTATCGCGCGCTGGATGGGGGCGAACATCCGCTGGTGGCGCGGAACGCAAACGTGTTCACAGTCCCATACGGTGACGCCGCCGATGCCGTCGTTGGTGGTGCGTTCGAGGGCGGTGACAGGGTACGCCTCGCAATGGCGGCGAACACACTCGCGGCCGCGAACGAGACCCTCAAATCGGAGTCGAACGCGACGCTCGCTTCAGAGCGTGACGCACTCCAGCGGGAGGTCGGGGCGGCCAACACGGAAATGACGACGGCACTCTGGCTGGCGGTCTCCCAACACACTGAGGCTGAACAGGACGAGAGCAAGGCCATCGTCGCTGACGCGATGGAGCAGTGGGACACATCGGCGGTCCGAGCGCTGGCTCTGACCAACGGCTCCGCACAGGAACGGGTCGCCCGTGTCGCCAGTGCGCGACTGACCCTCACACGGGTCGAACGCGACCGCCTCCGCCTGCAGCTGCTCTCGGTCGATGCACCGGCAACTAAACCGACGCTGGGGTCGACAAACGGGACGGCCTCGGCGGTGCGCTCCGTTGCGAAAACCGAACTGAGTAGCGCTCTGGCGAACGCTGGCGAGCGGAAGGTCCAGCAGTTCGCACAGAAGCGGCTCGGGACGGACAGGCTTCCGGCGGGTCTCCCGCTGGCACCGCCAGTTGTCCCTTGGTACGCGACAGCGAACATCTGGTGGGTAACTGTCGAGGGCGAGTACGCACGGTTCGCCGTCTCCGCGAGCCACGGCCGGCCAAGCGCGCCCGGCGCGCGAACGACCTACGCACGCGACGGGCACAACGTCACGCTCGACGTGGACGACGACGGAACAGGCGAGCGATTGGGTACCGCCGACCGTGTCTCGTTCCGAGCCGAGACGGGCGTTGTCGTCGTCGTGCCACCCAAACCGCGCGGAGTCGGTGACAAGGACGGCAACGCCGTGGAGGAATCCAGCGGGTGGCCGGACGCAGGCTCCTAACCACAGGCCGCATAACCGAAGTAAAATACCCCGGGGCCATACCGATTCCCATGCTTCGAGGCGAGTTTCCGGAGGCGGGCGAGCAGTCCCCCGAGGAGTTACTGGCGGCCTACGGCACCGTGCTGGCCGAGACAGTCGAGACAGTCGGGGTCGAGGAGATTGTCGCCGAGACCAGTCTCGATCAGGCGACGGTGACAGCGTTCGCCGACGGCGATATCGCCGACCGGACGCTCGGTGAGGCGGTCACCGTACTGGCGACCGGGCCGGACCGGCCGGACGCCGACGCGCTGCAAGCCGAGGCCCAGGATATCCTCCTGATGGGGATGACGACAGCCGTAATGGACGTGGAATCGCTGGCCTCCGGCATCGACGACGAACTGGAGCCAAAGGAAATCCAGCAGAAAATCGAAGGCCGCTACCCGGTGACACTGGCGGAGTACGCACTCCTGCACAGTCACATCGAGGGGGAACAGCGGTGACGAAGCGCGTTGCCGTTCTGGGCTGTGGCTACGTCGGCCTCGAACTCGGTCGACAACTGCGCGACGACTACGAGGTCGTGGGCGTTCGCCGGTCCGATAGCGGCATCTCGGCTATCGAAGACGCCGGTTTCGAGGCGGTCCGGGCCGACGTAACTGACGCCGAGTCGCTGTCTGCGGTGCCGGACGCCGACTGGCTTGTCTTCGCCGCAAGCTCCGGCGGGCGGGGAGCCGAGGCGGCCCGCGAGGTATACGTCGAGGGGCTCCGGACAGCTATCGACCACTTCTGGTCGCGGGCCGACCCGCCCGAGCGACTGGTGTACACCTCCAGTACCGGTGTCTACGGCGACCACGACGGCGCGTGGGTCGACGAGGACACACCACTGGACCCACAGACCGAGAAGACCGAAGTACTGGCCGAGGCGGAGCGGGTCGCTCGTGAGCGCCCAGTAGAACACGATGGCCACGGAACCGTCGCCCGCTTCGCCGGCCTGTACGGTCCAGACCGCTACCGACTGGAGCGGTATCTGGAGGGACCAGTGACGGCGGGCTACCTGAACATGATCCACCGGGCCGACGCGGCCGGTGCAGTGCGCCACCTGCTGACAGAGGGGCACCGCGAGGAAGTTGTACTGGTCGTCGACGACGAACCCGTCAAGAAGTGGGCTTTTGCCGACTGGCTGGCCGAGCAGTGCGACGTCCCGTTCCCGCCGAAACAGACGACCGAGGAACGACTGGCTGACGAGAGCCTCTCGGAGACCGCAAAGCGTCGTATTCAGACGAGCAAGCGGTGCTCGAACGAACGGCTACGGGAACTGGGCTACGACCTAAAGTACCCGACGTTCCGGGAGGGATACCGCGACGCTATCCGAGGATACCGGCAATATTAGCTGTATCAGGGGCGAACTTTATTACTGATAGGCTGGCGAAAGTCGTGGTATGACACGCGTTGCCGCCGGCGGACTCCAGATTGACGCCGCCGCGGCGTTCGCTAGCGAGAACCCTTTGTTGATCGCTGGTGTCGCTGTGGTCCTTCTCGCCCTCCTCGGTACCGGTATCTGGGTACACCGGTATCTCAACCGAACGCCCGGCGAACGACTGCGTCGAACGTTGACCCACTACGACCGGATTACGGTGTTGATGCACCCGAATCCCGATCCAGACGCGATGGCCTCTGCTCTGGCTGTCAACCAACTCATCGCCGGCACCGAGACATCGGCGTCGCTACAGTACCCGGGGGAGATACGCCGTCCGGAGAACCGGGCCTTCCAGACGGTGTTGGATCTGGACTTCGACCACATCGAGACTGTCAACGACATCAACGGGGAGGCAGTCGTCCTCGTCGACCACAACACGGCACGCGGCTTCCCCGGGGCCGAGGAGGTCGAGCCGGTTGCCGTCATCGACCATCATCCCGGCAACGGGAGTGGCAACGAGTTCACCGACATCCGGTCCGACTACGGGGCCTGTGCGACCATTTTCGCGAGCTACTTCAATCAGTTAGAGTTCGAGTTCAGCGACACGGGGGAGAGTATCGATATCGACGCGGCACCGGCAGAAACCATCCCCTGTGCGCTGGCAACGGGGCTGATGTACGGCATCCAGTCAGATACCCGGTCGCTGACAAACGGGTGTGAGTCCGAGGACTTCGCGGCCGCTGCGTTCCTCTACGATGGGATGGACAGCGATTTGCTCAACCGTATCGCAAACCCCCAAGTCGACGCGGAAGTGCTCGACGTGAAATCCCGGGCCATCGGGAAACGAGAGGTGCGCGCGCCGTACGCGTTCAGCGACGTTGGCGAGGTGTCGAACACGGATGCGATTCCACAGGCAGCCGACGAGCTGGAGACGTTAGAGGGTGTCTCTGCAGTCGTCGTCGTCGGCGAGAAGGAAGGGACCATGCGCATCGCCGGGCGCTCGCGGGACGACCGCGTCCACATCGGCCGGGCGATAGAGGCCGTCGTCGACAATATCCCGATGGCCGAGGGGGGCGGCCACGCGCGGATGGGCGGCGGGAAAGTCCCGATCAAGCACATGGCCGGTCTCGGACCCAGCGATGGAGTCTCCCGTGAAGACTTCCGCGAACGAGTGTTCGACGCTATGAGTGGCGACCTGTAACGGGCGACAGAAACATACCCGCCGGTTCCAGTGAATCTCTGTCCTTTTGTCACTGCCCGACCAACGACTGGTATGGCTACACGGGAGGCGACCTGGGCGTACCGGGACGACCACGACGAGTTCGCGCGTACTTTTTATCGGCGGTTCGGCGACGGCGTCGTCTCCAGCATCGGCATCGGCACGTATCTGGGCGACGCGACCGACGAGCGGGATGCGAGCTACCACGACGCTATCGTCACGGCGCTCGAATCCGGCATCAATGTCGTCGACACGGCGATAAACTACCGCCACCAGCGCTCCGAGCGTGTCGTCGGCGACGCCGTCGCGGACGCCGACGTGGACCGTGAGGCCGTCGCCGTCGCAACCAAGGGCGGCTTCGTCCCCTTCGACGGGGCTCGGCCGGACGACCCCGGCGCGTTCGTCCGGTCGGAGTACCTCGACACCGGCATCGTCGACCGCGACGACCTCGTTGCCGGCCAGCACTGCATTGCGCCTGACTACATCGACGACCAGGTCGACCGGTCGCTGGCGAATCTTGGACTGGATACAATCGATCTCTACTACGTTCACAATCCGGAGACACAACTAAAAGCGACATCCCGAAAGGCAGTGTACGACCAGCTAGAAGCAACCTTCGAGCAACTGGAGGAACGAGCGGCGGCCGGCGATATCAGACACTACGGCGTCGCGACGTGGGGGGGGTTCCGCGTACCCACCGACCACGACAGCTATCTCTCGCTCCCTGAGGTCGTCGAGCGTGCACGCGCGGCGGCAGAGACAATCGGCAACGCGGCGACGCACCTCCGCGCGATTCAGTTGCCCTTTAACGTCGCGATGGCCGACGCGTTCACCGTTGAGTCCCACAACGGCGCGGAAGGGCTGCAGTCGGCGCTGTGGTTCGCTCACGAGGCCGGGCTGGACGTGTTCACCAGCGCATCCATCATGCAGGGCAAGCTGGCCGCGGAGCTCCCGGACGACGTCGCGGCGAAACTCGCAGGCGAAACAAGCGCACAGCGCGCTGTCAACTTCGCACGCAGCGCGCCGGGCGTGACCTGCTCGCTGGTCGGCACGGGATCGGTCGAACACGCCCGGGAGAACGTCGATGCCGGTCGGTACGAGCCGCTCGGTGCTGACGCGTTCGACGCGGTCTTCGAGTAGCTAACTGAGCTCTTTCCACTTGCTATCACACTCGGGACAGACCCGCACCTTCCCGACTTCGTCCGGGTCGTTCTCTGTCGCAAGCGGCTCGTCACAACTGGTACAGGAGAGTCGCCCGTAGTTGTCCTTCTCGACATCGCCGGCCCGGAGGGCCTTCCTCACTGAGTCCATACCTGCCAGTGTGCTACCCGCGTGTAAAAACCCCGTGGCGGCGTTCCGGAACGTTGTTCAGGTGTTCCGGTCTATCACCGGTCGTGTCCCGTCGCCGCATCTTCGGCTCGCTGCTGGGGATGGTGTTCTGCATCAACCTCGCGAGAGTCGTCTTCGCACCACTCATCGAACCGATTCGAGCGACGACGGGCGCTTCTGATGCGACACTGGGACTGCTCGCAACGATGGTCTGGGCCGGGAGTGCCCTCCCACGGCTCCCCACCGGCGTCCTGCTGACTCGGATATCGCGGGCGAAGGTCATCTTCGGTTCCGGTGTCGTGTTGACCATCGGAACGACGTTCACCGCCCTCGCGTTTGACCCGACGCTGTTGCTCGTCGGGGCGTTCACCATGGGGATTGCGAGCGGCGTCTACCTGACCGCGGCAAACACGCTGGTCAGTGAGCTGTTTCCGGAGCGGCCCGGCCGCGCGCTCGGGCAACACGGCGTCGCCGCCCAGCTCGCCGCTGTCGGAGCGCCGGCGCTGATATCGTTTGTTCTCATCGTCGGGACGTGGCGGACCGCGCTACAAGGGATTGCCGTCGCCGCGGGGCTGGTGACCGTCGCTTTCACTATCATCGCAAGACGCTCCCGACTCCCTGACGCTGGGAGCGAAGACCGCGACCTCCTTGGCGCGGCGCGTGCTCAGTGGCATATCATCGTCACCAGCGTCGCGACCATCGGCGTCGCGGGGCTGGTCTGGAACGGGCTGTTCAACTTCTACGTCACCTACGCCACGAGCGTCGGTCTCACGCCCGGTCGGGGACGGACGCTCCTGTTGCTCGCGTTCGGAGCGGGGGTGCCGGCCTTCTACGTCAGCGGTCGGCTGGCCGACCGGCTCCCGTCGATTCCGTACCTCCTGACGATGCTTGCGGCCTTTACCGGCTGTGTGCTGGTGCTCCCATCGCTGACCGGGTTCTGGTCGCTGGCCGCGTTCAGCGTCGTCGTCGGCTACGTCATCCACAGCATCTTCCCGGCGGTGGACGCGTACCTGCTCGGCTCGCTCCCGGACCGCCACCGCGCGAGCGCCTACGCCACCTACGGCGCGGGGATGATGCTGCTACAGGCGCCCGGAAGCGCGCTCGTCGGCCGACTGCTTGATGCCGGCGTCACGTTTCCGACGCTGCTTCGGGGCATGGGCATCGCGTTGCTCGTCGTCCTCGTGGCAATGGTGTCGCTGCACCGCAACGGCCGACTGCCGAGCGCCGCCCGAGCCTAAAGGCTGAAGCCGCTCGGTACCGCGTCACCTGTATGGACCTGCAACCGGACGAGCTGGCTGGCGTCGTCGACCTCTTTGGCTCGCTCACAAGAGCGGAGCTCGTCGACGCCTGCGGCGAACTCGCGTTCAAGCAGGGCGTCGACGCCGACCCGGACGCAGTAGCGGCAGCCATCGACGACGCCGTCGATTCGTACCACCTCGTCGCCGTCGACGACCACGCCGCCGGCACCGACGAGACGGTGCTGGTCGTCGGCCCGGTCGCGTTCCCAACCCTGCCCGACGGTGCGGCTGACCTCCCGCACATCATGGATGTGCCGGCCCGCGACCTCGCGCGTGACGCTGTTATCGAGGCTGTCAAGTCCCGCTTCCGAGAGGACGCGGTGATGGCCGTCAAGAACGACGACGGGGACCGCGTCGAGACGCTGCTGGACGTGAGCTACGACATCGAAGCCTGGGAGAACGTCGAGATGGACGGCCTCCGCGACCGCCTCGACGACGTGTGAAGCCAGCGCTCCGAAATCCCAAACGATTAAATCAGATGTTTCGAGCGAGTGAGCCACCCGAATTAAGACGGTCGGTCACCTACCGTATGCTATGCAGTTCGACCGGGTTGCGGCCCACGAGCCAGTCGTCGTGGACGATGAGCCACAGGAGGCCGCCGTCATCGCTCCGGTCGTCACGCGACCTGCGGGCGAGGCGATACTGTTCACGAAGCGCGCCGACCACCTGTCGGACCACCCCGGGCAGATGTCGTTCCCCGGCGGCGGCCGCGAACCCGAAGACGATGACCTGCTGCGGACTGCGCTTCGAGAGGCAAACGAGGAGATCGGGCTCGACCCGCTGGCGGTCAACGTCGTCGGTCGGCTGGACGACATCAGGACCATCACGCGCTACTCCGTGCGCCCGTTCGTCGGACGAATCCCAGACCGTGACTACCTGCCCTCGGACGAAGAAGTCGCGGAGATCGTCACGCTTCCGGTGTCGGAACTGACTGACTTAGACAACTACGAGTCAGAGCACCGCGACCACCCCCACTACGGGGAGATTCGCCTCCATTTCTTTTACGTCGACGGCTACACTGTCTGGGGCGCGACGGCGCGGATGCTCGTCCAGTTGCTCGAACTCGCGACCGACTGGCGGATGCCGCCCGAACCTGACCGATACATGGAGCCCGACGACGAGCTGCCGCCGAGCGTGCGCGACGAAGCTGAGTGAAGCAGGGCCGACTGTGCCGGGGCCGAGAGCGACAGGATTTTCCAGCCCCGTGACGTTGACCGCGTACTGGATGACCACGCTTACCGGTGCGACACTGGCGGCCGCCGGCATCGACGCGGTGGCGCTCAAGCCGACGGAAGTGGACGTGTCGCAGGCAACGGCCCTCGATGTTGAGACGCTTGCAATCGATTACGAGGGTGCGGCCCACGTCCCAGACGCCGAGGCCATCGAGCGACTGGCGTCGGCCGCTGACGTGCGCGTCACTACGCCAGTCCGGGCCGACGGCTTCGACCCACTGGGCGACGATAGCGGGTTCGACGCGCTGCCGGCGGATGCGGGCCGTGTTCTGGTCGCCGGCCACAGCGCGTATCTCTCCGAAGACGAGGGTGAACGAGCCGTCGCACCGCGGCTTCGGGCGGCCGTCGACGACGCCAGCGATCCATGGGTCGGCACGGAGGGCATTGAGCGCCTCGCGCTGGCAGTCGGCGGGACACAGTACGAACTCCTCTCGCGGACGACGGCCCGCGACGTTCGGACGCTCCGCACGGCGGGCTTCGACGGTTCGATTGCCGTTTACGCCCCCTTGGTGCTCTCGAACAGCGAGGACGCGATGCTGGACGCCGTCGGCGACTACGCGGCCCGGCGCGGCCCGGTCCGGAACGCACTGCCCGATGGCGCACCGACGGACAGCCGAGCGACGGGGCGGGCCAGAGATGTACTCAAACAGGCCATCCGCGATTACGCGCTCGTCGGCTCCGTCGAGACAGTCGCCGAGCGAACCGAGCGGCTCCGCGACATCGGTGTCGACACGATTGTCGGCTATCCGGCGCGTGGACTCGACCCCTTCCTCTCGTAGATGACCGTCGCCGTTGTCGGCGGCGGGGCCGTCGGTCTCTCGACCGCGCTGGCACTGTGTCGCCGCGGCGAATCGGTCACGGTGTTCGAACGCGACGCCCTCGGGAGCGGTGCGACCGGCCGCGCGGCGGGCCTGTGTTACGACGCCTTCGCCGACGGCGTGGACGCGGGCGTCGCTGCGGACGCGCTCGGTCGCTACCGCGATCTTGACCTGTTCGAGCCACAGCCCTACGTCTGGGTTGCACGCAACGAAGGCGACGCCACAGCTGTCCGCGAGCAGATAGCGGGGATGCAGCGCAACGGTGTCGCCGTCAAGGCGCTCACGCCGACGGCACTCGGCGACCGCTACCCCGCACTCGATACCAGCGGCATCGAGGTGGCCGGTCTCGCCCGCGACGCCGGCGTACTCGACCCGGACGAGGTGGTGGCGACGCTCGCTGAGCGGGCCGAGGAAAACGGCGCGACCATCGAGACGCACACGCCAGTCTCGCTCGGCTCGCCGACCAGCGTCGAAACAGCGGACCAAACCCGGGCGTTCGACGCGGTGGTCATCGCGGCTGGCCCGCGAACGAAATCGCTCGTCGCCACTGTCGGCGTCTCGCTCGCACTGAAAACCTATCGAGCACAGGCCCTCGTGACCGAGCCGGTCGATGCCACGCTACCGTCGTTTTACGACGCGACGCGGGAGTTCTACTGGCGGCCGAAAGCCGACGCACTACTAGTCGGTGACGGCGCACACGAGACCGACCCGACGGACTGGAACCCGGACGCGGACGCCGAGTTCGTCACTCGGACTCTCGACCGCGTCGAGCAAGCGTCGGCGCTCACGCCGGCCTGTGACAGAGCCTGGGCTGGCCTGTGTACGGCGACGCCCGACGGCGCGCCGTTGGCCGGACAGGTCGCCGACGGGCTCTGGGTGGCGACTGGCTGGCAGGGCCACGGGCTCATGCGGGCTCCGGCGCTTGGGAACTATCTCGCCGCAGACGTTCTCAATCGCCCGAACCCGCTTTCGGAACACCTGCCTGATCGCGTCGACCCGACACGGTTCGACGGCTCCGAAGAGTTCGCTGCGCTGGACGACCCGACGCGTGACTGGGGCGGCTGAATTCGCTGTGAGAATCTGTATGCAGATCGATCAGGCGTCGTCTTCGCTTTCGTCGGCCGAGTCGGTCACGTCTTCGACATCGGCGTCTGCATCTGCGTCGGCCCCTTCGTGGCTCTCGCTGTCGTCGGTTGCAACGCCGACATCCGTTGCCTCGTCCTCATCGTGGTCCGCCTCGGCCTTCGGAACACGGACGTGGAGCGTTCCGTTGCTCTTGAGCGTGGCTTGGGCCGCCTCCGGGTCGACAGCGGCGTCGCTCGGCAGGGTGACGCTTCCGTCGAGTGCGAGCCCGCGGCCGGGGTAGCGCATCTCGAAGCCCTCGTAGAAATCACGGAACCGGTCGATACGGACCTCCACGCGGTCATCGACGTACCGGACCTGAATGTCCGACGCGGTCGTTCCGGGCGCGTCGAAGACGACGAGATAGGCGTCTTCCGACTCCAGCAGGTCCGAGGCCAGCGGCTTGTTCTCCTGAACTCGACCGGCGGCCCGACCGATGTTCTCGAATATCGCGTCGCTGATAGAGGAGCCGATGTCCCGCATCATAGTTCCACTTCGTCAAGACAGTCCGTCCCGCCACAGTACGGGCAGGAGAACGCCGCGAGTTCGACATCGTCCGGCATATCGTACGTGTAGTGCATCTCGAACATGTCGAGTTCGCAGCTGTCGTCCGTGCAGACGACCTCCATAGTGGCTGGCATACTATTCCGTTGGTCCGTCGGGGACAAACCCCTTACGGACGGGGCCGGGGTTACCCCGTCCTGCCAGTCCCAACATTGATGCCGTCACCGGCGTACTCGGGCGTATGAGTGAACGCGTCCTCGGGGCGGATTTCAGCGGCGCAGCAGCCGCTGGCGACGCGCTCTGGGTCACCGAGGCGATATCGACGGACGACGGGCTCGAAATTCAACGGTGCTACCGCGGAACCGATGAGTGGGGTCGTGACCGTGAAGCGGCCCATGCAGGCCTCGTCGACCGCATTACCGACGACGATGTGAGCACGGTCGGGCTGGATTTCCCGTTCAGCCTGCCACAGGCGCTACTTGATGCGCAGTGTGGCGGGACCTGGACCGGTTTCGTGGACTGGCTCGCGAGCGGGAGCGGCCCGACCGACCCGGGGTCGCTCTCCGAGGCCTGCCGCCACACCGCCGAGATGGCGACCGGAAGCCGTGACCTGCGCCGGGAGACTGACTTCCGACGCGGTGCACTGTGTCCGTACACGAATCGGACCCGTAGCATGACCTTCTACGGCGTCCGGGACGTACTCGGGAAACTGCGAGCCGACGACGACACGGCCGTCGTGCCGATGCAGGGCTGGGACGCCGACACGCTCGTCGCCGAGGTGTACCCCGCTGCAACCTTTGGCTGGTTGGGCTGTTACCGTGAGGGATACAAGAACGTCGATGACCCCCGACAGCGCCGGGAAGCAAACGTTGCGGCGGTCGAAGCCTGTAGCGTCACCGTCGGCGACCACCGCGATACCTACCTCGGGAACCACGACGCGCTGGACTCGCTGGCCGCTGTCGTCTCCGCAAGCCGACTGGCTGACGGTGCCAGACCGCCCGCAGCAGGCCCACAGAGTGAAGGCTGTATCTACGTCTGACGACGCAGTGGCGTCGGTGTCCCAGATCGAAGCCCGGCATATATCAGTTTCCGGACCAACTAGCGTCTATGCCTGACGACCAGGGCGGCTTCGAGGGCGTCCGCGAGAACGTCGACGGCCACCCGATGGTCAACCTCGTCGGCTACGCCACGTCCTACTGGCTCCGGCTGTTCGTCGGTATTCTGGCGGCGTTCTGTACCCGGTTCGCCCGCCTCGTGCCGCCGATAATCGTAGCTGCAGCCATCGACCGCGTCGTCCTCACCAGCGGCGAACCGGGGCTGCTGACCGACGCTGGGCTGTTGCCGCCCGGCGAAATCACGGGCGAAGCCGCCCGGATCGCCTTCCTCCAGCGGCTCGTCGTCATCGCAGCCATCGCGTATCTCATCCGGTCAGCGGCGCGTTTCGGCTCCAGATACCTGCTCCAGTCCAGCGCCCAGAAGATACAGCGGGACCTCCGGAACGACACGTACGACCACCTCCAGCACCTCTCGCTGTCGTTCTTTGCGAACCACCAGACCGGCGGGATGATGTCGATACTCAACAGCGATATCAACCGCCTGGAGTCGTTTCTCAACACGGAGTTCCGCCAGCTAATCCGGGTGGTGGCGACCGTCGGCGGCATCGCCGTTATCCTCTACACATACTCCCCGAAGCTGGCGCTCATCGCGCTCGCGCCGGTCCCGATTATCGGCGTCGCCAGCGGCTTTTTTCTCACGTGGATCGAGCCGCGGTACCGCTCGATTCGCCAGACGGTCTCGCGACTCAACACCCGGCTAGAGAACAACCTTAGCGGCGCGCCGGTCATCAAAGCGTTCGACCGCTACGACTTCGAGCGCAAGCGGGTGACCGACCAGAGCCAGACGTACCACGACGAGAAAGTCGCAGCCCTTCGAATCCGCCGGGCCTTCTTCGCCGGCCTGCGACTGCTGACCGGCATCGTGTTCGTCCTGATTCTGTACGTCGCCGGGATGGACTTCATCACGAACCCACAGGGTGAGGCGGCGCTGTCAGCGGGGGCCTTTACCGCCTTCTTCCTCTACATCCGCCGGCTGTACTCGCCGATGCGCCGCGTGGGCAAGTCGGCAAACAAGTACCAACTCGCGAAGTCCAGCGCAGAGCGCGTGTTCGGCCTACTGGGGCAGGAACCCGAAGTCACCGACCCCGCGGACCCGTACGAACCCGATAGCATCGACGGGTCGGTCGAGTTCGACGACGTGACCTTCGGCTACGGCGACGAGCCGCCGGTCGTTCGTGACGTGTCGCTGGACGTGCCCGCCGGCGCGACCATCGGGCTGGCTGGTGCGACCGGAGCCGGCAAATCAACCTTGCTGAAACTGGTGCCGCGGTTCCACGACGTGGATGCTGGTGCGGTCCGGGTTGACGGCGTCGACGTGCGCGAGTACGGCCTCCAGAGCCTCAGGAGCGAAATCGCCGTCGTCGAACAGCAGCCGTACCTGTTCTCGGGGACGGTCGCCGAGAACATCGCTTACGGCGACCGCGAGGTGCTTGATGCCGAGCAGGCGGACAGCGAGGCGCGAGAGACTGGCTGGGAGACAGCCCGCGACCGCGTCCGCGACGCGGCGGAAGCCGCACAGGCCCACGAGTTCATCGAGGACCTGCCGGATGGGTACGACACGCAGATCGGCGAGCGCGGCATCAAGCTCTCCGGCGGCCAGCGCCAGCGCGTCGCCATCGCCCGTGCCCTGCTGAACGACCCCGAAATTATCATCTTCGACGAGGCGACCAGCGACGTAGACACGGAGACGGAGGACCGCATTCAGGAGAGTATCGAACAGCTGGTCGCGGACCGCACCGCCTTCGTCATCGCTCACCGCCTCTCGACGATTCAGGACGCGGACCGCATCGTTGTGATGGACGACGGCGAAATCGTCGAACGCGGTAGCCACACCGACCTGCTCGCGGCCGACGGCGATTACGCTGATCTCTGGCACGCCCAGGCCGACGACCGAACGGTCAGCGCCGACGACTGAGACTGCTGCTGTCCGACCACCGCCAAGTCCTCGATTGGGTCTACTCGAACTTACCGCGCCGCCGAAGACGTGATTCCACCGTTCAAGTCCACAGCACCCAGCGTGGCTCGCCAAGAGGACGCCAGTCGAGTGCATCTTAGTCGCGACTTCGCGTCTGCTACACTGGCGCGTGCCAACAACACCCCTGAAAGAGATACTTTCTCATATGCACTACAGAGATATTATCGCTCTTTTTAATACATATCAGTTATTAGGTCGGCGTAAGCGTGACATCACTCACTCTCGAACCGCTGACGTACGAGGACATCCCGTCGGAGCGCCGGCCGGGGGTCCTTCAGGCGCTAGTCCCTGTACTCGGTGTCGTCCTGTTCCTCGGCATCGGATCGGGATATCTGAAGCTGGCCCCACACGGGCCGCTGCTCTGGAGCATTGTACTGACTGGTGCAGTCGGCAAATACTGGCTTGGCTACTCGTGGGACGACCTCTACGAAGGGCTCGCGGACAGTCTGCTGATGGGACTGCAGGCGATTCTCATCCTGTTCATCATCTACGGCCTCATCGCGACGTGGGTGAGCGCGGGGACCATCCCCGGGCTGATGTACTACGGCCTCTCGATACTGACACCGGACGTGTTCCTGCCGGCGACAGCGCTGCTTGCGATGGTCGTCGCGTTTTCCATCGGGTCGTCGTGGACGACGGCCGGTACCCTCGGCGTGGCCTTCATCGGCATCGGCTCCGGTCTGGGTGTGCCGACCCCGATGACCGCTGGTGCCATCCTCTCGGGTGCCTACGCGGGCGACAAACAGTCTCCCCTCTCGGACACGACGAACCTCGCGGCCGCCGTGACGAACACCGACCTCTATGACCACATCCGGGCGATGCGCAACGGGACTGTGCTGGCGTTTGGCCTCTCAGTCCTGCTCTACGCTGTTCTGGGACTGCGTGCCGTCGGTGAAATCCCGACCGGGCGTGTCGCCGAGATACAGGGCGCACTCGCTGGGAGCTACGACCTCTCAGTGCTGGTACTCATCCCGCTCGTTGTCACCTTCGGGCTGGCGCTGTACGGAATCCCGGCACTCCCGACGCTCGTCGCCGGGGTCTTTGCCGGGGCTTTCACGACCATCTTCGTGCAGGGCCGGTCGTTCACTGCCGCCTGGACTGTCTTTCTCGATGGGACGGCCCCTGAGACGGGGACGGCACTCGTGAACGATCTGCTGGCCAGCGGTGGTATCTCGGGGTCGGCCTGGACGATTGCCGTCGTCGTCGCGGCCCTCAGTCTTGGCGGACTCCTCGAACGGACCGGTGTCCTCGCTGTGCTCGCACACCACCTCGCAACCGCTGTCCGCGGCCAGCGCAGCCTAGTCGTCGGGACCGGCATTTCGGCCATCTTTGTCAACGCCTTCTCGGCCCAGCAGTACATGAGCATCGTCGTGCCCGGGCTCACGCTCCGGAACCTCTACGACGAGTACGGCCTGACAAGCGACGATCTCTCGCAGGCTATCGAATCCGCCGGGACCCCGACCGGCGCACTCTTCCCGTGGCACGCCGGTGCCGTCTACATGTCTGCGGTCTTCGGGGTTGGAACGCTTGCCTACGCCCCGTACTACTTCTTCGCGTTCCTCTCGCCGTTGCTCCTGTTTGCGACAACGCTGTTCGGCGGACGGTACGACGGGTTCGAGCAGGCTGATTCGGTCGCGTCGTCCGCTGTCGCCGACGACTGAGTTCGTCTACCTCTGGGTGATTCTGTCACTGCATCATCCCCTCCGGCAATGCTGCTGGCCTACATCCGTTCGACAGTGAGGTCACGATCCTCACAGAACGTTTCGAGCCGCCGCCTGATCTTTCGAGCCTCCTCGGATTCACGGCCACCCGCATCGGCCGTCAATCCGTATCCGCCGCCGCCAGCGATGATCGTCACCTCGCAAGTCGTCTCATCTATTAGCTCCAGCACGGTCGTCGCCTGTACCTCAGTGAGTTCCATGCGATAGTGGTTCTCCGTAACCGCCACAACGAACCCGTTGCCGTCATACAGTTCGCGGTTCTCCTCATCAATGTCATGGAACGCCCTGGGCAGCGTGCTCGCGTCCGTGCCACGGACAGTAAATTCGACCCGTTCCATATGAGGCCATGGCGCGGGCTGGGAGAAAGTGATTTGCAACCGGGGGTAGCGATAGTACTGACTACGTTTTCTTGAGCCCGCACCTGGCCGTGTATGTCGCCACGGCTGACCAGACACGGTTTTGAGTGTCGAGCGTCAAGCGGCGGGTATGACTGACCCCGAGACGCTCGACGTGACCATCGTCGACGGCTACGTCGACGAGCCCGCACACTTCGGGGTGCCGCCGTACATCTCGACGTACCCGCGGTACGCCGCCGGCGCGCTGGTCGACGCCGGCGTCCCCCGCGAGCAGATAACGTATCACACTATCGACGAACTCCGGGAGGATAACGCAGTCTGGCGAGACGTGGAGGCCGCCGACCTCATGGTGTACGTCGGCGGCATGACCGTCCCCGGCAAGTACGTCGGCGGGACGCCGGCGGAACCCGACGAAGTGCGCGAACTCGCCTGGACGGCCGACGGCACCTCGCTGATGGGCGGCCCGGTCCGCTTCGGCGTCGGCGAGGCCAACGAGGGCGCGAGCGAGACGGCCCGCGACGACCTCGATTTCGACTTCCTGGCGATGGCCGACGTGGAGGCCGCGGTGTACGACCTCGTCGACTCCGGGCTGGAGGGGTTCAACGACCGCTACCGCTCGGTCGAGGAGGAGACCCGCTGGGCCCGGGCCGGCGCGTTCGTCGTCGAACAGCACCCGAACCACCCCGACTACCTCATCTGCGAGATGGAGACGTCCCGGGGCTGTCCGTACCGCTGTTCCTTCTGCACGGAGCCGATGTACGGCGACCCGGACTTCCGGCCGCCCGAGAGCGTCGTCGACGAGGTCGACGCCCTCTCGGACCGCGGCGTGAAGCACTTCCGACTCGGGCGGCAGGCCGACATCCTCGCCTACGGCGGCGACGGCGAGGCACCCAATCCCGACGCCCTGCGGCGGCTCTACGGCGGCATCCGCGAGGTCGCGCCGGACCTGGAGACGCTGCACCTCGACAACATGAACCCCATCACGGTCGTCAAGTGGCCGGAGAAAGCCCGCGAGGGCATCCGCATCATCGCCGAGCACAACACGCCCGGCGACACCGCCGCGTTCGGCCTAGAGTCGGCCGACCCGAACGTGATGAGCGACAACAACCTCAACGTCACCGCCGACCAGTGCTTCGAGGCGGTGAAAATCGTCAACGAGGTAGCCGGCTGGCGGCCGGGAGGGGACAGAGACACTGCTCCCAACTTCGGCGACGACGCCGCACGCCGGCTCCCGAAGCTCCTGCCGGGCATCAACCTCGTCCACGGGCTGAAAGGCGAGACGCGGGAGACCTTCGAGCACAACAAACGGTTCCTCCAGCGCGTCTACGACGAGGGGCTGATGCTCCGGCGGGTGAACATCCGCCAGGTGATGGCCTTCGAGGGGACCGACATGGCCGACACCGGCGCGGACATCGCGAAGGACCACAAGCAACTGTTCAAACAGTACAAGCGCGAGGTCCGAGAGACCATCGATAACCCGATGCTCCAGCGGGTCGCGCCGCCGGGGACCGTCCTGCCCGACGTACACCTAGAGTACCACCAGGACGGCAAGACCTTCGGCCGGCAACTGGGGACCTACCCGCTTCTCGTGGGCATCCCGGGCGAGCGCGAACTCGGCAGCGTCGTCGACATCGCGGTCACGGACCACGGCTACCGATCGGTCACCGGGGTCCCCTACCCGCTGGACCTCAACAGCGCGTCGATGGACGAACTCACCGCGATTCCCGGCATCGGCCGCAGCACCGCCGGCGACGTGGTGGTAAACAGACCCTACGAGTCGGTCGGAGACATCGACGTCGCGTCCATCGAGCGGTTCGCGACTACCCAGTCTGGGGAAGGCGCTGACTAACTGCCGTTCCCGTCCCGGGAGCGTAACGAACGGAAAGTACTTTTCATTCCGGGGATGACCAAGAGCGTATGACTGCGGTCGAGGTGAGCGTCGTTCTCCCCGCCTACAACGAGGAAGACACCATCGAGAGCACAGTCTCGACGACGGTCGGGACGCTCGCCTCGTTTCTCCCCGAAGACGCGTTCGAGGTCATCGTCGCGGAGGACGGGTGCTCGGACCGCACGCCGGAGATAGCGGCGCGGCTCGCAGACGAGGACAGCCGGGTCCGACACGTCCACAGCGACGAGCGGCTCGGCCGCGGGGGCGCGTTGGAGTACGCCTTCGAGCGGGCCGACGGCGACACGCTGGTGTATTTCGACACCGACCTGGCGACGGACATGGGGCACCTCCAAGAACTCGTCGACGCCGTCCGCGTCGACGGCTACGACGTGGCGACGGGGTCGCGCTGGATGCCCGAGAACCGCGCCGACAGACCTGCCAAGCGGGGGGTTCCGAGCTTCGGCTACAACACGCTCGTCCGGACGCTCCTCCGGTCGGACATCAGGGACCACCAGTGTGGCTTCAAGGCCTTCGACCGGGGGGCGCTGGAGACGCTGTTGCCCCTCGTCCAAGACGAACACTGGTTCTGGGACACGGAACTGCTCGTGAAGGCCCAGCGCAACGGCTACCAGGTGAAGGAGTTCCCCGTCGACTGGACGCCCAAGGGCGACTCGAAGGTCGACATCGTCCGGGACGTGTTCGGCATGGGCAGCCAGATTCTCCGGACGTTCTGGGAGCTGTCGGTCAGCCCCCGGATTACCCGTGAGGTGTCGCTGGGCGCGGGGACGCTGCTCGTCGTCGTCGCCCTCCTGTTGATGACGCAGTACCTCGACCCCGACCGCGTCCTCGCGGAGATGGCCGGGGCAGCGCCCGAAATCGTCGCGCTGAGCGCCGTCGTCTACGCCGTCTCGTGGCCGCTCCGGGGCATCCGCTACCGGGACATCCTCGTCTCGATGGGGTATCGGGAGCGGTGGCGCTTCCTGACGGGGGCGGTATTCATCAGCCAGACCGGGAACCTTGTGTTCCCGGCGCGAGCCGGTGACGCGGTCCGAGCGTATGTTATCAAAGCGCGTCGTTCGATTCCGTACCCGTCCGGGTTCGCGTCGCTGGCCGTCGAGCGGGTGTTTGATCTGCTGACGATAACGTTACTTGCTGGTGTCGTCATGATCGGGCTGGCTGTAACGGGGTCGGCCGAACAGTTGCTGACGGCGCTGACGGGCGATACAGTCGGCGGCGACGCAGCCAGCAGCGGACGGACTGCCGTGGCCGTAGCTGGTGGTGTTGGCCTTGTAGCAATCGGAGCCGTGGTGGCTATTGTCGCCAGTGCGCGGAGCGACCGCAACCTCGTTCGGGCCGTCATCGAGCGACTGAGCGGTGACTCCTATGCTGATTACGTTGCCGGCATTATCGAGGGGTTCGTCGGTGACGTACAGACGGTGGCCGCTGATGGGTCAGCGTTCACTCGTGTCGGCATCGGAAGTCTCCTGATCTGGACGTTCGACGTGATAACGGCTCTAATCGTTTTTGCGGCCTTCGGCTACAGCCTGACGCCGTCACTGGTTGCCGTTGGCTTCTTCGCGGTCAGCGTTGGGAACCTCGCCAAGGTTCTGCCGCTGACGCCCGGCGGGGTCGGTCTTTACGAGGGTGCGTTCACCGTCATCGTCGCGTCGCTAACACCGGTCGGCGTCGCCGCGGCCATCGGTGTCGCTATCGTCGACCACGCGGTCAAGAACATCGTCACCATCATCGGCGGCGTCGTGTCTATGGCCTGGCTCAACGTCTCGTTGACCACAGCCGTCGAGGAGTCCCAGTCGACGGACGCTATCGAACCGGAAACGAACGACTGATCGCAGTGCCGCCGCGTCCTGCAACAGCACCCCACTCGACTGGGATTGCGCTGGCAACACTCGGGCCGATACAACAACGCCCCACTGAGACTTCGCGTCCAGCTAGCAGTCCTCAGGCGGTTCCCTTCTTTATTAATATTACAAATAAGGGAACCTTTACTAACAATGTTAATCATAATAGTTAATGTTATATAAAGTGGAAAGCTACGCGATTTTGCTATGCTTCAACGTAGCATACAATCGAGCGAACTGGACGGGCAAACGCGACGCAGTTTCCTCAGAGCCTCGACTGGTGCCGTGGCATCGATGGCAGCACTCGGTACGAGTGGCTCTGTGCGAGGGGGCAAGCTCGGCGGTGATGACGGAGAGTACACGGCTCCAGCGGAGTTCCCGCTCGTTTCGACACGTGAGCAGTTCACTGACGACGGTAAACTGAAGGCCAAATATACAGAGACAGAGTACGAAACAGTCGGGGACTGGCAGTCTAACCGGACTAACGACGATACGGAACTCGTCATCTTCGTCCATGGCTGGAGCCTCGGGGAGACGGATGCCAGAGACGCCGCCTACACCTGTCAGATCGGGCTTGAAGCGAACGAGTACGACCAGTTCACCGTGGGGTTCACCTGGGATGCCGATATGGGCGACGGCATTGGCTGGAGCGAAGGGGTCGCCATCGCCGAACAGAACGGTCCGAAGCTCGCGCAGTGGGTTGTCGACCACAACGACAGCGGTGGGCTACCAGTCCGGATACTCGGCCATTCACTCGGTGCGAAAGTGGCTGTGGAAACGATGGCGTCGCTCCACGAGCGTGAACGCGAAGATGCAGTCGAGTCGGTAGCTCTACTGGGGGGCGCTATCGGTGACTCCGTCGTTGAGGTCGATGAGACATACGGCGAGTCCATCAAGTACGCCACCGCGTCTTTCGACAACTTCCACAAGGACGACGACGTGGTGCTGGGGACTGCATTCAGTGCTGCGGAGTGGACGGAAGCAGTCGGTGAAAAGGGTGTCCAGAGTCCCGAAGACGCTCCCGGGAATTACACCGATTACGATGTCACGGCGGCCGTTGCCGACCACAATTCCTATTACGAGCCCGGGGAGGGGTGTCTGCCCGCTGTCGTCGAAACATTTCAGTAGGCAGTGACAACGAAGGGGTGGCGCTACTTATTGTACGCAATTATAACCGGGTTGTGGGAACTGACCCCGAAAATACCCGACAGCTATTATATGAATGGTCATGCGACTGATGCACAAACGTGGGTTTCGTGACGTGTATCGGTGGTCTCGATGACAATACCGGAATGTTTTAATGACTTTCGTTCGAATACAGTGTTACCGACTGCCTCCGGGTTCTGTGATGTCTCCCACCCGGTGAGCACCCGCCTTCGCAACCAATGAGTGAACACACACGGACACGACAGCAACGTGAAGAACAGACGACGGAGTCGACGGAATCAGAGAGCACGGCGTGCCCGGAGTGCAGTGGCTCGCTCGTTATCGACGACGAACACGGCGAAACAGTCTGTGAGGATTGTGGCCTTGTCGTCGAGTCTGACGAGATCGACCGCGGCCCCGAGTGGCGCGCGTTCGACTCCAGCGAGAAAGACGAGAAGTCCCGCGTCGGCGCACCGACGACGAACATGATGCACGACAAGGGCCTCTCGACCAATATCGACTGGCGCGACAAGGACGCTTACGGTAACTCTCTGTCGGGTAAACAGCGCCAGAAGATGCAGCGCCTGCGCAAGTGGAACGAGCGCTTTAGAACGCGGGACTCCAAGGAACGCAACCTCAAGCAGGCCCTCGGTGAGATTGACCGGATGGCTTCGGCACTCGGACTCCCGGAAAACGTCCGCGAGACGGCCAGCGTCATCTACCGCCGCGCGCTGGACGAGGACCTCCTGCCCGGCCGCTCCATCGAAGGTGTCTCGACGGCGTCCGTCTACGCCGCCGCGCGCCAGGCCGGTGTCCCGCGCTCGCTCGACGAGATCACGGAGGTCTCCCGGGTCGAGAAAAGCGAAATCGCGCGGACCTACCGCTACGTCGTCCGCGAACTCTCGCTCGAAGTCCGTCCTGCCGACCCCGAGAGCTACGTCCCGCGCTTTGCCTCCTCGCTGGAACTGTCCGACGAGGCCGAACACCGCGCCCGTCAGCTCCTCCAGAACGCCAAGGAACAGGGCGTCCACTCCGGGAAGTCGCCGGTCGGCCTCGCCGCCGCCGCCGTCTACGCCGCCGCACTGCTGACCAACGAGAAGACGACGCAAGCCGCCGTCTCCGAGGTCGCCGACATCTCCGAGGTCACCATCCGCAACCGCTACCACGAGCTGCTGGAAGCCGAGCAGGACCTGCCCGTCGCGTAACCCGTTCAGGTGTCACAGGGGAGCGTCGGAGAGCGTTTTTTAGTATCGACCGCTCAGCGAGCAGACTCACCGACCGATAACCGCAAGACTAGAGTCGGCCCGCCCGCTGGGACCGGTATGGAGACGACACACCGGGTTCGAACCGGTGACGCCCGCACGCTCAACTGCCCCGACGACAGCGTCGAACTGGTGGTCACGTCCCCGCCCTATCCGATGATAGAGATGTGGGACGACATCTTCACAGAGTTAGACCCCGACATCGGGGCGGCGCTGGACCGCGGGGACGGCGACCGGGCGTTTATCCTGATGCACGACGTGCTCGATGCGGTGTGGGCTGAGATAGAGCGCGTGCTGGTCCCCGGCGGCATCGCCTGCATCAACGTCGGGGACGCGACGCGATCAATGGCGGACGGCTTTCGCTCCTATCCCAACCACGCGGAGATAACCGACCGACTGACCGACCACGGCCTGCGGGCGCTGCCCGATATTCTGTGGCGGAAACCAACCAACAGCGGCGCGAAGTTCATGGGTTCGGGGATGGTGCCGCCCAACGCCTATCCGACGCTCGAACACGAACACATCCTTGTGTTCCGCAACGGGGAGCGCCGCCGCCTCGAACCGGGCGCAGACCGCCGCTACGAGAGCGCCTACTTCTGGGAGGAGCGCAACGAGTGGTTCTCCGACCTCTGGGAACTGCCCGGCGAGACGCAGGACCTCGACGACGGGCTCCGGGACCGCTCGGGAGCCTTCCCGCTGACGGTGCCCTATCGGCTCATCTCGATGTTCTCGGTGTACGGCGACACCGTGCTCGACCCGTTTCTCGGCACCGGGACGACGACGCTGGCGGCGATGGTCGCCGGCCGCAATTCGGTGGGCGTGGACCGCGACCCGGACCTGCTGTCGACGCTGGAAGATCGGGTTGCCACCGCTCCGGAGCGCTCCCGAACCATCGCTCAGGAGCGCCTCGCCGACCACCGCTCGTGGGTAGAGCAACGGCGCGCCGACGGCAAGGAACCGGGCTACGAGGCCGAGCAGTACGACTTCGTCGTCAACACGAAACAGGAAAAACGGATCCAGTTCTACGCGGTTGACTCAGTCACAGCGACCGATGACGGCTTTCGGGCTGTCCACGAGCGGGTCGAGTAAGCACGCCTTTTTGTGTGACTCCGTCCAAGCCGACCCATGGACTTCGAGTCGTTCACCCTGCTCGCTGCCACCGACGACCTCGGGGTGGAGCCGGCCGCTCGCGCCGACGCCGACGGGCTGGAGTTACGGATGGATTTCGCCGACGAGCCGCTGGCACAGTTGGACGCCTACGACGGCGATCTCCCGATACTCGTCACGAACCGACCGACGTGGGAGGGTGGCGAGGCCGCTGATACCGCAGGCCGCCTCGATACACTCGAAGCTGCGCTCGAACACGACGCTGTGAGGGCCGTCGACCTCGAACTCGCAGCGCTGGAGGGAGCCGGCGACCACAACGCTGGCCGCGTCGCCGACGCTGCCCGCGACCGCGATGCGTCCGTGGTCGTCTCGACGCACAACTTCGAGTCCACACCTGCCCGTGAGGCGATTGTAAGTCGGCTCGAACGGGCCTGCGCTCAGGGCGACGTGGGGAAGATGGCCAGCACAGCCCAGTCGCCCGACGACGTGTTGGCGATGCTCGGGGCGACCCGAGCGCTGACCACCGCGGGCAAACAGGTCGCCACGATGTGCATGGGGTCGGCCGGTCGCCACTCCCGGGCCGTTGCCCCGCTGTACGGCTCCCGCATCGGCTATGCACCGGTTGATCCCGCTGACGCGACCGCGCCGGGTCAGTACGACCTCGCAACGCTCCGGACGCTGGTCAGACAGCTACAGAGCGACGGCTGATGGGGGAGCCGCCTGTACGGGGCTTTCGTCCGGACAGGGATCCTTCGGAAGATATAGGGGTATGCGAGATAGACTCGCTGAGTATGACTGGCAAAGGACGCAAGCGGCCGTTGCTGGCCGTGGTGCTTGCGTTCATCTTCCCCGGGTTGGGACATTTCTACCTCCGTAAGTGGGTGCGGGGACTGCTGTGGCTCGGGTTACTGTTCATGCTGTCGGTGGTGTTCGTCGTCACTGGCGCTATCGACCCTGTCACCCAGCTAAGCGTAGAGGCTATCTCGTCGTCGTATCAGTCCAGACCCACCGAAGTGACAATCGGCTCGGTTGTGATTACGACGCTCAACGTCGTCGACGCCTACTGGGTCGCGGTCAACGAAAATCAGGCCACGGAAGTCGAAGCCGGCACAACGTGCCCGAACTGCGGCAAGGAACTCGACGAAGACATCGACTTCTGTCACTGGTGTACGACGCAACTGGACCCGCTCGAGGCGGACCAGCAGTAGCCCGACGGCTGCGGTCAGCCCCGAATGGGGTCGGCTTACTTTTCGATGATGCTCTCTTCGATCCGTTCGCCGAAGTGCGTCGCCGTATCCTCGTGGTGAATGAGAATTTCGTCGCCGGGTTCGAGGTCCGTGACGGCGGTTCGGCCGTTCTGGGTGTGGACCTTTATTGTCTCGGCGTTCTGGAGCAGCGTCTCGATACGGTCACCGTCCTTGGTTTCGGCCTGCACGCGGAACATCGGGCGCTTCTCGATTTTCGCGCGGCCGACGATAGCCTCGCGGGTCCGACCGTTCGCGTCGACTATCTGGACCTCATCGCCGGACTGGAGTTCCGAGAGATATTTCGTCCCGCCGTCAGGCGTCCGGACGTAGGCGTGGACCGCGCCGGCGTTGACCCGGAACGGCCGGGAAGCGACGTACGGTGATTCTGCCGTCTCTGCGTGAACGAAGAAGAGTCCGCGAGCCATCGACCCGACGAGCATCCCCTCGTCGTGTTCCATCAGGCTGCCCGTGTCGATACAGACGCGGTCAGCGGAGCCGGTCTGCTCGATGGCGGTGACCTCGGCGTACTCTAGGTCGAGCGATTCCCGTCCCATCTCGTCGCGGACCTCCACCGTCTTGCGGATTTCGTCGACGTCGTCGGTATCTAGCAGGACGCCGTCGGCACCCAGTTCCAGCGTCTCGTAGGCCGTTCGGGCGTCTTCGGCGGTCCGGACGCCGGCGATGAGGTCCGTCTCCTCGCCGACGCGGGCGATGAGGTTTTCGAGTGGAATAATCTGCCAGTTCTCGCCGATGACAATGGTGAAGTCGGCTTCGGCGGCGACCGCCTCGGCGAAGGCCTCGTAGTCCTCGTCGAAGATGCGGACGTAGCCGCCGTCGGGAGCGGCTCCGTTCTGCCGGAGCGTCGAGAGGTCCGCGGACCCGGAGAAGTCGGACGGGAGGTCGACCGTGCCGTCGCCCTCTCCGTCTTTCCCGACGATGGTGGCGTCGGCCTTTGAGTCCGCTGCCTCGGCCTCCATTACGTGGACATCGCCGTTGGTGAACGCAGCGATGTTTATTTCGCCGAGTTCCGAGACGCGTTCGACATCGTCCTCGTCGACCAGTACCCAGTCGACGCCGGCCTCGATACCAGCGGTTATCCGGCGTTTCCGTGTCTCCCAGTCGCCGACCTCGCTGTCGGCTTTGAGCCAGACGCTTCGAGTCATACGCCCACGTCCGCAACGGCGAGGCTTGAACGTGGCGGAACCCGGGTGGGTCTGTCGAGTGGTGAACAGAGAAGAGAAATGGGTACGACAGGCGATTCGGGTGGGTTCCTGGAATTAGAACCAGAAGAAATACGACACTTGTTATTTATCTACATCCGATTATCGTAATTAATTGTTAGCCAGTAAACTTATCAATAAGCTTTACTAATAAAGTAACTACAAAATACGGTCCAGCTACAGATGGTTACTAACCACGTCTACACGATTGCCGGGGCGAAAGGGGGGGTCGGAAAGACGACGTCCAGCATCAACCTCGGTACACTGCTGGCGAGGGCCGGCTACTCGACCGTTGTCGTGGAGATGGACCTGGCGATGGCGAACCTCGTCGATTTTCTCGATGTCGGCATCGACACTGACAAGCACGCGACGTTTCACGACGTGCTCGCCGGCGACGCGTCGGTCACGGACGCGATGTACGAAACCGACGTGAACCTGTCAATCGTGCCGAGCGGGACCACACTTGAAGGGTACGCGGACACCGACCTCGACCGGCTGCCCGGTATCGTCGAAACCCTCAGGTGGCACCACGACATCGTCCTGTTGGACACCCCGGCGGGACTGAGCGAAGAGACGATTCAGCCGCTCAAACTCGCCGACGACGTGTTGCTCGTGTCGACACCGCGAGTGGCATCAATACGGAACGTCTCGAACACCAAAGAACTCGCAGAGCGGGTCGATGCGCCGGTTCGAGGCCTGATCCTCACGAAGTCTGGGACAGGCGCGTCGCCGGGTGCCGATGAAATCGCGACGTTTCTCAACGTCGAACTGCTCGGCCACGTGCCGGAAGACGACGCCGTCCCACATTCACAGGACAGTGGCACGCCCGTCGTCAGGAACGCGCCCAACAGCGGTGCCGCGATTGCCTACGAGCGGATATCCGAACAGCTCGTCGACACCGAGAAGGCGTCGACCGACACCACAAACGCAGGCGCTCTGAAGGAGTCCACTGACTCGGACGACCTAGAACCGAAGGCCCGGCCAACGGAGCAGCCACCACAGAGCCACAGCCTCGGGACAACCGACGGCGGCAAGACAGTCCCCCCATCGGACGCAATCAGGGACGACAGCTGTCTGATCGGTCCAGCGCCAGCCGAGCAGTACAGAGAGGACGAGCCAGCGGCAGACGACGGGGCCGAGCTGAGCGACCTCGATAACCCAGCCGCTTCGGAGACGGACACCGAAGACGGAGCCGAAACGACCCCGGTAATCGACGGGACTGAGCTGGTGGAGAGCGAACCAGCACCGATGGACGGGCCAGAACAGGATGCTGACGAGGTAGAGCGAGACGGCGGTGTGTCACGAGGTGCCGACACACCGGAAGAAGAACCCAGTGACTCGCCGTCGGACACGCCAAGCGAGCGCGACGCGGATGCCAGCGACGGAGACGGTCTCGGTTCGCGAATGCGGTCGCTGTTTGGCTTTTAGGCCTCGACGGCCAGTCCGGCCTCGCGGAGCGCCTCTTCGGTGGTGGCGTCGTCGTGAACGACAGCGGAGACGGCGCGAGCGATTTTCTCCGGTTCGTCGTGCTGGAAAATAGAGCGGCCCATCGAGACGCCGGCGGCCCCGGCATCCATCGTTCCCCGGACCATCCGGACGGTCTCCTCGTCGGTGCCCTTCGAGCCGCCGGCGATGACCACCGGCAGTGACGTGGACTCGACGACGTGCTGGAACGTCTCGGCAGAGCCGGTGTAGCCGGTCTTGACGATGTCCGCGCCCAGTTCCTCGGCCAGTCGGACGGCGTGGCCAACGGACTGGTTGTAGTCCTCGTTCTCGGCGTCGATGTCAGGGCCACGGGCGTAGGCCATCGCCAGTACCGGCAGGCCGTACTGGCTGGCTTCGGTCGTTAGTTCGGAGAGTTCCTCGATCTGTTCGGGTTCGTACTGGCTGCCGACGTTGATGTGGAACGAGACGGCGTCGGCCCCGGCGCGGATGGCGTCTTCCACCGTTCCCGTGGTCCGCTTGTCCTGCTCGTCCGGGCCGATAGTAGTAGAGCCGTTGAGATGGGTGATATAGCCCGCGTCGTTCTTGTTGGGGTGGACCCGTCCGGCGATGCCACGCTGGGTAAGGACGGCGTCTGCGCCGCCGCTGGTAACCGCGTCAATCGTCGATTCGATGTCTTTGAGGCCCTTTACCGCCCCCATCGTGATGCCGTGGTCCATCGGGATGATGACGTATGTGTCGTCTGTCCCGATGCGTTCGAGTCGTGCGCGTTTTCCTGCAGTCATGATATGAGACAGTGTGGCAAGTACGATTATGTGCGTTCCGGTTGCGGTTGTTCTGGTCCGCCCCGGAGCGCACCTTCTTTGAGTTCGCGAGCCTTCGCCTCGAGCCGGTCGGCTACCGCACCGACAGCATCGCCGTTTTCGTGGCCCTCGGCGACAATATCCACCAGCGCGGAGCCGACGATGACGCCGTCAGCGCCGGCAGACACGATTCGCTCGGCGTGGTCGCCGGTCTTGATGCCGAACCCGACGGCCTTTGGCACGTTCCAGTCTGAGAGGCGAGCCAGCGACTCCTCGGTGGCATCGTCCACGTTCTCTCGTGCGCCAGTGACGCCCAGACGTGCCTGGACGTAGACGTAGCCCGACACCTGTTCGAGCATCCGTTCGAGCCGGTCGCCTCTCGTCGTCGGCGCGACGATGAACACCAGATCGAGCCCGAACTCGTCGCAGGCCGTCCGGAGCGGGCCGGCTTCCTCCCCAGGGAGGTCCGGGACGACGAGCCCCTCAATGCCCACCGCGGCGGCCTTCTCGACGAAGGGGCGCGGCCCCTCGCTCTCGCCATACTGATAGATGAGGTTATAGTAGGTCATACAGACGAGCGGTACGTCCACATCGAGGTCTTCGACGAACTCGAAGAAGCGGTCGGGCGTCATCCCGGCTTCCAGCGCGCGGACGATAGCGTTCTGGATGGTCTTGCCCTCCGCGATGGGCTCGGAGAACGGCAGGCCGAGTTCGATGACGTCTGCACCGCCGCGAGCCAGCGCCTCGACGTACTCTAGCGACGCCTCGTAACTCGGGTCGCCGGCCGCGAGGTAGGGAACGAAGGCGGGCTCGTCGGCGAAGGCGCGTTCAAGACCCATCAGAGGCCACCTCCGCCGACGCGCTCGAAGATAGACATGTCCGGCGCGATATCGAGGTCGCGCTTCGCGGTCTCTTCGATGGCTATTTCGAGGTCCTTGTCGCCACGGCCGGAGACGTTGATGATGACAGAGTCACCGACTTCGTCGTGGTGCTCTTCAAGATAGCCGAAGGCGTGGGCCGTCTCCAGAGCCGGGATGATACCCTCGTCCTGGGAGAGGCGGTGGAACGCCTCTAGCGCGATGTCGTCGTCGACGTTGACCGGCGTGACGCGGTCTTCGTCGACGAGGTGGGCCAGTTCCGGGCCGACACCGGCGTAGTCGAGCCCCGACGAAACGGAGTGAGACTCCATGATCTGGCCATCAGAGTCCTGTAGGAGCTTCGTGCGCGCGCCGTGGAGGACGCCCTCGTCGCCGGTCGAGAGAGTGGCGGAGTTGGGCGCAACGCCCTCCTCCTCGTCGACCTGGAGCGAGGAGCCGCCAGCTTCGACGGCGTAGAGGTCGACGTCGGTATTATCAACAAAGTGGGCGAAGGTGCCCATGGTGTTCGAGCCGCCGCCAGCGCAGGCGAGGACCGAATCGGGCAGCCCGCCGGTCTTCTCGATAACCTGCTCGCGGGCCTCCTCAGAGATGACCGCCTGAAAGTCCCGGACCATCTTCGGGAACGGGTGCGGGCCGACGATACTCCCGATGACGTAGTGGGTGTTCTCGACGGTGGTCGCCCAGTCGCGCATCGTCTCGGAGATGGCCTCTTTCAGCGTGCCGCGGCCGACCGTGACAGGGTTGACCTCGGAGCCGTTGATGCGCATGCGGAAGACGTTGGGACGCTGGCGCGCGATGTCAGTCTCGCCCATGTAGATTTCGCAGGGCATGTCGAGGTGGGCCGCCGCCATCGCCGTCGCCGTGCCGTGCTGGCCCGCGCCGGTCTCGGCAATGATGCGCTCCTTGCCCATGTACTTCGCCAGCAGGACCTGCCCGAGCGCGTTGTTGAGCTTGTGTGCGCCGCCGTGGAGCAGGTCCTCGCGCTTGAGATACACGTCGGTATCGTACCGGGCAGAAAGCTGGTCCGCGTACTGGAGCGGCGTCGGTCGGCCGCCGAAGTCGGCCAGCCGCTCCCGGAACTCGTCCATGAAGCCGTCCTCGTTTTCCAGCACGTACCGCTGGTAGGCGTCGGTCAGCTCTTCGATAGCTGGCATCAGTGCCTCGGGCACGTACTGTCCACCGTACTCACCGAACTTGGGGTCGTATGCGTCGTCAGTGCTCATGTGTCTGTAGGTGTCGTCTCAACTGCATCAGTGTCCGCGCGTGTCAGTCGCCGCGTGTTCGCTTCCACGTCCGTCGCCGCGTCGTGGTCCATGATCGCCGAGCCGATTAGCAGGGCGTCCGCACCGGCATCGCACATCCGTGTGACGTCGTCTGCTGTCTGTATGCCACTTTCAGCAATGAGTGTGACGCCCTCCGGGACGTCTGGCGCGACGGACTCGAACGTTCCGAGGTCCACGTCGAGTTCGGCGAGGTCGCGGTTGTTGACGCCGATGATGTCCGCGCCCGCTTCCAGCGCCGTCTCGACCTCCGCCGGGGTGTGGGCCTCCACGAGGACCTGGAAGCCCCGCTCGCGTGCGGCCGTGAGGAGGTCCGCGAGGTCGTCCGTCCCGTCGGCTTCGAGAAAGCGGACGATGAGCAGGACGACATCCGCCTCGACGACGTCCAGCTGGTCCTCGTGGAGAATGAAATCCTTTCGCAGAACGGGCACGTCGACGGCATCGCGAACCCGTTCGAGCGCCGCCGCCGACCCGCCGAAGTGGTCTGGTTCCGTCAGCACCGAGAGCGCCGCCGCGCCGCCCTCAACCATCTGGCGGGCGAGGTCGACCGGGTCGTCAGTCCGCTCGCCGTCCGCGGTCGGACTCGTGGGCTTGATTTCGGCGATGACCGGCGTCCGTCCGTCGGCCGCCACCGCGTCGAAGGCGTCCGACAGCGACCGGGGCGACACCGACACCCTGTCGCCGCCGCCACCGCGCTCCCGCGCCGCGTCGAGAATCGACTGAACCGCTGGGTCTATCTCCTCACTGTCGTCCATTACTGAACACTAACGTACAGAAGTGTACATAAGAGTTGCCCTATTATCTCAGGCGAAGCGGACCACGGCGGATACCGGACGGTGTCAGCCAGACCACAGTTCTATGAGGGTTCACGCTGGATGTTCACATATGTCGTTCCAGACAGCCATCCGACCGGCCGAATCGGTGGATATCGCAGATATCCGTCGGGTCGCACGGGCCGCGTGGCACGCGGTGTACGACGATATCCTCGGGGCGGAGACGGTAAACGACCACCTCAGGGAGGGGTACGCGCCGCCGGTACTAGAACGGATGATAGAACTCGACGAGGTCGGACTGTTCGTCTCGACGGCCGACGACGACGTAGTGGCGTACATGAGCTGTGGGATGACAGACGCGACCGGGTTCGGCGACCTCGACCTGTACGTCCACCCGGACTACTGGGGCGAGGGTATCGGGACCGAACTACTTCGCCGGGGCGAGGGCCACTTGCGGGACCTCTCCGTGCGGAAGATACGCGACGAGGTGCTGGCCGAGAACGAAGTCGGCAACGGGTTCTACCGGACCCACTTCGAGAAGATCGGCGAGCGGACGGCCGAGTTCGGCGGCCAGGAACACCCCGTGAACGTGTACGAGCGGACAGTGTAATTTCCCACCCGTTGCGTGTGACTCACACGCTCTCGTCGCTCGTGTAACAGCGTTTAAGCCGCTGAAACCGCTTCGTCGGTGCAATGAGCTACAAGATCGGACTCGTCGGCAAGCCCTCCGTCGGCAAGTCCACGTTCTTCAATGCGGCGACGATGAACGACGTGCCCGAGGGCGCGTACCCGTTCACGACAATCGACCCGTCGATGGGCGAAGCCTACGTCCGCGTCAACTGTGCGGCCCCGGAGTTCGACCACACCTGCACGCCCAACCACGGCTACTGCACCGACGGCGTCCGGTTCGTCCCGACGAAGCTTGTCGACGTGGCCGGCCTCGTTCCCGGCGCACACGAAGGGAAGGGGCTGGGGAATCAGTTCCTCACAGACCTCAACGAGGCCGACGTGCTCGTCCACGTCGTCGATTTCACCGGCGAGACGGACCTGGAGGGTGAACCCACTGAGGACCACGACCCGCGCGAGGACATTGACTTCCTCGAAGACGAGCTGGACATGTGGTATCTCGATATTCTTGAGAAAGGCATCGAGCGCTACCGCTCGGGCTACCACGGCGAGGACAAGGCCATCGAGGACGACCTCGCCGAGCAGATGTCAGCGTTCAAGATCAACGCCGACGAGATCAAGCAGGTCGTGCTCGCCTTGGACCTGGAACTGGACCCCGACACCTGGGACGACGCGGACAAGGAGGCTCTGGCCCGCGAGATTCGCATCCGGACCAAGCCGATGCTCATCGCGGCGAACAAGATGGACACCCCGGAAGCCCAGGCGAACTGGGAAACCGTCACCGAGGACCCCGAGTACGAGCACCTGACGTTCGTCCCGGTCTCGGCCCACGCGGAGAAGGCCCTGAAAAACGGCAACGAGCAGGGCGTACTCGACTACCGGCCGGGCGACGAAGAGTTTACCGTGACGGCGGACCTACCAGAGGAGAAGGCCGCGGGGCTGGAACAGATTCGGGAGTTCGTGACCGAGTTCGGCGGGACGGGCGTCCAACAGGCCCTCGAAACCGCGCTGTTCGAGGAACTGGGAGCTATCGCGGTGTTCCCCGGCGCTCGCAAGCCCCAGGAGGACGGGACCTTCCTGCAGGACTGTTTCGTCCTCCCAGACGGGTCGACTGCAGAGGACTTCGCGTACTTCCTGCACACCGACATCGGCGACGGATTCCTCCATGCGCACGACGTGCGAACCGAACGCCAGATCGGCGCTGACACCGAACTCGACCACCGCGACGTGGTCGAAATCACGACAACGAACTAACACTGGGAGATTCACCGCTGATACTCTGAGGGTGCGGCTTTTTATACGTCGGAGAGAACGGAACACATGCACCCGAAAAGGCCTATTTTTGTCGTTTGCTCGTCATCTGTTTTGAGGTGGTTTCGATGACGACGGATGATTCGACGGGCGCACTTGGCCGGCTCATGCTTGCGGTCGGCACTGTGCCCATGACAATCGAACCGCACCTGCCGACGCCACTCCGGCGGACGTTCAGCGCCCGTGTCTTCCTGCTGGCAGCGATGTCGATTGTGGGCGCACCGGCACTAGCTATCGTGCTGTTTTCCTCTGTGACAGCCGCCGCAGTGTTCATCGGGTTCGTCGTCGCTGTGACCGGATTTCTGGGCTACTGTGAGATGTACCGCGCGATAATCGAAATTAATCGAAAGGCGACGGCAGTCGACAACGGCCAGTACGACATCGACTTCGGCGTCGACCGGATTGACGAGGTCGGAGACGCATACACGAAACTCGAACGGGCGGCGGCCTCACTCGGCCGGAACATTCAGGAAGCAAACGAAGCTCAGGAGCGTGCCGAGGAGGCCCGCGAAGCGGCCGAAGAAGCCCGTGAAACCGCAGAAGCCGAGCGAAGCGAGATGGAGGCGCTGAGCAGCCACCTCGAACTGAAAGCGACACAGTACCGGACGGCGCTCGACGACGCGGCCGCCGGCGACCTGACTGCCCGTGTTGACACCGACAGCATGAGCGACGCTATGGCCGCCGTCGGGACCGCGATCAATGAGACTCTGAGTGATCTGGAGACTGCTATCGGCAGCGGCCAGTCGACCTCGACACGTATCGCCACCGGAAGTGAAACTGTCCTGGCCGACGGGCAGCAGGTCCGTGCTGAGACACAGTCCGTGGCCGACACCGCATCCGACATCGCCGACGGGGCAGAAACCCAGCGCCAGCAACTAGACGACGCAGCGAGCGAACTCAGCGACCTCTCGGCGACCGTCGAGGAAATGGCGTCGTCCGTGGCCGAAATCGCCGACCAGAGCAACACTGCTGCGAATCTCGGCCGAGACGCACAGCGGTCCTCGTCGGAAGCCCAGAGTGCCGTCGACGAGATCCGCCATCACTCGACGAACGCCGCAAGCGAGGTCCAGCAACTAGACGACATCGCCGAGGACATGGCCGAGATCGTCGAAGTCATCGACGGCATCGCCGAGGAAACGAATATGCTCGCGCTGAACGCGTCCATCGAAGCCGCTCGTGCCGGCCAAGCGGGTTCGGGCTTTGCCGTCGTCGCGGACGAAATCAAACAGCTTGCGACCGAGACACAGAACGCCACCGGCGACGTGGAAGACCTCATCGGCTCGCTGCGGTCCCAAGTCGGCACGTCCGTCGACGCCATGGAGACGATGGAAGATGCTGTCGACCGCGGCAGCAACACCATCTCCGAGACTATTACCACGCTCGAAGATGTGGTCGACGCCACCGTCGATGTCAACGGCGGCATTCAGGAAATCGACCGAGCGACCGACCAGCAGGCGACCAGCGCACAGGAAGTCGTGCGGATAATTGACGATATCAACGACATCGCCGGGGAGACCGCAACCGACGCCCGTGAAATGGCCACGACGGTCAAGCAGCAGGGCCAGACCGTTGCCGGGATGGTCGACTCGGTGGAGCGGTTCGCCGACGACGCCACCACTCTTAACGACGAACTCTCACAGTTCGAGACCGCCGGGACCGACCGCGTGGACACGCCTGCTGACTCCGGACCCGCGATGAGTGACTGAGGCGAGTCAAGAACTGACTTACACACTGCAGGCCGGCAGGCGTCCGGCTACAGCAGAAGGTGAGCGAGCAAAGCAATGATGGCGACTTTTTTGACGAGGATGATGCCAATAATCAGTTGCGTCGTCGACAGTTCCCGGACGCGTTCGATGCCTCGCCGGACGAACGCGGGCGACTGCGCCAGCTCAGCCACCAGCAACCGACACTCCGCGCGGAACGTCTCGACCGCCGATCCTTCACCGTCTGTGTAGGCAGCCTCTGGCCGCGGCAGCCACTGGGAACCGGTGTATTCGAGTTCGACCAGCGACCCCTGTAGATGACTGACCTGCTCGAACTGCAGGCCGTTGGCTTCACAGAGTCGCTCGACCTTGGCGATGTCGCGGTCGCTGTTCAGGTCGTAGCGCCGCTGTATCGGGTCGGTCGCCCAGTCGAACTGGAACCGACAGACGAGTTCGCTCTCACCGACCCACACATCGACGACTTCGGCCAGTTCGACTGTCCCGACTGTCTCTTTCCGCTTCCGGTGGAGGTGCTCGTACTCGGCGGGGGACTCCGTCGAAACCGTCACCTGAGGCTCCGTCTCGGACATACCTTCTCGGTATGGGTGTTCGGCTGACGATACTATACGTTTTCTCTCGCTGACACGGATATCTCCTCGAGAGAGCCGGACGGATGACTGCACGGCGACACAGTCAGATGTCGACCGGACACCCGTTGATTTCGCCGCCGCGCATCCCCTCTGCGAGCCAGTAAATGGAGAGGGTCAACACCACGAGCGCAAGCAGCGCGAACTCCAGCCCGTCCAGCGGCAGAAACAGCAGCGAGGTCGAAACGCCGAGTAGCGACAGCAGTCCCAGCAAAACCGCCGACCCACAGGCCGCACAGCCAGCGCCGAGTGTGCCGAGAACAACGCCCGCGACACCCGCGCCACCCTGCTGGAGGTCGAGCCCGTGCTCGCGGAAGTGGTACGCCACCAGACCGATGTCGACGCCCGTGAGGACGGCGACGACGAGCAGCAGGGTACCCTGGGCAGGGTTGAACGACGTGCCGATAAACGGGTACAGTTCAGCGAGCACGCGCAGCCGGCTGGCAAGCGGGAGCGACCCACCGATAACGAGGTCAAGCACTAGCGGGACGTTCAGCGAGACGACGAATACCGTCAGCGAGACGACGGCAGCGACCACGGCGACCGCCGCATAGACCGGCAGCGTGAGTACGAGCCTGACCGTTCGGCCCATGAGCCGCCAGTCACCGCGTGTGGTTGGCAGGCGGAGGCCGCGTGCGATGCTCATCCGTCGCGCTCTCCCAGCGCCTCGGCGATGAGGTCGTAGCTGACGCTCCCGTTGACCTTCGTCACGAACTCTCCGTCCTCAAACAGCAGAATTATCGGCGTCGTTTCACCCAACCCGGCGTTCTCGGCCGCCTGGATATCAGCCTGTACAGCGTCGTCGTGCGCTCGCTCCCGCGCATCGCGTGCGACCGCCTCGCCGTCAACCGCTGTCTCCTCGGTGAGAAACGTCGCCGTCCGGTCCAGAACGTTGTCCGTATCGAACGACGACTGTTCGGCGAAGTAGTGCTCGAACAGCGCCCAGTACGCCTCGCTGTCGCGGGCAAACGTCGACTCCAGCGCCTGTGTCGCCGGCTCACTCCAGGGATAGATGACCGGGTACGTCCGGACGACGTATGCGCCCTTGCCCGTCCCCACGATGTTCTCCCGGATAGCCGGCACCGTGTTCTCGTGGAAGCGGCGGCAGGTCGGACAGGAGGGGTCTTCGAACGCCAGGACGACGTGGCCGCCCAGTTCGCCGCGGCGGGGCTGGGCTTCGAGGTCGGCGGCCGCCGGGTGGCTGTCAATGGTTTCGGCGTTGTCTGCTTCACCACTGCACCCCGCGATGGCGCCGACGACACCCGTCCCGAAAAGTGTGAGAAAGCGTCGTCTGTTCATATACGACTGGTTGACCCGCGTGGGTTTAGCGTTTGTTCCACTGTGTGGCCACGATGAGTAACCGTCTTGTCGCCGGCGGCGGTACCATCTGACGGCCGATGACGACAACTCACAGGGCCGAACCGGGGTGACTCCCCGCTGGTGACGAGCCCTATGAGTGCCGAGGCTCTTGCTCCAACTGGTAGCTGTAGCCGACGACCGTTTGCCACGGGTATCTCTGTGGTTCGGTTGCGACTGACATGATCTGGATCTGGGACGACAGCGACTGCGATGACTCTCCTGTAGAGAGTCCCCTCTGTGGAGATCCCCAACAGTTAGGGACTAAATTGTACACGATTTTATTGTTTTGCTATCAATGTTGATATTCTCGGCAACGGTTTTTTTGATTATCATTAGCGACGAGTTGAGCAATGGTAGATGAAAGAAAGGAACAATGGACCGGGAGCCGGCGACGGTTACTCGGGATGCTCGCAACTGGCGGAGCCGCCACGCTGGTCGGCTGTTCGACTGGCGGAGAGACAGAATCAAGTACAGCCGAGAGCGAAGCTGAAGCCGCCGGGTCCACCGACGGCTCGATGTCCGTCGTTGTCAGTTCGAAAGGCTACACAGAGCAACTAAATCTCGGGTACATCGCCTACGAATTGCTCGCGAACAATACGGGTGTGAGTCTTGTAGACGAAACTGGCTTCGGCGGGAACGCTGCACACGCCGAGGCGTATCAGGTCGGCGATATCCACGCGTACTACGATTACATGGGGTCACTGTGGGCTGCGCACCCGCCCAAGCACGACGAAGCCGACTTCGAGACACCAGATGAACAGTACGAAGCGTTGAAGTCCGAGATGGAGTCGGAACACCCGATTCGAATTCTCGACCGCGCAGACTGGCAGAACACGTGGGCCGTGTTCATCCGCGAGGACGCTATCGAAGGGACCGGGATCGAGACAATCAGTGACCTCGCCGGTTACGTCAACGACGGGAACTACGATATCCGGCCGGCGTTTGGCGACGGGTTCAAGACTCGTAGTGACGGTTTCGATGCTTTGCTTGATTACTACGGGTTTGAGGCCGAGCATGTGGAGCGCTGGGAAGCAGAACAGGAGTTTATCGAGGCGGCGTCGGCACAGGCGGCTGGTACGGCTGTCGACGAAGGCTACGCCGACCTCAGCTTCGGGTACAGCACCAGCGCGTGGCTCACAACCGTTGAAGACATCGTGTACCTCGATGACGACCGGAACTTCTGGCCGTTTTTCCACCCGGTCGGCGTCGTTCACGAGGACGTCGCGACGGACGCCGTGGTGTCGGCGCTGAACAAGATGCCGGACGCCATTCCGGACGCGAAAACGATGCAAGAGCTGAACAGTCACGCAACCGAGGTCGGCAGCCAGCAGGCGGTTGTTGACCACCTCACGGCCAACGGCTTCATCTGAATCAGTATGGAAGAATCTACAGCACATTCAGGCGACGGTGACGACGAATCAGCAGACGCGACAGCGTCAGCGGCCTCGGACACGACAGCGCTGGAGCGAGCGAAAGCCGTTGCGCTGCTGCCAGTCCGGTCGTACCTCGTCAAGTTCGCTGTTGCGTTGCTCGTGATCGTGGTACTCATCGCGGCCGGCGGGTTCTGGGTGCAGGGGAACGCAACTGCCACACTCGAAGACGACACGGCACAACAGCTCGTACAGGAGGTCAACGCCGAGTCCGGCCTGTTGAACGAGTGGATTGAGCGCAACGAGCGGCCGGTGCTCGTCGCGTCAAACAATCCGCTGCTCGGTTTCAACGCGACGCGCGAAGACCAGCAGGCCTACACGGAACGGCTCGCCGCGGATGAGCTCCAGTCCGACCGCGTCGCTGCCGTCCACCTTGCAGACCCCACTGTCGGCACAGCGGGGGAGGCAAGGATTGTGGCAAGTACTGACGAAACACTCCGCGGAACGCGTGTCACATCGGACGCACATCCGTGGGTCGACCGGACTCGGTCTATCGGCCGCGACACAGTGGTTTCATCGAACCCGTACACGAACGCGAACGGCAAGCGAGTGGTCAGTTCGATGAGTGTCGCCGCCGACTTCACACACGTACTCGTGGTCGAGTACGACGCCAGCGACCTGAGCAAGCAGTTCAGCACTGGTATCGACGGGACGTTCACACAGGTGGTCCGCCCGACATCGAGTTCGACTGAGGTGTTGTTCTCTGACGCTGGCACCGGTGCTGTTGGACAGCCGTACATCTCGAACAAGTCACAGGCTGACATCCCAGAGATCAGCACGGCTACCGAACAGGGCACCTTCACCGACGCGCCGACAAAAGACGCAGTGCTTGACACCGAGCACGTCGCCGCATACGCGACCATTCCCGGCACAAACTGGGTCGTTATCAAGCATGCGCCTGCGGCGAACGCGTTCGCGCTGAGCGAGCAGATTCGGACTGATATCTTGGCGTTCATTCTGGTCGCGCTCGGTGGTGTAATCGTCATTGGTGGAACGATTGGACGGAACACGGCGACATCCGTGCAACAGCTCTCTGCGGCCGCTACTGCCATCGAGCAGGGAGAGTACGATGTCGACGTTTCGAGCTCTCGCCGGGACGAGATCGGGCAGTTGTTCACGTCTATCGGGAGTATGCGCGACGCACTCGTCTCAAAAATCGACGAAGCCGAGGCCGCCCGCGAGCAGGCGACAGACGCCCGGGAGGAGGCGGAAGAAGAGCGTGCCCGCGCCGAGCAGGCAAAGGAAGAGGCCGAGGCACTCGCGGCGGAACTCGAACAGCAAGCAGAGGTATACAGCGACGTGATGGAAGCGTGCGCGGACGGCGACCTGACCCGGCGTCTCCCCGAAGACGAGACCGATAACGAGGCGATGGCGGCTATCGCGTCCTCGTTCAACGATATGCTCACACAGTGGGAACGCACTATCGTCGACATTCAGAAGTTCGCGGAGACCGTCACAGCCGCCAGCGAGGAGGCCGAAGTCGGGGCGGCTGACGCCGAGCGTGCGAGCGGCGAGGTCAGCGAATCAGTTCAGGAGATCGCGGCTGCCGCCGACGAGCAACGCGATATGCTGGACACAGTCTCGGGAGAGATGACTGACCTTTCGGCAGCTATCGAAGAGGTAGCTGCGTCCGCTGACTCGGTTGCGGAGCACTCGAATCAGACCGCTGACGTCGCCCGAAAAGGCGAGGAAACGGCCAGAGACGCCCTCGAAAGTTCGCACAGAGTACAGGAAGCAATCGACGCGACTGTCGAGAACGTCGAACGGTTAGACGAGCAGATGGCGGAGATCAGCACCATCGTCGAGCTGATCGCGGACATCGCCGAGCAGACGAACATGCTCGCGTTGAACGCGAACATCGAAGCTGCGCGTGCCGACAAAGACGGCGAAGGGTTCGCCGTCGTGGCCGACGAGGTCAAGGAACTCGCCGGGGAGACACAGGCATCGGCGACCGAAATAGAACAACTCATTACCGACATCCAGTCACAGACGGAGACAACTGTCGACGAAGCCAAAGTGGCTGAAGAATCGATGGAGGCAGGCATCGATGCAGTTGAAGAGGTCATGTCGGCGTTCACAGAGGTATCGGAGTACGCCGACAAAACGGACGCCGGCGTTCAGGAAATCAGTGACACGACTGACGACCAGGCCGCCAGCACTGAAGAAGCGGTATCGATGACCGAGGAGGTTGCTGACCTCAGTGAATCTACCGCCGACGAGGTACAGAGCGTGTCCGCCGCCGCAGAGGAGCAGGCGGCCTCGATGTCGGAAATCAACGACAGCATCAAATCGCTGAGCGGACAGGCCGAGCAGCTCAAGGCACTCCTGTCGGAGTTTGACGTCGCGGTCGATGGGAACGAGCAGTCCCGACACCGCTGACGGTAACAGCGGAAACACAGATTGACGCTCGGGGAAGCCCGGAACACCCGTTTTCCTGTGACGTTTCGCTACGTGTAGCCACCACAACGCGCAACGCGTCCCAGTAGATGTTCGTCGAACGACTCCGATACCGACGGTCAGTTTCGGCGCGTGAGAATCCCCAGTATGCCTTTATTTCGGTCGGCTGAATAATACACATGAGCGTCATCTGTGAATTCGAGTTGCAGTCCGCGGATATGCCGCTCTGTGCGGTCGCCGCTGAGCTGAACACCCGATTGATCGTCGACAACGTCGTTTCCGGGACGACCGACGAGCCGGCACTCGTGTTCTCTGCGACGGGCGTCGAACCGGACGCGCTCGAATCGGCATTGCTCGGCGACGAGTCGGTCGTGGAGTTTGTCGCCATGGACTCGGCTATCGTCGAGTCGCGGTATCGGGTCGTCCTCGATACGGATTACGTCGAGATGTACACCCAGCTCGTCGACCGGCAGACGTATCCGATGGGTGCGCTCGTGACCGAGCACGGGTGGAAGGTGAGCACACAGTTCGCCGACCGAGCGGACCTCGAAGCGTTTCGTGACGCCTGTCAGTCAAGCAGTGTCACGTTCCGCCCGCACCGGCTCTGTGAGACGGAACACGGCGGCGACGACTACGGACTCACCGCCCCGCAACGAGAAGCACTACTGGCAGCCAACCGACAGGGATACTTCGCCGTCCCCCGCGAGGCAGACCTGTCGGAACTCGCGAGGGAACTCGACGCGACCACGTCCGCCATCTCGGAGCGCCTCCGTCGTGGAACGGACCAGTTGATCGACCACACGATTGCCAGTTCCGAATAGTGACAGCAGCCCGGTCAGAGCGGAGCTGTTCCGGTGAGATACCCCCTCTTATAAATTGCTGTACATATGTTGGCAACCGTTAGGGCTGGGACTTGTGTAGGACTACATGACGGTGATTCAATATGACTGGCCACCAGCACCCACACGTCACTGACCGCGACGCACACTTCGTCGGCGGCGGTATCGCCTCTCTCGCCGGCGCGGCGTTCCTAGTACGGGACGGCAACATGCCCGGCGAAAACATCCATGTCTACGAAAAGCTGGACGTCGTCGGTGGCGCGATGGACGGTGCCGGCGACCCGGAGGAGGCGTACCTGATCCGGGGCGGCAGGATGTTCAACTATCCGACGTACGAATGTACGTGGGACCTCTTCGAGACGATTCCGTCACTCGAAGACGACTCGCGGTCGGTCAAAGACGTGATGGACGAGTTCAACGAAGCGCACCCCTCGTACGCGAAAACGCGGCTGATGCACGAGGGCGAGCGGATCGACGCGGGCGAGTACGGACTGACGAGCCAGCATCGACAGTCGATAGCTCGGTTGCTCCTCACGCCCGAACCGCGACTCGGTGACACGCGCATCGAGGAGTGGTTCGACGAGTCGTTCCTGGAGACGAACTTCTGGTACGTCTGGGCGACCATCTTCGCGTTCCAGCCGTGGCACAGCGTCGCCGAAGTTCGGCGGTACATGTACCGGTTCCTCCACGAGTTCCCGCGCTTGCACACCATGGAGGGCATCGACCGGACGAAGTACAACCAGTACGACTCGATGATTCTCCCACTCCGGCGCTGGCTCGAAGACAGGGGCGTCTCCTTCGAGTACGGCCACGAGGTGACCGATATGGACATCGTCCCGTCGCGGACGGGGCGCACTGTCGAGCGGCTCTACTGTGAGACCAACAGCGGCACCGAGTCGGTCCCCGTCGAGCCGTCCGACCTCGTGTTCGTGACGAACGGGTCGATGACCGACGGTTCGTCTATTGGCGGGATGGACGAGGCCCCAGAGCTGAACGAGACCGGGGCGTCGTGGGAGCTGTGGAAGTCCATCGCCGAGGACAATCCACAGTTCGGCAATCCGTCAGTGTTCGCCGATAACGTCACGGAGACGAAATGGGAGTCGTTCACCGTTACCCTGCACAACACCGACTTGTTCGACCACATCGTCGATTTCACCAGCGAGGAACCGGGCAACGGGCTCGTCACCTACCTCGGGTCGAACTGGCTGTTGTCGACGGTCGTCGCCGCACAGCCCCACTTCGCGAACCAGCCGGACGACGTGAAGGTCTTCTGGGGCTACGCGCTGTTCCCGGACCGCGAGGGGAACTACGTGGAGAAACCGATGTCCGAGTGTACCGGCCGGGAGATCCTCCAAGAGCTGTGTTACCACCTGCAGTGCGAGGACCGGCTCCCGGAGCTACTCGACGACGTGACCTGCATCCCGGCGATGATGCCGTTCATCACGGCGCACTTCCAGCCCCGGGAGCCCGGTGACCGGCCCGAGGTCGTCCCGGACGGGTCGAACAATCTGGCGTTCCTCGGACAGTACGCCGAACAGCCGCGGGACGTGGTGTTCACCGTCGAGTACTCGGTCCGGTCGGCGATGACCGCCGTCTACGAGATGCTCGATCTCGACCGGGAGGTGCCTCCGGTGACCAAACACTACCGGAAGCCGGGTGTCATCGCAGACACTGTCCGTGCCGCGTACCGCTGAGAAGCGAGCGCGGTACGGACGCGGATATTCCAGTATTTTAGTGCGGTGACGGAGATGGGTGTGTATGTACATATCGACGCGCCCCGTCTGGAGGGTTCGATGGTAAACCTCGCGCTTTCTGCGGCGCAACTCTTCGTAGCGCTGGTGCTCGTGGGACTGAACGGCTTTTTTGTCGCCGCTGAGTTCGCTTTTGTTCGCGTTCGCGGCACGTCGGTCGAACAGCTCGCCGACGAGGGGCGGGCCGGCGCAGGCTCGCTTCAGGCAGTGATGGCAGACCTGGACAACTACCTCGCAGTGACCCAGCTCGGCATTACGCTTGCTTCGCTGGGGCTGGGATGGGTCGGTGAGCCCGCCGTCGCGGCGCTGCTGGAACCTGTGCTGGCTCCGCTACTGCCGGAGAGCCTCCTCCACCTCGTGGCGTTCGCAGTCGGATTCAGTATCATCACGTTCCTCCACGTCGTCTTCGGGGAACTCGCGCCGAAGACGTTCGCAATTGCCCGGACTGAGCGGCTCTCGCTGCTGCTCGCACCGCCGATGAAGCTGTTTTACTACCTGTTCTACCCCGGTATCGTCGTGTTCAACGGCTCGGCCAACGCCTTTACGCAGTTGCTGGGTGTCCCGGCGGCCTCGGAAACGGACGAGACGCTCGGCGAGCGTGAGATACGACGGGTGCTGGCTCGGTCTGGCGAGGAAGGGAATATCGACGCGGCGGAGGTCGATATGATAGAGCGCGTGTTCGACCTCGACGATACTGTCGTCCGGGAAGTCATGGTCCCGCGGCCCGACGTTGTGAGCGTGCCGGCCGACGCCACACTGTCGGATATCCGGGCGGTCGTTCTCGACGAAGGACACACCCGCTATCCGGTGGTCGAAGCCGACGATAGCGATCAGATCGTCGGGTTCATCGACGTCAAGGACGTGCTGCGAGCCGGCGAGGAAGGCACCGAGAACGCGACTGCCGGCGACATCGCCCGCGAGATACCGGTCGTCCCGGAGACGACAGCTATCAACGACCTCCTGTTGCAGTTCAGGCAGGACCGCCGGCAGATGGCCGCGGTCATCGACGAATGGGGGTCGCTCGAAGGCATCGCGACCATCGAGGACGTGGTCGAGGCCGTCGTCGGCGACCTTCGCGACGAATTCGACGTCGACGGACGCGAGCACGCCATCCGCAAGCAAAGCGACGGGAGCTACGACGCCGACGGCGGCGTCCCGCTGTCAACAGTCAGCGAGGCTCTCGGTGTCGACCTCGACAGGGACGCGGTCGAAACCGTCGGCGGGTTGGTGCTCAGTCAACTCGACCGCGCCCCGGAGGTCGGCGACACCGCCGAAGCGGGCGGATACGTGTTCGAAGTAACGAGCGTCGACGGCACCCGCATCTCGACGGTTGCTATCAGTAACGGCGCTGACGACTCACCGTCGGCCGGGTAAGCGACCGCTCAGAAGAACTCGCCTAGGTAGACGGATTCGGACTCGAAGACGTCCGCGAGCGGATCGCGAGCGGACGCGTCCCGTATCTCCAGCCCGGCCAGGCGTTCAGCGGCAGCGACCCCGTGTGTTCCGACCGCCAGTTGGGAGAGCGTCCCGATGTCGACGGTCACGTCGGCTGGCGAGTCGGCAGGTGAGAGCGGGTCGACCGTCGCGGTCCCACCGCTCACAGACAGTCGGAACAGGCCGTCGTTGCGGTCCAGCAGCGGGTCGCTGACCGAGAGCGTACAGTCGAGGTCGCCCCCGGGCCAGTCGAGACGTTCGAGGTACCCAACGTCGGTAAGCCGAACCATCGGCCCGGCCTCGACCGTGCAGTCGACCGCGCCGGGGTCGTCGACGCGATGGAGAAGGTCGGCGTCGGGAGGCAACTGGAGCGTGACGCGCTCGACCTGCGCGCCGTGATTCCCGAGGAACGCAAGCAGTGCGCGGCGGGCCTCCTCGTCGACGGCCGCGAAGTTCGAAACCGAGAGCGTGTGGGCAGCATCGTCCGCGACGGTGTACACGAGATAGCCACGGAGGTCGCCGTCGCGTTCGTAGCCGTAGCAGTACGGGACGCCGTCGCCGTCCCAGTCGGCGAGCGTCCGCTCGCGCCACCACGCCTCCGAGCGGCGGAGCGAAAGCGCCGTCCCGGCGGCTGCAACAGACTCGACCCGACGGAGCCGCTCCCAGTCGTCGGCGTCGAGGCGGACCAGCTGCCCGGCAATGGAGTGGTCCGGGAGCGCCGACGGCGGCAGGTCGAAGCGGCGGTAGGTGTTCGCCGTCCCCCAGCCCAGACGGCGGTAGAACGGGGTCGAGAACGGCCAAAGGGTGACGAACCCGGCCTCGGCCTCGCGGTACTCACGCAATGCGTGCCGACAGAGGACGGCGGCGTATCCCTGCCCGCGGTGCTCGGGCGGCGTCGCGACCGCGCCGAGGCCACCGACCGTCGCCGCTTCGCCGCGAACGGTTGTGTCGAGATAGTACAGTTTGCAGACTGCTCGAAGCGTGTCGCCGTCGTAGAGGCCTCGCTGGTCGAACAGCGATGGCGGCCAGTCGCCGTCCGGGTCCGGCGTCACCGGACCTGTTTCGGGCGTGAACGCGTACTGGAGTATCCGCTGGCAGGCTTCGCGGTCGGTCGTCGAGACGGGGCGGAACTCGGACATACTGTCCCGGGTGTCCGCCAGCTACAGAAATCTAGTCATCTGCGGGTCGGTGTCGCAGTCCTTCGCGGGAGTGGGCCGTCACGGCACGTACCAGATACCTCGGCCCCGATCGAGGAGTGACCCGACAACGATGTGCGGAAGCGCGACGATACTGATGAACATACTCCAGAACGCTACCGCGCCGGGAAGCGCGTTGCCCGTCCCCAGCGGGTTCGGGAACGCCCAGTAGACGGCGACAAGGACGCCGAAAGTGGCAAGCGCCCCGACGACGAGGACGAGCCAGGCGCGCAGTGCGACGGTCGAGGCATCCGCGCCGCCGAGCAGGTCCCAGCGCTCGTCCCCGACCGGTTCTGTCTCGACGGACGCCGTCCGCGCCACCTGCCGGGCGGAGTACCAGAACGGGAAGTACAGGCCGACGGCGACGAGGACCGGCACGAACGCGAAGTACGCCGCCAGCAGGACCGACTCTCCGGCGTCGACGAGCCAGGCGCAGCCGCCGCCGCGCGCGTAGCCCAGCAGAATGTGCGTCGTCAGGGCGAGGCCGTAGCCCGACCCGATGACGAGCCGGGTTGTGTCGAATGATCCTGCGTACGACGAGAGGGCACCAGGTTCGACGAGGCCGACCATCAACGAACTGAACGCGTGGAACGTCTCCGGCCAGAACACGATCGGGACGAGCATCACTGCGCCACCCCGGACGGCCGCTGCCAGACCACGCTGGAACCGGGTCTGGAGATGGGCGGTACCGCTCGTGGCCTCCAGCACCTGCAGGCCGCCGAGGCCACCCTTCGCCATGGCGACGGTCAGCGCCAGCGCGAGGCCGGCGACTGGCGCGGCGAGGAACAGGCCGACGAACCCGCCGATAGCCGCCAGATACACCGCGACGTAGCGCCATCGAAACGATGGGCGACGGCGGCGGAGGTTCTCGAAGTGCTCGTAGCCGCCGTGGGGGAGATTGAGCGCGACCATCCCGACGAGGTACACCACCATCTGGGCCCGGAGCGGAACTCTGACCTCGGCAGCGCCGAGGAGCCCGAACGTGACAGCGAGTACCAGCAGGCTCGCCCGAGAGAGCAGGAGCGACGGATGGCGGTCGGTATCCCGATGCCGCTGCCAGAGGGACTCCAGGCCGGTCGTTGCCATATCGCGAGCTAGGGAAATATTCACAATAAACGAAACAAGCGATTCCAGAGAACTGGGAACGGCCCAGTGGATTAATGATGACAGTGTCTGTTGTGAGGTCCTGAGAATCCAGACAACCCTTTTTCAGCAATAGTCGCTAGCGCTTGTTATGCGTGATGCCCTCTCACAGGACCGGACGGTGACCGTCGTCGGCGGCGGCTTCGGCGGCCTCTCGGCGGCGTGCTACCTCGCCGACGCCGGGGCCGACGTGCGACTGCTCGAACGCCACGACCGTCTCGGCGGCCACGCGGGCGTCCTCGAACGCGACGGCTTCCGGTTCGACACCGGCCCGTCGTGGTACCTGATGCCCGACGTGTTCGAGCGCTTCTTCGGCCACTTCGACCGCGAGCCGAGCGACTACTACGAACTGGAGCGGCTGGACCCCCAGTACCGGGTGTTCTGGAAGGACGGGGACCGCGTGACGATTCGGCCCAACAGAGAGAACGCCCGTGAGGTGTTCGAGTCTTACGAGGACGGGGCCGGCGACGCGCTGGCCGAGTATCTCGAACGGGCCGAACAGAACTACGACCTCGCGATGGACCGGGTCGTCTACGAGGGCCGCGAGCGACTGCGGGACTACGTCGACACCGACCTCCTCCCGCTCGCGCCGCGGGCGCGGCTGTTCGGCTCGATGGACGACTACGTCAGCCGCTACATCGACCACCCAAAGCTCCGGCAGTTGCTCGAATACACGCTGGTGTTTCTCGGCGGGGCCCCGTACAACACGCCGGCGCTGTACAGCATCATGAGCCACGTCGACCTGAACATGAACGTGTTCTACCCGGAGGGCGGTATCGCCGGCGTCGTCGACAGCCTCGGGTCGCTCGCCCGCGAACTCGGTGTCGATATTCAGACTGGGACCGAGGTCCAGCACATCGCCGGCGAGGCGGGGGCGTTCGAACTGACTACCGAGAACGGCGTCGTCACCGCCGACCTCGTGGTCAGCAACGCCAACCCGGCCTACACCGAGCAGAATCTGCTCGACGCCGCCGCACGCGACCACGACCCCGAATACTGGGACGACCAGACCTACGCGCCGTCGGCGTTCATGCTGTATCTCGGCGTCGAGGGGAGCGTGGAGCCGCTGGCCCACCACTCACTGGTCCTGCCGACGGACTGGGACGACCACTTCGAGCAGATATTCGACCGGCCAGCGTGGCCCGACGAGCCCGCGTACTATCTCTCTGTCGCGTCGCAGACCGATGAGACGGTCGCTCCCGATGGCCACCACGCCGTCGTCGTCCTCGTCCCCATCGCGCCGGGGCTGGACGACGGTCCCGAGGTCCGCGAAGAATACCGGGAGTTCATTCTTGACGACCTCGCCGAACAGACCGGCGTGGACCTCCGCGACCGCATCGTCGTTGAACAGACGGCGTGTGTCAGCGAATTCGCAGACCGCTTTGGCGACCCGCAGGGGACGGCGCTCGGGCTGGCCCACACCCTGTTCCAGACCGGACCGCTCCGCCCCGGCCACCGCGCCGGCCTGGACGGGCTCTACTACACCGGGGCCTACACGACCCCCGGCATCGGGATGCCGATGTGCCTCATCAGCGGCGAACACACCGCCCGGGACGTCATCGAGGACAGCCCCTTCGAGACGGCAGGGGACCGCTCGGCCTCGACGGCCGACTGACGCCGCGACCGAGTGGCAGTTCGTGGGCCGGCTCACAGTGCGCTATCGCGGCACACACCACGCCGGAGCCTCGAACGGTTTATTGTCCCCCTTCGGGAAACGGAGGCATGGAGAAGCTTCGCGAGTCGCTGCACGAGGCCCCGATAATCGACAAGGACGGGTACTCCTACCTGGTCCACCCGCTCAGCAACGGCGTGCCGATGCTGGAACCGGAACTCCTCCGCGAGGTCGTCGTCGGCGTGACGCGGGCAGCCGACCTCGACGTGGACAAAATCGTCGCGCCGGAGGCGATGGGCATCCACATCGCGACCGCGCTCTCGCTACAGACCGATATCCCGCTGGTGGTCATCCGCAAGCGCTCCTACGGCCTCGACGACGAGGTCCCGCTGCACAAGACCACCGGCTACTCCGAGTCGGAGATGTTCATCAACGACATTGAGGCGGGCGACGACCTGCTCATCGTCGACGACCTGCTCTCGACCGGCGGGACGATGGCCGCCATCTGCGAGGCGCTGGACGGCATCGGCGCGAACATCTCCGATATCGTCGTCGTCTTCCGGAAACAGGGCGAGTCCGCGCTGGACGACACCGACTACGAGGTGACCAGCCTGGTCGACATCTCGGTCGACCAAGACGGCGTCACAATCCACGACTGAGACGCCGGGCGGCTACCTACCCCTGTTCGACGGCGGCCATGTGCTCCCGAGCCTCCTCGGGGGTCATCCCGCGGACCCCGCACGCACAGGAGAGCAGTTCGGGGTCGGTCAGGTCGTCGACCTCCTCGGCGCTGGCCCGGTCGAGCGCGTCCTCGTCGGCGTCGTAGTCGAACGTCACCCGATATGTGACCTGTGCCACGCCCTCAATCCGATGAGACTCGTCGGGGTCCGGGTTCGCGATGGCCTCGGCGTGTTCTTCCTGCATCGCCGATTTCCACTGTTCGAGGTTCGCCTCGGGGTCCGAATCGTCGGGCATACGCTGGCTGTCGGCGGCAGGAGTGAAAAAGCGAGCGCTGGCGCTCCGACCAAGCGGGAGCCGAGAAAGGCTCTCGGAACGCTTTTTTCGGCGGCCGCCGCCGGCTTTGCTGTGGCCGACCCGCGCTCCGCCTTCGACCGACCTCGGCTCCTGCTGGCCGCGGCGACAGCCGTCGCTGCCGTCGCGACGGCCGGCAGCCTCTATCTCTCGCTGGGACTGGGACTGACGCCCTGCCGGCTCTGCTGGTACCAGCGGATCCTGATGTACCCGCTGGTGGTCGTCCTCGGCGTCGCCGCCGTCGAGAACCGCCCCGGCGTCGTCCGGACGGCGCTGCCGCTCGCGGTGCCGGGGGCCGCCGTCGCGGCCTTCCACTCCTGGCTGCAGGTGAGCCAGACGACCTGCGGCCTCGGGGTGGTTAGCTGCGCCCAGATACAGTACCGGGTACTCGGCCTGACCGTGCCGAACCTCGCGCTGACGGCGTTTCTGCTGGTGACCGGCCTGGTCGTCGCGGCGTCCGTGCGGTCGTAGGGGTACCGGACGGCCCTCGCCGGGACCGCGCCCCTTTTTCGGGTCGCCCGACGTGGCCCCGATATGGAGTACACCAGACTCGGTTCGACCGGGACGACGGTTTCACAGCTGTGTTTCGGCACCTGGCGCTTCGGGCGGGAGACCGGCGGCGTGGTCGAGACCGACCGCGAGCAGGCCCACGACCTGCTGGACGCGGCCTGGGAGCGGGGCATCAACTTCATCGACACCGCCAACGTCTACGGCAACCCCAACGGGACCAGCGAGGAGTACATCGGGGAGTGGCTCGAGGACTACGACCGGGAGGACTTCGTCATCGCGTCGAAGGTGTACTTCCCCTTCGACGGCCGCGGCGAGCCCGGCCCCAACGACTCCGGCCTCGGTCGCAAGCACATCCGCGCCCAGATACAGGGCACGCTTGACCGCCTCGACACGGACTATCTGGACCTCTATTACATCCACCGCTGGGACGAGCACAGCGACATCGAGGAGACGCTGTCGACCCTCGACGACCTCGTTCGCTCGGGCAAGGTCCACCACCTCGGCGCGTCGACGATGGCCGCCTGGCAGCTGACCAAGGCCCTCTGGAAGAGCGACGTCGAGGACTACGAGCGCTTCGAGGTGACACAGCCGCTCTTTCACGCCGGCTACCGCGACGACGTGAAAGACTACCTCGACGTGTGCGCCGACCAGGACATCGCGGTCTGCCCGTACTCGCCACTGGCCGGTGGCTTCCTCACCGGCAAGTACGAGCGCACTGACGACGACGACCCGACGGCCTTCGAGGGGCCGGAGGGCGCTCGCGGCTCGCTGTCCGACCGCTTCGAGGACTTTTACCTCTCGGAGCGTGGCTGGCACGTCCTCGATGAACTCCGTGCGGTCGCGGACGAACTCGACGCCACGCCCGCCCAGGTCGCGCTCCGCTGGCTCATCGAACAGCCGGACATCACCTGCGTCCCCATCGTCGGCGCTCGCACCGCCGACCAGCTCGACGAGAACGTCGGCGCGACCGACATCTCGCTGTCCGACGAGCAGTTCAACCGCATCGTGAGCGCCCGCTACGCCGAGGACGGCGAGCGCTGGGGCCACCGCGAGTAACTGCTAGGGAGTGTATTCTCAGTCCGGTTCTCTTAGATCGTCCCTTCTAACGGCCAGAAAGCCCCCGCGCTATCGGCGAACCCCGACGAAGCAAGCACTGGAACGAGCGTAGCGAGTGAAGCGCGCAGCGAGTCGCGGAAGCCCGATAGCGCGGCCCCTTTCAGTCCCACCCGTAGCCGGGTGGCTAAATCACTCTACTTCAGCGGGGTCGACGACCTCGCCGGAAGCCGGATACACGCCGACCTGGTCGCAGTGGCCCGCCAGCGGGCAGGCGTCGGGGTCGTCCAGACAGGCGGGCTTGCGGGCGCTACAGTACTCCCGGCCGAACTGAATCATCGCGGTGTGGCCAAAGCCGCACTTCTCGGCGGGCACGTCCCGCTCCAGGTACTCGCGGACGGTCTCGTGGTCGGCGTCGGCCGGGGCCAGCCCCATCCGGCGGGCGATGCGGTGGACGTGCGTGTCGACGGGAAACACGCCGCCGCGGCCGCCGGCGAACAGCAGAACGCAGTCGGCGGTCTTCGGGCCGACGCCGTTCATGTCCAGCAGCGCCGACCGTACCGTCTCGGGGTCGCCCTCCCTGACGAACTCGTCGAAGCCGTCCTCGCCGCCGTACTCCTCGCAGATACGCTGGGCGAGGGCGACGATGCGCTCGGACTTCTGGTTGTAGAGTCCGGCCGAGGAGATGGTTTCGGCGAGTTCGGGCTGGTCGGCGTCGGCCAGCGTGCGGGCGAGGTCCCCGTCGTCCGACTCGTCCCTGTACCGCGCCATCAGCTCGTCGTGAGCGGGCTGACTTGCCTTGTCGGAGGTGTTCTGGCTGAGTATCGTTCGGACGAGACATTCGAAGGCGTCCTGGCCGCCGTAGGTCTTCTGCCAGTACAGGTCGCCGAGGCGGTCCACGACGGCTTCGGCCCGCGTGCCCGCCGTCTCCGGGTCGAACGTGGCCGACCGACCGCCGCCAGCGGCCCCACCGCTGATGTTCTCCGCTGGTTCCTCGTCGCTCATAGTCGATGTCAGGGCTGGCGAACCCAAAACGCCTGTCCCGAAATTCCGGGACCAGTTCAGATTCGTCGGACACCGGTCGCTAGGAAGAATCGGTGTTCCAGCGTGGTCCACAGTAAAGGACCTGAAATGGGGCGTCCTTGGGGCGAGACGCCCACGGGACAGACACGAAAAGCTCGTGGCGCGCGGCGACGGGCTATGCCCACGGTGGTCGTCGCCGCGAAAGATGGTCGAGACTGACAGGTCAGTCTGCGGGCACGGCCTGGGCTCTCACCTCCCGTCGGGCGGCGTTTGCGCGGACGACAGGGACGGCAGTACCCGACTCGCTACGGCGACAGATATCCCGCCTCGATGTGGCCTGTTCGTCCGGCATACAATTATTTAGGCTACCCTAAAACACAAAAAGCCATCGGTTTCTAGGCGGACCAAAAAAAGTGTCAGTTATTCCTCGACGACGACGGTGCCAACCATCCCCGCGGCCTCGTGTGGTACACAGAAGTAGCCGTGCTCGCCGGCCGTTTCGAACGTGTGAACGTAGCTCTGGCCGGACTGAACAGCCCCCTTACCGTTCTCCCAGCCCTCGCGTGCGGCCGACTCGGTTTCGAACCCGCCGGAGGCCCAGTAGGTCGCATCCTCCGGGAGTTCCTCTTCGTATGCGACGACGTTGTGTGCCTCGCCACCGGCGTGTTTCCAGGCGACCTTGTCGCCGACGCTGACGGTGAGTTCCTCTGGATTGAACGCCACGGCCTGCATGTCAACGACGTGGTCGGCATCCTCTGGAACGCCTTCAACGACGTTCGGGCCGCCGGACAGTGACGATTCGGTTTCCTCGGACGCCTCGCCGCCGTGGCCGCTGGAACCGCTCGGGGCGCTGTCGACAGCGCCGACGACGGCGAAGGCCGCAGTTCGGGCGGCGTCTGCGAACGCGGTCGCGCCGTCGGTCGACCCGCTCTCCAGGCCGGCGACATAGTCGTTCAGCGCGGCCTCGTAGCCTTCGTACGCCGCCGCGTCCGCGTTCTCGAGTTTGTCGTGTACCGCGGCGTTCTCGAAGGTCGCGAACACGTCGCTGACGATGCTCGCGGCCGCGGCACCGGTCTCGCCGCTGCTCGACCCGACGACGGCCGTCACCGATTCGATGGCCGCGCCGTAGAACGTCTTCGCAGCCGCGTACACGTCGCCGCCATCGTTCGCAGCGGAGATGACGCCCCCGAGCGCTTCGTCCTCAAAGCGGTGATACAGGTCCTCATTCGCTTCTTCCAGCGCCTCGTGGTAGCCGGCGGCCCCAGATTCGAAGAACGCAAGCGCCTCCTGAGCAGTCGACGCCGCGCGGTCGGCGTTCCCGAGCGTGCTTGTCGCCGCCGCGTCGAATGTCAGGCCGGCCATGTATGTCGCGCCGGACCCGCTGGCAACGGCGGCGCTGTGAGCCGACTCGAACTCCAGCAGCGCCGCGAGGACACCGTCGTGGTGGGTGCCGACCGCGTCGTCCTCGCCGTTCTCGTAGGCCGACTGGAGCCCCGCCAGGTGCTCTTCCTCGAAGCGGTGATAGAGGTCCTCGCTGGTCTCCTCCAGCGTCTCGTGGAAGTCCAGCTGGTTCTTCTCGAACCGGCCGAAGAGGTCCGAAACGAGCGTCGCCGCCCGGCTCGCCTTGCCCTGGCGGTACAGTTCGCGTGCGTCGGCGAAGCGGGCTCTGAAGAAGCCCGACTGGAGGACCGGCGCGTTGCCCCCGGCCAGCGCCTCGATGCCGGCGACGAGGTTGGTGTCGACGGTCTCGACAGCCGACGCGACGCCCTCGGTGTTCTCATTCTCGATGGCCGACGAGAGGTCCGACAGACCGGACTCGAACGCTTCGTAGGCCTCGCCGTCCGCCTCTTCGAGGGCGTCGTGGGCGGCCGCACTTTCGAAGTGAGCGAACACGTCCTCGACCATCGTCGCCGCGGTGTCCAGCTCCCCGGCACGGGCCAGCCACCCAGCGTCGTGGACACGAGCCCGGTACGTGTTCAGCGTCGTCGCGTGGGCGTAGTCAGCCCCGGCACCACCGCCTGCGGCGAGCGCGGCCGCGTCCCAGCCGCGGGCCTGCATCGTTGCGAGGTGGCCCGCGCCGGCGACTGACTCCTCCTGAGCCAGCGCATACGCGCCCGAAACGGTCGCATCGAGCGCGGCACGGGCCTGTTCGGTGACACCGCTCGCGTCTTCACTACCCGCAGCGGAACTGATGCCAGCCAGTGCGCTCTCGAAGGCTTCGTACGACTCCGCGTCCGCCTCCTCAATCTGACTGTAGACCAGTGCGTCCTCGAACGCGGTCATCGTCTCCTCCGCGATAGTGGCGGCCCCCTCGAAAGCGCCCAGGGTCCCGGCCATGGCGGCATTGCTCGCCCGGCTGCCCAGCAAGAGCAGGTCCAGCACTCTGGTAGCCCGCTGTCCGGCAGCGGCCTGCTGGGCCGTCTGGAGGTGGCCTGACGCCTCGTTGGCGGCCGACGCGGCTCCGGACACGTCGCTCTCAGACAGCGACGACTGGACCGCGCCGAGTGCCTCTTCGAACCCCTCGTATGCTGCCTTGGACGTAGATTCAAGCTGTTCGTGGGCACCGTACTCACCGGACGCGCCCTCGAAGCGGGCGAAGATGTTCTGTGCGATGGTCGCCCCGGCACCGGGCGCACCGGCCCGGCCCAGCGCGACAGCATCGTACAGCCGCGCCCGATAGACATTCCACTCAGTCGCGACAGCGGTCATCGGCCCGACCGAAACGCCGCTTTCGCCGCTACTGTCTGTGCCTGCGGTCGCTTCCTGTGCTGTCGTTTCGGTGTTCGCCGCCGTGTTCGATTCTGACGACCCCTGGCTGGGACACCCGGCAAGCAGTCCCGTCGCAGCGATCCCCACTGTCTTCAGCAAGTCACGTCTCTGTGGCATACAGATGATTAGGGTGGCCTAAAAGACTTAACACCACCGATATTTTGGCGTCCCTAAACCACGAGAAGTAATGCGCTCTTACAGCGAGAGGTCCACACTATCCCCGGTACTGACACCGAACGCTTCGTCGCCGCGACCGCGGTTGACGGCAAGTTCGACGTTCCCGTGGCTGCCGACGGTGACGAGTCGCTGCCCACGGTCGACGGCGGCGTAGGCTCGGCGGACAGGAGCCTCACCGCCGTCGACTGCGGCCGTCCCGCCGAACCGCTTTGCGAGGAGCTCGCCGGGAATGTTCGTCACGGCGTTCCCGAAGTCATCGACGACGAGCACCTCGCCGGTCGCCCCGTCGCTCTCGACAGCGGCCTCCGGAAACCGGAGGTCGACGTAGTCGTCAGTCGGGGCAGTTTCTGGCCGCGCTTCGAGGTTGTCGACGCCGGTGTCGTGGACGGACGCCGCGGCAGGCGCGAACACGTCCCGCCCATGGAATGTCGTACTCGCCGGGTCGTCGTAGTCCCAGGTGAACACCTCCAAGTCGTCCGTCCCGTCGGTCTTGTCGTCGGCCAGTTCACGGGCGACCGGCAGGAGAACGCCGTTATCCGGACCGACAAGCGCGTGCTCGCCTGCGCGAACGACGAGGGCGTCCCGGTCGGTCCCGACACCCGGGTCAACGACGACACAGTGGACTGCCGGCGGGAAGTACGGGAGCGTCTGCGTGAGCCAGAAGGCCGTCGCCCTGACATCCTGCCGTGGAAAATCGTGGGCAATGTCCTCGATACGGGCGTCGGTGGCCCGGCAAATGACTCCTCTCATCGCTGCGGGGTACGGCGAGCCGAAGTCGGAACTCAGCGTAATCATCAGTCGTCGAGGTCCTCGATGGACTTCTCGACCGACTCGTCGGCGGCGGCGTACCGTTCGAGCGAGTCGGTGTCGGAGACGTGCTGGAGGCGCTTGATGCCGTGAATCTCCTCGATGACCTCGACGACCGACGGCGGGACGCGGTCGCGCCATGACTCGTCGTCTATCATGCGCTGGCGGATTTCGCTGCCCTCCAGCCGGTCGCGGTCGAACATCGGTGACTGGCGGACCTCGATGCCGGCCTCCTCGAACAGGCGGACGACAAGCGGGTTGTTCGAGTAGGCCACGTCGAAGTCCGGACACATGCTCTCGACGTGGCTCACCCAGACGGCGTTGCGGTTGATATCCTCAAGTGGGACAACGTAGGTCGTCAGGTCGTACTCCGCGACGGCCTTTGTGATCATCATGATCCGCTCACCGGCCGTAAAGGGGTCGTGTGTGGTATGTGAATCGTCGGCGCTTCCGATACCCAAAACGAGTTCGTCGACCTCCTCCGAGATCCGCTCAACCATCGAGTGATGGCCGTTGTGGTAGGGCTGGAAGCGACCGATGTAGAACCCACGCATATTCCTCAGTGGGTGTGGTGGTTTGATAAACCCGACGACGCGGTACTGCCGGAATACAGCCCCGCCCAATTCGGGCGCTGTACTGCGTTTTCAGGGGTGTTGCAACAACCGACACGGGGAGAAAGTATATCAGTCGACAGGCCTTCCGTGAGTATGTTAGCAACGTTTGTATGAGCGACAACACCGACACCGACGCGACTCCCGACCCTGATCGGGAGGCATCCGACGCTGGGGAGGAAGAGGCGTCGACTAACGGGGCCAAACAGGACCCCGACGAACCTGCCTCTGACCCCTCAGCCGACGAGCCATCCGACCCGTCCGAGGACCGATGGGGCGGCGAGGGAGAAACGTCCGAAACGACACTCGGAAGCGATGTCCAAGTTGACGGCGAGTCCGATCTGGAGGGAGACGAGGAGAACCTCCTCGGCGGTCTCGACATCGAGTCGACCGCCGACATCGAAGTCCCGGACCGACTCGTCGACCAGGTCATCGGGCAGGACCACGCCCGTGACGTGATCAAGAAGGCGGCCAAACAGCGCCGCCACGTGATGATGATCGGCTCCCCCGGGACGGGGAAGTCGATGCTGGCAAAGGCGATGTCCCAACTGCTTCCGCGGGAGGAACTGCAGGACGTTCTTGTCTACCACAATCCCGACGACGGCAACGAGCCGAAAGTTCGCACCGTCCCCGGCGGCAAAGGGGAACAGATCGTCGAGGCCCACAAGGAGGAGGCCCGCAAGCGCAATCAGATGCGGACCTTCCTCATGTGGATCATCATCGCTATCGTCATCGGCTACGCCCTGATCCTCGTCCAGCAAGTCCTGCTGGGGATTCTCGCGGCCGGTGTCATCTATCTCGCGTTCCGCTACGGCTCGCGTGGCAGCGACGCGATGATTCCGAACCTGCTGGTCAACAACGCCAACCAGAAGACCGCGCCCTTCGAGGACGCGACCGGTGCCCACGCTGGCGCACTGCTTGGCGACGTGCGTCACGACCCGTTCCAGTCCGGTGGGATGGAGACGCCGAGCCACGACCGCGTCGAACCCGGCGCGATCCACCAGGCCAACAAAGGCGTGCTGTTCGTCGACGAGATCAACACGCTCGACATCCGCAGCCAGCAGAAGCTGATGACGGCCATTCAGGAGGGCGAGTTCTCCATCACGGGCCAGTCCGAGCGCTCCTCTGGCGCGATGGTCCAGACCGAACCCGTTCCCTGTGACTTCATCATGATCGCCGCGGGGAACCTCGACGCGATGGAGAACATGCACCCCGCGCTTCGCTCCCGTATCAAGGGATACGGGTACGAAGTGTACATGGACGACACCATCGAGGACGACCCCGAAATGCGACGGAAGTACGCACGCTTCGTCGCCCAGGAGGTCGAAAACGACGGGCGGCTCCCGCACTTCACCGAGGAGGCCGTTCAGGAGGTCATTCTGGAGGCTCGGCGTCGTGCCGGCCGTAAAGGCCACCTCAGTCTGAAGTTCCGTGATCTGGGCGGACTGGTCCGCGTCGCCGGCGACATCGCCCGTGCCGAGGACCGCGAACGCACCGAGCGTGCCGATGTCCTGCAGGCCAAACGACGCTCCCGGTCCATCGAGCAACAGCTCGCGGACAACTACATCGAGCGCCGCAAGGACTACGAACTCACCGTCAACCAGGGCGACGTTGTCGGGCGCGTCAACGGACTCGCCGTCATGGGCGAGGACAGCGGTATCGTCCTCCCCGTGATGGCCGAGGTCAGCCCGTCACAGGGCCCCGGCCAGGTCATCGCCACCGGACAGCTCAAGGAGATGGCCGAAGAGGCCGTCCAGAACGTCTCCGCGATTATCAAGAAGTTCTCCGACGAGGACATCTCCGAAAAGGACGTTCACATCCAGTTCGTGCAGGCCGGTGAAGGCGGCGTCGACGGCGACTCCGCATCTATCACCGTCGCAACCGCGGTTATCTCCGCGATAGAGGACGTTCCGATCAAGCAGAACCTCGCCATGACCGGCTCGCTGTCGGTCCGGGGCGACGTGCTCCCGGTCGGCGGTGTCACGCACAAGATCGAGGCGGCCGCGAAGTCCGGCCTCGATACGGTCATCATCCCCGAGGCGAACACGCAGGACGTGATGATCGAAGACGAGTACGAGGACATGATCGAAATCATCCCCGTCTCGCACATCTCCGAAGTGCTGGAGGTCGCGCTGGCCGGCGAAGCGGAGAAGGACTCGCTGGTCGACCGCCTCAAGTCCATCACGGGCAAGGCCCTCGATCACGAGGTCGGCCGGCAGAGCGGCAGTCCAAGTCCCCAATAAATGCCCGAGTGGGCCGCGTTCGTCGGCCTGACGGGGTTTCTTTTAACCGCACTGCTCGGTCTCGCACGACTCTCACAGGGAGCCGTACGGCCCGACGGCGGCGTCTCGTCCACAGTCGACAGCGTTTCGATGCCCGACGGAGATCCGACCATCCCACGCTTCGAAACCCAGCGGGCCGCGGCCCAGCGGCGGCAGATGCGCGACACGCTCGCGCCGAGTGACCTCTCGACCGGGGCGTTGCTCGCCAACGTCGCATTCACGCAGGGGCTGTTCGGTGTCCTGCTAGTCGCCGGGGCGTTCTACTTCGAAATCCCGGCCAGTGCGTTCGGTATTACTGCGGACGCGCTCTCGACTGGACTGCCGGCGCTAGCTGTCGGTATCGGCGCGGGAGTCGGGTTCTGGATGGGCAACGAACTCGCCGCCGCGCTCGCCGACGGCTTCGGGGTCGCCTTCGACGAGTCGCTGCGAGAACTGCTCGCCCCGGACTCGGCCGGCGGCTGGATTGTACTGCTGGGCGGTGTCCTGCCGGTCATCGCTATCGTCGAGGAACTGCTGTTCCGGGCGGCGGCTATCGGCGTCCCCGTAGCCGGCCTCAACGCACCGGCGTGGGCGATGGCTATCGTCGCCTCCGTCGCCTTCGCGCTGGGCCACGGCGCACAGGGTCGTGTGGGAATCGTCGTCACCGGCACGCTGGGGCTGGGACTCGCCGGCCTGTTTATCGCGACAAACAGCTTCCTCGCAGTCGTCCTCGCCCACTATCTCGTCAATGCCCTCGAACTGATTGTCCACGAGGGGCTTGGCGTCGACCGGCTCTGGGTCTAGAGCCCCTCGATAGCGCGGAGCTTCTGCTCGACGGGCGGCGGCGCGGCACTCGGCCCGTCGCGAACCCGATGGTCCGGAATCAGCAGTGGCACGGGGTTCGCGGCCAGTGCCTCCCGTACCTGTGTGAGGTCGGCCTCGTCGTCAGCGTCCAGATCCGGTGTCATGCGAGCGACCTGTGCGACGGAGGCGTCCTCGCCGTAAGGAATCTCTCGAACGGCTTCGAGCACTGTGCGCTGGTCCGTCGGGACCGTGAGGCCGACGGTGACATCTGCGAAGTCGTCTTCGGTCCCCTGAAGATACTCGTCGATACGGTCGAGCAGGGCGTGGTCCTTGCCAGCGTCGGCCTCCGGCTGCGACGGAAACGACAGCGAGATGATCCGGTCACCGGCTTCTCCGAGCTGGACGTACCGGTCGAGATACGACGACTCGCGGGCGTAGATTCCTGCGTCCCCGGTCGGTGCTTCCATACTAGCGATGTCGGCCGGTCGCCTCTTCAACATTCGGCATCGGCGTTCGTCAGTCCTGAACCGAGAGCACGCTGGGGTAGTCAGAGATGAGCCCGTCCACGCCGGCCCGCACCAGCTCCCGGGCCTGATACCACGTACTAACTGTCCAGACGTTCAGGTCCCGGTCTTCGTCGGCAGCGATGTCGACGAGGTCGATGTCGCCTAAGTCGGATTCGATGTAGCTGTCGTCGTTGAAGGAAGGCGTGCCCTGAACCATGTTCCGGGGGACGTTCATCGCGTCGCAGTCGTAGCGGCGGGTGACCTCAAGCCCCTCCTCGATGCTATCCCAGAACAGGAAGGCGACGGGGACCGAGTCATCGTAGTCGCGGACAGTCGCAACTGCGGCCTCGTAAAACGACGAGACGAGGATATCGTTGTCGTACTCGCTGGCGAGGTCAAGCGCGCGCTCGGTGTAGGGTCGCCACAGCTCTTTCTGTGTCGACAGCGTCTGGTCCGGCAACGACTCGGCAAAGCGGAGGTCACTGCTGCCGGGGTTCTTGAACTCCAGATTGACGGCAACACTCGGCGGAATCGAGTCCATGACGGTTTCGAGCGTCGGAACCGTCTCCCCAGTGCCGAGAACGGTCGCGCTGGTCACGGTATCGGTGTCGGTCTCGAAGACGAGTCCCTCAGTGTCTGTCAGACCGCGTTCGCCGCCGTCGCGTTCGGCAAGCCCGTTGTCGTGGAAGGTGACCAGCGTGCCGTCGGCCGTCGGCACGACATCAACCTCAATCATGTCGGCGCGCCGGTGGGCCGTCTGCGTTCCCGGCCCGCCGAACGAGGCCGCCTCGACCGCCAGTTTCGTGTTCTCCGGGTAAACACCGGCAAACCCGCGGTGGGCGATGAGAGTCGGCTCGTCAGTCATCGCTTCGTGCTCGCTGTCGTCCGCGTCACTGGTGGCTGTTTCAGTACCATCCGATTCCTGAGACGTTGCGCTCCCCACGAGCCCCGCGCTTGCCAGTGTCGCTGCTGTCCCGCCGACAAACGTCCGCCGACCGATGTACTGTGACATGGTACGTACGGCTGGCGACCGGTCGTGAAAGACCGTTTATATGAGATATATATGTCTCTCAGTAGACGTATCCAGCGGCAATCAGGGCTGTAGCCGCCCCCGTCATAGCGATCACGCGTCCGTACTGTGGCGCTCACGGGCCGCGGCCACGACCAGTGGAAGTGTAATCGTCGCGTCAGCATACACCGAGACATTCCGGGCGTCCTTTTCAAGTTTCCCCCACGAGCGGGCCTCATCGAGCGTGGCACCGGAGAGACCGCCGGTGTTCGAGGGGTCCATCGTCAGCTGGACGGCGTAGTCGTAAGCGTCGGGCGAGACGAGCATCGTCTGGAGGACGTAGTTCTTCGGGACACCGCCGCCGACGACCATCGCGCCGGCACTGTCAGCCTCGTACGCGATATCCGTAATCTGTGTCATGTCCGCGAGTGCGTCGACCGTGAACTCGCTGGTCTGGGAGTACATCCACGCTTGCAGGCCCAGCACTGAGTCCTGAAACGCCGGACAGTACACCGGCACGTCGTTCTCGTAGGCCGCCGCCAGCACGCCAGCGTCCTCGGGCACGTCCTCGCGCTCGTTGACCGCGGCGTTTGCCCGGCCGAGCTCCTCGGTCATGTGCTGGATCGAAACCGCACCTTCGTCTTCCAGCGTCGAGAACACCTCGTCCCGGAGGTGATTCTCGAACAGGGCGAAATGCTCCTGTGGGAGGTAGACGTTGTAGATGCGGTCGACACCTTCGTCCCGGAGCGTCTCGTCGTGTTCGCGCTCAGTTCGGCCCTCAGGCGTGACCTCGCCGTGATGGTGCTTGCCGCCGATGGCCTCGATGGTGTCGTGGGTGCAGTTTGCGCCCGTCGTGACCAGCACGTCGATGTGCCCGTCGCGGATGAGTTCGCTGACGATGGCCCGCATTCCGGTGGGGACCATCGCGCCGGCCAGTCCGAAAAAGGTCGTCACATCATCGTTGAGCATCTCGCTGTAGATGTCGACGGCCTCGTGGATGTCGCTCGCGCCGATGCCGGCTTCGCCGTAGCTGTCAGCCAGTTCGCCGACGGTCATTCCGGCCCGGGCCTCTGCGTGCCCGATGGGGTCGTGATGGAACGTCTCTCGATCGTCGGTGTGGTCGCTCATTGCTGTGCAGTCGAGTGCGGGTGGGTTTCAACGTCGTGGTTCGTCACGGTTAGTGCGGATTATGTGTTGATTTGTCGTCACATGCCGCAGCTGAAACGGAGGGCTTAGACACCCCTGTGTTGGATAGCACGCTATGGATACTGCTGCGTTCAGGCGCGGTGTTCGGGATGTTGCGCCGCTTCTACTGGGTATTATTCCGTTTGGTCTCGTTGCCGGCATCGCGACGGTCAACGCCGGACTCGGACTGCCAGCCGCAGTCGGGCTGTCGGTGGTCGTCTTTGCCGGCGCATCACAGCTCGCGGCGCTTGAACTGCTGGGACAGAACGCGCCGCTGACGGTTGTTGTCGCGACGGCCGTCGTTATCAACCTCCGATTGCTGATGTACTCGGCATCCATCGCGCCGTACTTTCGCGATTTCACCAGCCGGTGGAAAGCGGTGCTCGCCTACGTGCTGACCGACCAGGCGTACGCGCTGTCGGTTGCCAGCTACCGGTCCGACAGGGAGACGGACCGGAAGTGGTACTACCTCGGCGTCGCCGTGACGCTCTGGGCCGTATGGCAAGTCACGACCATTGCGGGGGCGCTGCTCGGCACTGGCGTCCCCGACGCCTGGGGCCTCGAATTCGCCATCCCGCTTGTCTTCCTTGCGATACTGGTTCCGGCAATCGAAGACGCGGCGACCGGCATCGCCGCTGTCGTCGGTGGCGTCGTCGCCGTCGTAGGCGCTGGGCTCCCACTCAATCTCGGACTGCTCGTCGCGTCCGGCGTTGGTATCACTGCTGGCGTACTCACAGAATCCGTCACGGGAGGAACCGATGGCGACTAACTACGGCCCGGTTGAGATCGCTGGCGTAATCGCCGTCATCGGCGTACTGACGTACGCCTGTCGGCTCTCCTTTATCGCGCTGTTCGGTCGGCTCGACGAGATTCCGCCAGCCGTCGAGCGAGTGTTACGGTTCGTCCCCGCTGCCGTTCTCGCGGCACTTGTCCTCCCGTCGTTCGTGACCCTCGATGCCAGCAGTTTCGCCGCGGACAAGTTCGTCGCCGGCGCGCTCGCGGCCGGTGTCGCCTGGCAGACCGAGGACGTGTTCGCGACAATGGTGACCGGAATGGGCGTTCTCTGGGCCATCAGGTTCCTGCTGTAATCAGCCCAATTTCAGCGAGGCACCACAGCAGTCAGAGCGGTACTGCTGGCGTTGCTCGACAAGCTTGCAGTCTTGATAGCGGCGGGCGACGAGGCCGCCACACGCCCCGCAGGAGAGGACGTACTTCGGGTCGGTGAAGACTGGACAGTGGACATCAGCAGCAAGCCGGTCAGCGCGCTCTCGAAAGGCTCGGCCGTGGTCAGTCGTCCCGTCGCGCTGGTACTGCTCGACGTGGATGAGTTCGTGGCGCAGCGTCATCTCCCAGGTGTCCCTGTCAAAGGTCGAGAACGCGTCCCGGGTCAGCGACACCGTACACCGGAGCGGGCGGCCGTCGCTCCCGTCGATACTGCTCCAGTCGTATCGCTCGCCAACGACGGCGTCGTCTAGCTTTGGCCGCTTGACCGCAGCGGCTCGGCGCTTGGCCCGGTGTGACACCTCCCAGTCAACGAGGTCGAACCGAACGGAAACACCATACTCACTGCGGACTCGCTGACAGTACCCCCGTGACCAGGCGATAAGGTCCGAATCGGATTTGATACCTTCGTACGAAACAGTCTCGGCCATCGCCTCAGAGGCCAGTCGGGCAGTCGATATAGGTTGTCTCAAGCCCCCAGTCCTCGGCGACAGTCTGGAGCGACTGGACGCCGAACGTCTCCGTCGCGTAATGGCCGGCGAGAATGACGTGGATTCCCTGCTCGCGCGCCTCGTGGAAGGCCTTCTGTTTCCCCTCGCCAGTGATGAGCACGTCAGCGTCCGTCTCGACTGCCTCCTGCAGCCAGTCGACGCCGCTGCCGGTGACGATGGCGACATCCTCGACAGTCGACGGCCCGAAGTCCAGTACCTGCACTGATTGCCCGCCGGTATCGACATTTCCTTCGAGGGTTTCGGCGAGTTCGGAGATCGTCTGTGGTTCTTGCAGGGAGCCACGCTGGCCGATGTGCTCGCCGCCCATCGACCCGAACGGCGCGCGGTTGTCGAGGTCCAGCAGGTCCGCGACGCCGGCGGCGTTGCCGAGCGACTGATGGCCGTCCAGCGGGAGATGCGCGACGTACAGCGCGAGGTCGTTGTCGACCAGCGGTGCGACCCGGCGGTAGTTGGTGTCCGTCACGCGCTCCATCCCGCCCCAGACGATGCCGTGGTGGGTCACGAGCAGGTCAGCACCCGCGTCGGCGGCGCGGTCGATGGTCTCGACGGCCGCATCGACTGCGAAGGCGACGTGCTCGACCGGCTGGCTCGCCGGCCCGACCTGCAGGCCGTTCGGACTGGCGTCGATGTCGGCGTAAGCCTCGGTGTCGAGTCGGTCGTCGAGACGCGTCGCGATGTTGCCTGCGTTCATACCGCCGGCTTCGAGATGGCCGGTGGTATGCTTTTCTCTACCGGTGTCTGGCTATCCGTCCGATTCGACCAACCGGCCCTTGTCCTGCCCGATGAGGTCCCGGTCAACCGCGGCATCGATGATGGCGTCGAACTGCTCACCGTCGATGTCGTAGGCGTTGACCGCGACTTCTCGGATTTCCCCTCTGTCGACCGGCATCTCACGGTTCTGGAGGAGGCGCATCACCTTGTTGTACTCCAGTTTCGTCAGCGAGGGGCTGTCGTCGCTGTCCGCATCGCGATCAGTGTCTCTGGTTTCAGTGGTAGCCGGTGCGTCATCGGTCTCAGCCGACTCCGCCGTTTGCGTGTCCGTGGTGTTCGGCGCGACCGTGTCCGTCGCATCCGACTTCGTCGCCGTGTCCGCCGTCTCAGCCGACTGCGCCGACTGTTCCTGCCCTGCCGGACTCGCGCTGTCGGCACCCAGCAGCGAGCCGTCATCGGTCGGCTCGACCACGCCGTCAGTGGGCTTCGGTTCGTCGGTCGTCGGTGTTCCAGACTCGTCCAGCAGTCCCGGCTGCTCGTCGGTCCCAGCATCGCCAGCCGGTTCCGCTGTCTCGCGGGCATCTGCCTTCGCTGCCTCGACGGCCGGTTCGACGATAGTTGCGAGCTTCTCCCGGCAAGTCGAACAGAGAACGACAGTGCCCTGCTCCTCAGTGCCCGGGTCCAGCGATTTCGGGATAATCGGATATTCGGAGAGCGAAACGTCGAGGGCACCGCCACAGAAGTAACACGACGATAGCTGGTCCATGCTCGCAAAAGAGATGGCCTGTTTACTAAAAGACTCCTTGGTGTATCGACACCCGGGCTACTAGAGACGGGCATGACAATCGAAACAGGACTGGGGCTGAGTTGTTGTATACATTGTGCTATTTTGCATACTCTTGTCCATCGAAGAACGCGCGAACCAGTTCTGCGACTTCGGAACCGGGCTCCAGCCACGGCGTATGGCCGTGTCCTGGAAGTTCGTGGAACGCGGCGTTTGCCATCTTTTCGGCGACGGGGCGACCGACATCTGGCGCATAGAAGGCGTCCTCCGTTCCCCAGACGAACTGCGTCGGACGGTCTATTTGCACGATTTCGTTCCGGATGTCAAAGAGGGGGTGGGCGTGGCCGTACGACCCCTGTACAGTCGCCAGCGACCGCTGGCTTTCCTGACGCCCGGGTAGGTCTTGGCCGACGGCAAGCAGTTCGTAGAACACGCCCGGTATCGCTGCGGTGTCGACGACGTTGACTCGCTTCATCGACTGCCTCGCGTTTTCCACCGGGTCGCCGCGGGTAAGCAGCCACAGCAGGACTCTGTTGAGACCGCGAACCGTCAGCAGTCGAAACAGGAGCGGAAAGGCCCGCGAGACGCCGCCCGGTGCGCCGACCAACTGCAGGCGGTCCACGCGGTCGTGGTCGATAGCCAGCAGGAACGCCTGGAGGCCGCCGTGGGAGTTGCCGACTACGTGTGGTCGGTCGATAGCGAGCGCATCGAGCAGTTCCAGCAGGTACGCCACAAGAAACGACCGGAGGTTCCGGTTCCGGTAGCTCGGAGCGGCCGAAAGGCCGAGCCCGGGTCGGTCGGGAGCGTACACGCGGTACTCGTCAGTGAGCGAAGGGAACAGCGGCAGCCACGTCGCCGCCGGCGTTCCGACGCCGTGAAGGAGCAGCACGGAATCGCCGTCCGGGTCCCCGTCGACGAGATAGTGAACGCGACCCGCCGCCTCCGTCTCGGTTATTCTGGACTCGACGCCGAGGTCGTAGTGGTCGGCGAGGCGGGCCTGGGCGTCCGCGTAGCGTCGCTCGGCCGGATGAGGCCAGTCGTCTGGCGACAGCGCACGGCCCTCGGGAACTGTGGTACCACCACTCATACTCGAACTGTCCGGCGCCGTCCGCATCAGTCTACCGCGGCCAGTGCTACATGGCAAGATTGCGCCTCCATGAGACACATATAGCTCCGCCACTTCGCTATCGCATGGAGCGAATCGAAGGCACCATCCTTACCGGGCGGTCGTTCGAACCGGTCCACGGCAGCGTTGTCGTCGAAGAAGGCTACATAACAGCCGTCGAGGAGACGCCGGCCCGCGAAAGCGACCACGACCGAATTGTCCTGCCAGCATTCGTAAACGCCCACACCCACGTTGGCGACTCCGTTGCGAAAGAGGCAGCTGTCGGTCTTGGACTGGAGGAGGCAGTAGTACCGCCCGACAGCCTGAAACACCAGCAGATCGCAGCGGCCGACGACGAGACGCTGATTGCCGCGATGCACCGCACCCTTCGGTTCATGCAGCGAACCGGCAGCGCGGCGTTTCTCGACTTCCGGGAGTTCGGCGTCGACGGGGCACGTGCGCTCCGCAAGGCCGCCGAGGGACTCGATATCGAGCCGTTCATCTTCGGGAGCGACGACTCCGCGGTGCTGGATTTGGCCGACGGATTCGGTGCCAGTGGCGCGAACGACGACGATTTCACCGCTCACCGGGCTGCTGCTTCGGAGCGGTCAGTCCCGTTCGCGATCCACGCCGGCGAACCGGACGCGACCGATATCCACCCGGCGCTAGACCTAGAGCCGGACCTGCTGGTCCACATGGTCCATGCCGAGACGGAGCACCTCGAACGTGTGGCCGACCAGAGCGTCCCCATCGCGGTCTGTCCCCGTGCGAACCGCGTCCTCGGAGTCGGCCGACCCCCGATTGAGACGCTGCTTGAGTACACAGACGTTGCGCTCGGGACGGATAATGTGATGCTGAATGCCCCATCCATGTTCCGTGAGATGGAGTACACCGCGAAGACGTTCGACCTCCCCTCGCAGACGGTGCTCCGGATGGCGACGACCGCCGGAGCCGAAGCAGTCGGCCTCGACTGCGGTGTCATCGAACCCGGCCGCCGGGCCGCGCTACTGGTCCTCGATGGCGACTCGGACAATCTCTCGGCCGTCGCCGACCCAGTCGACGCAGTTGTCCGGCGGGCGTCTCCGCTAGATATCGACCGAGTTATCTGCTGAATGGACAGCGGGCATGGAGCCGGGTACACTCCGGGTTAGCGCTGGTCCGCGTGAGCAAACACGAACGCCCGAAGGAGTTTCGCGGCCAGCGTCGCTGTCTGGCCGTCGTCGCGGTCGTTGACCTCAACCACGTCGAAGCCGACGGCCTGCGGTGCGACGGCCCGGACCACGTCGTGCATCTCGCGTGGTTCGAGGCCGAACGGCTCCGGCGTCCCGGTTCCGGGTGCGAACCCGGGGTCGGCGGCGTCGATGTCGACGGAGAGATACACCCGCTCGTCGTCGAATGCAGGCGACCAGTTGGCCACGTCTTCCGGCGGCACCACGGTCACATCGTCTTCGTTCGCGCGCTCCCATTCGGCTTCCGAGCCAGTTCGTGCGCCCAGCACAATTGCCTCGTCGGCCACCGAGAGCGCGTGGCGGGTCACCGTCGCGTGGGAGTGCTCGTCACCGGCGTAGGACTCGCGCAGGTCCAGATGCGCATCCAGACAGACGAACACGTCCGGATCGAGCGCACGCACACCGGCGACTGAGACGGTGTGTTCGCCGCCGATGACGAGCGGGACGTCCCCCTCGCTGTCGAAATCCGAGAGGGTTCCCTGGAGGAAGGTGAGGTACTCGGCGATGTCGGCCGTGGGACCGATGTCGCCGTGGTCGTAGACGGAACAGTCAGTGAAGTGTTGGTCGGTGTGGTGGTCGTAATCGTCGAACCCCTGGCAGAACTGGCGGACGCGGCGCGGGCCGAAGCGCGCCCCGGGGCGAAACGAGGTCGAGGCGTCGAGCGGCGCACCCACGAGCGCGTAGTCGGCCGCCTCGCGGTCGGCCCCCGCACCGGGTAGCATCGTTACGAGCGTGTGATCTTGCGCTGCTCTTCGTACTGGAGGTACTCGATTTCGTCGTCAGGCTGGAGGTCGATGTCTTCGGGGACGCGCATCGTGAACGTGTCGTAGGTGTCGAGGTCCATTACCTGCGCGTCGTTGCCGTCAGTCGAGACGACCTGGCCCTGCTTCCGGTTGACAATTGGGACCCAGACCTTCGCGTCGACGGGCTGAGACAGCGAGCGCTTCTTGCCGTCGAAGACGCCCTTGGCGTCGATTCGGGCCTTTGCGCTGCCGTGCTTGCCCGGCTTGGCCGTGCTGTAGGAGTTGATCTTACACGGCGTGTCCTCGATCATTACGTAGCTTCCTTCGTCGAGCTCTCGAACTTCGGTCTGCTCTCTTGCCATACCGCCGGATTACCCCTGTTTCGGTATAAACGGTTTGGAATGGCGCAAGCCAGACCGTCGCGGCTTCCGCGCTAGCTGGGTTCGCGTATCGCGTAGGTCACGGCCGGCCAGAACCCCCCGACAGCAACACTACGTCCTGTGACCGTTTCCATCCGACCCCACCGTTCAAGTGAGCTTGCACTAACCACACAAGTGTGGCACTCTCGTTCGACCTGTTCGGGACACTCGTTACGGCAGACCGGCCGTCGGAGCCGTGGGACGCCGTCTCCGCGGCGCTCTCCGCCCGGTCGGTTCGGGTGCCGGACGACTGGGAGGCGGCCTACCGCTCGGCCCACCGCGAGTACGACCGCGGCCGGGAAGCGCCGCTTGACGAGCACGTTCGGCTGGCGCTTGCCAGCCGCGGAATCGAGGTCACCGAGGAGACGGCGACGGCGGCCGTCCTCGACGCGTTCGACAGCCCGGTGACGGTCCGCGACGGGGCCATCGAGGCGATGGCCGCCGCCGCCCAGCGCGGGCCGGTCGCCGTCTGCTCGAACTGCAGCGTCCCGGGGCTGGTCGAGCGAACGCTCGCGCGGGCAGACATCGAACCGCGGAGCGGGCACTCGTTCGATGCTGTCGTCACCAGCGTCGGCTGTGGGTGGCGGAAACCGCATCAGCGAATCTTCGAGGCGACGGCCGACGCGCTCGGCGTGACGCTCGCGGCCCTCGTCCACGTCGGCGACGACGCCCGGACGGACGGCGGCGCGGACCGTGCGGGCGCGGAGTCGGTGCTGCTGGACGAACATCCGCTGCCGGCGATAGCCGAGCAACTCCGGGAGGGAGAGCTGTGCTGAGCGCGCTGGCCGTGGCCGTCGCCGGCGGGCTGGAACTCGCAATCGGCGAGCCGCCGACCCGGGTCCACCCCGTCGCGTGGTTCGGACGGGTCGTCGGGACCGTCGACCGCGAGTGGAACCACCCGCTCGCGGTCGGGGGGCTGGCCGCGGCGCTGTTGCCGCTCGGAGCCGCCGCGGTCGTCGGCGCTGCCGTCGCGCTCGCCGCGAGCATCGGGCCGCTGGCAGCCGTCGCGCTCGCCGGCCTCGCGCTGTTTCTGACCACGAGCCTCTGCAATCTGCTTTCGACCGCGCGGGTGATCGTCGCCGACAGCGAGGCAGACCTCCCGACCGCCAGGGACGGCCTGCTCGCGCTCGCTGGCCGGGACGCTTCCGGCCTCTCCGCGGGCGAGGTCCGCAGCGCCGCCGTCGAGAGCGCGTCCGAGAACCTCGCCGACGGGCTCGTCGCGTCGCTTGCCGCGTTCGTCCTGGGCGGGTTCGTCGCCGCGGGCCTCAGCCTGCCGGCGCTCCCGGTCGCCGCCGGCGCGGCGGCGTGGGTCAAGGCCGTCAACACGATGGACTCGATGCTGGGTTACCGCTCGAAACGCGTCGGTACGCCCGCGGCGCGCCTCGACGACGCCGTGATGTGGCTGCCGGCGCGGCTGAGCGCTCTCTTGCTCGCCGTCGCCTGCGGGTCGCCCCGGTCGGTGGCCCGCGCCCGGGCCTGGCTGGACGGCGTCCCCTCGCCGAACTCCGGGTGGCCGATGGGGACGGCCGCCGCGGCGCTCGACGTTCGACTCGAAAAGCCGGGCGTGTACGTGCTGAACCCCGCGGGGAAGCTCCCCGACGCGGCGACGGCCCAGCGGAGCGTGACCCGGGTCGGCGTCGCCGGGGCGGCGGCGTACCTGCTTTCCGGGCTGGGGGTGTACGCGTGGTTCTGACCGCGGTCCGGGGGGCGCTGGGGTTCCTCTCGCGGCTCCCGGTCGGGCACAGCGAGCGGGCCTGGGAGGCCTTCGTTGGGACGCCGGCAGCGTTCCCGCTGGCCGGCTACGTCGTCGGCGGCCTCGTCGCCGTTCCCTTCCTCGCTGCGGGTCTGCTTCCGGCCCCGGTCGTCGCCGCGGCGTACCTCGGGAGCGTCGTCCTCGTCACCGGCGTCAACCACGCCGACGGGCTCGCGGACCTGGGGGACGCCGCCGTCGTCCACGGCGACCCCGCCGAGCGCCGCGACGTGATGCGGGACACGACCGTCGGCGTCGGGGCCGTCCTCGCGCTGGGGACGGTCCTCGTCGCGCTGGCGCTGGCCGCGCTGGCAGTCGCCGGGCTCCCGCCGCTGGTCGCCGTCGCGCTGGTCCTCGCCGCCGAAGTGGGGGCGAAGCTCTCGATGGCGACGCTGGCCTGCGTCGGCCGCCCGAGCCACGAGGGGTTCGGGTCGACGGTCATCGACGGGAACGGCTCACGCCACCTCGTCGGCTCACTCGCCGTCGCGGTGCCGGCCGCCGTCGTCGCCGCTCCGGCGACCGCGGTCACGGTCCTCGCCGGCCCGCTGCTGGCGCTTGGCCTCTCGGGGTGGGCCGACCGCCGGCTGGGCGGCGTCGGCGGCGACGCCTTCGGCGCGACTAACGAACTCACGCGCGCCGTGGCGCTCCACGCTGGCGTCGCCGTGTGGTCGCTGTTCGGAACGCCGCTCGGCGGCTGGGAGGTGTTCGCGTGGACGCTCTCGTGATGTGTGGCGGGCGCGGGACGCGGCTGGCCACCGACGCCGAGAAGCCGCTCTTCCGCGTCGGCGGCGTCCCGATGGTCGACCGGGTCGTCGGCGCGCTCCGGGACAGCGCCGTCGACCGTATCGTCGCCGCGCCGTCGCCGAACGCGCCGAACACGCGGTCCCATCTGGACGTGCCCTGCATCGAGACGCCGGGCGAAGGGTACGTCGCGGACCTCGACGCGGCGCTGGCCGACGACCGGCTCTCGCGGCCGGTCCTGACCGTCGCCGCCGACCTGCCGCTGCTCAACGGCGAGGTCGTTGACCGCGTGCTCGACTCACACGAGGGGGGCTCGCTGACGGTCCTGGTCCCGGCCTCACTGAAACGCGGACTCGGCGTGAGCGACGACACGACGTTCGAAGACGGCGGCCGAGTAGTCGCGCCGACGGGCGTCAACGTCGTCGGCGACGGCCCCGACGACGCCTGGCTCACGCGGGACCGGCGCGTCGCGGTCAACGTCAACACGATCGCCGATGCCCGCGTCGCGGAACAGTGGCTGTGAATGGCGGCGAGATGGGCCACCCGCGGCGTCGTGTTGGCAAGCAAATATGACGGCGGGGAACATTGTGTGTGGTGATGGCCGACAACATCCGTGTACTCCACGTCGACGACGCACAGGGGTTCGCAGAGATGACGGCCGAGTATCTCGAACGGATCGCCGACGACCTGACGGTCGTGACGGCAACGAGCCCCGACGACGGTCTGGACCGTCTTGACGGGGGCATCGACTGCGTCGTCAGCGATTACGAGATGCCCGGACAGAACGGCCTAGAGCTTTTTGACGCCGTCCGGGACCGCTATCCCGACCTCCCGTTCATTCTCTTCACCGGGAAAGGGAACGAGGCCGTCGCCAGCGAGGCCATCACGGCGGGTGTCACGGACTACCTGCAGAAAGACGGGGGCACGGACCAGTACACGATTCTGGCGAACCGCGTCCGGACCGCCGTCGAGCGCCGACGCGCCCGCCGGGAGCGCGAGCGGAGCGAACGGCGGTTCGAGGCGGTCTTCGAGGACCCGCAGACGCTGGTCGGCGTCCTCAACCCCGACGGGACGGTCCGCAAGGCCAACCAGACAGCCCTAGAGGCGGTCGGCGCACCGCTTGAAGAGGTCGTCGGACAGCCCTTCTGGGAGCTGTCGTGGTGGCCCGAGGGCCACGCGGCCGAAGTCGAGGAGTGGGTCGAGCGCGCCGCCGACGGCGAATACGTCGAGGTCGACATCGACCACACCACCGCCGGGTCGGCGCAGTTCAGCTACCACGGCTACATCCGACCGGTCAGAGACGACGACGGCGACATCGTCTCACTCATCGCGTCCGGCCACGACGTGACGGAGAAACGAGAGCGCGCCGAAACCCTCGAACGGACGCGCGACCTGCTCGCACAGACCGAACAACTCGCGTCCGTCGGCGGCTGGGAAATCGACGTCTCCGACGGTCCGCCCTACGAGGGGAACCCGACCGAGGGGTTCTACCGCCTCCACGGCCTCGACCCCGACGAACACGTCCCCGTCGAGCAGACGGGGGAGTTGCTCCACCCGGCGGACCGCGAGCGCGTCGAGGATTCCCTGTCGACGCTGTTGACGGAGGGCGAGCCGTTCGACCTCGAAGCCAGAATCGTCACGCCGGATGGCGAGACGCGGTGGGTTCGCTCCATCGGCGTCCCCGTCGAGGAGGACGGCGAGTTCGACAAGTGCCACGGCGCAATAGTCGACATCACCGACCTGAAACGACAGGAAGCGGAGCTCGAACGGAAGGCGGACCTGCTCCGGCACGCCCAGCAGATCGCGGACGTGGGCGGGTGGGAACTCGACATCGCGGAGCCGCCCTACGAGGCGACGTGGACCGACCAGCTCTTCGAGATATTCGGGATACCGCCCCGGGACGCCGTGACGCCGGACGAGGTGCTCAGTTTCGTCCACCCGGACGACCACGACCGCGTCGCCGCCGAGACGGAACGGCTCATCGAGGAGGGCGAGGGCCTTACACAGGAGTACCGCATCGTGACCGGGGAGGGCGAGGAGCGCTGGCTCCGCGTCATTTCGGAACAGCCCGACGACCGAGCGGACATCATCCGTGGGGCGACGCTGGACATCACCGAGCAGAAGCAGACGACGCAGGCGCTCAGAGAGCGGGAGCGAACGCTCAGTCAGTACAAGGAGTTCACCGACGACATCTTCGACGCCGTCGACGACGTGTTCTTCCTGCTGGACGAGCACGGCCGGGTCCGGCGCTGGAACGAGTCGCTCGAACGGGTGACCGGCCACGACGGCGACGACCTGGCCTCGATGGACGGCGTCGCGTTCTTCAGGCCCGAGGACCGCGAGACCGTCAGGGAAGCGTGCCGGGCGGGCGACACCACGATAGAGCTGCCGCTGGTGGCCGACGACGGGGAGCCGGTCCCCTACGAGTTCGTCTTCGATCGGGTCGAAACGCCCGAAGGGGAGCGACGGACGGCCGCCATCGGCCGGGACATCTCCGCCCGCAAGGAGCGCGAGGAGGCTCTGGCGAGGACGAACCGACAGCTCCAGACGATTCTGGAGACCACGACCGCGCTCGTGTTCCTGAAAGACAGCGACGGTCGGTACCAGCGGATAAACGACCGGTTCCGCGAGGTGCTCGTCGACGGGCCGATGGACGTGGTCGGGAAGACCGACGCGGAGCTGTTTCCGGACGAAATCGCCCAGCAGATACGCGCCGACGACCGGCAGGTAATCGAGACCGGTGAGTCTATCGAGCGGGAGGAGGAGGTCCCGACGCCCCACGGGACACGGACCTTCCTCACGCTCAAGAACCCGATATACGACGCCGAGGGGAACGTCGCCGGCATCTGTGGCGTCGCCACCGACATCACCGAACGCGCCGAGTACAAGGCCCACGTCGAGCGCCAGAAGGAGCGCCTCGACGAGTTCGCCAGCATCGTCTCCCACGACCTCCGGAACCCACTCGACGTGGCGCGGGGGCGGCTACAGCTCGCGGAGGCGGACCCGTCGGCAGAGCACCTTGCGGCCATCGAGCGGTCGCTGGACCGCATGCAGGAGCTTATCGACGACCTCCTGGCGCTGGCCCGGCAGGGCGAGGCCGTTACCGACATCCAACCGGTCGCCGTCGAGAACGCGGTCGAGCAGGCCTGGCGGAGCGTCCGGACCGGGGCGGCGACGCTCGAAACCGACATCGAGGGGACGGTCATGGCGGACCCGACCCGCCTCCAGCAACTGTTCGAGAACCTCGTCCGGAACAGTGTGGAGCATGGCTCTGCGAGCAGTCGGACAGAGTCCGACACCAGCGTCGAGCGCGGGTCGACGGCCCCGCCGCCGGAGCCGGGGGACGGCGACGTGACGCCGGACTCGAACGGATCGATGGTCTCCGACACCTCCCAAACCGCCGCGGGTGGGATCACTGTAACGGTCGGGGCGCTCGACGACGGGACGGGGTTCTATGTCGAAGACGACGGGGAGGGAATCCCCGACGACGAGCGGGAGAAGGTGTTCCGGAGCGGCTACTCGACCTCCGAGAGCGGGACCGGGTTCGGCCTCGCTATCGTCCGGGAGATCGCCGAGGCCCACGACTGGGCGGTCGCCGTGGCCGAAAGCGCGAGCGGGGGCGCGCGGTTCGAGTTCCGCGGCGTCGACGGCCCGGACTGACCGGGGTGGCACCGCGAAACTTTCTCCACACCGCCTGCCGTAACCTCTGTCAATGGACCCTGACTCGGTTGAGGGCGTGCGGACGAGTGGCGGGGACGGACCCGAGGATGCCATCGGTCCGGACGGGCGCGTGCCACACGGCAGCAGCGACGACCCGGACGTGCTGGATTTCAGCGCGAACACGAACCCCCAGGTCCCACCGGGCGCAGAGAAGGCGTACCTGGCGGCGTTCGAGACGGCCCGCTCGTACCCAGCTGACGGCTACCCGGAGTTTCGCGAGGCCGCGGCGGCGTTCGTCGGCTGCGAACCGTCGCAGGTGATACCGACGGCCGGCGGCCTTGAGGCTATTCGCCTATCGATCCAGACGACGATTCAGACGGACGATAGCGTCCTGCTCCCGTATCCGAGCTTCGGCGAGTACGCCCGGGAAGTGCGGCTCCAGGGCGGAACTCCGGAGTTCATCCCGCACGACCAACTGCTTGCCGCCGACCCGGCGGGCCACGCGCTCGTCGTCGTCTGCAATCCGAACAATCCGACCGGCGAGACCGCCGAACCCGGGGCGCTCCGGGACTTCGCCGACCGCTGTCGAGCGGCCGGGACGACGCTGCTCGTCGACGAGGCGTTCCTCGGATTCACCGGCGAGCCGTCGCTGGCCGGTCGCGAAGGCGTCATCGTCGCGCGGTCGCTGACGAAACTGTTCGGCCTGCCCGGGATTCGGATGGGCTACGCCGTCGGGACCGGACAGGAGCGCGACCGCCTCGCGACGGCCCGGCGCGCCTGGTCGATGAGCGCTGCGGCAGCCGCGGTCGGGGCACACTGCTACGGACAAACGGGGTTCGTCACGGAGACGAAAGCCCGCGTCGCTGAGGAGCGAGCGCGGATGCGGGAGCGGCTCGTGACGCGGTTCGACGTGTTCCGTTCTGATGCGCCGTTCCTGCTGCTGTCGGTCAGTGACGCCGACACGTCCGTCGATGGTATCCTTGCCTCGGCCCGTGAGGCTGGCATCGCACTCCGGGACGCCCGGACGTTTCGCGGGCTGGACTCGCACATTCGGGTCGCTGTCAGAGCGCCCGAAGAAAACGACCGGCTGCTGGATGCGCTGGATGTTTGAAACGACCGTTCGGGATGGCGTCTGTCAGATTCGCCGCAAGGGTGCCCGCTGGCTTTCGACAGCGTGGGACGGCGGCTACCGGACCGCAGACGCCGTCTACAACGTCACCGTCCCCGAGGGGTTCGAGCGAACCGACCTCGCCGCCTACCGCGCCGAGCGGCTGTCGGGGGCCGGCTTCGCCATCGGCCCGACACTGCTCACCGGCGTCCACATGGAGCACGCCCGCTGTGCCCGGAGCGGGCCGGTGTCGGTGCTGGCGACAGCGGGCCTCTCGAACCCCGCCGCGTTGCCGATGTCGGCAGCGGGGCCAGCGGACGGCTTCGACGGGCGCGCGTCCGATCCGGCGGACCGCCCCGACTGGCGGCCCGGGACGGTGAATCTCGTCATCGGGGTTGAGCGCGAACTGGACGATGGCGCGCTGGCGACGCTGCTTGCCAGCGCTGTCGAGGCGAAGGCCGCGACGCTGCTGGACGCGGCGGATGCGCCCGGAACCACCTCGGACGCGGCCATCGTCGGCTGTGTCCCGGGCGCTGAGCGTGCGTCGTTCGCCGGGAGTGCGACCGAAATCGGGGCCGCGGCCCGCGTCTGTGTCCGCGACGCTATCAGGGCGAGTCTGGCCGCCCGCTACGGGGGCGACGCCCTGCCGACCGTCGACGGCGCGGAGTACGGCGTCGTTACCGACCGGGGCACCGAGGTCTTCGAGCCGTGAAAGCGGAGTGTATCACACGACGGTCCTTCATTCCAAACGGCTAAACAGAATCCCGTCGAACAGGCAGGCATGACCGACAACACGGCCGGCCCGACCGCCGAACCAATCGAGCCGAGCGCGCCCGAGGAGTTCGGGCTGGTGCAGGTCTGGTGGGGCGACGGCAAGGGCAAGACGACAGCGGCGCTGGGGATGGCGACCCGCGCCGTCGGTCACGGCTACCGCGTCCACCTCCTGCAGTTCATGAAAGGCGGGACCAGCACCGTCGAGGACGTGCGCGGCGAGTACAACGCCATTGCCGCGCTGCCGGGCTTCTCATACGAGAACGCGGGGCACTACGGCTGGCACGGCTTCCTCGACGGCAGCGAGGACGACGAGCACGAGGCCCGGGCGAAAGGCGCACTCGACCGGGCACGGGACCTCGTTCAGGCCAGCGCCGACACCGACCTCTCGGAGCCGCTGGACGCCGACGGGCCGCCAGAAGAGGGCGTCAACATGCTCGTCCTCGACGAAATACTATACGCCGCGAACCGCGCCCTCGTCGACCCCGAAGACGTGATTGGGCTCATCGAAGCCAAGCCGGACGACCTCGAACTTGTCCTCACAGGCGGCCACGAGCGGCCGGAGTTCCTGTCTGACCACGCGGACCTCGTTACCGAAGTCAGCAAGGAGAAACACCCAATCGACGCCGGTCAGGGCGCGCGGAAGGGCACGGAGTTCTGAGTACGTTCTCCTCGGACGGAGTTACAGTTCGTCCAGCATGGTATCGACGATCTCGCGAGCCGCGTCGACGTGGTCGTCGGCAACGGCATCGGCAGTGCTCTCGACGTGTGACAGAATGTGGTCGACGGTTATCAGCCGCTCAGCTAGCACGTCTTCGGAGAGTTCACCCGCAGCGATGTCGGCGGCGACGGCCTCCGCCTCTCCGAGCCAGCGGCTGGCCGTGCGTTCGACCGGCCGCTCCCCGGTTTCCGCGAGGTGTCTATGCAGCGCCTGAAGGCGTTCGTCAGTCATAGATAGAACTCGGCGGGTCGGGACAAAGAACCCCTGCCGAATCACTGATGTTCGCGGCGGCCTCAGCACTGCCCGATGGCTCACACGCTGCTGGTCGCCGGGACGGCCAGCCACGTCGGCAAGTCGACCGTCGCGGCCGGACTCTGTCGCTATCTGGCCGACCGTGCTGTTTCGGTCGCGCCGTTCAAGGCCCAGAACATGAGCAACAACGCCCGGGCGACACCGGGCGGCGAAGTCGGCGTCTCCCAGTACGTTCAGGCCCGCGCGGCCGGCGTCGCGCCGTCGACTGACCACAATCCGGTACTCCTGAAACCGCGAGGGGACGGCGAATCCCAGCTCATTCTGGACGGCGAGGTGGTCGGGCATTTCGAGGCCCGTGGATACTACGACGAGCACTGGGAGGACGCGCTGGACACCGCCCGCGCGGCCCACGACCGACTCGCCCGGTCCCACGACGTGATTGTCGCCGAAGGGGCGGGGTCGATTGCCGAAATCAATCTGCACGACCGCGACCTGGCGAACGTCGAGACGGCGCGCTTCGCCGACGCCGATATCCTGCTCGTCGCCGACATTGAGCGCGGCGGCGTCTTCGCCTCGCTCGTCGGGACGCTCGAACTCGTCCCCGAGGACGTTCGCGAACGGGTGGCCGGCGCGGTCATCACGAAGTTCCGCGGCGACCGCTCGCTGCTCGACCCGGGCATCGAAGAGTTCGAGGACCGGACCGGCGTCCCCGTCCTCGGCGTGGTTCCCTACGACGACCCGGGCCTCCCCGAGGAAGACAGCGTCGCGCTGCCGCCGGTCGGCGAGCGAGCCGTCGTCGGTGACGGTGACGGCGTTGCCGACGACGAGAGCGTTACCGTCGCGGTCCCGCGGCTCCCGCGTATCTCGAATTTCACCGACCTCCAGCCGCTCGCCCGCGAACCCGGCGTCAGAGTCGCGTACGTGCCACCCGGTGCCACCCTCGACGACGCCGACGCGGTGGTCCTGCCGGGGAGTAAGAACACGGTCGATGATCTGCGAGCGCTTACCGACGCTGGATTCGGGGACCGACTACGGGCGTTCGACGGCCCTGTCGTCGGCCTCTGTGGCGGCTACCAGATGCTCGGTGAGGCGATCACGAACGCCGCGGTTGAGGGGACTGGCGACGCGGACCACATCGAGGGGCTTGGGTTGCTCCCGGTGACGACAGCATTCAGCGAGGCGAAGACGGTCGAACACGTCGAGCGGACACTCAATGGTGTCGGCCCGCTCTCCGGAGCGAGCGGGACCGTCGAGGGTTACGAGATTCATATGGGCGACTCAAAACTGACAGGCGGGGCCGCCCGTCCCTTCGACAGTGACGGGGCGGCGACCGACAGTGTTCTGGGAACATACCTCCACGACCTCTTCGTCAACGACACTGCCAGAGATGCCTTTGTGCGAAACACCTTCGAAAGCGCTGGTATCGCCCTGCCAGAGGCACCCGAACGAGCCGACAGCGACCCGTACGAACGAGCGGCTGGGCTCATCCGTGACCACGTTGACCTAGGACCGCTCGGACTACCCGACCGATGAGTGTTTGATACTGCGCTAACTTCCGGAAATTTATATACAGCTAGCTCGCAATATTCCCTTAATGGTCGAAGTGTTCGCGGTCGCCAGTGGGAAGGGCGGGACTGGCAAGACGACGAGCACCGTCGCCCTCGGGATGGCGCTGTCCGACCGCTACGACGTGACGGTGGTCGACGCCGACACAGGAATGGCGAATCTCCTCTTTCACGCCGGGCTCTCCGACGCCGAGACGACGCTGCACGACGTACTAGCTGCTGACGCGCCGGTCGAGGCAGCCACCTACAACCGGTTCGGGCTGACGGTCGTTCCCTGCGGCACGAGCCTCGACGGCTTCAGGGACGCCGACCCGGCCCGGCTTCGAGACGTGGTTGCGACACTCGCAGCAGACACAGACATCATCCTGCTGGACTCGCCGCCGGCACTCGACAGTCGAACCGCCGTCCTTCCAGTCGTGCTGGCCGACCGTATCGTGGTCGTCCTCCAGCCGACGATTCCCGCTATTTCGGACGGGCTAAAGGTCCAGGAGTACGCGACGACCTACGACACGGACGTAGCGGGGCTCCTGTTCAACAAGGTTCGTGAGTCCGAGTCTATCGAGCAGGTCTCGGAGAAGACTGAGCGGTACTTCGACGGGCCGACGCTCGCATCGGTTCCCGAAAGCGAGCGAGCCCGCGAAGCACGTCGCGCTGGACGGCCGCTCCTTGCACACGCTCCCGAGTGCGAGGCCGCAACGGCCTATCGAGCGGCCGCCGAGGCGCTCACAGTACAGAACGGGACAGCCGCCGACGCCGCCGACCGGTTCCAGAGCGCCGTCATCCCTGAGTCGCTATGAAACTCCCCTGCGGCCGACTCGACAAGTCCCGCGTCGTCACGGACCCGCGAGACACGCTCGCTGACGTGCTCAACCGCGAACTGACCGGCTACGCCGTCTTTGAATCTCAGGAGACACTCTTGCTTGACGGCAAGGGGCGGGGTGTCATCACGTTTACCGACGGTGTCCCCGTGCTGGTCTACCACACCGGGACAGACCGCGGTGGCCCGCCGGCGCTTGCTGACCTCGCTATCCCCGGGCCGTACCACGTCTCGTTATACGCACTCGACGCCGCCGACCTCGAATCGGCCCACGAGGCGGCCGACCTCCGAGTCCCACCCGGGATGCCCGCCGAACGGTTGGGCGGCGACCCGGCGCTGGCCGACAGTACCCGACGGGCGGCCCCCGACGAGCGACTGTCGGTAACGGACGACGATGCGACAGCAGTCGAGGACGAAGTCGCCGAGCAGAGTGCCGTCGAAGCGTTCCTTGACGATACCGAGAAAATCGAGGCGATCAAGCAGCAGGCACGTTCAGAGGCCCGCGAGCGCGCCCAACAATGGGATTTCTGACAGTCTCGCGTAAATAGGCTCGCTACAGCACCGGCGCTATCGGTCTGTATCATGACAGGTCTGCAGTACGTACGTCGCGACGCGGCCCCGGCGTCACTCCGAAACCGAACCGGTATGACGGTCCTTCCCTTTCGTAGCCGGTGCACCGGTGCGTGTCGACTCCGAGGCCGATACTGTCCGGCCACAACCGACACCAGTCGATATCAGTCTGCCCGAACCGGGATCCACCACACTCGCGACCGTCCCCCGACTTTCTTGCTCGTGATATCCGTCTCTGATTCGAGGTCGTGGAGTTTGTTCAGTGCTGTCCGGCGCGAACAGCCGAGTCTGTCCGCTACCTCTGACGCCGTGAGTGGCTCCGCGTAATCGTTTCGGTGTTTGAACACCTCGATAACGTCCGATTCAGTGTACTGGATTTCCCGTCCAGGCGGAGACATATTTCTGTCAACGATTGCCACACACTTATACTGTCGGCTATTATTTCATTCTGCGTGAAAATATAGAAACGCAGGCGGTCGTTGTCGCAAAACGGTCCCGGGCGCCGGATCAGAACGGCATGAGCTTTCTCGGGTGTTACATACCCTGTAACATGTATTGGGTCCCAAAACAGTTACAGCGAATAAGTATAGACACCTACCGACCAAACTCTGTGTCGGGGGATATGCTATCCCGCCCTCCAGTGAGTGCTGGAACGCCGACCAGTGCTCCCTTCGGCCCTCATACAGCCCGTCACGGATTGTTTTCCTGTACAGGCAGGACTGCTGCGAGCGGCTGTGATCGCTCTTTATACTGGTCGAACACCGTCTCGGCCCAGCAATACACCGCTGTCGCGTCGGACTCCGCTATCGCCCGGACGTTGTTCCGGTCGTCGTAGGCCGCCAGACAGACTCGCGACCGGTCCAGCGCGAGGCCGATATCAAGCGCGGTGTCGTGGACATACGTGTTGATGTTCTCGTGTTCGAGGCCGCGCTCTAGTGCGTCTGAGAAATCGGACACGGACCGTTCGAGCACGCTGTGGTCGATGATGAACTCGATATGTGTCCCTGTTTCGAGGAGTTCCACTGCGGCGTCGTTGAACACTGACGTTACGATCGGTGAGATGGCCCGAACGTCACCCTCGACTTCGTGCATCCAGTCTGTGAACCGGTTGATAGCGGCGAGGGGGTTCTGCTCTGAGGTCGTCGTGAGACAGGCTGGGTCCAGCAGATCCGCCGGGAGTTCACCGGCGATGGAGCCGAGGTGTGCGGCCAGCGGCCCGGCCGCCCGCGCCCGCTCAACCTCGTCGACGAGCGCCCTGTACCGGTCGAACACCCGCTGTCCTGTCACAGTAAGTCGATACTCACCGTCCCGTTTGACGACCCATTGGCGCTCGGAGAAGCCCGCGAGTATCCGCTGAATCGTAGTCCGCGTCGCATCCACCGAGTCACACAGGTCAGTGGGCCGTGCCGGACGCTCCCGGAGCTGGGACAGCACCGCGAACCGCTGTGGTGACCCAGTAAGGTACCTGCAATCCTCGAAGACGGTGTCAGCCGGACCTTCCGCCATTGGCCATGTCTGAGTGGGCGACCATCTTAGCCTCTTTGGCCTTTGGCAACACTGGACAGGTCTGTAACCTATTCGTCACCGAACGAGTCGAGGCTTGTCTGGGTCCCGTCGTTTCCGGTGCCGTTCGATGCATCCGTTCCGTGTTCGGCGGCGATACGTGCAGCGGCCTCGCGGCCCCCGGAGAACGATGCGCGGCGTGCGATAGTCGAGTCGCTCAGGGCATCGGCCGCATCGGCACGTACTGCCTCGTATCGCCTTTGGAACGCCTGTCGGGCCGCGTCGTAGTCGACGACCGGGTGTGGGTAGTCCTCGCCGATATCGACGCCACAGGACGCCTGCACGTGGACCGGCGTTTGCTCGGGCCGGTCGAGATACTCGTCGGGGAGCGCGTCGAGTTCGGGCACCCACCGACGGATGAACTCGCCGTCCGGGTCCTGGTCGCGGACCTGCTTGCGCGGGTTATACAGCCGGAGGGCCGGCTTGCCAACCAGTCCGCACTGGGACTGCCACTGGGTGTAGTTGATGGCCGCCGAGGCGTCGACGAGATGGTGGTAGAACCAGTCCGCGCCGAGCCGCCAGGGCTGCTGGAGCAGATGGTAATACACCGATACACACATTGCCCGCATCCGGAAGTTGAGCCAGCCCGTCTGTTTGAGACACCGCATCGACGCGTCGACCATCGGGAACCCGGTCTGGCCGTGCTTCCAGGCGGCAACCAGCTCGGGATCGTACCGCTCCGCGTTGAACCCCACCAACACCGGATTCACCGCCGCATCGAGCCAGCCGGGCCAGTCTTCGAGCTTCTGCTCGTAGTGTTTGTTCCAGAACAGCCGCGAAATGAACATCTCTTTCCCGCGGCCGTCGGGCGCGTGTTCGTCGACGCACTGGAAGACCTGCCGCACGGAGAGACAGCCAAACGCGAGATACGGCGAGAGTCCGCTGGTCCCGTTTCGTGCGTCTGTCGGCGCAGAGATGTTCCCCGGATAGTCGTCGATCCGCTCGACGAACGCCGACAGCCGCTCACGCGCCGGGCCGGTCCCACCGCGAGGCACGTCGGATTTCGACGGTGTGACTGCGTAGTGTTCTTCGACCGCGTCGATGTCGATACCGCTGTCGAAGCTCCGTGAGGTGACCGTGCTCGGGTCCCAGTTGTACTGGTCGGCGGAGAACCACGCCGATACGTCGTCCTGCCATCCATCGCGAGTCTCCGCTCGGTCACGGACCAAGCCGTCGCCGTCAATGCATGTTACATCACACTGTTCCTGCACGCGGCGGTCCCGTTCCCGACCGTAGCGTCCGGTCGGAACGGCCATCGTCACGATGTCCCAGCCGGCCCCGCGGAACCGCCCCAGCACGTCCACCGGGTCCCCGTGGGCGTAGGTGAGTCCGCGACCAGTCGCGGTGTGGTACTGGTCCGAGAGGTCGGCCAGGCAGTCGTGCAGGAACCGAACCCGGCTGTCACAGGCGAGGCCGTCCGCACCGTAGAACGCCGGGTCGAACACGAACAGCGGGAGCACGTACTCGGACGTCCCAGCCCTCGCGACTGCAGCCTGGTCACGGATCCGAAGGTGTTCACGATGCCAGACGACTGTCCCTGATTCGTCGTCGGCGAGCGTCGGAATCGCGTCCCGCTCCGGCGTGTCCCCTGAGTCCAGTCTTGGCATCCCGTCGTTGGGTCATCGTTGGCCCGCAGCTACCACTGTCTTTCGACTCTCGAAGCTCCGGCCGAACCAGGAGTCCCCGGTGGCCGAGTGGTGTCCGCAGTCGTATCAGAAGGGTTACCCCTCGAGACCCGCGCTAGCCGACAATGGAATTCGAGTCCACGCGCCGCCGCTTCATGCAACTCGCCGGAACGAGCGCGACAGTCTCCCTCGCTGGCTGTAACGCCCTCCAGGGAGGCACCAGCGACGGAATGAACACGGGGACAGAGCCGCAAAACCAGAGCGCGGGCGGGGAGCCTGCAACGGTAACGGTCGGAGTCGAACCTGACCAGACGCAGTTGCGGGACCGACAGCAGGAGATCCAGTCGGAGCTTCAGGCGGGGAACCTCACACAGAGCGAGGCACAGGCAGAGTACCGCACCGCACAGGAGAACCTTGCAGAAGGCGCAATCAGTTCCTTCGAGGAGCGTGCCACATCTGAGCTTGGCCTCACTATCGACGATTCCGTTTCACAGGCGGGTGCGCTGCTGGTCACTGGCCCGCCGACCGGCCTCATCGCTACCCTCTCAGTCGACAGTGTTACTGGACTCTTCCCGCAATCGACGTTCGAACAGATCCGGTCGCAGGTTCGAACTGAAACGCCGGGCGCAGCGGAGTAACTCACACGCCACTGGCCGACTGCCGGCTCGCGCCGAGCGACGGTGTGTGATTTGCACTCACCGGGAGGACTTCCCACTGGTTTCCAGGACCACGGTGACGGTGGTTTCGCCACGCTCGGTTGTTGTCGTCACATCGAAGCTGACGGCGAGAACATGTGTGCGACCCACGCGGTCCTGCCCGACGACGCCGCGGTCGGCGGTACAGTCCCCGAACTGGCGGGCCGGTCCCGACGGACAGTTTTCGGCTTTCCACTGCTGTGCGGCAGTACCGTTGTAGGTTATATTGTAATGGACACCGTCCTCAATGCGGGATGTCTGGAGGCGGTCAAGCCGAGGACCCAGTCCGGTTCGAACGGCTGTCACCGCCGACTCGTTCGCGGTCCAGGCGTATTGGCTCGGGATGGACGTGCTCTCAGTTGCCACGGCTCGCTCAAGGACTCGAAGCGCGTCAGCAGACGGGTCGTCATCGTAGTCGGCCGTCGCCCGAACGTCATCGTGATAGCTCAGTTGGAGCGAGGCGAGCACAATTGGGACGAGCGCTACGGCGATGACCGTGGCCGCAACGAGCACGAGCTGTCCGCGCCGGGTCACGCGTACCACACGGTGATCCGGACACTCCCGTGTCCCGTCGGCACAGTTGCAGTCCCGGTGCTGACGCCCTGAGGCGTCGGTGTTCCGACCGCACCGTGCGGTGTTTCGACCCGGAAGAGGACGTTGTCGGGCAGGATGCGTGTGACCCGGTTCGAAAGCGCGCTCCGTTCGCGGTCGAACGCAGTCGGACTAGACACGACCTCCTGCAGTCGCGTCGCACCGCCGTGTCGCGGCGGGTCAGTAGCAAGAATGGCCGCCGTGTCCGAAGCGTAGGCATCAAGTTGCGGCCCCTGTCGGTCCGGCGCTGGCGTCCCCAGGGCGAACCCGAGCGCGACGCTGAGAATCAACACTGTGCCGAGGGCAACTTCCACGAGCGACAGCGGCAGTTGCGCTCTAGACATCGACGGTCACCACCAGCGTCTCTTTCGTCGACCGCGGGGCGTCGTACTCTATGGTCACGTTGCCTGGTTCGAGCTGGCCGGCCCGCTGGAAGCGCAGCGCCGTCGTCTCGTAGGGCACCAGCGGGACCGCGTAGCTGCCGTCCAGCCCGCTCCGGTTGTGCAGGACGACCCGGTCGTTAGCGCGGACCGTCCAGACAGTCGTGCCCGCCGGCGGGTCGATAGTTACGGTGGCCTGTGCGCTCCGGCGAGGGAGCGTCACCGCGTCGGTCGTCGCCAAGTCGGGTGAGAGTGTCCGTGGTTCCCGAGACTCGACCACGACGAGACGGGTGATTTGTGTCCCGCTGTAAACTGTGCCACTGCGTGCGATTTCCTCGTCAGCCAACTCGACGCTGACCGCATACTCACTGGCCGGCGGTGCGCTCCGCTCCAGCGCCGCCTGGTCGAAGTCGTCTACCCGAGATTGATTGAGGACGTTGCTCCGGGCGGCCAGCGGCCCGTCCACCGCGACGAGTCGGTCAGCAATTGCGGCAGCGACCCGTCGCTCGTCGGGGGTCCTATCCGCACCGGTAATCGCGGTATCGGCCATCGCGACACCCAGACCAGTGACAACAGTCAGGAGCACGAGCGCGATACCAAGCGCTGGGAGCGACGTCTGGGCACGCATGGTGGCGTCAGAACGATGGTTCGACACGGTCATCGCTCCGCCTCCAGTGTCACCGTCACGCTCCCCGTGGTTCCAGAGACAACGACCACAGTCGGACTGCCCGCCTGCCATTCACCTTCGAGGGTATCGACTCTGTCGGGCAACACCGGCTGTGCTCGGCCGCCGATTTCGGGGTTAGGATGGTCGAGGACGAGAGTATCTCCATCAGTCCGAATACTGTATCCTGCCCCATCGATAGTCTTCGGGAGCGATACCCGAACAGTCGCCGAGACGGCCCGGGCCTCCGGCGGAATGGCCTGCTCGACGCGGGCCGTCGCTTCGGCGAGCGTTCGATCGCCGAGTTCCGCCCCGACGGCGGATTGATACGCCGGGACAGTGCCGCCGTACAGCGTGGTCGTCACTACTCCGATGTACAGCAGCACAATCCCCATGCTCAGCAGTTTCTCGACGACCGTGCTGAGCGCGCGATTATCCATGGCTCACCTCCGTCCGCATATCGTGACGGACAAGATACAGCGTCCGGCGGCCTGGGAACGTCGCTACGACGCTCTGGACGCCATCGCCGTCGATGTCCCTGACTCGCGTGGTTGCACCGACACGCTGGAAGTAGTCGGTGAACGGCCGTGGAGTCGCCGTCTCGATAGCCACGCTGTAGTTGTCAGGCGGGAGTTGTTCGCGTTCGTGGCTGACGTTCTGGCGGATACCAGCGGACACACCGCCGGTGCCAGACACCGTGCCACCGCTGGCGTTGACAATCGGTGCGCCGACGATGACCGCTGTGTCGTCCCGCGTCGCCGTCACCGGCGGGTCCGTTTCGAGCCACGCGTTCCCCGCGGTCCCGCGAACAACACTCCCGGCGAGAAAACGGACACGGTCGTCGCCGGAATCGTAGATCACTGCGTCGACGGGGACCGTTCGCTGGACGCCGGAGTCGTTGCGGACTCGGAGCTCTCGTTCGACTGTAGTCAGCCGCCCTTCAGTAAACCGAACACGGGCCGTCTGGTGGCCCGTCTGCTCCACTGGTCGGAACGACGTTTCGAACATGTTAGCGACGCGGGCCTCGTTGGCGGTTGCGGTGTGGCCGTCGACGACAGTCCCGACGACGGCCGTCAGCCCACCGAGCGCGACGACGGTCAGCCCCAGCAGCAACACCACGCCGACAACGTGTGACTGGGCGTCGGTATCGCGCTTCAAATCAGACCAGCCCCCGCGAAGACAACGTATGCGACGAGAACCAGCCCCGAGGAGTGCAACAGCGCTTCGTAGGCGCCGCGGCTCGCCGTGCCGGCGAACCAACCACAGGCCAGCATCGTCGCCTGCGTGACGACGTAGAACCGGTGTTGCTCCCGGACGGGTTTGATCGCGCTCGGGTCGAAGGCGATGTTCGCACCGCCAGAGACCGACGACAGTTGTGCGAAGCTATCGAGGACGTAGACGTTGACAGCGACGGTAATGCCGATGACGAGCAGCGCCGTCGTCCAACCGACCGCAACGTAGACAAGCAGGGCTGATCGGATGGATTTCCGCAGATGGTAGAGTTGACCGATCTCTGTCTGGAGCGTCTCGAACACGTCCTCCGCATCGCTCCCCGTATCCAGCGCGCCGACCACAAGCCCGATGGTCTGTTCGGCCATCGGCGTACCGACGCGATCGACGAAGTGGTCCAGCGCCGCGGCCCGGCGGTCGGCCGCGGCGTCGCCGGGGCTATCACCCAGCGACAGTGTGAACGCGAGCGACTGGACATCGCTGGCGAGCGCGCCGAGTTCCACGTCGTCGGCGACACGTCGGACCGCCTCTGGGAACGGGCGGCCCAGCGCGACGTGGCCGGCGACGGCGTGAACAAAGTCCTGTATCTCCCGGTCCTTCGCGTCGTCCGCTCTGGCCCGACGGGCCGTTACCAAACCGACGGGGACGCCGACGGTGGTATACGAAAGGAGCGCGACGTTGACCGGACGGTAGCCCAGTGACCAGAGACCCGCGGCGACGACCACGCCCAACGGCACGCAGGCGAGGAGTGCACTTGCTGGGTTCGAGGGAATCGTCATGAGGATTGCGACAGGGCCATCCGGCAGGCCATAGCTCGGAGCGGCCGTGTTCCGCGGACGGAGCGTCGTAACGACAAACGCCGCCAGCAACCCGGCAGCCATCACGAACGCCGCGCTCCCGTAGACGACGATCGCGCGAACGGTCGTTTCGCCCAGCGGCGTCGCAACAGGCTCGGAGAGGCCGGGCGCGAGAATACCCATCACAGTGACGATGAGCACCACGAGCGCAGGCAACACCAGCAACACTACGAACAGTTCCGCGAGCAGTTCGAGATAACCAGTCGCCCGCTCGTGTTGTCGACTCTGCTCGTGCGAGAGCAAGCGCCCCTCCATCTCCAGATATCCCTCCAGCGCCTCGGCGCTCTGATTCGCATGTTCGCGGAATTTGAGCAGAAACGGGGCCAGCAGGTCTCGCGAAGGTGTCTCGCTGGCGACCCGCTCAATACCAGTGTCGAGACTCCCGGTGAGGATGCCTTGGTTAAGCGCACGTCGGAAGGCGACCGCTGTCTCGCCGTAGGCGTCCTGTTCGGCAACGGCGCGGAGCATCTCTCGCCGGTCGTGGGTTCCGGACGCGAGGACTCTGAGGTATCGGACGGCGCCGGGGAGCGTGGCTGCGATGTCCGCACGCCGCGCGTTTGCGACCCACGAGAGATACCGGTTGCCGGCGACGAACACGCCCCGTTTGAGCGTGAGGCCAGCGACCGCTCCGAGGATAGTGGCCACGAGAAGCCGAGGGACTTCTGGTAGCGCCAGCCGGTTGATGACCGGGAGGCTCTGCTGGAGCACCGCGACGAACGAATCGAAAGTCCCCGGCGGCACGAGCATCGCTACCGTGGCGGTGCCGATAACGCCCACAACGAGTGCCAGCCACGAGAGTCCGTACACCCTGGCAACGTAGACGCCGAAGCCAGCACTTGGATAGGCGGCCCGGTAGCGGTCACGCGTGCTTGCGTGGCTGTCATCCTCGGCGTGGTGGGCGAACAGGGCGTACAGACCCCGGTCGAGCAAACCGAGTGTCTCGCCGCCCTCAGTCGTCACCCGTACCGACCTCCAGGTGCGGATTGTTTGGGGTACCAGTCTGTCGCCGCAGTCGCTCGACGGTCGCTGCCTCGTTCGTCTCTAGGTCGGCTAGCACGCTGAACAGGTCGTCGAAGTCAGTCAGGCCCTCCTGAACGAGGTACTGGACGTACCGGTGACGACGGTGAAACGCGTCCTCGACGGCTGAGACCGGTTTGTCACGGAGGTCCGAGAGCCGGTCGAAGATACCAGTGTCGACCTGCCGCCGGTCATCGCCGAATTGCGGGTGGTCATAGCCGAATTCGAAGGTCCCGTCGGGCCGCCGCCAGCAGACGCTGTTCCAGTGGATTGTCGTCCCGTCCTTGTGTATCGTCCCACTCCGGTCGTTCCCACCTTCGGCGACGGACGGGTCGTCAACGAACTCGACGACGTCACCGACGTAGCGCTCCCCATCGACGTGCCGAGGGAATACGACGAGATCTATCTCTTCGAGCAGATAGGTCGGCACGCCCTTCTCGATAACGCGGTTGACCAGCGACTCAATGTCGTCAGCGTGGGTCGTCCCGATAACGCCGTGACCTGTGTTGAGCGTCTCAGCGAAGGTCTCGAACGACGCGGCCGTGTTGATTTCGGCGATGACCTCGACATCTGGGTTCAGATAATTGCACTGTGTCATCAGATCGGCCATCGTCACGCGGCGGTGGTCCCGCTCGTGGTCCCGAGTGGTGAGCGAAACGCCTGTCTCGTGGGGAATCCGGACCTCACGCGACCCTTCGTCGATACTGATGGGGCGGTCCCGATACGGGATAAAGGGCATATGGGCGTTCATGAGGGTCGTTTTGCCGGCCCCGGTTGGCCCCGAGAAGAGGACGACGCCGTGGGATTCATACAGGAGCCACAGCAGCGCGACCAGTTCCGTCGGCAGCGAATCACGCTGGACCAGATCGACCGGTGTCATCGCATCGCTCGACTGTTTTCGAATAGAGATGTGGGGCCCGCCTTCGCTGATAGTCGGTAGAGCAACGGCACAGCGGATGGTGTCGTCGGTGTCGTGGAGACCGTCCCCATCAGGGTCGATATTGACTTTCGCGCTCGGATTCGAGGCGTTGAGTTCAACACCGTCATCAGCGGCCAACTGCGTGACGACGTTGACGAAGGCCGCCTCGGAGTCGAAGGCGAGATTGGTCGGTACCCGGCCGTCGTGGCCGAGATCGGCGCGTGGGAGGACCTTCACGCGCTCGTCGACCCGGTTCGCCTCAATGTCTTCGAGCGTGTGGTCCCGAATCGGGACAGTGAGTTTCCCGTAGCCGACTAGATCCCGAAGTACGTAGTACAGCAGGTCGTCGAGGCGGTCGTCGGCGAACCGGTGGTCAACCGGCGGGACAGCCAGATCGAGTTCGGCCAGCGCCGACCGGAGTCGGTAGCGGGCGGCGTCGACCCACTCGGTCGTGTTACGGACGGTTAGCTGCCGAGCCAGTAACGAGCGAGCGCGTTCTCGGACGAACTCGACGCGGTCTTCGACGACGCCGTTGACGCCGGTCTCCCAGACACGCTCCTTGCATACCTCGATGAGTTGTTCGTCGCCGGGGAGCAGGTCCGGCTCTCGAACCGCGTACTTCGTCGTGAACGGGTCGGCACCGAGGAGATGCTCGCGGTAGACGACGACCGGAATCTCGAACCCCTGAAACCGGACAGTGTGGCGCTCGACACGCTCGCTCGCGAACCGATTGAGATACGCCGGGTCCGCTCCGAGGTCGGTCTCGGCCGGGGCGTAATCATCGGTATGGACGACGACACCGTCGTCAGTCACGTCAGCGACGTCGATACGGGAATCCAGCGCGTACGGAGTCAGCTCGTCGAAACACGCCAGCGACGAGAGCGCGTGGTACTCGATTCGGCGGCGGCTCGCCGGCGACGCGTCGATCAATCGGTCGATGACCCGGCGGTGTTTCGCATCGAACCCCCCGTTCATTCGCTCCACCGCCCCCTCACGCGTCCGTGGCCGCTCGATATTCGCACCTGCGAAGTGCGCCTCGACAGTCGACAGTGCGTTAGCTTCTGACGCTGAGAGCACGGGATCACGGACATCGTACCGGAACCTATTTGCACCTCGTCGAACGGTCACGACGACGCCCGGATACACCTCGTCTTGCTCACGAACGTCCGGCGCGTACCAGGCGTCGGCGTCATCCGGTGGCGTCGGTGCGGGGACCTCCGGCGCGGTCTCCGCGGCAGCCTGTGCGGTCATACGCAGTTTTAGCCCAGCTATTGTACTTAAACTTGTAGACTTGCTTTTTCGGAATTTAATTAAAATATAAAGGCTAGAAAAGAGTATATGAGGGGTAGCGGAGATCCGAGGAGAGTGGTTTCTCAACATTACATAATCTCGACAGGGTAGGGCCGTCTGATACTGTCGAATAATCGTTGGTGTTGGGTGATAGACGCAGTCTTGCAGGCGTGCTGTCGATTTGAATGTGTATTTTCGTGATATGCACCAGAATTATCATAACCGTGCCCACGGATCAGGTCATTTGTATGAAACAAACGCAGCCGGCACCGAACGGTGAGAGCACAGAGTCGACAACCGCCACACGACGACGGATACTCAAAGGCACACTTGGTGCGGGGGCGACCGCAGCAGCGGTTCCGAGCCTGAGCGGCGTCGCGGCGGCCCATTTTCCGGTCGAGATCGCAATCGAGATTCAGCCCGAGAACGCGGAGAGCTTCATCGACCTATCGGACCACGAAACCGTCACCGTCGCGGTCAAGCAGTCGGAGTTTATCAACAGCGATGGAGACAGTGAGACGTTCGATCCCACTGAGCGGGCTGTGCGCTATCGGTTCGGCTCGCGTCTCGCACTGGAAGACGGCGGGGGTGCTCGACCCATCGATGATGGCGAGATCACGGAACCAGAAGACGAGGCTACGGACGACCAGTCGTCGCTCGTTCTCACGTTCCCGGTCGATGAGATGGGGCTCGACGGCGGAGAGGAGACAGCGTGGTTGTACTGGGAGCGGGACGAATCCGGGCACCACGGCTACGCCGGCTTCGATTCCGTGCGGGTATACCGCGGATACTCCAGGGGCAGCGGCCTGATCGAACAGCTACGACAGTTGCTGGGAGGTGAGGCGGCATCCAGTTCTGACTGAGGGCCTGTGAACCCGGAGCAGTGCTGGCAGCGCGTGCCTGTACTCGCGATGCTGGCGACTATATACGTCGAATCCGATGGGACGCTATGGCTATCGTTGCTGAAATCCTCCTCGCCGACGAAACCCTTCCGCTGGTCGGCGTGGCGGACTCGGTTCCGAGCGGCGAACTTTCGATTTCGAACGCCGTCGGCCTCGAAGACGGAAAGCTGCTGCTGACGGTTAGCGTCGACGCTGACTCCCGCGACGCGTTTGAACGAGAACTGGACGCCCAGCCACAGATCACTGATGCGGCGGAGATTGGACAGACGGCCAACGGCTGGTTCTACAAGATTGTCGTCGACAACGCGTCGAGTCTTGTTGCATCTCACGACCCGGCGGAGTTCGAGGGCGTTGCGATGGACGCGACGGTCACCGGCGAGGGGATACGTGAACAGAAGGTGTTCTCCGACTACGACGCGTTCAGTGCGCTACAGGACCGGTGTGCGGTCAACGACATCCCGCTCGAACTGCTGAACATCGCTTCAGACCCCGAGAACCCCGGCGAGCGCGACCAGTTTGGACTCACTGACAGGCAGTATCGAGCGATATCCGTCGCCCTCTCTGCGGGGTATTACGATTCGCCACGTCGGTGCTCGACGGCGGAACTCGCCGACAAACTCGATGTGTCAGCCGCCGCGGCGTCTGATCTCTTGCGCCGAGCCGAAAAACAGCTCATCAGTTCGACGGTCGGCCCCGACCAGTTCCGGAACGCGCTCGCGCAGTAGCCGTTCCCCTGTTCGACCGCACCGTCCCTGTCGTCACATAAACGGGCTTATCAGTAAGCGAAGCACGCTCGTGGCCGTCGCACCTACGGGACGACGATGACAGATAAATCTGAGACAGACGACGACCAGAACACACAGCGACTTGCAGGCGACGTTGCGATTGTAACGGGCGCATCATCGGGAATCGGTGAGGCAACCGCCGAAGCGCTCGCTGATGCGGGCGCAAGTGTCACACTCGCAGCTCGGCGCGCTGACGAACTGGAAGCGCTCGCGGACCGGATCGAGTCATCTGGTGGGGAGGCGCTTGTTGTACCGACGGACGTTACCGAGGAAGACGACATCGACTCGCTGGTCGAGGCGACGACCGACGAGTACGGTCGCATCGACATCCTCGTCAACAACGCCGGCGTGATGCTGCTCGAACCGCTGGAACGGGCAGACCGGTCGAACCTCAGGCAGATGGTCGAGGTGAACCTGCTCGGGCTGATGAACCTCACCCACGCGGTGCTCCCGGTCATGCAAGAGCAGGAAAGCGGCCACATCGTCAACGTCTCCTCCGTCGCGGGACGCCGCGCGTCGGCCGATTCGAGCGGCTACAACGCGACGAAGTTCGGGGTGAACGCGTTCACTGAGGCAGTCCGGCAGGAAGTAACGACACAGGGCATCCGGACGACAGTTATTGAACCGGGTGCCGTCGATACGGAACTCGCGACACACGTCCCGGACGAGCAGGTGCTTGAGCGGTTCGCGGAGATGGATCTTCCGATGCTCCACCCCGACGATATCGCTCGCGGCATCGTGTACGCGACGAGCCAGCCCGCCCGCGTGGACGTGAACGAACTCCTGATCAGGCCGACCGGCCAGGATATCTGAGACGGCCACCGCACTTGTCGAACGATGTCGCGACGGTCGGATCGAAACGCCGCCTCCGGTGTAGTTGACACACGCAGTACTGGCCGCCGAAGCCAGCTGTCAGGTGCTAACTGACCGCACTACCACATCGCGTTCGTTGCCGTCGTCTGTGCGATTTCCGCGTGCTGAAACGGGACGTACAGTCGCCGAAACGCCCGGTGTCGGAGGAACCTTACGTCGCCCTCCCTAACCACACACATGGCAATTGAGACGGATGTCCTTGTCGTCGGTGGTGGCGCGACCGGCGCTGGCGTCGCTCGTGACCTCGCACTCCGTGGCGTCGACGTGACGCTCGTCGAGCGCAACGGGCTGACAAGCGGTACCTCCGGGCGCTCGCACGGACTGTTACACAGCGGAGCCCGCTACGCCGAGGCCGACCGGGTCGGTGCCGAGGAGTGCATCGCCGAAAACCGGATACTCAAGGAGATCGCCGGAGCCTGCATCCGTGACACCGGCGGGTTGTTCGTCCAGCTCGCCGCGGACGACCCCGACTACTTCGAGGCCAAGCGGGCGGCCTGTGCGGAGGTCGGTATCCCCGTCGAGACGCTGGACGCCGATGCGGCCCGCGAGCGAGTGCCTGACCTCGCGCCCGACGTTGAGCGCGCGTTCGAAGTCCCGGACGCCGTCATTTATCCGTCGCGGCTCGTCGCCGCAAACGCCGCAGACGCGCGCGACCACGGTGCAACGATACACCCACACGCACCCGTCGAAGACGTCCTCGTCGAGAACGGGCACGTGGTCGGCGTGCAGGTCGGCGGGACAGCCGACGACAGTATCGAGGCCGACTACGTCGTCAATGCGACCGGGGCCTGGGCTGGCGAGTTTGCCGCGATGGCCGGCCTCAACGTCGAGATGCAACCGACGCGAGGGGTGATGGTCTCAGTCGAGTACGACGCCCTCGGGCCGGTACTCAACCGCTGTCGGGACCCCGACGACGGCGACATCGTCGTGCCACACGAGAACGAGGCCGTCCTCGGAACGACGAGCGTGCCCGTCCGCGACCCGGACGAGTACGAGACGGAGCAGTGGGAGATCGAGGAGAGCATCGAGGAGTGTGCGGCGATGCTGCCGCCAGTTGCAGACGCACCCGAGGTCCGGACCTGGTGGGGCGTCCGACCGCTGTACGCGCCAGACGAGGCGGAGCGCGGCCGCGGTATCTCGCGGGGCTTCTTCCTGCTCGACCATGCCGACGACGGCGTCGACAACATGGCGAGTATCGTCGGCGGCAAGCTGACCACCTATCGGCAGATGGCCGAGGCGACCGCCGACCGCGTCTGTGACAACCTCGGCGTTGACGCTGCCTGTCGGACTGCGGACCAGACGCTCCCGGGCGTCGACGACCCGAAACAACTGGACGCGCTCGTGGCCGAGTTCGACGGTCAGGGCCCGACTGACCAAGACGTGGTCGGGTCGACGTAACCGTCCATCATGCCCTGATTCAAACCGGAAGCGAGGGGTGTCAGCCGACTGTACCGTTATAAGGGTGGCAGCCGCACGTGCACTCATGATAAACGAGACCGTGCGGCAGATCAAGGAGATGGAGACACAGAGCTCCTCGATTGCCGCCGTGAAAGCTGCCAACGCGCTCCGGGAACTGACAGACCGCGAGTGCCACACGGTCGAGGACTTTCTCCGTGTCGTCGAGCGCAACAGCAGCGCACTCCAGCGGGCGAACCGCTCGCATGCGCCGCTGTACACGACACAGCAACGCATCGTGACGGATCTGAAAGACGCCGACCTCGACTCGGTCCCGGCGGCCAAGGAACGACTGCGTGACACAATCGACGATGTCGTCACGGAAATCGAGACCAGCAAGGACCGTGCGGCAGAACGGGCGGCGACGCTCATCGACGACGGCGACGTGCTGGTGACACACGAGAACTCCTCGACAGTGATGGCGACGCTCATGACAGCGCTGGACGACGGCAAGGAGTTCCACCTGTACGCGGGCGAGTCCCGGCCGCATTTCCTGGGCCGTCGAACCGCCCGTCAGCTGGCCGACCGGGACGGGGCCGACGTGACGCTTATCGTCGACGGTGCGACGGGCCACTACCTCTCGGAGGCCGACCGCGTCTTCGTCGGCATGAACTGCCTCATCGACGACGTGGTGTACAACCGTATCGGGACGTTGCCGCTGGCCGCGACGGCCAACGAGCTTGACGTTCCCGTGACCGTCGTCGGGACATCGTCGAAGTTCATCGGGAGCGGCTTCAGCTTCCGGAACACGTTCCGGCAGGGGTCGGACGTGATGCTCGAACCGCCGGAGGGGTTCGATATCGGCAATCCGGGCTACGACGCGACGCCGACCCGCCTGCTCGATACGGTCGTCACTGAAGACGGTATCCTGCAGTTCTGAAGCTGTTCAACGGATCGTCCTGTCGGTGACCCTGCGAAGTCGCTCAGCAACATCAGCGTCGAGCGCCGCATCGGTCACCCGCCACTGCCAGTTCCCGGTTGCCGTGCCGGGGACGTTGAATCGGGCGTCACTACCGAGACCGAGCAGGTCCTGCATGGTCGTCATCGCGACAACCGCGTTCGAGTTCCACACCGCCTCGATGAGATCCCAGTTGATTTCGTCTCCATCAGTGCCGAGGTTGTAGTGGAGGCAGTCGCGCTGGCGGTCGGAAAGCCCGCGGTAGTAGCCGACGATAGTGTCGGTGTCGTGGGTCGACGTGTAGCCGACGGCCGACTCCGGGTAGTGCATCGGCTGGTACATATGCCCCTCCTCGCACCAGTCGGCGTACTGCGGCACGCGCATCCCGGGGAAGCCGAACTGGTCCCGGAGCGCGACGATGCTCTCGTCGAGAAAGCCCAGGTCCTCGACGAAAAACGGGAGTTCGCCGAGTCGGTCTCTGACTGTCTCGAAGAAGTGCGCCCCGGGGCCGTCGCGCCACTGGCCGGCGGCCGGGTCGTCCGCCTCGGCCGGAATCGACCAGAACTCGTCGAAGCCTTTGAAGTGGTCGATGCGGGCGATGTCGACAAGGTCGAACAGCCGCTCGAACCGGTCAACCCACCAGCCGTAGTCGTTCGCACGGAGTGTCTCCCAGTCGTACACCGGGTTCCCCCACCGCTGGCCGTCGTCGCCGGGATTGGGCGGGACACCGGCCACCTCCGCGGGGTAGTGGTCGTCGTCGAGTCGGAACACCTCGGGGTATGCCCAGACATCCGCCGAGTCGAGGCCCACGTAGATGGGGAGGTCGCCAACGAGACCGATGTCCCGCTCGGCCGCGTACTCGGCCAGCGCCTCCCATTGGCTGTCGAAGCACCACTGAACGAACTTGTGGTAGCGGATGTCATCGGCCAGTTCCTCCTGATATCGCTCCATGGCCGCTGGCTCGCGCGTTCTGATGTCGTCCGGCCAGTCCATCCAGCCGGCGTCATCGAACTCGGTTTTCAGCGCCGTAAACAGCGCATAGTCGTCGACCCAGCCGGCCTCGCGCTCACAGAACTCGGCGAAAGCGTTCCGGTCGGCTTCGGCCGCGCTCTCGTCGAAGTTCTCGTAGGCGGTCCGGAGCCGGCGCTCCGTAAACTCGGTCACGCGGTCGTAGTTGACCTGCTGTTGCGAGAAGTCACCCGGCGGTTCGACCTCGTCCGCGGTGAGATAGCCGCGGTCGACGAGGTCACGGAGGTCGATGAGCAGCGGGTTGCCGGCGAAGGCGGACGACGACTGGTACGGGGAGTTCCCGTGGATGCTCGCCGTGGGACCGAGGGGGCAGAACTGCCACAGCGACTGGTCCGCCCGGTCGAGGAAGTCGACGAACGCCCGCGCGCCGGAACCGAGGTCACCGATACCGTGTGGCCCCGGGAGCGACGTCAGATGGAGAAACACGCCACTCTGCCGTTCGAATTGCATACGCACCTGTTGCCCTGACAGGCATTTCAATGGGCGGGGTTGTTGACTGCCAGCGTGTCTGCTTACAGACGCGGAAACGGGGCGCACGCAAACATATATATTGTATCCATTTGATGCTATGACGAGAGAGTCAGTTACAGAGATGCCACCGAACGTTCTGATGCTTGGCTGGGGGTTCCCACCCAACATCACCGGCGGGCTTGATACCGCTATCGGGGAGCTGTTCGAACAGCTCGAACCGAGAGACGACATCGAGTTCGAGCTGGTGTTGCCCGCGGAGTACGCGCCGCCGGACCGCGACGGCATCCACGGCGTGCCGACAGGCAGCGGCGACATCATCACCCGTATTGGCCGGCTAGCTGGAGAGTTCGCCGACGAAGCGGCCGACGCGGACATCATCCACACGAACGACTGGTTCGGTTACAATCCCGGGTCGCGGGCCAAATCGGCCCACGATGTCGAGTGGATCTCGACGTTCCACTCGCTGTCAGCGGACCGTAACGTGACGCCGCCACAGCGGGAAGTCGAGACGGAACAGCGGGTCGCGAACCGAACGGACCACCTACTCGCGGTGAGTAAGTTCACGCAACGCCGGATCCGTGAGCAGTACGACGCCGACTCGACAGTCATCTACAACGGGTTCTCGTCGGTAGAGCCGACGGGCCGGGACATCAAGGCGGAACTCGGTATCGACGGGAAGATGCTGTTTTTCGTCGGGCGACACACCGACCAGAAGGGGCTGTCGTACCTGCTGTACGCGCTCTCGAAGCTCGGCCGGGACGACGTGAGCCTCGTACTCGGCGGCTCAGGGCACCTCACCGAACAGCTCGAACGGTTCGCGGAGCTACTGGGAATCGAAGACCGTGTCTACTTCCCGGGGTATCTCCCACAGTCAGAGCTCGGGGACTACTACAACAGCGCGGACCTGTTCGTCTCACCGTCACTTGCAGAGCCGTTCGGAATCACCATCGTCGAAGCGCTGTCGGTCGGGACGCGCGTCGTCGCCTGCGAGAGCGGAGCCGCAGAACTCCTCAACGAGGACTGTGTCATCGAGGTCGAACCCGATTCGGACTCCATCGCCGAGGGGATCGAACACGCCCTATCGCTGTCGACGCCCATCGAGTACGACGTCCGAACCTGGGGCGAAGTCGCTGACGAACACGTCGAGTTCTACCACGAGGTTCTAAACGAGGCCTGACCGGCCGCGCTCACCGGAGAAAGCGAACGTCCGTGACCGGTTCCGGGTGGACGATCAGGTAGCCGTCGGCGGTCGGCTCCAACCCTGTCACGGACGTTGTGTCCGTTTGCGTCCGGTACGGACTATCGGCGGTCCCGTCAGCCGACTGGTAGGGACTGTCGTACGGTGTCTGCCTGTCCTCCGGGGGGCGGTCGAAATCCTCCGGCGGCAGGTATATTTTTTCGCCCGATTTCGAGCGGACCACGACGGCCGTGTCGCGGTCGCCCGAGACGTCGATTCTGGTCCGGCCATCGTCGATTGTCATCTCAAACGAGACTGGCTCCGTTTCTGTTTGTGCCATGTTATCAGATATCTCGCCTACCGCGAGTAAATGATGCTCTGTCACTTAGTCCTTCGCCAGCGGTACAGTGACTGGCGGTGGCCCGTCGTGAGTCCTGCATTCGAACAGTGGACCCGTCGTCGCGAGCCATCAGCGGTTGATGATGAGCGACCCCGACATGTTGTACCCCTCAACGGTGACATCCTCACCGAGAATCGTCTCGTCGAGGTCGCAGTCGTTGACCTCGGCGTCGGGGAAGACGATGGTCCGGTCGAGGCTGCTGTCAGTCACTTCCGCCCCGGCCATCACGTGGACAGTGGTCCCAATCTCAGAGTTCTCGACGGTCGCGTCGGGGTGGATGAGCGACCCGCCGTCGAGTTTCCACTCGACGGTCTCGAAATACGACTCAGGTGTCCCGATGTCGAACCAGACATCGTCAAACGTGAACGCGGACACCGGTTCCTGCTGTTGCAGCCAGTCGATGTACCAGCCCGGTTCGTCGGGGTTGTTGTCGCCAGAGAGGTACTCCTCGAAGCGGAGCGAGTCGGCCGGGAAGGCGTAGCAGGCAATCGATACAAGCGTGCTCTTGGGGTTGTCAGGCTTCTCCTGGAAGTCGACGACGCGTTCGCCGTCGAGTTCGACGAGCCCGTATGACTTGGCTTTCTCCCGCGAACCCACGTCGTAGGCAGCGAGTGCCGGCCCGTCGCGGTCCTCGAAGAAGTCGAGGAACTCCGAGGGGTCGAAGCCGATGAGGTTGTCGCCGCCGATGATGAACAGGTCGTCGTCGATGCCCTCGCGCTCGATCAGTTGCGCGAGCGCGCCGACGACGCCGAACTTCTCGTCTTCGTCTTCCGTGCTCTCGACGGAGAGTTGGACCTTTTCGTAGCCCCTCTCGTCGATATGGGCTTCGAACTCGTCGGCGAAGGCCTCATTCGTACTCAGATACGTCGTCCCGATACGGTCGTCAGCTTCGAGCGACTGCAAGACACCGTCGATGACGGTCGTCTCACCAACCGGGAGTAGCATCTTCGGTCGACGCCGCGTGATCGGCCACAGCCGTGTGGCGTAGCCGCCAGCTAGAACAATCGCGTCCATATCCCACAGTCAGAGGCGAATTATAAAGTGGTTCTCACTTATGAGGGATTCTACAGGTTAAGCTGCCAGACAGTTGTCCCGGCAGTGACCAGGTCTTCGTCGTCTGCGGCGGCAACAATCACTTGATTCTCACCGGGGTCGACATCGACTGCAACCTCGAATTCGCGGTCATCGACGGAGATGTACGTGATGTCGGCGGGCGTTTTGACGACGACACAGACACCAGTGGTCTCGCCGGAGACGACCAGTTCGTTCCCGCGGAACTGCGTATCGACGCGGAGCGCGGGGCTGCGATCAGGAGTGTGGGCCCGTCGCTCCCGGTAGCGGTCGTCAACGAACGCGGGCGTCTCGACCGGTTTACCGGCGCTGATACCGTGGGCTAACCGCACGTACTGGGCCATCGACCACGCCAACGGCGTCGCCGAGCCGGTCCCTTCGGCGAACTCCCAGTCGTACTCGGTCGCGTGGCCACGGTCCCATATCTGCTCGGCGATCATCCGGCCCGAGTTCGCCACGTCCTGCATCATCCGAAGACAGTTCTCGGGCGGGATGTCCGGGTCGTCGCGGTGGAGTTCGTACTCGGCGCGCTCGCCGGTGAGCAGCGGCCAGAGGCGGCCCTTCCCCTTGTGTTCGACCGTCCACGGTGCGCCCTGGTCGTCCCGACCACGCTCGCCGTAGCCGTCGCCGTTGTACCGGTAGAACCCGGGTGCGTGCTCCGTGTCGACGCTGATGGTGTCGTCGACCTCGACGAGCGAGTTCCGGATGGTCTCGTCGTCGTCGGGCTTGATACCCAGCCGGACGAGTTCGAGGAAGCCACCGTCGATGATGTTGCGTTCGTCCAGCGTCGGACCGTCGTTGGCGAGCGTGCGGAGGTGCCCCATCTCGGGGTTGCCATCGAGCGTTATTCGCGTGTAGTAGGGCGTGTTGGTGTGGCGCTCGGTCCCGGTCTCGGTCGCGGTCCAGGCCTCGACGTTGTTCGCCCACTGGTCGGCCAGCGCCAGCCAGACGAGCGCGTCGGCCTCGTGGCCGGTGTCGAGCGCGAGCTTCGCCGCACACGCAAGCCCCGCGATTTCGGCCGCAATCGAGGACGGCGAGAAGCCGGCCTCCTCCTCCCAGCGCTCCTGTGCGGTCTCGGGGCCGTGGCGGACGACGTACTCAGCCGACCGCCGGACGTTCTCGTAGCTGTACTCAACGTCCTCGAAGTCGACGCCGCTCTCGGCGAGCCGATAGGCCATCACCTGCGGGAACGAGATGTTGTCCATCTGCTCGCCGCCCCAGCGGGTCGTCCCGTTGACGTAGGTGTTCTGCGGGATGAAGCCAGCCTCGTCCTGCTGGTACTCGTAGATGTACTCCAGTTGGTCGGTGGCGATGTCCAGCGACCCGATGGCGTCGAAGACGCTGAACACCTGATAGAGGTCCCGCGACCAGACGAAGTTGTAGCCGTAGCCCTTGGGCTCCTCGGCGTGGACGGCCTCGCCCCACGGCACGGACGGCGAGGCGATAGAGGCCCCGTGGTAGGTCTTGTCCTCGACGGCCAGCAGCGTCATCAGCGCGGTTCTGTACTGGTTCGCCAGCGCTTCGTCGTCAGCAACCGAGTCCGGGAGTTGCTTGTCCGAGAGGAAATCGGCCCAGCTGTCGGCATACTCGGCACGGACCGTCTCGTAGCCGCGGTCGAGCGCGCCGTCGGCTTCGCCCAGCGCGGCAGCGGTGTCAGCCTGTCGCGCGAAGCCGAGCGCGACCGTGTCGCTGACTCTCGTTCCCGAATCCAGCCGACCGATGAGGACGAGGTTCGTCCCGTCGATCGACTCGACCGGGTCCGGGAGGTCGCCGTCCGAGTACAGCCCGTCGAGACGGTCGCTGCCGGCCGCACCGACGGTGGCCCAGTCGAAGCGTCCGGCCGCAGCCATCGCCACGGCGATAGAGTAGGCGTCGCCGTTCTCGTCGACGAGCAAGTCGTTGTCCGTCTGATCGGTGTAGGCGCGAGGGTTCCGGCCCACGAGGTGGTAGCTCCCGGGCTGGCCGTATCTGATAGCGCGGTCCTCGGTGACCGTGCTGGTGAGCGCGATGTCCGCGACCGAGAACACGTCGTATGATTTGCCGTCCTCGGCGCTGAAGGACACGTCGGCGACGATGGCGTCGTGCTCGGGGTCAGTCGCGTAGTCGACGGTCAGCGTCCACTCGTGGCCCCGGCCGTCACCGGTCTCGGTGAAGACGTGGCGATAGAGGAGCGCCTCGTCGTCGACGGGCTCGACGCGCCGCCTGACGCTGTCGTCGGTCCGGCGGTTCTCCCGGTGGGTCCGGACGGCGTAGTCCGTCTCGTCCGTACACCGAACCAGGAAATCGAGCGTCCGCAGATTCATGAGGTCGACCTGCGGGTAGCGGGCCTCCGTCAGCGCGCCCTCGGTGAGCGTGAACCAGACGCGCGAGGGGTCCTGCTCGTCGTGGTCGGCGACGGTGCCGACGCCGTACTTCTCCCCGGTCGTCCAGGTCGGTCGCTCGCTCGGCCCCTCAGTTCCGGCTGAGGTCGTCGGGAGTGCGTTCAGTTCACCCAGGCGTGCAGTCGCGTGAAGCCGCAACGCATGCGACCAGCCAAGCGGCGTCGCGCTGTCGAGGTCGCCGTCGTCGAAGGCCTGCTCGGCGAGGTAGCCGGCGTCGGTCGTGAGCGGCCCGTCCTCTTCGAGTAGCTCGTACAGGTCGCTCGCGCGGTCGAGGTACGCGTCGCCACGCTCGTCGCGGTCGTTCAGCATATCGCCCACGCGAGCGGCAGCGAGTGCCCCCATCGCCGTCGTAACCGTCCAGATCTTCTCGCTGTCCTGATGGCCGGTCCGCCAGCGGTCACCCTCGTAGCGGGCCAGTCCCGCGACCCGGCTCTCGGTGGGGTTCCGGAAGAGCGTGTCGAGCGTCGTGCTCACGTGGTCCGCCAGACGGGTGAGGTGCTGGTCGGAGAGCGTCGTCGACTCGACGTTGTCGTACTCCTGCAGCGCGTCCGCGAGGTGGAGTCCCGCAGCGTCGATACGGTGGTCCGGGGTCCCGTTTGTCAGCCCGATCACGTACACACCCAGATCACTGTCCCAGAGCGTATCGAGCCCATCCAGCAGCCTGTCGGCTGCCGCCAAGCTCCGCTCGCAAACCGACTCGGGCATCGGAGCGCGGCCCACCGCGGCGAAGGCCTCGATGAACGTCGCAGTAGTATGTGTGAACTGGCCGATGGAGTCCTCCCAGACGTTCTGACACGGCTCGGGGAGGCCGTTGGCCGCGATGTCTTCGATGAGCGTGTCAACGGCCGCCTCGATAGTCCCTCGAACTGTCGCTGTCAACTCGGCGTCCATCTTGCTGCGATGCGTTCGCAGCAACGTCGCGAGGAAGGCGGTGACGGTCGCGGTCTGGTCGGCCTGATACTCCGGCGATTCGGCGTTGTGTTCGACCCGAGCGTTGGCCCAGCCCGGGGCGATATCCCCCGTGTCGGCCCAGACGCGGTGGGGCCACCGGCCGTCAGGGAGCTGGCTGTTACAGAGGAACTCAGCGCTCTCAAGCAACATCTCGACAGTGTCTATTTCGAGTCGGTCGCCGGCTTCGAGCAGATGCCGGGAGACAGAGGCGTCGTCGCGGAACCAGACGTAGCCGTAGCCGCCGGAGTTCGAGTAGAAGGGGTCGAACTCCGGGGCGGCGATGCGACCGCCGGTCGGCGAGGACAGCAGGTCGAGCACCCGCAGGTCCATGCGTATCGAGTCTGAGCGTGTCATTGATTCGGACACGTCGATGCGTGTTCGCTCCCGCCCGGCCTGCCGGAGGTCGTCGGAGGTCGTGTGCGCTGTCATGCAGTCGGCGAGGTCCAGAAGCGCCGTTTCCCGGTCGACCTCGTCGTGGTTCGAGAGCTGACTGACGAGCGTCGTGTCCTTGCTGCGCCCGGACCGGTCAAGCGGCGCGGTCACGAGGAAATCGCCGGTGAGCCGGGTCTGGTCGCGCCGTTCGACCGGCTCCGACCGCGGGAACTCGACCGGGCTATCCGAAAGTATCTCTGCGAGCCGTTCCGGTCGCTGTCCGGCGACGGCGTCTAGCCCGGTCGACGAAGCAAGGTAATCGTGCTCCCGCCGGTGGTACACTTCCAGTACCCGCGAGTTGTCGGGCCCGGCGTCTTCGTGAATCAGCGAGCCGACGCCGCTGTCGCTGTTTTCGGGGGCCAGTGTGACGAACGCCACGAGCTTGGCGTTCTGTGGAACCGCCCCGCGCATCGCGACGTGTGTGACGTGTGCCCGTCCAAGCGTCAGGTCGTACTGGTGGACGGTGAACGACCCCGCGTCGTACTCGGTCTCGACGAGCCGCGTCTCGCGGTAGTAGTGCTGTCTGATGGTCTCTAGGTCGCTGAACCACCGTGTTTCGTCTCCAAGCATAACCCCGAGTCGGGAGCGATCGATGCCGGAGAGCCCGGAGAGCGAATCGGAGTAGTCCTGCAGTGTTCCGTCTTCGCCGACGTGTACGAGTCGATCACCGTGCCCCGAGAAAGAGCCTGAAACAGTCCTGCGCTCCTCTGGAAAGCGCTCGTGACGAGTCCGCTTGTATTCGTTGAGCGCTGTCGAAAGCCGCATACACATCAAAGCAGACCAATCTCTATAAACTCCTGTGGTTCGGACAAATTAGTGATACTTCGAGGCCACGACCGCATATCCCGGGAGGGCGGAGCCGCTATCGTTGAACGGACCCGACCGCGCGAATTACTGGCGCAGGTCGCTCCCGGCGGCCGGGAACACACCCACGCTATCGACTGTAACGGTCGCGTTCCCGTCACCAGCACCGCCGCGGTGCTCCCCGGACACAAGGTCGGTGTTGGCGGTCACGGCCGGCAGCTCAACCGTCGTCGGCTCGCTGCTGAAGTTGAGTACCACAACGGCTGCGTCCTCGGCAGTCGCCCGTGCGTACGCGACGACACGGTCAGACGGCCCGTCTCGGACCTCGTACGGGATGCGGAGCAGGTCCGCGTCGGCCGACAGTGCTGGCTGGTCGTGTCTGGCTGCCGCAAGGTCGCTGACGAACGACTGGAGCGCCTCGTCGGCGTGGTCCCACGCGAGGTCGTCGCGACGGCCGCGCTGGCCGAACTCCTGACCGGCGTAGAGTAGCGGCGCGCCCGGAAGCGTGAACAGCGCGCCCGCGGCGGCCTCGGCGGCGTCGCGCCCGTAGTCGACGACGTAGCGCGTCTCGTCGTGGTTCTCAGCGTACAGCATGAACGACGCGTGCTCCGGGAAGCCGATCTCCGCCCGCCCCTCGATGGCACCGAGGACGGCCTCGGCGTCGCCGCCGCCCCCGACTTGCCGGAGCGCGGCGTATGTCGTCGAGTCGAAGTGCATATCGAACAGCCCGGCCTGGAAGTCGGGGATGTACGGGATTGTCTCGTCCAGTAGCAGGAACTCGCTGTCGCGGTCCTTGCAGTAGTCGTGGATCTCGCGCCAGAAGCTGTTCGGGACGGCCCAGGCCATGTCACAGCGGAACCCGTCGACCAGGTCGGCCCACTGGGCGACCGCATCGAGCAGGTGCCGGCGGACCGGCAGGTGATCGAAGTTGAAGTTCGCGATGTGTTCCCACTCGAAGTACGTCTCCGGTTCGGTGTCGGTGCGCCACTCGTACCAGTCGCGGTACTCGCTGTCTGGGTCGTCGCGGGCGGCCTCGAAGTAGGGGTGAGTCCGCGCCGAGTGGTTACAGACGAGGTCGAACAGTATCTTGAACCCGCGGTCATGGGCCGCCTCGACGAACCGCTCGTAGTCCGCGCGGGTGCCGAGGTCCGACGCGATAGCGAAGAAGTCCGTGATGTTGTAGCCGTGGGGCGCGTGGTCGTTCTGCAGGACCGGCGTGAGCCAGAGCACGTCGACGCCCAGGGAGTCGAGGTAGTCCAGTCGGTCGACGATGGCATCGAACGGCGAGTCGTCGCTGTCCCCGGCGAACGTGCGGACGTAAATCTCGTAGATGACCGCGTCCTCGGCCCACTCGGGCGCGTCGTACGGGCGGGTGGCGGCGACGCCGGCCCCGCTGGCCACCGTCTCGACGCCGTCAGCGGTGCGCGTAAATTCGACGGCGTCGGGCACGCTGTAGCCGTGGTCCCCGACCGCGACGGCGTGGATGCGGGCACGCTCCGGGAGCGCGTCCAGCGGGATCCGGAGGGCTGTCCCGTCCCGGGTCACCGCGTCGGCGTCGATGTCGTCGCGGTCGTCGAACAGATACTCGACGGCGAGGTCGGCGGCCGCCTCGCTCCCCTCCGGGTGGGGGCTTCGGTCCGCGCGGACGACGGCCTCGTCACCCTCGATGGCCGGCCGCAGGGTCAGGCGCGGGCGGCCGCCGCCACCGCCGCCGTCGCTACTGTCATCTGCCAGCGTGTACTCGTCGTCGCCGCCGGAGCCGCTTTGCCCGCCGGAGACGCCCCCGCGTTCCCCACCGGAACGACCGGAGCGCCCCGAAGTGTGTGACCCGCTGGATTCGAGCCCCCCCGGAAACGCGCGGACGGTGAGGTCGTGCTTGCCGTCCGGCGCGGTGAGGCGGACGGTGTACCTGCCCGGCGTGTCGGGGACGAAGTGTTCGACCGGGTCGTCGCCGAGGGTGGCAGTGGACTGTACCGGCGCACGCGCGACGTGCCAACTGTAGTCCGCCGTCGGGTCCGGGTCCCGGGGCGCGAGTTCGACCTCGTCGCCCGTCGACACGAACCGCGGCGGTCCAGGATGGTGCATAGGTGCACTGCGATTGTCAGTGTCTTTGTAGTTGGGGTCGCCGAGAAGTTCCCCGGCAGCAGCGCTTTCCGAGTGGGGCCTGTACCGCCCCTGTGCCCGAGTACCGACGCGACGCCGCGTTCGCCCTGCTCTGTGGGCTCGTGCTCCTCGCGTATCTGCGCTGGACCGCCGCGGTCGAGACACTCCAGTCCGGGGTCGCCGTCGTGGTCGGCGTGGCCGGTGCACTGGGCGTCGAGGCGCTGTTTCTTCTGGACACACCCGCCGCGTCGCTGTGGGAGCGCCGCGGCGTGCGGACGGCGTCGGCGGTCGCGCTCCTGGTGTGTGCCGCCGGCCTCGCGGTGCTGCTGGGTCCGGTCGTCGTCGCCGCGGCGTGCTGGGGACTGGCGACGTACTTCGTCGTTCTCGCGGTGAGTCTGCTCAAGCGGTAACAGTCGGCGCGCACCCCGGCCGTTCGACGGGCATATTCCCCATTCCGATAGAGGTTCTCTGGACGAATGACCCCATATCCTGCACTTTACTATATATATATAGAAGTAGATAGGGTGTTTTGAACCTAATAAATTCTATTTAAGAATGAATACAACCATATCCCCGAGTTATAGAATGGTATAGGCCAAGTATGCATAGAAATTGCCGCAAAAGAGATACTTATTCGACGAACGACGGGCGGTCGCCTGACTGTCCCGGCTTCGAGCGCCACCGCGGCTGTCCGGACCTGACCAGTGAATAACAACTGTACTGTTATTAGATTGCGCCGGTCGCCATCGAGACAGCCGGCGGCAGAACGAACGGCCGTTACCCGTGGGCCAGGTTGACCTCGATGACGTTGGCGGCCTGTTTCACCGTGTCGACGAGCTGGGCTTTGCGGCCCGGGGACTGCAGTCGGTTGATTGGGGCGGTGATGCTGATGGCGGCTTCCCGGCGGTCGCCGGTGTCGATTGGGACCCCGACACAGCCGGTGCCGTCGACCCGTTCCTCGGTGTCGTCGGCGACGCCGGTTTCGCGGATGGTTTCGAGTTCGGCGAACAGCGTCTCGCGGTCGGTGATGGTGTTGTCCGTCTCTGCGGGCAGCCCGCGGGTGTCGATGATTTCCGCGACGCGGTCGTCGTCGAAACTCGACAGAAGCGCTTTGCCGATAGCGGTCTTATGCAGGTGGATGCGCTTCCCGAGGCGCGTATCGAGCGCGACCGCCTGGTCGCCGCTGGTCGTGTGGATGTAGATGCCGTAGCCCTGCTCTTCTATCATCAGGTTCGCCAGTTCGCCGGTCTCGACGGCCATCCGTCTGACTTCGGGCTTTGCCACCTCGTAGATGCCGTCGTAACGCTGTGCGATGCCGCCAAACTCCAGCCACCGGAGCCCGATGCGGTACTCGCCGTCCCGTTCGACCACCAGGCCCTCGTCTTCCAGCGTCAGCAGGTGCTTGTATATCGTGCTCTTGGCCGACTCCAGCGAGTCGGCGAGTTCGGCTAGCGTGGCACTCCCACCGAGGTCTTTGATAGCCGAAAGTACCGCAAGCGAGGTCTGCGTCGCCCGGACCGAGTCCGTTTTTGCCCGTGTCATTAGTCACCAGTTCTTGGGCCGCTCGAATAAAATTGCCGTATCGGCTGTGACAACCGCTCTGCGCTAGCTTCCGGGGCGACATATCTGGCGAGAGAGGCTCACTGCGTGTTTCGACCGGCAGAGTGATTCGAAAAGACGAAACGGAAAGTCGGGCGCGATGGCGCGATTCCAGCGGCCGAAGTTGCCAGGACTCCGCGACGTGGAGACCGAACGGCCACGAGATACCGACAGATCAGTGTGTGCCGCCGACTGTTGTGTCGTCCGGGCAGACAGCGCACCAATAGTTACCAGAGAGACATATTTCGTAAATCCGAATACGGCGGAAGACGGTGGAATAACTGCGCTCGTTGATGTCTCGGTCGACAACGGACGGTAGATTTAACACGGTCCGTTTGGTTCTTTGAGACGAGTTATGAGTGTGACCCGACACTACGAGCGCGAGTTCGTCAGAACGTTCTTTACCTCGCCGACAGCGGTGGACGGCGAGAGCGATTCAGCCAAGATGCTCCGAAGCGCGGGCCAGCTCCGTGGCCTGCAGGCCCCGGACGTCTGGGTCCCGGACAACGAGGACGCGACGGCCCCGAACATGCGCGAGGAGGGCGTCCAGAACATCATCGACGTGGTCTCCGAACAGGGAGCCGACTTCCCCGGCGAGATACACCCGCGTGTCGTCTGGCACCGCGAGTCGCCGACGACCCGCTATCAGGGCTTCCAGCAGATGCTGGAGATAACAGACCCCGAAAACGGTGCCGTCGAGCACATCGACGGCTTCGTCATTCCGGAGGTCGGCGATATCGACGACTGGAAGAAGGCCGACGAGTTCTTCACCATCATCGAGAACGAGCACGGGCTCGAAGAGGGGAGTCTCTCGATGTCGGTCATCGTCGAGAGCGGCGAGGCCGAGTTGGCGATGGGCGACCTACGGGACGAGATGGGCAAGCCCTCGAACAACCTCGAACGCATGTTCCTGCTGGTCGACGGCGAGGTCGACTACACGAAGGACATGCGCGCGATGACGCCCACCGGCGAACTGCCGCCGTGGCCGGAACTGCGCCACAACACCTCCCGGGGTGCCAGTGCCGCGGGCCTCATCGCCGTCGACGGTCCCTATGACGACATCCGCGACGTCGAAGGCTACCGCGAGCGAATGAAGGACAACCGCGCGAAGGGGATGACCGGCATCTGGTCGCTGACGCCGGGTCAAGTCGTGGAGGCGAACACGGCCCCGCTCCCGCCCAAGACCGGCAGCTGGCTGCTCGAAGCCGGCGGTCAGGAGGTCGAACTCGAACATGAGGACGGCAGGCAGGTGTACGACGGCGACGACCTCTCGCTGGAGCCGGACGGCGACGGCGGCTACGTCCTTCGGGCAGGCGGTGAGCGGCTGGAACTGGACGAGGATGAACTCACCGAGGAACTGCTCGACCGGACCGCATACATCCCCAGCATGAACGACATCGTCGACTCTATGGAGGAGTTCGAGGCCGCAAAGGAAGCCGGCAAGGGGGCCATCGCGATGACACAGGCCGCGACACTGGTCATCGACGGCGTCGAAGTCGAGGTCAGCAAGGACCGGATGTGGGACGAAGCGACCTATCAGGCCGCCCAGACGCCCATCACGCTGTTTCAAGATGTCTACGAGCACCGGCCGGACCAACACGAAGAACTAGAGGAGATGTACGGAGCCGACGTGGTCGAGCGGGCGACCGCCGTCGGGAACTGACGGGGCCGTTCCGTTTCGCCATTCGAAACGCCGCGGGCGCGGTTCAGTCTTCTAGCGGTTCGATGAGTTCGACGTGATGGCCGTCGGGGTCGGCCACGAAGGCCGTGTACGCGCCGGCTTCCGGCTGTGGCCCCGGCTCCTTGACGACTCCGTGGTGGTCAATGCGCTCGACCGTCGCGTCGACGTCGTCGACGCCGAGCGCGAGGTGGTCCCAGCCGTCTCCCATCTCGAAGCTCGTCTCGCCGTCCGTCTCCGAGAGCTGTAGTTCGACGCCGCTGTCGTCGGCCACGTAGTAGTTCGTCGTCTCGCCGTCCGGCGTCGTGAACTGCCAAGACTCCTCGAAGCCGAACTGTTCGTAGAAGGCAATCGATTCCGCCGCGTCGGCGACGTTCAGGCACATATGGAGCACGCTTGCACTGACCATACACCGCATCCGACGCCCCGGGGCAAATAGCTGGCGGGCTCCCCAGAATGAATTGTGACCGCATGCCACAGACTTTAATGATTATTACCCCTGAATGCTCGTATGGCGATTGAAAACGTCGAGGACACCTGGTCAGCACAGGAACTGGACCTGGATAGACCGGATGTCGACGCGTATCGAGACCTTGCGGAAGCGCTCCGTTCGCGGGTCTCAGGTGGGGTTGAGTTCGACGAATACGCCCGGATTCTGTACGCAACGGACGGGAGCATCTACCGCGCCGAACCGGCCGGAGTCGTGTATCCGACGGGTATCGACGACGTGCGAGCGGCCGTCGACGTGGCGACGGCCCACGGCGTGCCGATACTCCCTCGCGGAACCGGGTCGTCGCTTGCCGGGCAAACCGTCGGCCCGGGCTGTGTCGTGCTGGACATGTCCCGGCACATGGACGAGATCATCGAGATTCGGCCTGGCGAGCAGACGGCGCGCATCCAGCCCGGTGTGGTGCAGGACGATCTGGACGACACGCTGGCCGAGTACGGCCTGAAGTTCGCCCCTGACCCGGCGTCGTCGAACCGGGCATCGGTCGGCGGCGGTATCGGGAACAACTCCACCGGCGCGCACTCCGTCAGATACGGCATCACCGACGCCTACACCGACGCGGTGAAGGCCGTTCTCTCGGACGGGTCGCTCATCCACGCCCGCGAGGTGGTCATCGACTCGCCGGAGTGGGACGACATCGTGAGCAAAGACGACCGTGAGGCCGACATCTACCGGACGGTCCGGAAAATCGTCGAAGAGAACACCGAGGAGATTGAAGAACGCTACCCAGATCTGAAACGGCGGGTGTCGGGCTACAACCTCGACCGCGTCATCTACGAGAACGACGACGGGGAGCTGGTCCTGAACCTCGCAAAGCTGTTCGTCGGGAGCGAGGGGACGCTGGGCGTCATCGTCGAGGCCGAACTCTCGCTGGTGACGGTCCCCGAGGAGACGGCGCTGGCGCTGTACTGCTTCGACACGCTCGGGGACGCGATGCGGGCCGTCCCGGTCGCGCTCGACTACGATGTCAGCGCGGTCGAGCTGATGGACGACGAGATGTTCAGGCTCGCAGCGGGGTCCGACGGCTACGCCGAGTACGTCGAGCCAATTCCCGACCGGGCGGCGGCCGCACTGATGCTCGAATACGACTCGGAACTGCACGACGACTTCGAGGCGGCCATCGCGCGGACCAACGAGCGGTTCCTCGATACCGGCGCGGCCTTCGACGTGGTCGAGGCCTACACCGACGAAGACCAGGCCGACCTCTGGAAGCTCCGGAAGGCGGCGATTCCGCTCCTGATGTCCATGGACGGCGACCCCAAGCCGTACCCGTTCATCGAGGACGCGACGGTCCCGCCAGCCGAACTGGCCGAGTACGTCGAGAAGTTCGAGGACGTGCTGGCCGACCACGACACCTCCGCCGCGTACTTCGCCCACGCCGGTTCCGGAACGCTCCATATCCGCCCGATTCTCAACCTGAAGGAGGAATCCGGCATCGAGGATATGCACTCTATCACCGACGACGTAACCGACCTCGTGCTGGAACACAAGGGGTCGTTCTCCGGCGAGCACGGCGACGGGATGGCCCGGACAGAGTTCACGCCGAAAATGTACGGCGAGACGCTCTGGGATGCGTTCAAGGAAGTCAAGACGGCGTTCGATCCACAGTGGTGGATGCACCCGGGTAACGTCGTCTACCGCGACGGGCCCGAAGACATCGGCCCCGACACCGACCGGGGCGTCGGCGCGGACATGCGCGAGAACCTCCGGTACGGCCCGGACTACCAGTCTCTGGAGCCACAGACGACGCTCGACTTCAAGGACGAGGGCGGTTTCTCACATCTGGTCGAACTGTGTAACGGCTGTGGCACCTGTCGACAGACCGACGGGGACGTGATGTGTCCCACCTACCGCGCCTCGGAGGAGGAGGTTCAGACGACGCGGGGCCGTGCGAACCTCCTCCGGTCGGCCATCAGCGGCGACCTTGACGAAGACGAGATTCACTCCGACCGGTTCCAGGAGGAAGTGCTCGACCTCTGTGTCGGCTGCAAGGGCTGCAAGAGCGACTGTCCGACCGGCGTCGACATGGCGAAACTCAAGACCGAACTGAAACACCAGCACCACCAAGAGGAGGGAACAAGCCTCCGGGAGCGCCTGTTCGCCAACATCGACACCGCCTCGAAGATCGGGTCGGCGCTGGCCCCGGTTTCGAACTGGGCGACAGACATCCCGGGGGCGCGAGTCGTCATGCAGAAACTGTTCGGCATCGCACCGGAGCGCGAACTCCCGACCTTCCGCCGGGAGACGCTGCAAGACTGGTTCGATGACCGCGGCGGCTCAACCGTCTCGCGGGCCGAGGCCGACCGGAAGGTCTTGCTGTTCCCCGACACGTACACGAACTACTCGTACCCGGCCGCCGGCAAGGCCGCCGTCGAAACCCTCGAAGCCGCGGGCGTCCACGTCACCATCCCGGACGACACCGCGCCGTCGGGACGGGCGGCGTACTCCTCCGGGATGCTGGACCTGACGCGGGAGCGCGCCGAGACGAACGCGAACCGGCTCGCGGAGCGCGTCGCCGATGGCTGGGACGTCGTGTTTGTTGAACCCTCTGACGCGGTGATGTTCCAGGACGAGTACCGCGACTTGCTCGACGGCCCCGAAGTCTCGCGGGTGGCCGAGAGCGCCTACGGCGTGCTGGAGTACCTCGATACGTTCCGACTCGACGACGCGCTGCCGGTCGAGGACCGGTCGCTCGGGGCCGCCGGCGCGGTCAGCTACCACGGCCACTGCAACCAGAAGGGGACCAACAAGGACCACCACGCCGTCGGCGTCATGCGCCGGGTCGGCTACGAGGTCGACCCGCTGGACTCGACGTGCTGTGGCATGGCCGGGAGCTTCGGCTACCACGACGAGCACTACGACCTCTCGAAGACTATCGGGCGACTGCTGTTCGACAAGGTCGAGGAAAGCGACGGTGACCGCGTCGTTGCCCCGGGCGGGTCCTGTCGGTCGCAACTGGGTGACCGCGACGGCGTCGACGAGATTCCACCCCATCCTATCGAAGTTGTCGCCGAGCGACTCCCAAACACGACGACAGCCGGACAGCCAGTGTGACAGGGTCAGCGACTGTTCGCGCCCTCTAAAAAAAGGCCTGCTTGGCAGTGTCCGTGGCTTTCTATACACTCCTGTGTCTGTCGATAATCAAGTTGCGTCTGTTGCGAAACTCCTTTTTATGCCGTTGTTTGTATTCAGATTTTTATTTCTGATACTACTTTCGGTCTTTTTAGTTATATATGTCGCCAAATCACCCATAGTTTGCTGTATAAAACTATATTAGTGGCATATATGTAGACAGCCACGCAAAGGAATCGGTTCTCTCTGGGTGGAAATCAGTGCTCGTGCTTCTGCTCGCTTCCGGTTCCTGCGTCAGCTCGGATTGGCTCGTATTCCGATACGTTCATCATCCTGATACGCGGGGCCAGAGAAACGAACGTACAGTTGTTAGAAATTGTTTCAGACGCACGGCGGGACTGTCGCTACCGAAGAGTTAGTCCCGGGTAAACGACGCAGTGCCGTCGGTGAACGCGAGCGACTCACGCTCGGTGACTTCGGCGGCGGGCGGCAAGTCCTCGACGAGCGGCTCGGAAACGTGGAGCACCGAGAGCTCCTGTGTGGACTGGATCCAGACGATGCGGACCGTGTCGGGGTCGTAGCCGCCGAGCGCAGACAGCGCCGTCCGGATAGCGAACTCGTCGTCCGGCGCGACGAGCGGGAGCTTTGCCTTCGCCGTCGACCCGCTGGTGAGTGCGTTCGCGTACGTTTTCTGCAGGTCCAGCTGGTCGACAGCGGCCCGGCGGGTGATGTCGGCCAGCCCGATGCCGTTGCCGTTGCCCTTCGTCGCCTTGGTGAGTCCACGGGCGTAGAGCAGCTTGATCGACGGCTCGTCGGGGTCCGGTGCGTTGAGAACGCGGTAGCGGCCGATGACGTTCGTGTCCATTCCCGCGCCGGAGACATCCTTGCCGAGTTCGTCGACGACGAGCAGGTCGATGTCGTCGACCGGGAGCGTCGCCATCTCGTCGTACGCCCGTTCCAGCAGGGCGGGCTCGCGGTCGGCGAACGAGCCCGCGGGAATCGCCTCGGCGTGGGCCGTCTCCTCGTGGAAGTTCTCGACCAGCGCGATGCCGCCGACAAGCGGCAGCGCCGACTCGACAACCGGGAGCGCGGCTTCCAGCGCCTCCACGTACCCTTCCTTGATAGCTGTCGAGTGGAACGCCTTCGCACCGTGTTGCTTGCCCAGCCCGACGACGGTCATCTTCGTCAGACCACTCTCGATGCGACCGCTGTAATTAGTGTGGGGTTTCACTCGGTTCACGACGACCACGGCATCCGCTTCCTGTGCCGCCGTCGAAACGTGGACTGGAAACTCGGTGTCACCGACGGTGACGGTGTCGACCTGCTCGGTGTCCATCCGGGCGTCGATGTCGGCGTCGAGGCGCGATTCGGTGATCCCCAGACTCTCCAGCACTTCGCGCTGGCCCTCCGGCGTCGCCCCGCCGTGGCTCCCCATCGCCGGGACGACGACCGGCTCGAAGCTCCGGTCACGAACAGCCGCGACGACAGCCTCGGCGATGTCGTCGATACGGTGGATGCCGCGGCTGCCGACGGCGACGGCGACAGTCGCACCCGGTGCCAGCCCATCAAAGTCGAGACGGCCGAGTTCGGCGCGCGTCGCAGCCGACGGGTCGTCGACGGCGGCCGTCTCTGGCTCGTACTGGATACGAGCGAAGTCCGGCAGCGGCTGTGGGGCAATGAGATGGTCCACGTCGCCTCGGTCTGGGAAGTTCATACCAGAGGGTTCGGGGCGAATCATACAAAAACCGCGGTCACACGGCGCTACCGTGGCTCGGAACACGATCCTCGTTCCAGAAGGTCAGAAGAAGCCTGCGACGAACCGCGGATGCCGCCGTTAGTCCTGTAACAACAGTCGGACAGCGTCGGAAAGCTGGCCGACGCGGGCGGCGTGTTCGAAGGACTCCTCGCGGATACCGTTCGTGACGAGCGCGAACCCGACGTTCAGTTCGGGGTCGCCCCAGCCGAACGAACTGCCGAGGCCGGCGTGGCCGAACATGCGCTCTTTGCTGGCGGCCCCGAACATATCGGCGGCCAGCCCGCCGGTCCAGACGCCGAGTCCGTAGCGAGCCGGACGCGACAGCGTGCCGTCGGACTCGGTTTCGGCGTGGGTCGTGGTCGCCTCGTCGACGGTCGCTTCGGTCAGCAGTTGCGTCCCGTCCAGCGACCCACCGTTTGCGAGACAGGCGTAGAACCGGGCCATGTCCCGGGCGGTGCCGATGCCGTTGGCTGCGGGAATCACCGCCCGGCGCATCGCCGCCTGATTGAACGCCGCCGCGTACTCCGCGGCAGGGTCTTCGAGCCCCTCGTCGACATCGTGACACCGCTCGAACGCCTCGTAGCCGGCCAGGGTCGCCACGTCGTCGGGCTCGTCATCCCGCAGACCGATTCCGGTATCGTCCATCCCCAGCGGCTCAAACACGTTTTCGGCGACGTAGTCTTCGACCGGCTGGCCGCTACAGCGACGGATGAGTTCGCCGACCAGCCAGCCGTAGTTGATGGCGTGATACGCTGGCGTCGTTCCGGGCTCGAACACAGGTTCGATGTCCTCCATCGCCGCGACGACAGCATCCCAGTCGCCCCAGCTTTCGTACTGTTCGTCGAACTCACCGAAGGGGAGGCCGGCGGTGTGGCTGAGTACCTGCCGGACTGTAATGGATGCTTTCTGCGTGCCGTCGTCGGCAAACTCCGGCCAGTGCTCGACGACCCGGTCGTCGTAGTCGAGCTTGCCCTGTTCGACGAGCTGGTGCAGGCCGACACCGGCGAACGGCTTCGTACAGGAGAACAGCATGTGGCGTGTCTCGGGCGTCGTTTCGTCGCCGTCGGGACCCGTGGAGCCGCCAGCGAAATCGACGACCAGGTCGCCGTCAACGTACACCGCCAGCTGTGCGCCGTGGTGGAGTCCGACATCGAGCTGTCGCTCGAACTGGGCCCGGAGCTGTTCGATATCGCTTGCGCCAAGCTGTGGCATGGTCTGTGTTGAATCCGGGCGCATACTACAAGTTAGGTTCGGTTCGACAGCGGAATCGAACGGCGGACAGCTACTCGTTGCATTCGAGCTGTCGGACCCCGGTGGTCGAGTATGCGAAACGTTGATGTCACTAAGCGGTCACGAGCCCGTATGCTCGGCAACAAGAACGGCACGTCAGAGGTGTCGACGACCCGGACGTCATTCGAGATTCTGGCGCTGATTCGGGACGCGGGAGGCGCGACAATCGCAGACATCCGGGCAGAGACGGACCTGGCCAAGAGCACGGTGTATCGACACCTCAAGACGCTGCACGACATGAACTATCTCGTCGAAGAGGGCGGGGAATACCGGCTCTCGCTGCGGTTTCTGCAACTCAGCGAACCGCCGCGGATACGGCGACCGGGCTATCTCGTCGCCAAGCAGAAAGTCATCGAGCTGGCGATAGAGACTGACGAACGGGCGCTGTTTCTGGTCGAGGAGGGTTTCGAGGGCGTGTATCTCCATCGGGCCGGCGGCCGGAACCCGCTCCAGAGCGACACGATGATCGGCAGACGCCGGCCACTACACGCGCTCGCCTCGGGGAAAGCCATTCTCGCGGAGTGGTCCGACGAACGCATCGAAGAGTTCGTCGAAACCGCAGGCCTCAACAGACTGACGGCGAACACGATTACCGACCGGGATGCACTGGTCGAGGAACTCGAACAGGTCCGCGAGCAGGGCTATGCGACCAACATGTCAGAACACATGGACGGCCTGCGCGCGGCGGGCGTGCCGGTGTACAACCACGAGGACGATCTCATCGGCGCGTTAAGCGTCTTCGGTCCGAGCGGCCGGGTACGCCGGGCAGATATCGAATCAACGTACCCCGACCTACTGGAACAGAAAGCCAGCGAGCTGAAGATCGACCTCACGTATGATTGAGAAGTGCAGATTCGTGTGGGCGTCGTCCCGCATTCCGGAATGTGTCGGACGGACCCTACTCGAAGGCCGGGATGCCGGTCAGGTCGTGGCCGATGATGAGCGAGTGGATGTCGTGCGTTCCCTCGTAGGTATAGACGGTTTCGAGGTTCGTCAGGTGCCGCATCGGGGAGTAATCAGCCGTGATGCCGTTGCCGCCGAGCATCTCGCGGGCCACCCGTGACTGCTCGCGGGCCATCCGTGCGTTGTTGCGCTTGGCCATCGACACCTGTTCCGGGCGGAGGTCGCCGCGTTCCTTCAGGTCGGCGAGCCGGTGGGCGAGCAACTGGCCCAGCGATATCTGGGTCGCCATCTCCGCGAGCTTCTCCTGCTGGAGCTGATAGCCGGCGATCGGCTTCCCGAACTGCTCGCGGTCGGTGGCGTACTCGTGGGCGGTCTCGAAACAGTCCATGGCGGCCCCCACCGTTCCCCAGGCGATACCGTAGCGGGCCTGTGTGAGACAGGACAGCGGTCCCTTCATCCCCTCGACGCCCGGCAGGACGTTCTCCTCGGGAACGCGGGCGTTCTGGAGGCTGATCTCACCCGTAATCGAAGCCCGCAGCGAGAGCTTCTCGTCGATCTTGTTCGTCGTCACGCCGTCGCGGTCCGTCTCGACGAGGAAGCCCCGCACTGGGTCGCCGTCGGCGGAGGTGACCTTCGCCCAGACCACTGCGAGGTCGCTAATGGGCGCGTTCGTGATCCACGTCTTCGAGCCGTTCAGGACGTAGCCGTCGGCGTCGCGCTCGGCCGTCGTCTCCATCGCCGACGGGTTCGACCCGTGTTCGGGCTCGGTCAGACCGAAACAGCCCACCCGCTCGCCGCTGCCGAGTGCCGGCAGCCATTCCTCCTTCTGTGCATCGCTGCCGTAGGCGTGAATCGGGTACATGACGAGGGCCCCCTGCACGCTGGCCATCGAGCGCAGGCCGCTGTCGCCGGCCTCCAGTTCCTGCAGGAGGAGGCCATACGCCGTCTCACTGAGTCCCGGCAGGCCGTAGCCATCGAGGTTCGGGGCGTAGAACCCGAGGTCGCCCATCTCGGTGATGAGATCCGTCGGGAACGTCCCGTCGATCCAGTGTTGCCCGACGTCCGGCTTGACTTCGTTCTCGACGAACTCTCGGGCCGTATCACGGACCATCCGCTCTTCCTCGCCGAGGTCGTCTTCGAGACCGAGGTAATCGATCATATAGGATCTGTGGCCGGGGTTCAATTAAGCGTTTGCCCGCTGCCAAAGGGATAAAAGTCCGTGGCGCTGTCGACACTATAGAATGTCACAACCAGATAGCCAGACGGCGTGGAACCAACTATACATTGACGGTGAGTGGCGCGACGCCGACGCATCTGAGACGATTCCGGTGACTAACCCCGCGACAGGCGAGAAACTCGCGGCAGTACCCGCCGGGACAGAGGGGGATGTCAACGACGCCTACCGGGCCGCCGACGCGGCCCAGTCCGACTGGGCGGCGCTGTCGCGCGAGGAGCGCAACGAGTACGTCCAGTCGATGATCGGAGTGATGCAGGACCGGCTCGACGAAATCGTCGAACTACTTGCGACGGAGTCAGGCAGTGTTCAGGCCAAAGCAACTGCCGAGGCCAACTTCGCCATGGCGGACTTCCAGAGCGCACTGGAGATGGTCCCGCCGGAAGAGGAGGTCCGCGATTCGATGTATCACGAGGACAAGGACCATCACATCGTCCGCGAGCCCGCTGGCGTCGTCGGGATTATCTCCCCGTGGAACTTCCCGCTACATCTCACGACGCGGGCGCTCGGCCCCGCGCTCGCGCTGGGGAACACCGTCGTTATCAAGCCAGCGACGGATACGCCGATAACTGGCGGCCTCCTGCTGGCCGACATCGCCGAGGAGGCTGGCCTCCCGGACGGCGTCGTCAACGTCGTGACGGGCCACGGCTCCGATATCGGCGACCGGATGGCCGGCCATCCGACCGCCCGTGTGATGTCGTTCACCGGGTCGACAGCAGTCGGCAGGTCCGTGGCCAGTCAGGCCGGAGACGCGCTCGCCCTCCCGGCGCTTGAACTCGGTGGCAACGGACCGTTCGTCGTCACCGAGGACGCCGACATCGAGGCAGCCGCCAAGGCCGGTTCTGTCGGTGCGTTCGGTCATCAGGGACAGGTGTGTATCTCGATCAACCGCCACCTCGTCCACGAGGCCGTCTACGACGAGTACGTCGAGAAGCTCGTCGAGCACGCGGAGTCGCTGACCATCGGGAACCCGCTCGACGAGGACGTGGAGTTCGGCCCGATCATCAACGAGAGTCAGGTCGACCAGCTCACCTCGTTCATCGAGCAGACCGTCGACGCCGGCGCGACGCTGGAAACGGGCGGCGAGGCCGAGGACCTGTTCCTCGAACCGACCGTCCTCTCGGGGTGTACCAACGATATGTCTGCGGCCTGTAACGAGCACTTCGGCCCCGTCGCTCCGGTCATCCCGTTCGAGTCCGACGAGGAAGCTGTCGAACTCGCCAACGACACCGAGTACGGCCTCGCCGCGGGCGTCTACAGCGGTGATGTCGAACACGGTCGGTCCATCGCCGACCAGATCGACGCCGGGATGGTCCATGTCAACGACCACCCGATTCAGGACGAACCCAACGCCCCGTTCGGCGGGATGAAGAACTCCGGAATCGGCCGGTACAACGGCGAGTGGATCATGGACGAACTGACCGAGACCAAGTGGATCTCCGTCCAGCACGAAGAGCGCGACTACCAACTGCTGTAACGTCCGAGCGAAGCGGCTGGTCCGCTCAAATCGATTGCGGAGGCCTATCCCACGCAGAGGCTGAACTGTCGGACAGCGCGTCGTCCATATGCTGGCCGCTGTCGCAGGCAGACAGAACTGGGATGCGGAGTCCGCACAGCACCTCTGAATCGCCGGTCAGACGGGCTATATCGTCATCACGTCGCCGGGGCGTTCTCGGCGACAGTTTCGATGACCGACTCGTCAACGTACTCGTCACGGAGCGTCTGTTTGGAGAACTTCCCGGTCGCGCCCTTGGGAATCTCGTCGACCAGACGGATGGCGTCGGGGACCCACCACGACGGGTACGACTCGGCGACGAGGTCTTTGATTTCTTGCCGGAGCGCGGCTTCGTCGGACACAGCATCGCGTGTGACGACGAACGCGGCGGGACGTTCGTCCCACCGCTCGTGGGGGACCGGGACGACAGCGGCTTCGACGACCTCGTCGTGACCCATAATCGCGTTTTCGACCTCGACGCTTGCTATCCACTCGCCGCCGCTCTTGACGAGGTCGTCCATCCGGTCGACCACGTCGACGTATCCCTCCGGACTCACCCGGACGATGTCACCGGTTTTGAGCCAACCGTCGTCGGTGACGGCCTGTTCGGTCGCGTCGGGGGCGTTGTAGTACTCCTGTGTGACCCACGGGCCACGCATCCAGAGTTCGCCCAGCGACTCGCCGTCCCAGGGCACTTCCTCGCCGTCGGTGTTGACGACTTTGAACTCCAGCCCGGCAAGCGGAAGCCCCGCGGAGTGGCTCCGCAGGTCGAACAGTTCCTCTTCCGGTAGGTCCGTCATTCCGGGCTTGGGCTCGTAGGCGTGCGTGACCGGTGACGTTTCGGTCATGCCGTACCCGGAGATGAGATCCACTCCGAACTCCGCTTTGTAGTCTTCCATCAGTGACCGCGGCGTCGCGGACCCGCCACTGGTGAAGTACCGAACCGAGGAGAAGTCCACGTCGGCCTCGCGGGCGTACTCCAACAGGTCCATGAAGACGGTCGGGACCGCCGCGGAGACGGTCACGTCCTCCTCCTGGATAAGCTTCGCCAGGTCCTCGGCCGACGGGTTCGGCCCGGGGAGGACCGTCTTGGCTCCTGCAGCGATAGTCGTGAACGGGCGACACCAGCCGCTGACGTGGAACATCGGGACGTACGTCAGCTCCACGTCGTCGGTCTTGATTCCGGCCTGGCTAGTCATCAGCGACATGACCTGTGTCCAGTACATTTTCTGGGTGTACTCGACACCTTTCGGCTTTCCTGTTGTCCCGGACGTGTAGCACATCCCCGCCGGCTGGTCCTCGGGCAGTTGCGGGAAGGAGTAGTCGGGGTCGCCGTCGGCGATGAACGATTCGTAGTCGACGACCGGCTCCAGCGACGTTTCGGGGACGGTGTCGCCCATCACGATGTACTGCTCGACGGAGGCAAACGCCGCCTCGTCGTACGCCGCTTCGAGCTTCTCCAGCATGACGGGGTCGACGATGAGAATCTCGTCCTCGGCGTCGGCCACGATGTGCTGGATGTGCTCGTCGGGCAGGAGGAGGTTAATCATGTGGACCTGTGCGCCCATGCAGGCGACGCCGTAGTAGGCCTCTTGATGCCAGTGGTTGTTCCAGGCGAACGTCCCGACTCTGTCCCCGCGTTCGATACCGGCCTGTTCGAGGGCAGAAGCTAGCTTCCGTACCCGTTCGGCGTACTCCGCTATCGTGTATCGGTGAATCCCCTGATGCGTCCGCGAAACGATCTCGCTGTCGGGGAACACGTTTTCGCCACGCCACAGGAACGACCGGAGGTTAAGTGGTGCACCGCCTGGCATACTCCATGCCAACACACACCGATATCTTAAAACTAGTCCTGCTGAGTGTGGTGGCTGTTGGTGCGCCGAATTCAGTGCGTAGCCAGTATTCGATAAAACTGTAAACTAGCGGTAAATTTATACCGGAACCCTGTGAAGTGGCCCCATGCAGCTACGACAGAGGTATATCCGATGAGCGAGTCCGTACTGCTCTCCATCGACGACGGAATCGCCACGCTGACGCTGAACGAACCGGAGACGCGGAACGCACTCACACAGCCCGTATACGACGCGCTGGAGCACCACCTCGATACCATCGAGACGGCGTCCGATGTCCGGTGTGTCGTCATCGAGGGGACCGGCGAGTCGTTCTCGGCCGGCGGTGACATCAAGGGGATGAGTGAGCGACTCTCGAACGATGACCCGGCCGATGACGCCGTCAGCGAACTGGCCCGCCGAACCCGGGACACCATCGCCAGAGTCGTCGCACTGCCGGTTCCGACCGTCGCGAAGGTCGACGGGTCGGCCGTTGGGGCCGGCGCGAACCTCGCTATCGCCTGTGACATCCAGTTGGCGAGCGAGTCGGCCAGTATCGGCTTCGTGTTCCGGCAGGTCGGACTCAGCGTCGACGCCGGCACGTCGTATCTGCTCCCCCGCATTGTCGGGACCAACGTCGCAAAGGGACTGGTGTTCACCGGGGAGATTCTGGATGCCGAGCGGGCCACGGAGCTGGGCCTGTTCAACCGCGTCTACGACGACGAGGCGTTCGAATCCGAAGTCGAGGCGACCGTCAGCCGCATTGCTAATGGACCGACCATCGCTCTCCGGCATTCCAAGCGGCTGCTTCAGGACGGGCTGGAGAAGTCCTTCGACCGCGCACAGCGCGACGAGGCGACGGCTCAGGGCATCGTCTTCGAGACCGCCGACCACGAGGAGGGTGTCGAAGCGTTTCTGACCGACCGCCGACCGGAGTTCGTCGGACGGTGACACGACCCGCAGCTTTTCATGACGCGGACCGCAATCAGCAATCATGACTGAACACAGCAGCGACTACTACCAGCGATTGGTCGACGAACGTGCGCTCAAAGAGTTTCTCGCAAAGGAGATAGGCCCGGCCGAGACGTTCGACGTTGCGCGCCACGAGCAGGGTCACTCCAACGAGACGCTGTTTGTCACCTGGGGCGACCGAGAACTGGTCGTCAGGCGGCCCCCGCCGGGCCAGACCGCTGAGACGGCTCACGACGTGTTGCGGGAGTATCGCGTCATCGACGCGCTGCAGGACACAGCCGTCCCGGTCCCACCGACGGTGACGGCCTGTGACGACCAGACGGTCATCGGGAGCGAGTTCTACGTCATGACCCGCGTCGAGGGGACCGTCATCCGAGACGAAGAACCGGAGCGCTTCGCGAACGACGACGCCCGAGAGGCCGTCGGCACCGAACTGGTGGACACCCTCGCAGCCATCCACGAGGTCGATCCGTCAGCTGTCGGCCTGTCCAACCTCGGCCGCGCAGGCGGGTATGCGAAGCGCCAGGTCACGCGCTGGGGGAAACAACTGGCGTGGGCGTTCGAACGGACGACCGAGTCCCGAACCGTCCCCGAGCTAGAGCGGGTCGGCTCGTGGTTACAGGACGAGTGCCCCGACGACCACCCGGAGACACTGGTCCACGGCGATTACAAGCTCGATAACGTGATGTTCGGCCCCAGCGACAGCCCCGAACTCGCCGCCGTCTTCGACTGGGAGATGGCGACGCTGGGCGATCCACGGGCCGACCTCGGCTGGCTGCTCTCGTACTGGCGCGACGCCAAGGACCCGGAGCCGGAGATCCCCGACCTCGCGATGGAGTTCATCGAAGCACCGGGCTACCTGACCCGTCAAGACTTGGTCGACCGCTGGGAAGCCCAGACCGGCCTGACGTTCGAACACGAGCGGTTCTATCGGACGCTCGCCGTGTACAAGCTCGCCGCCCTCGGCGAGATGTTCTACCGGCGCTATCTGGAAGGCAACGCCGACGACCCGTTCTACCCGCTGATGGAAAACCGCGTCCCGGCGCTGGCCGAGCGCGCGATTCGGATTATCGAGGGCGACGAACCGCTCTAAAGAGAGGGACGCCGAGGACCCTGCACATGTGGCGGCGCGGGGCTGGAACTCGCTCACGCCTGTGACATCTGGATTGCGACGACCGGCTCGGAGTGCGAGTAGCGACCGTTGCCGGTGACGGCGCTGGCTTACTCGCGGTAGCGCCGCACCGGTTTCAGTTCCTCGCTGTCCACGTCCTCGAAGGCCTCCCGGGCGATGGTCCGGAGGTGAACCTCGTCGGCCCCGTCGACGATGCGGAACGTCCTGACCAGTTCGTAGAAGTCCGCCAGCGGAAGGTCCCGGCCGATGCCGTTGCCGCCACAGAACTGGACGGCGGTGTCGATAGCGTCCTGCGTCGCCCGGGCAGCGAACACTTTGCTCATCGACACCTCGACGCGGGCTTCATTGCCGGCGGCGATGGCGTCCGCGGCGGCCCGGACCAGCGCCCGTGCGGCCTGAATCTGTGTCTCCTGTTCGGCGATTTCAAACCGGACGTGTTGCTTGTCGGCCACGGAGTCACCGAAGGCCTGCCGTTCGGTGGTGTAGGCCTTGGCGATGGACAGCGCCCGTTCGGCCATTCCAGAAAAGCGCATACAGTGGGTGAGCCGCGCCGGACCGAGCCGCTGCTGGACGTGCTGGAAGCCGTTGCCTTCCTCGCCGAGCAGGTGCTCCTCAGGGACGCGAACGCCGTTGAACTCGATCTCGGCGTGGCCCTTCGGGTCGCCCTGGCTGCCCATGTGCGGGACGTTTCGAACGATGTCCACGCCGTCGGCGTCCGTCGGGACGATGAACACTGAACACCCCTGATACGGATGGACGTCCTCGTCCGTTCGAGCGAAGACGAGCAGGATGTCGGCATCGACGCCGCCGGTCGTCCACCACTTGTGGCCGTCGATGACCCACTCGTCGCCGTCTTTCTCTGCGGTGGTTCGAATCATCTTCGGGTCGGAGCCCGCGCCCTGCATCGGTTCGGTCATCGCAAAGCCCGACTGTATCTCGCCCTCGACGAGCGGGTCGAGATACTCCGATTTCTGGAGCGCCGTCCCCTGCATCTCCAGCAGGTGCATATTGCCCTCGTCGGGCGCGTCGACGCGCATCGCAATCGGGCCAAGGAGGCTTCGGCCCGCTTCCTCGAACGTCGGCAACACGTCCCGGAAGTCATAGCCCATGCCGCCGTGTTCCTCGGGGATTTGCGGGGCGTACACGTCGTACTCCCGTGCAGCAGCGCGGAGGTCGCGAACTGTTGCGTCGGAGATCGCTGTCCCGCCCGCGAGTTCGCGCTCCCGCGGGATGACAACCTCGTCCATCAACGCTCTGGCGCGCTCGGCAAGCGCAGTCGCGGCCTCGGAATCGGTGAACGATATCATGGCACAGTCTCGTTCTCGCACGTCGTCATGATAAGTGTTGGAGCACAGCGAACGCGTGGTCGGTCGTTTATTCCACAGCGCGGTGCCCCGGCGCACCCGCCGCGACACAGCCACGGGACTCTGGGCGTCGGCGGTAGTTTCATACCCGGACCAGTCCAAGCCGCTACCGTGAACGAGAGGTCAGACATTGAGGCCGTCTTCTGGGATATCGGGGGCGTCATCCTTCGGATGGCGTCCGTCCGGGCGGCCCACCGCGAGTTTGTCGACCGCCTGTGTTCGGAGTACCCGGCGGCTGCGGATTCCGACGCGGCTCTCGACCGATGGCGGGATGTCCTCGGAACGTACTTCGGCGAGCGCGAGGGCACAGCGTTCCGACCGGCCCGCGAGGGGTACCGGCGGGCAATCGACGAGATTCTGACAGTCAGTCCCGAGGAAACTGAGTGGGAATCACTGTTCCATAGAATCCGCGACGAACAGGTCGAACCCAACCCCGACGCCATCGCAGCCATCGAGGCCTTGGCGGACGCGCCGCTCCATCAAGGCGTCGTCAGTGACGTGGACGACGACGAGGGCGAGCAACTGTTGCGGACCTTCGGGGTCTGGGACGCGATGGATTCGTACACCGCCTCAGAGGCCGTCGGTCGGACCAAACCGGACCCGGCGATGTTCGAAACGGCGCTCAGAAAGGCTTCGGTCGAACCGGCGCGGGCCGTGATGATCGGTGACCGCTACGAGCACGATATGCACGGCGGAACACGGGCCGGGCTGTGGACAGTCGCTTACGGGGCCGAAGACGGACCCGCTGTGGATATCACGCTCGACGACCTCCGCGAGCTGCCGGATTGGCTTGGCGTCTCGGAGTGAAGCCGGATTACGACCGCCGTTACTGGGACTCCCCGCTACTCAGATGTCGGGCGTCTCTTCGAGCCGTGGGACGCCAGCGGCGGTGATCGTCTGGCCGACGATGTACGACGATGCCGGGCTGGCGAGGAACAGCGCGATGTCGGCGATCTCCTCCGAGAGGCCGATGCGGCGCTCGACGGCCTCGCGGTCGATATTGTCGGCGCTGACACCCATCTGTGACTCGACGCCCGGCGTGGCGACGAAGCCCGGGGCGATGCAGTTGATGCGGATGTCACGGTCGGCCCACTCCGCCGACAGCGTGGATGTGAGATTGCTGACGCCGGCCTTTGCGGCCCCGTAGTGACTCATATACGGTGCGCCCTGTTCCCCGGCAACGCTGGAGAGGTTGATGACCGCCCCGCCGCCGTCCGCTGCCAGCGCTTCGCCGGCCGCCTGCGTGCAGTGGTAGGTCCCGTGGAGGTTGATGTCGACGATGGTTTTCCAGCCGTTCTCGCTGATGTCGTCGAACCCGGACATGAAGCTCGCGCCGGCGTTGTTCACGAGCACATCCAGCCCACCGAACTCGTCGACGGTCGCTTCCACCAGCGCCTCGACAGCCTCGCGGTCTGTCACGTCGCATTCGATAGCGACTGCGTCACCGGGCCGGTCGCTGTCGTTGATTTCGTCGGCCACCGGGCCGACGTTGTCCTGCTCGCGCGAGCAGACAACCACGTCGGCCCCGTCAGCCGCGAACTCCTCCGCGATTGCCCGGCCGATACCGCTCGATGCACCCGTGATAATCGCCCGCTGTCCCTCCAAGCGAAACCGCTCCGTGTGTGGCTTTGACATCGCATCGGACATCTCGGCCATCTGCAATAAAGCTACGTCCTGAGTTCTCTCTGCCGGATTCAGTTGAATATCGTTGAACAGTCAGATCAGACGAGTGGTGCCGCGTCTCCCTGTGGCAGCGTCGAGAGTAACGGACGAGCCCCGGTAGCATTAACACCGACGCGAGACACGGAGGGATGTGTATGTCCAGCAATAGTAACAAACCGGGGTCTAGGGACCAGCGGGTCCCAGCGGGGCAGTGGCAACTCGACCAGAAACCGGAGCGTCGTTTCACAGTCGCTTGCGAGGACCAGTAAGATGGCCGGCGAGTTCGACACAGTCGACGTTGGCGATAGCTTTACCACGTCGGGCCGGACCATCACCGAGGCCGACGTGGTCAACTTTGCGGGTGTCAGCGGGGATTTCAATCACCTCCATACGAACGCCGAACGGATGGCCGACTCGGGCTACGGCGAGCGCATCGCACACGGTGCGCTGGTGTTTTCAGTCGTCACTGGGTTGGTATGGCAGGCCCGCGACGAGGCCGAAAAGCGGCACATGGTCGCGTTCTACGGCATCGACCGGCTTCGGTTCATCAAACCAGTGTTTCTGGGCGATACGATTCACGCCGAAGCCGAGGTTGTCGACACAGAGCGCCGAGACCACCCGGTTGCGACAGGCGTCGTCCGGACTGAAGTCACTACGCTGAATCAGGCCGACGAAGCTGTGTTCTCGGCCGAGTTCCTCACGCTTCGGCGGTAGCCCGCGCCGCCGTACTGCTCGGAATTTCCGGTTTGGTCTCGTTTCCGTCGAATTCACGCACTGCTTCTCGGACTGTCGTCTGTTCGGCTGTCAGGCTAAACGCCACACCCAGTGTGTGACAGCTACCCGAATATATATTTGGCCGTGCACCATCTGGGCAAGTGTTTCTTGTGGACTTGGGTTTGACCGCCAAACGTCTCTGTAATAGTCAGTGCTACAGCAGTATCGCCACACGACCACTGTCGCGACCGTCGCTCTCCCGATGGCTGTCATCTGTGTGCAGACCGTTCTGCGGCGTGGCGTTCCGTATACTGGAATAATTCCCGTAGTACGCCACAGGCGGACGCTCACGGACACTTCGACCGGTTTCGTGAGAGGCAGGCGGAAAAGGATAATACCCGTACTTTTGTTATCCGGTCGCCAGTAGTACGGGCGGCAGTTAGCCCGATTGAACAGCCAGACTGGGCCGCTCAGTCGCTGTCCGGTCAAACTGATCCCTGTAGTGCCGCGTTCGATTTCGCGTGTCTGTTGGGATCACAGCGACGCTAGCGGTATCGTTCTGTATACTGAAACATTCAGGCGGTGAGCGACGCCCGCTGACACGGGGCAGACCGTTGTAGAATGTCATAAGTGGAAGTGCATCCGTCCATATATATTCAAATACTTACTCTTTCTACTCAGATAAGGCGGTTACAGTAACAGAATCCACAAACTCGTTTTGTATTGGGTTTTAAGTTACCATCGGGCGTGGTTCTCCCCCTACTCTTCCTAATGTAAAAACATATGGCGAAAGTAGATTTGCAGAGAAACAGACGAAAGATACACACGTTGTTCGGAATACAGAAACGTATTTCTATAAGTGTGCACATATCTGGTCCTATGGGAGACGAAGAAGACCTCGAAGACGAAACTGTGTCCGTATCGATGGAGATATCAGGAAATTACGACGAAGTCATGTCGAAACTGGCGACAGAGGACGATGGGTCGACGTCGCTCGTCTCGCTGCTCGACGACCTCGAACAGTTGCTTGACACAGTGGTCCGGATGGACGGTGGGACACGCAGTGCAATTGCACAGCAACTGCCCAAGGATATGACCGTCTCCTTCGATGCACAGGCGGTCGTCGATACACTCCAGGTGCTCGAACGCTACGACCTCGTTGTCCTCGAAGGCAACACCTGGAAGCCGGGTCCGAAACTCACGACCGAAGAATAAGAACCACCGCGCCGCATCCGTCGTGAGCCGACTTCTCCCACACCGGGGCGGTGTGGTTACCAACCGAAGTCCGACGGTAGCAAGCGGCTAGTTCGCTGCAACCGGTCAGTAATGGCCGAAGCCAACGCCTGTAACTCCTGCCGGAGCGTCAGCTACAGCGTTCAACGGCGATGTCGTTCCAGTTGGCGTGAGCGACGTTCGGTAGCGTCCGCCTGTCGCCCAGTCTGTCGACTGTCACCATGTAAAGAGCTGTATAACAAACATTGGATAGCACGGAGAGGTAAATGCGAGCACACTTGGTGCTCGTACTCTCCCGACGCCCACCGTTCCATGCTCCCCTGTACGGGACGGTTTCACGCCGGGTTTGGCCACCCGGCATCGGTTCCTAATACGTCTGCCGATAGCCGGGGTCAGTTGCTACTGCGAGGCGCGGCACACTCGATAGTTCGTCAGACTCATTACTGGATTTTGATATTAATACCGCCGATAACTGTCTGTATTCATATGTATATCGCCACCGGATTCGTCAGTTTTACTATAATAACTCAGACACTGCAGTGACCTCTTCGGTGGAATCTTGGGCCAAGTTTTGCTGCACCAATCGTGTTCTACCGCCCCGAAAGCACATATGTAATCATACAGATCGGCGGAACGGCGACTACCAGCGATGGTGGACATCGTCGAAGACGTACTCCTCGTAGATGTCACGCACCGCGCCGTGGACCTGATTCGAGAGCGGGTCCATCTCGCTCACCGCCGCGTTCGCGCGGACGTGGGCCGGCGAGGTAGAGCCGGGGATGACAGTCGACACCGCGTCATGGTCCAGAATCCAGCGCAACGCCATCTGGGCCATTGTCATCCGTTCGGGGACGTGTTCGCGGAGTTCCTCGACGGCGTCAAAGCCCGCGTCGACCGGGAGGCCGGCGAACGTCTCGCCGCGGTCGAAGGCCTCGCCCTCGATGTTGAAGTTCCGGTGGTCGTTCTCGGGGAACTCCGTGTCCCGGGAGAGTTTCCCGGTCAGGAGTCCGGAAGCCAGCGGAACGCGGACGATGACGCCGATATCGCGGCGCTTGGCTTCCTCGAAGAACCGCTCCGCAGGCCGCTGGCGGAACATATTGAAGATGATCTGGACCGTTTCGATTTCCGGGTACTCGATGGCTTTCAGCGCTTCCTCAACACGTTCGACGCTGACGCCGCAGTGAGCGACCTTCCCTTCGTCTTGCAGCCGCGAGAGGGCGTCGAACGTCTCGGGCTGATAGTAGGCGTCGGTCGGCGGACAGTGGAGTTGTAACAGTTCCAGCGTTTCGGTCCCGAGGTACTCACGCGAGCGGTCGACGTGCTCGGAGAGGTTGTCGTAGTTGTAGCGGTCGGCTGTATGTGGGTCGAGCCGGCGGCCGGCCTTCGTCGCGACGGTCACCTCGTCGCGGACCCCGCGTTCGTCCAGCACTTCTGCGATGCGCTGCTCGCTGAAGCCGTCACCGTACACGTCGGCGGTGTCGATGAAATCGACGCCGGCATCGAGCGCGGTCCGGATCGTTTCCCGGCCTTCCTCTGCCGAGACATCGCCCCAATCTCCACCGATGTTCCAGGTTCCAAGTCCGACGGCTGTCACGTCGTACCCTGCCGTCCCTAACTGTCGTCGGTTCACGTACGACTATACCGTCGACAGTCACTTGGTGGCTGTGATACGCGGCAACAACCTGAACAAAAAAGGGCAGTGTAGCCCGATAGCAGGCAGTCCGGTGGACGTGCCAACGTGGACGCCGGGGGCTACGTGAGCCACTTCGTCCGGCGGATGTCGTACGCACCGCAGTCCGGACACGAGTGGTACTGAACGTCGAACGACGCCCGGCACACCAGACAGGTGTACCGGCGGCTCGGTTCCTCCCCAGGGGACGCAACGTTATCGAACAATCCCATCGACGACCACACGCCACCTTAGCAATACGAGATTAAAAACGGAGTAGATCGTTCACACGTTTCATACCAGTCGCGTCTGGCGATTGCGATTATGGAGTAGGGTAGTGGCAGCCAGTGACTGGTGGCACAGATGTAATAATTATCCTATATTTCTACGGCGGTCGAATTAGCCTTCCGGTGGAGGCGTGAGACCGACCTTGTCCTGACCAGAGAGTTGCGACCACGGATTTTAATGCCCAGTCTCCAGGTAACGGACGGTATGGATGAGGCACCTGCTGTCGGTGAGTTGACACCGCCGGATCGAACACTGATGGGGCCCGGCCCGAGCGACGTCCATCCGCGCGTGCTCAAGGCGATGAGCACGCCGCTGGTCGGCCACCTCGACCCCTCGTTCATTGAGGTTATGGACGAGGTCCAGGACCTCCTCCGATACACGTTCCGGACGGACAATAAGTGGACGATTCCGGTCTCCGGGACCGGCTCCGCGGCGATGGAGGCAGCCATCGGCAACGTCGTCGAGCCGGGCGATACGATGCTTGTTCCGACGAACGGCTACTTCGGCGGCCGGATGGCAAGCATGGCCGAGCGTGCGGGCGGCGAGGTCGTCACCGTCGACGCGCCGTGGGGCCGGCCGCTCGACCCGGCGACGGTCGAAGCGGCCTTCGACGAGCACAGCCCGGACGTGTTCGGGTTCGTCCACGCCGAGACCAGCACTGGCGTTCTCCAGCCGTCCGTGCCCGAACTCACTGATATCGCCCACGCGAACGACGCGCTTGTCATCGCCGATAGCGTGACCTCGCTGGGCGGCGTCGAACTCCGCGTCGACGACTGGGACATCGACGTGGCCTACGCAGGCCCGCAGAAGTGCCTCTCCTGTCCACCGGGCGCGAGCCCGCTCACGCTCAACGACGACGCGATGGACAAGGTCCTCGCCCGGGAGGAGGACCCCCGGTCGTGGTATCTCGACCTCTCCCTGCTGGAGGGGTACTGGGGCGAGGAGCGCGCCTACCACCACACGGCTCCAATCACGAACGTGTACGCGCTCCGTGAGGCGCTTCGGCTCGTCGCCGAGGAGGGCATCGAAAAACGCTGGGACCGCCACCTGCACGTCGCTGGCGCGCTGAAAGCCGGCGTCGAAGGTATGGGACTGGAGATGAACGCCCCCGACGACTTCTGGCTCCCGAGCCTCAACACCGTCCGCGTGCCCGACGGCGTCGACGACGGCGCGGTCATCCAGCACCTGCTGGACGAGTACGACCTCGAGATCGCCAGCGGCCTGGGCGCGCTGGAGGGCGACATCTGGCGCATCGGCTGTATGGGCCATTCGGCCCGCCGGCAGAACGTCAGCTATCTGCTTGCTGCGTTGGGTAACGCGCTCGGTGAGCAGGGTTCGGCAGTGGACGTAGACGCTGGACTAGCGGCGATGAGCGAGCGGTTCTGACGCTCTCCAGAACCGGCCTCGGAGGGTTCGTTTTGCGGAACTGCTGGAACGAGATTGTCTCACGTAGCTCCGCTGTCCGAAGGCAAAGGACAACTCAACTGCTGTTCAGGTCCACTCGACACCGACTGAAAACCAAGTCCGCCCTCCCCGATTTGAACGGGGGACAAGTCGATCTACAGTCGACTGCTCTACCAGTCTGAGCTAAGGGCGGTCGACACCCGAAAATACCCCGCCGTCCGGACTTAAGGGTTGTTATTCGCGGAGGGTTCGCCGAACGGTCACACGACGCGGAGTGACACACTGATTGGTGTCAGACACGTCTGACCCACTTGCAGAGGTCTGGGAGACGGGGCAACAGAGTCTACGGACGGAATCTGAGCGGAGGGAACGGTATCGCGTCATGCCGGTAGCTGACGGGCGTCAGACAGCGCGGGAAGATTAAAATACCATCATGTACAACACACGTCCGAACTCGATGAGCAAAATAACGTTCCGCGCTGACGACGACCTCATCGACCAACTCGAGGCGTTCGACGCCTCGAAGAGCGAGGTCATGCGCGAGGCGCTTCGGGAGTATCTCGGAGACGCGTCGCCGTCAGCGTCGGAACCATCGTCGTCGTCAGAGTCTGTGACCGACGCCGAGACAATCGACGAGCTCATCGAAGAGCGTGTCGACAGTATCATCGCCGACCGACTGCGGATACGACGCCGCCCCTCGCAACCGCAGGATATCAACGTAAACATCTCGTTAGACGGCGTAAGCGCAGGGGCAGCGAACGCTGAAACCGAACGACGGCAGACCGCCGATCGGGGTGCAAGTGCCGAGGACGGGCGGTCTCACAGTGAAAATCAGTCGTCCGACACGAGCGGGCGTAAGACAGAGCCGGAAACGCGGGACAGGACCGACACGGAGGAACGTAAGACATGTGCGCAATGCGGTGATAATCTTGGACCGGACCACGTTTACTGCCCGAACTGTGGCGAGAAGGCGTCTCGGCGGGTGTTCTGTGATTGCGGCGATGAACTCCGGTCGGACTGGGGATTCTGCCCGGGCTGTGGGAGACGAACGCCCGCAGCGGATGTGCTCGATCAGACCTAATTCAGCGTTTACACTGGATAGAAGAGTCCAGACACCGTAAACGAGAAAATGTATGACACTGCCCGTAAGTTTTAATACATCAGGGTCAGTGGTTTATCCTGCGTAAGACGGTCGTCTTACACGGCGGCGAACGCGAGGGGATGCCGCCCTCGTACTGCGGTTTCGCTGTGTAAACACTCGTGCGGGGCGTAAACAGCCCTCGTCCGGGCCGTCTTACCCAAGGGGAACTACCAAACATGGAGCGTGTGACACTACGGATTCCGAAGCAGCAGATTGAAGAGGTCGAACAGATGGTCGAGACGGGCGAGTACCCCAATCGGAGCGAAGCGATTCGCTCGGCGGTTCGGGAGATGCTCGCCGAGGAAGGCTCCGAACAGGCCTCCGAAAAGAAGCGGTCCTGGGCCAAGGTGTAACGATGCAGGATATCGTTAACGAGGCCCTCGAACGCGACGAGCAGGAACAGAAGCGGATGTCCGACGAGGACGTCGACGGGTTCGGCGACCCGCGCATCGTCATCGTCGGCTGTGGTGGCGCCGGCAACAACACCGTCAACCGCCTGTACAACATCGGCGTCGAGGGCGCTGACACCGTGGCCATCAACACGGACAAACAGCACCTCAAGATGATCGAAGCCGACACGAAGATTCTGGTCGGCAAGTCCCTCACCAATGGCCTCGGGGCCGGCGGCGACCCGTCGATGGGCGAGCGCGCCACGGAGATGGCACAGGGCACTATCAAGGAAGTGCTAGGCGACGCAGACCTCGTGTTCGTCACCGCCGGCATGGGCGGCGGCACCGGGACCGGTGCGGCCCCAGTCGTCTCGAAGATCGCTAAAGAACAGGGCGCAATCGTCGTCGGCATGGTGTCGACGCCGTTCAACGTCGAGCGAGCGCGGACGGTCAAGGCCGAGGAAGGCCTGGAGAAGCTCCGCAACGAGGCGGACTCCATCATCGTGCTGGACAACAACCGCCTGCTCGACTACGTCCCGAACCTGCCGATCGGCAAGGCGTTCTCCGTGATGGACCAGATCATCGCCGAGACCGTCAAGGGCATCTCAGAGACCATCACCCAGCCGAGCCTCATCAACCTCGACTACGCCGACATGACCTCCATCATGAACCAGGGCGGCGTCGCGGTGATGCTGGTCGGCGAGACCCAGGACAAGAACAAGACCGAAGAGGTCGTCAAGGACGCGATGAACCACCCGCTGCTCGACGTGGACTACCGTGGCGCGAGCGGCGGGCTGGTCCACATCACCGGCGGCCCGGACCTCACGCTGAAGGAGGCCGAGGGCATCGCACAGAACATCACCGAGCGGCTTGAGGCCGACGCCAACGTCATCTGGGGCGCACGGATTCAGGAAGAGTACAAGGGCAAGGTGCGGGTCATGGCCATCATGACCGGCGTCCAGTCCGCCCAGGTGCTCGGCCCGACGACCCAGAAACAGGCCAACAAGTCCCGCGAGGCGATTCAGGAAGTCGGCGACGACACCTCATTCGATGCGTCCGACAACGTCGAGAGCTTCGACAGCCCCGCCCCGAACAGCGGGAGTCAGAACAGCGGCGGTCGGAACGCCGGCTACAGCGAGACCGACGGCGGACAGGACCAGCGCGAGAAGAACAACGGACTCGACGTCATCCGGACGAACAAGTAACACCGCGGTTCTTCTTTCCGTTCTCTACGGCCGCGAGCGACGCTTTTACTCAGCGGTGTCTGACAAACGAGACGTCGGTCAGACTGCTTCCAGCGCGTCCAGCAGATTACACTTCCGACAGAGGTCCCGCGCCGTCGGGGCGCCGCAGTTGTCACATTCGCCGTAGTCGGTGTCGCCGTTCTCGCCGCCGTAGGTGTCGGCGGCCAGCGCCGCGAGCTTCTCGTAGCCGGCCATAATCGAGTGGCGAGTCCCGGGATGGTTCTCTTCCAGTCCGAGCATGAGGTCCTGTATCTCGCCGCGGTAGGCCTCCTCGGCGTGGGGGCACTCGGTGATGTGTGCCGGGAGGTCTTGGAAGCGGGCGTACAGCGCGACTTCCTTCTCCGGGATGTCGCGGAGCGGCTTCGCCCGGGGGATGTGGTGGTCCTGCGCGTCGCGGGTGCGCTCGGTCGACGCGTCGCCGTCGTCCTCGAACGGACCGAGCGACGCCTCGAAGTGCTTGGCTATCTGTTCCACGTCGCCTTCGAGGAAGTTCATCAGCGCCGTCTCGGCTTCGTCGTCGAGGTTGTGGCCGGTCAGCAGTTTGTCCGCGTCGAGTTCCTCGGCGTACTTCGAGAGGAGGTCACGGCGGAACACGCCACAGTAGGCACAGGCAGCCATCCCTTCGGGGTCGTCTTCGACAACGTCGTCCATCTGGACGCCGAACTCCTCGGCGTAGGAGACGGTGATGTGTTCGATGCCGAGGTCGTCGGTCAGTTCCTCGCAGGCCTCCAGACTCGCGTCGCGGTAGCCCTCGATGCCCTCGTGGATAGAAAGCGCAACCAGTTCGATTCGGGGGTCTTCGGCGAACGTGTCGTGCAGAATCTGCGTGAGAACGACGCTGTCTTTGCCGCCCGAGAGGCCGATAACCCACGTCTCGGGGTCTTCGACAGTGGCGTCGTCGGACACGAGGCCGTCCTCGCGGATGCGACGACGAACCCGTTTCGTGACCGCTCGGCAGAGATGAGACTCACAGAGGTGCAGCCCGGAATAGGCCGCGTGTAACACCGCGTTCTCGCCGCATTTGTCGCACTCCATCGTGACGAGTAGTCGTGGCCGCAATGGTGAGAGGGTTTCGTCTCGGTTCCGGCACGGCAGTAGACAGCGATGTCGTTGGAGACGCCGTTCACAGCGCGCCGGGGCCGTGCTGTAACGCGTCGAGAACCGTCTTGACGGTCTGCTCGCGGCCGCTCGAGGAGAACAGTTCGTGGCCGCCGTCGTACAGCCGTATACGGTCGGCCGGCAGGCGCTCGCCGACGGCACGCGGGTCGACGACTGTGTCCGTGAGCGAGCAAAACGCCGCGGCGGCGTCCCGGGCCGGCGGAAGGGACCGCTGTGCCCGAAACACCGTCCGGAGGAACGCCGGCGAAACCGACGACGGAGCGTCCGCGAGCTGCTGGGCCGTCGCCAGGTCACCGATAGCGTCGGCGTCCAGCGTATCGACCGGGATGAACGGTTTCGTAATCGGGAGCGAGGCGAGAGCGTCGAGCACCGGCCCCGGAACCGGGAAGTCACTGTCCCACCATGGGCTCAGGTACACTCGGTTGCCGATACCGTCGGCGTCGAGGTGGGCCGCTGTCAGCCCGCCTGCACTGTGCCCGAGCAGGTCGAACCCGCCGAGGTCGGAAGCGTACTCCTGGACCGGACCGACCCACTCCCGCCGGTAGTCGGTGATATGTGTCGGCAGTTCGACGGCGTGGACACGGTATGTCGTGGCAAGCTGGTCGATGAGCCACTGGACGTTCCGGTGTCGGCAGCGGTTCCCCCACCCGAGGACGAACAGGCAGTCTTTCGCAGCCCCCTCGTCGTACACGCGAATCTGCATATCCGACATTCCCGTTGTGCAGACATAAGCCCGGGTGAACGCCTGACAACCACTCGTCGCGTTGTCGACGTGGAAGCCGTGCTGTGCTCAGGGCCGCTACGACAGCCACGCGCCGTGTGGCTCGTAGTCGACGAGGTGCGTGGTCTCGATGCCATCGTCGGTCTGGCGTTTCCAGTCCAGTTCCACTGACTCGCCGCCCGACAGGTCCCGCCGCCCGGTGAGCCAGTGCAGCGGGCGCTCGACCATTTGCGCTTCGAGCACCGTCGTCAGCGCCTCGTTCAGTTCCGCCGGGACCTGATACAGCACGAGCGTGTTGACGACACAGATCGGGACATCGGACGGGATCTCGTCGAATACCGCCGGCAGGTCATCGAGCATATCGCCCTCAACGAGTCGCGGTGGCTCCTCGTGGGCGACGGTGAGCGCCCCGTCGAGGACGGCCCGGCGCGCCTCGTGTTCGGGCCAGACGAGCGCGCGGAGCCAGTCCCTGTCGGCCTCGTCGGTCACGTCGAGCGGATTGCGGTCGAGACCGACCCGAGAGCGGATAGCGGGCGGCGTCTCCGAGAGCGGCGGGTCGCCGCGTCGGACGCTGCTCTCGATGGTAATCGGCGAGTCGCTGTTACCCACTACGAGACCGTCGTAATCGTAGCGGTAGCGGTCAAACAGCATGTTCAGGCCGGCACTCGGCCCGAGTTCCACCAGCGCGAGCGGTCCGTCGGTGGCGCGGGCCACCTGTGTGATAGCCGGGTAGAGGACCGCGCTGCGCCGTACTGCGTCCGTCTGCGTGCGCCGGGTCCGCAGGAGCGGCCGGATATCGTCGGCATGGTCGAGACAGAACTCGCGGAAGGCTGGAAAGCACCCGTCGTCGGGGTCGCGCGCCGGCTGGGTGATGCTCGGGTAGTACTCGGCCAGCCGATGGTCGGGCTGCCGGTCGAGCAGGTACTGCACCGCGGCCAGCAGGAGGTGCGGGGCCTGGCGACCCTCAGGAACGGCCGCTGCGATGTCGAGGATATCACTGTCTTGCGCTGCCTCGCGACAGAGGTGGCTGGACAGGGGAGAGGAGTCGTCGGTCCGTACAGCCAGGTCCCAAACTGCGTCTGAAGGTCTGACATATCGTCTCGGAGACAGCAAAGTGATATCGGTGTTCGCCTCCGGAGAGTCAGCGTTTAGGCTGCGCAAGCAGTAGGGCAGGCAATGAGTCTGGACCGTCCGGAGGCAGTCGAGCGGGTCGAAGAAATCGTCGCCACAGTCGAGGACGAGACGATGCCGGTCCCGGTCCGAGAGGTGTGGGTGTACGGCGACGTAGCGCTCGGGCTGGACCCGGTCGAGCGACTGGACGTCTACGTCACCAAGGATATCCTGTTCAAGGATGCCCCGGAGCGCGCCGAAGAGTTTCAGCGCAGTCACGGCGTCGACGGGGTCGGCAAGACCGTTCGCGCCGCGTGGGCCGACGAGCACCCCGAGTTCATCCGCGCGAACGCCAACGGCCACGCCGCGCCCGAGAAGTGCCTCGCCGCCCACCTCCTGAGCGACGACGAGCCGGTCCATCTGGAAGTGTGTAACGCCTCCTTCGAGGACAACGTCACCCAGCGGCTCAAGGGCGCGAAGATGCGAAACGACTACGAGCAGATTCTGGACCCCCGGGGAGCCTGCCTGTGGCTCGACGGCGAACGGTCGCCCGACGCGTTCCAGAAGCTCCGTGACAACGAGTTCGTCTTCCCGACGCTGACCCAGTCGCTGTCGATGCTCGGGATGGACGAGACGGAGGCCGGCGACGCCGCCGACGCGGTCAAAGAGTACCGGGCACAGCAGGAGGGCGCGACGGTTCGAGGCGACGTGGTGTAGCGCTCACCGTGCCGGCGCTGGACAGGGTGACTTACAGCAGCCAAGGCGCGTCGACCGTCGAGAACCGGTGTCCGCAGGCGGGACATTCGACGAGCCGCGAGCCGGTCCCGCCGTCCGAAACCGCGGTGAACCGGCGGCTCCAGGTCACATGACGGCACTCCGGACAGCGGCGGACGAGCGGTGGTATCATGGGGAGACGTGAGCCGGCACGTGTCGTCCGTAGCCGCTCACACAGCAAGGGCCTATCGACGGGCGACAGTACTCTGGGCGCGAACACAGGCCATGACAACTACAACGCGGTTTTGAGCGAACGGAAGGGATACACCCACACCACGGGAAGGGAATCGTATGCAACGGACGCGACGAGCGACCCTTGGACTGGTCGGTAGCGTGGCGATTGGTGCCCTGAGTGGCTGCCTCGCGCCGGGCGGGAACGGCAGTGGCGATGGCAGCACGGAAACACGCACGCATCCGTCGCCGGGAACTGATCCCGGCACCGAAACGGACGACGGAGGCACAGAGACGCCGACCGACGCTGGAGAGACGGAGACTCCCACCAACGAAACACCGACGGATGCGCTGGACGGGCTAGACAGAGTCGAGACACCGCCATACGAGGTCGAAGAGGTCGAGTGCAACGTTGCTGACTCCGGCGAGGGCGACCGCAATCCGCTGTATCTCTGTGCGAATATGCCGGCCAAGCCATCGTTGTCGTTCGAACAGGCGTCGACCCGAGGGGCGCTGTTTGCCGATGAAGGGCTAGCGCGCGCCCCGGACGACAACGGTGACCAGCTCTACGCGACGCTGTTGACAGACGCCGACGACATCGAGCGACTCGAAGACAACAGCGGTGACGCGTACAGTCTCGCCGCCGACACCGACTTCGAGAGTCACGCCGTGCTCGTCGTCCAGACCGGCTGGGGGTCCGGTTCGATCGTCCCCCATCTGAAACGCATCGAGGAGACAGCGGACGGCATCCACGCGTTCGGCTGTTACACGCAGCCCTGTGTGTACACCAGTGATTTCACTGCTCGGTCGACGGTCGTCAGGTTCGAGCGCCCGGACACCCTCGACAGCGGCGTCGTCAGCCTGACCGTCGACCCGTCGACGCGGTACAACGTGGCGACGGGTGAGGGCGTGGTGACAATCGACCCGTCGGGGTAACCCCGTGATTCTTTGCGACGTGCCGCTGAACCGACAGCTATGACAGCCCTCCCGATTCGAACCCTCCACGTCCTTGCGATGGCGGTCCTCGTCGGCGGCACAACCGTGCTCTGGTACAGCTATCGGTGCGGCACTATCGCCTCGCTCGCGCCCGCAAAGCAGTTCGAGTGGCTGTTCTGGGGCGGCGTCGGCGTACTCGTGGTCACCGGCGTCGGGAACCTCGGTTCGCTCGGACCGCCGGGTCCCGGAACCGACTGGGGACGAACCTTACTGGTGAAACTCGCCGTCGTCGTCGCCCTCCTCGGGGGTTCGGTCGTCCGGACGCTACTCCTCGTTCAGATCGGTGACCGCGTGAACACGTTCGACGACCTGCACCCAGTCCACCGGCGAACGCTCTCGCGAGCGTACGGCGCGACGGCGGCCGTCTTTCTCGGTATCGTCGTCCTCGCGGAGGTCCTCGCGCATGGCTGAGGACCAGCGTGAGCAGGAGAGTATGGCGGACAACGTGAGTGAGACTGAGCCAGCGCGCGACAGCAAACAGAGTTCCACGCGGCCGGTGTCACTCGTGACGTGGACGCTCGCGACGTTCGACACCGTCCTGTTCGTCCTGCTCGGCGTCCTCGCCGTCCACGCGAGCGGTGGTCTCGCCGACCTGCTCGCCGGGCTAAACACCCTCGTCGGCGTGGCCGTCTTCTGCTACCTCTGGGCGCTGTTCGTCCTAGCGGTTCGATGGGTTCACCGGAGGGTATCGCTCGATTCAGCCGGAGTCAGCACGCTCGTCCTCCACGGAGTTGCGGCCGGGAGTGTCACTGGTGTCGTGTTCCTGCTGGGACTGCTCGCGGTGGCACTCGTGTCGACGCTCCAGAGCGGCGGGGCCCGCCCCCAGTCGGTGCTGTTGGTCCTGCTCATCGGGGCCGGTGTCGCCGCTGTCGTCGGGGGCGTCGTCGGCCTGCTCGCCAGTCTGCTGGACATCGCAGTCTACGGACTGGCGGGCACTCTGCTCCCCGAACTCGGTAACGAGCGGGTCACGGAACCGCGCCGACGGTGACGAAGAACGGCACCGTCTCGCGGCGCTCGTAGGCCTCGTCTTGCATCTGCTCGATTACGTCCCGTCCCATCGACCGCCAGCGCTCCCGGAGTGCGTCGTACTCGGCGGGCGTCGCCTCGCCGTTGAGAATCGTCTCACGGTCGTGGGCCAGCCCCGTTCCGGTCGCCTTCCGGCGAGCGGCCTGCATCGCCGCATCGTCGTAGGGTGGTTCGATGCGCTGTTCTTGCTCGTATTTCGTCGTCGAGACGACGGACAGCCCCGCGTCGCGGAACACGTCGGCGGCATCACTCCCGAGGGTAACGTCTGTCCGCACCCCGTCGAGAAAGAGCCGGCGGGCGCGGCGGGCCAGCACCGGTTCGTCGTCGACGGTCGATTCGACAGTGACGGCGGCGTTGTTTGGCTCGATGGCGGCCACCCGGTCGGTGGCAACGCGGGCGAACTCCCGAACCGCGAGTTCTGGGTCAGGGAGGTTGATGAGCAGCGCCTGACATACCACCAGGTCGAAGGTGTCGTCGGGGAACGGAAGGCGCGTCGCGTCTCCGCAGACGGCCGGGTCGCCGGCGGCGGCCAGCAGGTCCGTGTCGGCGTCGAGGCCAACGACGGTCCCGTCTGTCTCCTCGCGAAGGACGCGGGTCAGTTCGCCGGTCCCACAGCCCACGTCGAGAACGCGCACACACTCGTCCAGTCGGAGGTCCAAGAGCGCATCGCGGGAGTCGGCCCACATTCCCCTGCGGGTGGTTTCGAGGTAGTCGGCAGAGAACCTGCGCACAGTTTCTCAGAGTCGAGTCGCCCTCAAAAGTACCGCGGTCGAAATCAGTCGCGGCGGAGTTCCTTGACGCGCTCGATGTTCCAGGCGAAGCTCTTGCCGTCCTCGGTCGGCGTCTCAAGCACCAGCGGCACGTCGCGGATGGCGTCGTGGTTGACGAACGCGCGCATTCCGTCCGCGCCGATGTGGCCCTCGCCGATGTGGGCGTGCTCGTCCTTGTTCGTCCCGCACTCGTGTTTTGAGTCGTTGAGGTGGACGCAGGCGAGGTCTTCGAACCCGACCACGTCGTCGAACTCCGCGAGCGTCTCGTCGACGGCCGCGGGCGTCGAGAGGTCGTAGCCCGCGGCGAACATATGGGCCGTGTCAAGACAGAACTCGATGTCCTGGTCCGTTCGCTCCCGGACCGTCGCCAGGTGCTCGAACTGGCCGCCGAGTTTCGTCCCGCTGCCGGCGTCGGACTCGACCAGCACGGTGACCTCATCGGGGACGTCGAGGTCGTCCAGCACGCTGGCGGCGTTGTCCAGCCCGCCGTCGACGCCCGCGCCGGTGTGGGCTCCGAGGTGGACGTTGACGTACTCGATGCCCAGTTTGGCGGCGGCGTCGACCTCCTTCTGCATCGAATCGAGGGACTTCTCGCGGAGGTCGTCTTTGGGCGTACAGAGGTTGACGAGGTACGACGAGTGGATGACCCACGGGCCGACGCCGTGGTCGGCCGCGAGGTCGCGGAACTGTTCGGCCTCGTCGTCGTCGATGTTCGGGTCCTGCCAGACCTGCGGCGAGTGCGAGAAAATCTGCCCGCAGTTGCCGCTGTACTCGACCTGTTCCTCGACGGCGTTGTAGACGCCGCCAGCGATGGAGGTGTGTGCCCCGACTCGTACCATGCACACCGGTCGGTGATGCCCGACAAAAGAGGTTCCGGAGTGCTACGGTCGGTTATAGCTCGTGTCAGGATTTCCTCGAAGCGGGACGACAGGCCGGTGAACAGAGATACCCGACCGGCTCAGATCCACTCACGGACGGGTGGGATCATGCGGAGGCTCGATAGCGCGAGGTATGCACCGAACAGGACGAGTACCACACCGATAGCCGCTGGAAGCGGCGTTGCTGACCGTAGTAACGCTGCGCCCCAGGCGGCCAGTACGATGCCGATACCGACCAACATGAGCGTGCCGAGCGCGCCAAGCACTGCGTCCTCGGTAGCCACCCGAACAATCGCATACAGTTCTTCCTCGGAGAGCGTTGCGACGCTGCCGTCGGTTGCCCGAGGGTGGGCAGGGGTGTCGGCAGAGTCATCATCAGCGGGGGACGGGACCATATTACCGCTTGACCGGGTTCCTACAAAACGGTGGTGTCGTTCCATTGTCGGGAGTGGGTGAATAGTCCATCCTCGTAGCCCGTCATCGCAGACGTGAGGTTCACGGCGAACCGGCTACCGCATCTTAATCAAAAGCCAACTAGATAAAGTGGAGTGGGGTTGGTGGTTCCAGTAATCGATTTATAACGACCGTTCCAAATTAGTACTAGCTAAATGAGCGACACACAGCCAGCAGTGGCGGACACACGCGAGTTCGAGTTCGTCCTACAGTTCGACGCGGGAGCCGATAGCCTGATGGACGTGTTCCGGCAGCATGAAAGCCTCTCCGTGTGGTCCTCTGCCATCTTCGTCGGCGACGACCATATGTGGCGGCTCGACCACGCGAAGGGGACACCCGAGGCCCTGCGTGCGTTCGACGAGGTCTTTCTGGACGAAAACCGCTGTAACGAGTGTTTCGACGTCGTGAGCTGTGAGACGGCGCGGACGTACCACGTGCTGGACCGCGGGGAGACGTCACGGACAGTGTACACGCTACGTCGTGAAATCAGCGGCTGTCAGTCGCTACCGAGTTTCCTCCATCGGCACGTTAGTGAGGGGACTATCTTCGAATCTCGGCGGACGGGCAACGAGTACCGCTGGCGCGTCCTCTATCCGGGGTCTGCCCCCATCGGCGAGGTCTACGACAAAATCGAGTCGAGCCTCCGCGAGGGCGTCACGCTCTCGGTCTCTCACATCACCAGCGCGGGGAACTGGAAGGCGACCGAACGGGTCGCGACGAACTTCTCGCCCCAGCAGTGGCGGGTACTCAAAGCCGCCGTGACCCACGGCTACTACGAGCGACCGCGGGAGGTCTCGGTCAAAGACCTCGCGTCGATACTGGACGAGCCGCGTTCGACCGTCCAGTACCAGCTCCGGACCGCCGAGGACCGCCTCGTCTCCCAGTTCGTCGAAGAGACCCTCTGAACGCGACCGCTACGCGGAGGCCTATTCGAGGTCGAAGCGGTCGAGCCGCATGACCTTGCTCCAGGCGTCGACGAAGTCGTCGACGAGTTCGGCCTCGGCGTCGTCGGCACCGTAGACTTCGGCGAGGGCGCGCAGGCGGGCGTGGGACCCGAACAGCAGGTCGACGCGGGACGCCGTCCACGTCTGCTCGCCCGTGTCGCGGTCGTACCCCTCGAAGACGTCTCTGGCTTCGGTGACGGGCTCCCACTCCGTGTCCATGCCGAGCACGACCTGGAAGAAGTCGTTGGTCAGCGTCCCCGGCTCGTCGGTGAACACGCCGAGGTCGGAGTCCTGATAGGTCGCGCCCAGCGAGCGCATCCCGCCGACCAGCGCGGTCATCTCGCCGGGCGTGAGGTCCAGCAGGTCGGCCTTGTCCACCAGCAGTTCCTCTGCCGGGGCCTCGACGTCGTCACGGACGTAGTTCCGGAAGCCGTCGGCCCTCGGCTTGAGCGCCTCGAACGACTCCACGTCGGTCTGGTCCGGCGTCGCGTCCGTCCGCCCCGGTTCGAACGGCACCGTCACGTCGTAGCCGGCGTCGGCCGCCGCCTGCTCGACGGCCGCGTTACCGCCGAGGACGATGAGGTCGGCCAGCGAGACGCGTGTGTCGTCGTCCCGAGCGCCGTTGAACTCCTCCTGAATGCCTTCGAGCGTGTCGAGGACCGTCTCCAACTGCTCTGGCTCGTTGACCTCCCAGCTCCTCTGGGGTTCGAGCCGGATGCGAGCGCCGTTGGCCCCGCCGCGCTTGTCGCTGTCGCGGTAGGTCGACGCCGAGGCCCAGGCAGTCTTGACGAGTTGGGTAACGGAGAGGTCCGAATCGAGGATTTCCGCTTTGAGGTCGGCGATTTCCTCGTCTCCGACGAGGTCGTAGTCGGCGTCGGGGACGGGGTCTTGCCAGATGAGTTCCTCGTCGGGGGCGTCCGGGCCGAGGAACCGCTCGGGCGGGCCCATGTCGCGGTGGATGAGCTTGTACCACGCCCGCGCGAAATTGATGCCGAACTCCATGGGGTTGTCCTGGAACCGCTCCATGATGTCCCGGTAGTCGGGGTCGCGCTTGAGCGCGATGTCCGTCGTGAGCATCATCGGCGTCCGCTTCTCGTCCGGGTCGTGGGCGTCCGGGACCGTGTTCTCGAGGGCCTCGTCCGTGGGCGTCCACTGCCAGGCCCCGCCGGGACCTTTCTCCGGCTCCCACTCGTAGTCGAGGAGGTTGTCGATGTACCCGCTGTCCCACTCCGTCGGGGCCTGTGTCCAGGGGCCTTCGATACCGCTGGTAATTGTGTCCCCGGCCTTCCCCGAGCCGTGGTCGTTCTCCCAGCCCAGCCCCATCTGCTCGATTGGCGCGTCCTCCGGGACCGCGCCGAGGTTCTCCTCGGGGTCGTCGGCACCGTGGACCTTCCCGAAGGTGTGGCCGCCGGCGATGAGCGCGGCCGTCTCCTCGTCGTTCATGGCCATCCGGCCGAACGACTCGCGGATGTTCTCGGCGGAGGCCAGCGGGTCCGGGTTGCCGTTTGGCCCCTCGGGGTCGACGTAGATGAGCCCCATCACCGCAGCGCCGAGGGGCTCTTTGAGCGTCCCGTCCTCGTTGCGGCGCTCGGACTGGTGGGCCTCCATCTCGTCTTCGGGGCCCCAGTCGACCGCCTCGTCGGGTTCGAAGGCGTCCTCGCGGCCGCCGGCCCAGCCGAACGTCTCGAACCCCATCGACTCGATGGCGTGGTTGCCGGCGAGGACGATGAGGTCGGCCCAGGAGAGCTTGCGGCCGTACTTCTTCTTGATGGGCCAGAGCAGTCGGCGAGCCTTGTCGAGGTTCGCGTTGTCGGGCCAGCTGTTCAGCGGCGCGAACCGCTGGCGGCCGCCGGACGCGCCGCCGCGGCCGTCCGTCGTTCGATACGTCCCGGCGCTGTGCCAGGCCATCCGGATGAAAAGCGGCCCGTAGTGGCCGTAGTCGGCCGGCCACCAGTCCTGGGAGGAAGTCATCATCTCTTCGAGGTCCGCCTTCACCGCGTCGAGGTCGAGCTTCTGGAACTCCTCGGCGTAGTCGAAGTCGTCTCCCCGCGGGTCGGCATCCCGGGCGTTCTGGTCGAGAACATCCAAACTCAACTGGTTAGGCGGCCGGTAGTGGTCTCGCTTAGCCATCACCGAACAGTTGCCGAGTAACGGTCTTAGCAGTACGTTTAGCAATAGGCGAATATTCGATAGTCAGCGGTGCGGTTCGGACGAGTGTTCTGGAGCGAATGATACCCGCAAGCCACAGCCGACGCGGCGACAGGAGCTACGATACGCCTGTTCTCAGCCGCTGTGAGTCGAAACCGAATGGCCGTTAGAGTGTTGTCAAATACTAGAGGCCGCGAATTCGAGAGGGCCGCCGGTAGGTCGCGGTGGCTGTCCCGTGGAGGCAAACCGTCGCTACCTCGGGTCAGGGCGACCGTCGAATCCACTCGTCAGTAGCGTACTTTCTCTCTGCGTGCTCGTGTGCGCGTGCGAGTTCATCGTCCGTCCACCCGCCAGCGTCGGCGTCGACCCACTCAGCCAGCGTCGAGCGGAGCGTCTCGACGGCTTCGGCGCGGTCGATATCGGTGTATTCGCCTATCGCCCCGACGCGTTCGGTGAACTGCTCCGAGTCGATGTCGGCGGTGAAACAGCCGGAGTGGCGGTCGGGACGCAGCGAGACAGACAGGGAGCCGTGCTGGATGACAGCGTCCTTCTGGCGGTACTGCGCGTTCCCGCTGAGTTTGCGGCCATCGGGGCCGACGATATCGTGGGCCGGATGGAGTTGCCGCAGGTAACAGGCCGGCTGATGGACCGCCGACCGCTCGTCGTCAGCAAACGACGCGTCGACGCCCATGCGCTCGAACGCATTCAAAACCGGCTCGCAGAACTGCTCGTAGCACGCCATCAGATCGCCCGGAACGGCGTCGGCCGGCGCGATAATCCCGTAGGAGATATCCGCCACGCTGTCGTGGTAGATCGCACCGCCGCCAGTGGGTCGTCGCGTTACCCCAACGGCCTGGCGCTCGCAGAACTCCCAGTCGATGGTGTCGGGGTCCTGTCCGTAGCCAAGCGACAGCGTATCGGGCCAAGTGTACACTCGCACCGTTGCCGGACCGCCCTCTGCGACGGTTTCAGCAGCGGCTGCTTCCAGCGCCATCGTCATCGGCCCGGGTCGTGTTTCCTCGCCGATGACGCGCCACTCTAGGTCGGCCAGTGACATACCCGGGCTTCGTGACGCGATGCGATATGAATTGCGGGCTATAGTAGCCATTGAAAATCAATGCACACCTGATCGCACGATGGCAGTGTGATCAGTGTGTAAATCGTTTCAATTGTTACTATAGCAGCGGGTGGAATGACCGACGGGGTCGTTGGTTATGCAAAGAGCCAGAACGCCCCCGCTCGCTCGACACCTGCGACTCGCTGCGCGCTTCCTCGCTCCTCAACGTTGCTCGTCAGTGCTTGCATCGCCTCGAACGTCGAGCGAGCGGCCCCTTTCAGTCCCACCCATAGCCGGTTGGACAAAGAATGCTGGGCGGGACTGAGAGGAGCGGCCGGCTGGACGAAGGCGGGCGATGTAAGCACCACAGGAACGACCGGAGGGAGTGACAAGGAGCGCAGCGAGCCCCCCGAGTACAGCCGGCCGGGGCTTTCTGGCTGTACAAACACCTGTTTCCAATCACGAGAGCGACAGAAGTAGGTCCTAGCCCTGAACGTTCCCGCACTCGGTACAGGTGAGTTCGAACCGACCCTCGGCGAGGGCGACGCTCTGGGTCGTCTCTTCGTCGCACTCTGGACAGTGCGCTCTCGATTCTAGCTCGTCCCAGTCGTGGGTCGCGCCGGGCGCGCCGAAGGCCCAGCCGACGACGCGCTCGTCGCCGGAGTTGTACCCCTGCTGGAACTCGCCGGGTTCGAAGCGAATCAGTTCCCCGCCCGACACGTCGACTTCCTCGCGGTCGAGGCCGACCTCGAAAGTGGTCTGTCCCCGCTCGATGTAGAACACCTCCTCCTGGTCGTGGTGGCGGTGGAGGCTCCCCGAGAAGGAGTCGCCGGGTTCGAGTTCGAAGTAGTTCGCCGCGAAATGCTCGGTCCCGAGTTTTCTGGAAACCGGCTTGCGGATGTCATGCACCTGCATCGGGTTCCGTTCGACCGGTACGTCGTCGATAGTTACTGTGTCCATGGTCAGTATCGTCCTGAGTTGGACCACCGCTGGCCCTGTAGTATATTCGCAACCCAGCACTAGATGACACTTATCCGGAGTTTATAGTTTTTCGGGGCGGTTGTCGGCCGCTCCAGCAGTTCCCGAACAGAGCGGACTACGCCGTCGATTCGGGGCGCTGTTCGAGTATGTCAGCCATTACATGGGCCTCAGCCTTCCTGAGGTGTTCGGCGGCAGTTCCGGGAGCACAGCCGAGTTCGGCGGCGACATCGTCCACGCTCCCCGCCCGAGGGCTACCGTAGTACCCGCAGTCGACGGCGGCGGCGACGGCCTCGAACTGCCGGTCGGTGAGCGCGGCCCCGGTATCGAGTCGCCGGCTGTCGTACTCCCCGACCTCCCGAACGTCGACGGAGACGCCGTCGGGAACCGTTTCGACTGCCTGCTGGACCGTCCCCCCTGGACCGACCAGTGTGAGTCCGACTGTGCCGTCGGCCCGGTATGCGACCGGAGAAACGATGACCAGACCGGCTCGGGTGAGCGCGTCGACGAGGTCGTGATCGGTCGCAGACGGCGAGTCCTGTACGTAGAGGTAGAACGTCTCGTCGGGGCACGTAGAGATGGCGTACTCCCGGACGGTGTCGGCCTGTTCCAGCGCCGCCCGATAGGGCTCCGGCGGAAAGCCGTCGACGTGAAACAGCAGCGTCTGGGGATCGGCCCCGATGTCGTTGCCCCGAAGGAGATAGCTCGCCTCGTAGCCGTCGTGATCGACGACGAACTGGTGCATCGGGTGCCGAACCTCCGGGGCCATCCACAGCGAAAGCGTGACGTACTTCATGCCTGACCGTTCCAGGAGGTATTTAAAATAACCTCGGGCATGAGGGGACAGCCCGAGGGCGGCAGCCGGCGAACGGGCGACCACGGAGATGGCCCAGACAGTCCACCGAGCCGACGACGTCCATCCGCTTATCGAGCCGATTGCCGACCACGTCCTCTCCACCGAACGCCACGAGAACGCCCCGGCCGTTGTCATCCGCGCGGACGAGGTGCAGACCGTCCTCTCGACGCTACGAGCCGAGGCCGGTCTGGACCACTGCGCCTGTGTTACGGCCCAGGAGTACGCCGACCGGTTCGAGACGATCTATCACCTGCGGCGCTACGACGACCCGACACAGGAACTTTCGGTCGTTGTGCCGACACCCAGGGAGTCGCCGAGCAGCGAGTCCGCCGCACCTGTGTATTCGACGGCGGCGTGGCACGAGCGGGAGGCCTACGACCTCGTCGGCATCGAGTACGAGGACCACCCAGACCTCCGGCGCATTCTCCTGCCCGAAACCTGGCAGGGCCACCCGCTGAGCCGGGACTACAATCAGTCTCAGCCACAGATCGTCTCCTTCCGCGAACACGAGCGCTTGCTCGAAGACCGCCGCGAAGGGCCGGAGACGATGCATCTCAACATGGGGCCACACCACCCCTCGACGCACGGCGTCCTCCACCTGAACGCCCAACTCGACGGCGAGCAGGTCGCGGCCGTCGACCCCGACATCGGCTACATCCACCGCTGTGAGGAACAGATGTGTCAGCAGGGCACCTACCGCCATCAGATCATGCCCTATCCGGACCGCTGGGACTGGGGCGGAGCTGGCCTGTTGAACGAGTGGGCTTACGCCCGGGCGGCCGAGGACCTCGCCGACATCGAGGTGCCGGCGTACGCCCAGGTCATCCGGACGATGGGCGGCGAACTGTCGCGCATCCTCTCGCACATGCTTGCAGTCGCGACCTACGCGCTTGACGTGGTCGGGGAGTTCACCGCTACCTTCCAGTGGGGTGTCCGGGACCGGGAACTCGTTCAGGACATTCTCGAAGACCTGACCGGCCAGCGGCTGATGTTCAACTACCTGCGGCTGGGCGGCGTCGCCTGGGACCTGCCCGAACCTCGGGAAGCGTTTTTCGAGAAGATACGCGCGTTCCTCGACGACCTGCCGCACAAGCTCACGGAGTACCACGATATGCTCACCAGCAACGAGATTCTCCAGCTTCGGACGATCGATACGGGTCACCTCTCGGCTGAGGCCGCGAAGGCCTACGGCTGTACCGGGCCGGTTGCCCGAGCCTCCGGCGTCGACTACGACCTTCGTCGGGACGACCCATACGGCTACTACGACGAACTTGACTGGTCGGTCGTCACCGAACAGGGCGGCGACAACTTCTCGCGCCTGCTCGTGCGCCTGCGCGAAGTAGAGGAATCGGCGAAGATTATCGGCCAGTGCGTCGACCTGCTGGAGGACTGGCCCGAGGACGACCGCGAGATACAGGCAAACGTCCCCCGCACGCTCCGGCCAGACCCTGACACCGAAATCTACCGCGCCGTCGAGGCCGCGAAAGGCGAACTTGGCATCTACATCCGTTCTGATGGGACGGAGACGCCGGCGCGGTTCAAGATTCGCGGCCCCTCCTTTTCACACGTGCAGGCACTGTCCGAGATGGCTCGCGGTGAATACGTGCCAGACCTCGTCGCGACAATCGGCAGTCTTGACACAATCATGGGCGAGGTCGACCGATAGGCCGGCACCCATCTGCGACGACCACAGCCAGTGAGTTTTGTACGCCGGGCACGTACGTCGGGTGATGACTGACCAAGCGACATTCGCGGGCGGTTGCTTCTGGTGTACGGAATCGGTGTTCAAACAGATCGACGGGGTGGTCGACGTTGTGTCGGGCTACGCCGGCGGGCACGTCGCCGACCCCAGCTACGAGGCGGTCTGTCGCGGGGAGACGGGCCACGCCGAGTGCGTCCAGATTACGTACGAGCCGGACGAGGTGAGCTACGAGGACCTGCTCGCGGTCCACTTCACGACCCATACCCCGACGACAAAAGACCGAGAAGGTAACGACGTTGGCACGCAGTATCGTTCGGCCGTGTTCTACCACGACGAGTCCCAGCGCGAGACCGTGGAAGCCTTTATCGAGGAAGTCCAGCCGGGCTACGATAGCGACATCGTCACCGAAGTCGAACCGCTGGAGACGTTCTATCCGGCCGAGGAGTATCACCAGGACTACTTCGAGAAGAATCCGGACCAGAGTTACTGCCAGCTGACCATCCCGCCGAAAATCGAGAAGCTCAAACAGAAACACGCGGAATTACTGGCATGACCTTCGAGTACACGACGGACGTCGAGGTCCGATACACGGACATCGACACGTATGGCCACGTCAACAACGCGACGTATGCGACCTACTTCGAGGAGGCTCGCATCGACTACCTGCACGACGTGGTCGACTGTGGCGAAGCGCTGCTCTCGGGCAGCGAGTCGGGCACTGGCATGGTCATCGCGAACCTCGAAGTCGACTACATCCAGCCCGTCCAAATCAGTGATGCAGTCGCCGTTGGCGTCCGGGTTCCACGTCTTGGGGAGAAGAGCTTCCCCTTCGAGTACGAGGTCCGGACCGAAGATGGTGTGGCTGCGACCGGAGAAACAACCGTCGTTACATACGACCGCGACACGGAATCCTCGCGCTCGATCCCCGAAGACTGGCGAGAGGCGATCACCCAGTTCGAAGGGCTGTAGTCACCTGCGTTACCCCGCTCACGTACAGCCACCGGGCCGACCGGTGGTTTTATTTTTTATCAAGATGTTGTACTGAAAACATATGGAATATAGTACCGACCTCGGACGGCGCGTTCTGCTTGCTATCGCGGGCGTAGCACTTTTTCTCGTGGTCGGACTCGTCCTGTCCCAGTTCCTCCCGACGCTCGTGTTTACCGTTTTTCTGTACTACGCCAGCCGACCGATTTATCGACGGCTCGGGTGGCTCCCGCTCCCCGAATCGTTCCTGGGTCGGGCTGTCCCGTACCAGAAACAGCTCCATGCGGCGGCCACGATTTTCTTCTTTCTGTTACCGTTCGTGCTTCTGGTCGGCTATACGATCGTCCTCATTGTCCCCGAGTTACAGTCGTTCTTCGGCGAAGGTGGCCTTGGCGCGGCGTACCTTTCGCAGTTTCAGGATCTTCAGGGTGGGTCGCTTCCGGGGCCGCTCGCCGACCTCGGATTCTCAGATGTGCTGGCGATGGGGCCGGACGAAGTGATTGACCTGTTGCGAAACGCGACAGTCCAGTCGTGGCTGGGACGTGTCTCTGATACGCTCATCGGCTCTGTGAGTATGCTTACGGCGCTACTGCTGCGCGTGTTCATCATGTTTGCCGGGACGTACTACCTGCTTACTGACGGACCGCGGCTTGTCGGCTGGTTTCTTGACACTTTCGACGGGGCAGGTGTCCTTCGCAACTACGCGGCGGCGGTCGACGAGGAACTGTCTTCGATTCTCTTCGGGAACATTTTGAACGCACTGGTGACGGGCGTTATCGGGATCTTCGTGTTCTCGCTGTACAATCTGGTCGCGCCAGGCTCAGTGCAGGTTCCGTTTGCACCACTCGTCGGCGCGCTCACCGGCATCGGCAGCCTCATTCCAGTAGTCGGAATGAAAATCGTCTATCTGCCCGTGGCTGGACTGCTTGCGGTCTCCGCGGTCGTCACAGGACAGACGGCAGCCCTGGCCTGGGTTGTCCTCTTTCTTGTGGTCACGCTGGTCGTCGTCGACACCATCCCGGATTTCCTGATTCGGCCATACGTCAGCGGTGATCTGACTCACGTCGGTCTGTTGATGTTCGCGTACATCCTCGGCCCCATCGCGTTTGGCTTCTACGGCATCTTTTTGGGTCCGATCCTGCTGGTGCTTGCCGCTCAGTTCTTCCGGATTATCGTCCCCTACATCATCACAGGTTCTGTCGAAACGACACAGACCTCGCTCTCTGACTACGACTCCACGGAGTCCTAGCCGCTTGCGAGCCTGGCTCTGGCGGTCCTCAAGCCGAGACAGCGGCTGTCTATCGACGAGTCGACTCTGTCGAGCCACCGCAACTCCATCACCGAGAGCCGGTAGTGACACGCCGACGGTTCAAGCTGCTGCCAATAGATGTACCGGACGTCGGGTACCGACTCGCTTTCCCCGTAGGTCTCTGGGAGACTGGTGGTTTCGAGGTCTGACATTGGCACCGGTCCCGGCGTTTCGACGGGTGTGAAGACGAGACCGACGCTACCGAGGACGGCGACGTTGACGACGAGAACCAGCGCGAGCGCCGCGGCGAGATACTGCTTCCGTCGGCGGTCACGGAGCGTCGTCGCGACTATCCCGACGCCGATTGCGACGAACGCCAGCCCCGGAATGAGGTCGGTGTAGCCGCCGGTCTCGAAGTCGACGAAGAATATCAGGAGCGCGAACCACGCCGCGCCGACCGGAATCCACCAGTCGGTGCGCCCGACCGCGCCGTCGTCGCCCCTGAACCAGCACCGAGCGGTGTGTCCGAGTCCGAAACCGCCCAGCACCACGAACGGCGACGACCACTTGAAATGGACGACACCGGCGACGAGTCGGGCGAGTACTGACGCCTGCTCCTCGGTCTGTAGCGGCACGAGCAACACCTGGACGACCATCTCCGAGACCGAGTGCCAGACGAGAAATACCGGTGCAAGCATGACCACAGTGAACCCGAGGCCGCCGGCGACAACACGTTTAAGCGCCCGCACGTCTCGTTGCTGGATTGCCAGCCCGACCACGACGAGCGGGAAGATGACCCCGGCCTGCCAGTACCCAACGCTGGCCGCCGCGGCCACACCGCTCAGTGCCGGGTATTCGCGCGTGTACAGGTATATCGCCAGGAGTCCACAGAGGACGAGGAGGTACTTCGCCTTGAAACCGTACGCGGGCCGGACGGCGAACCCCGGCAGCAGGAACATAGAGAGGCCGGCCAGCGGCGCAGCGACGTCGTCGCCGGTGATGTCGTAGACGAGTATCACGACGAGCCCGACGATTCCACACACCGCCGCGCTCATCAGCGCCACGCTGAGGAGGTGGAGCCGGTACATGTCGCCGCCGGCGAGCATCGCCAGAACGCCGGTCGTCTCGTAGGACAGCGGGAGCTTCGGCTCCCAGGCGTCGACGTACAGCCGACCGCCCCGCGTCAGATACCAGCCGAGATGCTGGAAGATGCCAGCGTCGGGAGCCATCGGGGGACGGGCAGAACCGAGTGTGATTGTCAGTACGAAATACAGTTCCGAACCGACGGCAAACAGCACCGGAAACGCGAGCCGACGGTCGTGAGAATTAAACGCGAGTGAGCGAAGCAGGTCCCTGAGCTGGTCTTTATGTTGTCTGCTCACACGGCACGCTTGCGTTTAGATGACCAAAAGTAGAGAGTAGCTTAACGGCCACACAGTCAGCGAACGCAGTCGCCGTTCGCCTTACATATACTGTCACGGCGATTAGGAACGTATTTTCGAGTTGATGCCTAACGTTTCGCTTCTATAGCTGATTATGTGTGAATAGCGCTTGCGACCAGCAAAGGCCCGTTTCCGAGCCACATCAGCCGCGTTTTGAGATACTGAAACGATAGTACAGTAGCGATAGCAGATGTATGATGCCAAGCTGAAAACGTGTGATTATGTAGGTTAATGAGGTCTTATTCGATGAGCAAGCGACTGAACTGCGGTTTCGGTCACGAAACGCCGACAGTAGCGGGTCGAGTCGGACAGATGAAAATATGAGCGTAGCTGTCTTGGGCAGACTGTCCGAACACTGCAGTCCGTCTAAGTTTGCGCCCAGCCGCCCCGGTCAGAGCGCTCGTCGTCCGCCGATACAGCAACCAGCCTGAGACCAGATGTGTATTTTGTATAGCGGCTACAGATTTATCACCTCTATCCGGCGAACGCGTCGGCCTTTTACCAGTCCATCGAGTAGAGAACGCTAATGGTCCAGAACGTGGCTTCAGTGATGGCGGAGCTGGAACCCGAGGACTTCCATCTGCTCTCCGGCGTCGAGCAGGGGATGCGGTTCTCGGAGTACGTCGCCCGCGAGAAGTTGACCGAGTTCTCACGGCTGACGTCGGAAGACGTCGACTACCGGCTCGACCGGTGTGCGGACCGGGGACTGGTCGAGCGCAAGACCATCCAGTACGAAGGGTTCAAACTCACTTTCGAGGGGTACGACACGCTTGCGCTGCATACATTCGCCGAGCGCGACACAATCGAAGGAGTCGGGTCTCCACTGGGTGTCGGCAAGGAAAGCGACGTGTACGAGGCTCAATCGTACAAGCCGGTGGCACTGAAATACCACCGCGAGGGGTACACCAATTTCCGTGAAGTGATGAAAGAGCGGGAGTATACCGCCGACCGCGACCACGTTTCTTGGCTCTACACCGCCCGGAAGGCCGCCGAACGGGAGTACGATGCCCTCGAAACGCTGTATCCGAACGTGGCGGTTCCCCAGCCAATCGACACGAACCGCCATGCGATTGTCATGGAAAAAATAGACGGCGTCGAACTCTCCCGAACGAAACTCGAAACGGAACAGGTACTGCCGATTCTGGATCTCGTCCTCGAAGAGATGCAGACGGCCTACCGCGAAGGGTACGTCCACGCGGACATGAGCGAGTACAACGTCTTCGTCACGAATGAAGGCGTGGTCGTTTTCGATTGGCCACAGGCTGTCCCGACCGACCACGAAAACGCCCGGGAACTGCTAACTCGCGATGTTGAGAACATCGTGAGCTACTTCGAACGAAAATACCCGCAGGAAATCAGTGACGTGGACAGAGACGCAGTCGCTGAACGGCTGGCGGTCGACACGTTCGATTCTATTACCGATTTTACTGAGTAGCGGTGTTTTAGCCGCTACTACCCGTATTTGCCTGTTCATCGACGAGCCGGAGGTGACCAGTGGTTTTCCCGATAAAGCATATAATGCGATATCAAATTCGGCAAACCAACTGATCGAGGCGATTCGGGAAGCGATTACGGCAGAGATAACGCCTCGATGGTGAGTGGAGTGCCACGCGATGGGTGAGAGTCTCGGACGGTAGGCTCGACTTCGCTGATTGAATTAGGCAGTCCTAAAAACCGCAGACGTTTTATATTATTAGGCAAGCCTAAAACATATGGCAGACGACGGTACTGAGTTCGGAGCACAAACGGGGGGAGACCAACGCAGGGATCGATGGCGGACCGTTTCATATCGTCGAGGGCGCTATCGACACCGTTCGCGTGGTCCCGACGTACGGTGTGGGCATCATGCTGAGCGTCCACCGACGAGCGGCCGCTCGGTCAGTGCTCTACCGACAGTACTGGGGGCGTCTGCCTGATGGGTGGGGACGGAAATATCGAGATGATGGGAATGGGTAAACGCCCGCAGCGGTCACATGCCCGACTGTGGGCGTGGGCATACGTGGTGGTCTTCGGAGCCGGTGAGCAGTCGACAGGGGAGTCGACGGCAGTAAGCGGGAATCGGACGGATCCGTCGGAGCGATGAACACAGCACCGGAGTATCTGCTGGCGATTTACATCGCCCAGCACCGGGACGAACCGCCAGTCGCCCCGGGAGAGTTGGGGGAGATGCTTGATCGGTCTCCGGCGGCGGTGACGGAGATGTGCCAGCGACTCGCAGAGGAGAATCTCGTCACATATGAGCCGTACGAGGGGGTGACGCTGACAGAGTCAGGGCATGAGGAGGCAGCGGAGTTACACGAGACGTATGTGACCGTCTCGTGGTTCTTTCGGGGGGTTCTCGATCTCGACGATCACGAGACGGAAGCGATGGAGCTGGCCGGTCTAGTCAGCCCGATGGTCGCGGAGCGACTGGCCGCCACACTGCCCTGCAACGCCGAGACGAAACAGGACGGTTCAGAGGCTGGTTCGACGGCGCCGGATGAGGATACCGCCTGAACGAGGACTCCACAGCAAGCTTGTTTTAGGCCGTGCGAAAATTAATAGAATTAGTATACTAATTGTTTGGGTGGCCAAAATTATTACTCCTGAAGCTCTAAGGAACGGTATTTTAGGTATGCCAAAAACGACATTTTTATGATAGGTTAGTGCGTATATACAATCGTCATGAGCGCTGAAGGACTCGAACGACAGGCGCGTAACTACTTGAGCAACAACGTCCCGCAAATCCAGCAACACGGCGGCAACTTCGAGGTCCGCGACATCGACGAGAGCGAAGGCACGGCCACCGTCGCCATCGGCGGTGCGTGTTCGGGGTGTGGCATCGCTCCGATGACGATGAAGGCAATCGAACGCCGACTCCCGGAGAGCGTCGACGGACTCGAAGACGTCGAAGTCGTGCGGTCCGGCGGGCCGCGCGCTGCGGTCATGCCCTCGAAGACCGACGACATGGAGGAGATGGACGAGTACGAGGATTACAGCCCGCCATTCTGAGCAGCCGCTCGAACTCGAATCGCAACTGTAGGTGTCGGCCCCAGCTTTGACCGGGGCGCAGTGTCGTTCGTACCGGGAGCGCCCGGCATCAGGACACCGTTGAACGACCAATCCTACGTGCCGTCTCCCCTAAACTCGGTCTCGACAGCGCGTCGTCAGAGGATGGCGTATCTCTGGCCGGAGGCTATACACCAGCGCAGTTCAGCCGAGAGGTGAAGCTCACCAGCGGGGTCTGTATCGGCGCCGTGTAGTATGCTCCCGGCCTGTCGCGTACCGATGCTGCCCGACTCCGAGCGCCGTTATGCTATAAGTGTGTGGGAGGGCAACATAACGCATAACTTTCGAGGTCAACGGGAATGTCTCATGACGCAGCTGCAGGCACGAGTACAGTGACGCGACGGCGCGTCCTCAAGACGGCGGGCGCGGCAACAGTAATGACACTCGCCGGTTGTAGCGCCGGCACTGACGGAGGTGGAGACGGCGAAAGCGAGGGTGGACAGAGCCTCGACCCGGTCCGGGAGCGGGCGGAGGTCGCCGTCGACGAGATTCAGGACGGCGGGACACTCAGGTTCGGCCTCGGCGCGGGTATCGATTCTTTCGACCCGTCATACAGCACCAGCGCGCCGGCCGGCAACGTCCACGGACTCATCTACGAGAGTCTCATCACGCAGGACGCCGCGGGGACTGTGTACCCGTGGCTCGCGAAGACGTGGGAACGGATAGACGTCAAAGAAGTCGAGGACGGGGCCTACGAGCCGTACATGGTGTCGGCGGAGACGGACGACGAGGGGAACCTCGTTGCCGACGACCAGATCATCATCAGGAACCCCGAGGCCGGCGAGGTCCTGACGGTCAATGAAGCGCCTGATGCCGTTGCAGACGGCACCTACGGGATCAAGTACCGGGCCGAACTCCACGAGGGGGTCACCTTCCACAACGGCGAGGAGATGACCGCAGAGCACGTCGCCCGGTCGTATGAGGTGCTTGAGAACTCCTCGATTTCGGCTCAGACCTTCGACTCCTTTCTCTACGCGGAGGCCGTCGACGACTACACCGTCGACATCTACGGACAGGAGCCCGACGCCGAGGCCGACAGCCAGCTCCCGACGACAGTGTACCCGATGGAGCACATCGAAGAGTATCCCGACACTGGCGCGGACCCGCGAAACGACCTGACGCCGATCGGGACCGGCCCCTTCGAGTTCGAGTCCTACGAGGCCGAACAGCGCGCCGAGTTCAGCACGTTCGACGACTACTGGCTGGACGACCTTGGCCTCGACGCGCTGGAGTGGTGGGACGGGCCAGAGGGGTTCCCGACGAGCCCGGTCGTCGACGCGGTCACGGTCGCTATCGTGCAAGACGACGCGACCCGGGCGGCCGCGCTCAACAACGGCGAGATAGACCTCACCTACGGGCTCACGAGCGACACCTACGGCGAGTACCGGAGCGCGGAGGACTACCGGCTCAGCGTGACCAACGCCGGGGCGTACAACTTCCTCCAGTACCCCGTCACCGTCTCGCCGTGGGACGACGAGCGGGTCCGCCGGGGCGTCAATCAGCTGATTCCGCGCGCCCAGATCGCCGAGAACATCTACAACGGCTACCGGAACCCGGCGTACACGCCGCTGCCGGAGCTGGCCGCCGACGAGGGGTCGGCGGATTACAACGCGCTGGTCGAGGAACTGCGCCCACAGACCGAACAGGACACCGAGGCCGCGACCGAACTCCTGCAGGAGGCCGTCGACGACCTCGGCGTCGAGACGCCCATCGAGGCGACCATCGAGACAAACACCTCCGACGACCGCGTGCGCGAGGCCGAACTCATCGCCCAGGTGATGAGCAACACGGAGTTTTTCGACATCAGCGTCGAGACCTTCGAGTTCACGACCTTCGTCCAGCGCATCCTCGGGCCGGAGTACTACCAGCAGGGCAACATCGTCCTCATCGGCCTCTCGGGCACGTTCAACCCCGGGAGCTTCTACGACGCCGTCAACTCCATCGACAACTTCGGGCAGTGCTGTAACTTCCAGCGGGTCGACACGCCGGACCTCGACGAGATAGCGACGGAGGCGCGGTTCTCGGTCGAGGCCGTCGAGGACCCGCAGTTCCGCGGCGAGCAGTACGACCAGGTGTGGCGGGGCCTCATCGAGCAGGCCCCGAACAGCTACACCGTCTTCGGGACGAACGTCTCGTCGCTGTCGACCGACTACGTCGGGCACAACACGTACACGTTCTCCAGCGGCATCCTGCCATACGGGCTGCACGACCCGACGGACCAGCAGGTCGCATATCTGGATCGGGAGTGACTCAGTACGATGAGCCTCAGACGATTCGTCGCGGTTCGCGTGGCGGCGACGGTGCCGATACTGTTCGGCGTCTCGGTGCTTACCTTCGCGCTGGTCCACCTGACGCCGGGGGACCCCATCGACCAGATGGTCGCCCTGAATCCGCAGATTTCGGCGGCCGAGGAGGCCGCGATACGCGCCAGGTACGGCCTCGACGGTCCGGTCTGGCAGCAGTACCTCACGTGGATGAGCAACGTCCTGCAGGGCGACCTCGGGACGGTCATCAGCGTCGACCAGCCGGTCCTGCCCTACATTCTTGCTCGGCTCCCCGAAACCGTCGCGCTGGGGCTGTTCGGCTGGGCCATCGCCCTGCTCATCGCCATCCCGACCGGCATCTACGCCGCGGTGAACAAGGACACGCTGGGCGACGACCTCTCGCGGGTGTTCGCCCTGTCGGGCATCTCCCTGCCGAACTTCTGGCTCGGCCTGATGCTCATCCTCGTGTTCGCGCTCTGGCTGGACCTGTGGCCGGTGCTGGCCCCGGACAAGCCGCTGCTCTCCCACGAGATGCTGTGGTATCTCGTCCTCCCGGGAGTCACCATCGGGACGGCGTCGTCGGCGACGCTGATGCGCGTGATGCGGTCGTCGATGGCAGAGGAACTGAACAAAGAGTACGTCACGGCGGCGCGGGCGAAGGGACTGCCCGAGCGAACGGTCGTGTTGAAACACGTCCTGCGGAACTCGCTCATCTCGGTGACGACCATCGCTGCGTTCCTGACCGCGAGCATCTTCGCCGGTGCCGTCGTCGTCGAGCAGGTGTTCGCCTGGCCCGGGCTGGGACGGGCCTTCGTCGGCGCGATCATCGGCCGCGAGGTCGACCTCATCATGGCCATCACGCTGTTTACCGGCGTGACGATCATCCTCGCGAACCTGCTTGCAGACATCATGTACGCTGTGCTTGACCCACGAATCCGCTATGATTGACCTATGAGTACGGACCGAGGACGCATCCGGATAACGGGGTTCGACGCCGACCGCGTCGAGTCCCGCGAACCGCTATCCGACTGGACAGAGACGAGAGACACGGGGACAGAGAGCCGGTGGGCGCGCGCCTGGCGCGAGTTCCGCCGGAACCGCAGCGCCATGCTCGGGCTGTACATCGTCACGGCGATGGCGCTGCTCGCGGTGTTCGCCCGTCCAATTACGGTCGCGGGCGTCACCGTCCAGCCGTTCTCGCTCGCGCCGTACGACCCGAGCGCCATCCTGTACGCACAGGGCCTCGACGTGAGCGCCTACGAGGCCCCGTCGCTGGCCCATCCCTTCGGCACCGACGGCTCCGCGCGGGACGTGTTCTCCCGCGTGCTGTACGGCGGCCGGTTCAGCCTCTCTATCGGCTTCATCGTCGTCCTCGTCACCGCCGTAATCGGGCTGGTGTACGGCGCGGTCGCCGGCTACTACGGCGGCCGGGTCGACGAGGTGATGATGCGGATACTCGACCTCATCTTCGCGTTCCCCGGCCTTCTGCTCGCGCTCATCATCGTCGCCGTGCTCGGCAAGGGGTACTGGGAGCTGGTGCTCGCCTTCACCGCTATCGGCTGGGCGGGCTACGCCCGACTGATACGCGGCGAGATTCTGAAAGTCAAAGAAAACGAGTACGTGCTGGCGGCGAAAGCGCTGGGAGCGCGGGACCGCCGTGTCATCTTCAGACACGTCGTCCCCAACGCCATCGCGCCGCTTGTCGTCCAGGCTTCCCTCTCCATCGGGACTGTCGTTATCGGCGTGGCGGCCCTTGGGTTCCTCGGGCTGGGTCTCCCACCCAGCTCCGCCGAGTGGGGCACGATGCTGGACCAGACCCGCGAGACCATCGTCCAAGGACCGGGCGGGTCGATTCCCTGGTGGGTCACCGTCTTCCCCGGCGGCGCAATCTTCCTGTTTGTCATGTCGATGAACCTCATCGGCGACGGCATCAACGACGCGCTGGACGCACAGGAGAGCGAAGACGTGGCCCGCGGGGGCGAGGTCTGATGGCGCTGCTGGAAGTCGAGGACCTCACGGTCAAGTTCTACACCGAGGAGGGCGTCGTCACCGCCGTCGACGACCTTTCCTTTCGCATTGAGCGCGGCGAGAAGTTCGGCGTCGTCGGCGAGAGCGGCGCGGGCAAGAGCGTCACCGCGCTATCGGTAATGCGACTCATCGAAGAGCCTGGCCGCATCGAGAGCGGGACCGTCCGTTTCGACGGTGAAGACCTCATGGAACTGTCCGAATCCGACGTTCGAGACGTGCGGGGCAACGACATCGCGATGATATTTCAGGACGCACAGACCGCACTCAATCCCGTCTACACCGTCGGCGAGCAGATCGCCGAGGCGATCCGCCACCACCTCGACTACGATGACACGGCCGCCCGCGAGCGGGCTATCCGCCTGCTCGACGACGTAGGCATCCCCGAACCGGCGGCCCGCTACGACGACTACCCCCACGAGTTCTCCGGCGGGATGCAACAGCGGGTCGTCATCGCCATGGCGCTGTCCTGTGACCCCGACCTGCTCATCGCCGACGAGCCGACGACGGCGCTCGACGTGACCATCGAGGCGAAGATTCTGGACCGGCTGGAACGGCTCGCCGAGGAGTACGACACGGCCATCCAGCTCATCACCCACGACCTCGGGGTCATCGCGGAGCTGTGCGACCGGGTGATGGTAATGTACGCCGGCCGCGCCGTCGAGACGGCGACCGTCGAAGAGCTGTACTACGACCCGAAACACCCCTACACCGTCGGGCTGATGAGCGCCATCCCCCGCATCGGCGACCGGCAGGACCGCCTCCAGACGATTCCGGGGACGATGCCGGACCTCGTAGAGGTGCCCTCCGGCTGTAGCTTCCACCCGCGGTGTCCCTTCGCCGAAGAGGTGTGTACGCGCAAACAGCCGCCGCTCGTCGACCCCGACACCGGGGACGGTGTCGGTCTGTCCGACCGGGCAGCAGCCTGTCTGGCCTACACCGGCGACCTCGACGGCGAACTGGATTACGAGGTCGAAGTGAAAGGCCGGGACGCGCCGCCCACCGAGCCACAGTCGAACGCCCGTCTCCACGCGTCGGACGCCGAGAAGCGCCGGGCCGACTCCGATCCGCTTCGCGCCGATTCCGACCCGGTTGGAGCCGATACCGACCTGCTTGACCAGAGCGACGACGTGGACGACGAGACTGGAGGCCGGCAAGATGGCTAGGACGGCGGACAACCCCGTTCTGGAGGTCGAGAACCTCACAAAGTACTACGAATCCGGGGGGAGCCTCATCGATACCCTGCTGGGCCGGAATCAGGAAGTGAAGGCGCTGGACGGCGTCGACCTCGAACTGTACCCCGGGGAGACACTCGGTATCGTCGGGGAGTCCGGCTGTGGCAAGACGACACTCGCCCAGAGCCTGCTGCGGCTCATCGAACCCACGGCCGGGACGGTCCGGTACAAGGGTGAGGACCTGACGGCAGCTTCTGACGACCGCCTCCGGGCGCTCCGAAAGGACATCCAGTACATCTTTCAGGACCCCTTTGCCAGCCTTAATCCGCGGCTGACGGTCGGCGACATCGTCGGTGAGCCACTGGACATCCACGACATCGCCGAGGGCGAGGCCCGGACCGAGCGCGTCAGCGATCTGCTGGAAACCGTGGGACTCAATCAGCGGCACGCCCACCGCTACCCCCACGAGTTTTCCGGCGGCCAGCGCCAGCGTATCGGCATCGCCCGGGCGCTCGCCGTCGACCCCGAGGTCATCGTCTGTGACGAACCCGTCTCGGCACTGGACGTGAGCGTGCAGGCCCAGATTCTGAACCTGCTCGCGGACCTGCAGTCGGAGTTCGGCCTCTCCTATATCGTCATCGCGCACGACCTCAGCGTCGTCGAACACATTGCCGACCGCGTTGGTGTCCTCTATCTCGGAGAGTTCGCCGAGGTCGGCCCGACCGAAGACGTGTTTCAGCCGCCGTATCACCCCTACGCCGAGGCGCTGCTGTCCGCCATTCCGGAGCCAGATCCCGGCTGGGAGGGCGACCGTATTTTCCTCTCTGGCGACGTTCCATCGCCGCTGAACCCGCCGTCTGGCTGTCGGTTCCACACCCGCTGTCCGAAGGTTATCCAGCCCGAGGGGACAGACATGGCACAGTCGGAGTGGCGGTCACTGATGGACCTGAAACAGCGGCTCCGCAAAGCCGACTCGCTGGAAGCGGTGACCGCAGTGCAGGAGGGCGTCGAGGACGAGGACCGCAGTCAGCTCTCACGGTCGGCCCTCGACACGCGGGTCCGAGCCGAGTTCGGCCTCCCGGACACGGTCGGCGACCGCGAGGCCGAGGACGTGCTCGCGACGACGCTAGACCACCTGCACAACGGGGCGTTCGAAGCCGCGCGGACGGTGCTGAACGACGCCTTCGAATCGCCCTGTGAGCGAACCGACCCAGCGCTGTTCGATGTCGGCGACGACCACCGTATCGCCTGCCTGCTGTACGACGACGCGTATCCGGATGCACCGACACGGACCGGATAGCCCGGAGCCACCGATGCGTGACGCGGTGTGACCCGGCCGCTATTCGAACTCGACGCCGGTAATCTCGAATCGTGCCCCGCCGTCGGCGCTTTCCGACACGTCGACCGACCAGCCGTGGGCCTCAGCGATGCGGTCGACAATCGCCAGTCCGAACCCGGTGCCATCGTCGTCGGTCGAGTATCCCGCCTCGAACAGTGTCCCACGCTTGGCTCCTGGGACGCCGGGGCCATCGTCTGCGACGTAGAAACCGTCTTCGGCGGTTCCGATAGTTATTGTCACGCACTTGCCGTTAGCTGTGTCCTCTGGCTTCGTCTGGCTGCTGGTAGCGCCGTGGTCCACATCCGTCTGGTCCTGTGACCGTGGCTCGACCGACCCGTGTTCCGCACTGTCATCGACTCCCGTCGAACAGCTCGTGGAACCGTGTTCCACACTGTTCCGGAGCAGGTTTTCGAGCAGTTGCAGCAGGCGCGGCCGGTCGGCGGTAATCGTCACGTCCCGCCCGACAGTGTCGGCGAAGCCGAGGGTCCCGTCCCCGGCGTCCTGAGAGACCATCTCCCAGGCATCCGCAACCGCGTCACGGAGCGAAACCGGCTCGGGCTCCTTGATGTCTCGCCCCTGGCGAGCCAGAAGCAACACGTCATCGATAATGCGCTCCATCCGGTCGAGCGCAGTCTCGATCCCCGCCAGATGGCTCTCATCACCGGTTGTTCGGGTGAGCTTCAATCGTCCCTGTGCGGCGCTCAGAGGACTGCGAAGGTCGTGGCTGACGACGCTGGCAAACTCGGCGAGCCGGTCGCGCTCACGCTGTAGCTCCCGTTCTTGCTCGCGAATGTCGGTAATATCGCTTGCGATGCCGAACACGGCGACCGGGGTATCGGGGTCGGACCGCTCCCCCGTGTCGTATATCGGGACCTTTGTCGAGAGATACTGCTGTGCCTCGCCGTCGATAACGATACGCTCCTCAACCTCCAGCGGTTCGCCAGTGTGTAGGACGGCACGGTCGTTTGTCCACGCCGTTTCGGCTGTTTCTTCCGGGAACAACTCGAAGTCGGTGCGGCCGACGATTTCCGCGTCAGTGAGCCCAGTCATCTCCCGATAGCCGTGGTTGACGAAGATGTACTGCCCGTCGTCGTCTTTCATGAACATCGGGGTCGTGGTGTTTTCCAGAATCGCTTCGAGCCGTCGCTCTGCTCTCCGCAGGTCACGCTCACGTTCTCTCTGCTCGGTGATGTCGTGGTGGACGCCGACCATCAGTGTCCTGTCGTCGTCTGATAGGGGCTGTCCCCGAACGGACCCCCATCGGACGTTCCCGTCCACGTCGATTACCCGGAACTCTCCGTCGTAGATGCTGTCCGTTTCGACTGCTCGCTCTATCTGCTCGCGGACTTCATGGGAGTCCTCGGGGTGAATCAGGTCGAACACGGCCGACAGCGTCCCGTCGAACCCACCGGGCTCGAAGCCCAAGAGCCGTTCGAGCGTGTCGCTCAACACAACCTTGTCTGTCTCGTAGTTCCATTCCCAGACTCCCGTTTCGCTGGCCTCTAGAGCCAGCTGGAGTCGGCGTTCGGTTTCCTGTAGGTCCCGCTTCTGGTCGCGCTTGTCGGTGATATCGGTCAGCGTACAGACCACGCTTTCGACAGCCCCGTCCTCGTCGAACAGCGGCGCACCGTTCACGGAGAGCACCTTCTCCGTGCCGTCCGGCCAGTGAATCGTGTGCCGAGCGTCGGCCAGGGGCTGGCCGGTTTCAAGCACCTGTCGAAACGGGAGCTCCGCGTCCGGTATCGGGTTCCCGTCGAAGTCCCGGATATCCCACTTCGGGTCGTTGTAGGCCCGGTCTTTCACCGCCGACTGCGACAGTCCGAGAACGTCGACGGCGCGCTGATTGGCGAACACGAACTGGCCGTCGCGGTCGAGTTGCACGACACACGACGGGACGGTCTTGAGTATCTGTTCGAGTCGGTGTCGCCGGCGCTTGGCCTCGGTTGCCGACTGTTTCGCCGCCACCACGTTCTGGACCCGATTAGCCAGCAATGTGTACTGGTCTGTGCCCCCTTCCTTCTGCATGTAATCGGTGACACCGGCCGAGATAGCGTCGCTCGCGACTTCCTCGCTTCCCTTTCCAGTAAACAGGATGAGCGGGAGGTCGGGGTACTCCTTGCGGACGGCTTCGAGGAACTCGATACCGTCGCGTCCGGGCATGTCGTAGTCCGACACGATACAATCAACCGGTGACTCCGCAAGCCGCTCCAGCGCGTCTTCCGCGTTCGGCGCCGTCTCGACGCGGAACCGGTCGTTCTCACGCTCAAGAAACGCAGCAGCCGTTGCCGCGAAATCCGGCTCGTCGTCGACGTACAACAGCCGAACCGTGTCACTTGGTGATAGCATCAGAACAAGAGGCTTGCTGACACCTGAGAGGGCAGGCCACTTAGTGTGTTTGGCTATTTGTCACATACGTGGCGTGGTGACAGTCCTGCGAACTGTCTGCTCGTCTCCTGCTTCGCAGATGGACGCGGCCGGACACGGCCGAACAGCCCCGCTGACCGACGAACACTTTTGCGCACGCCGACCCATGTGCAGACGATGCGTCGCATCTACGACTCGGGGGCACTCCACCGCGACGACGAGGAGCCACAGGCACCTACCGAGCGCGGAGGGCGGCCACAGGCCGCACGCAGTATCAACGGCCGGGCTTGGAGCGACCTGCTGCTCCCGACGTGGCTCCGCTATCGTGCAGTGTCGGTCGATATCGAGGTCCCACAGGCGTCGTATCCGGCGGGAACGAAGGTGCCGTTCGTCGTGACGATTCGGAACGGGCTTCCGGTGCCGATAACGCTCCCGACGGACTCGCCGCGGCCGTGGACGTGGTACGTCGATGGAGTGCCCGAGGCGTCCCACGTCGATAGCGTGCCCAGCGAGGCCGGCAGCCTCCGGTTTGACCGCGGCGAGCGAAAGCAGTTCAGGCGACAGTGGGACCGGATGTTCCGGGTGAGCGACGACGAGTGGGAACCCGCGCCAGCCGGAGAGTACACCATTAGCGCCGGACTGAGCGTTGCCAACGCCGGCGAGCATGGCTTGTACAGCGAGACGACGATCAGCATCACCAATCAGTGAAGGCGCGGGCGATCGCGTTCCGAGCAGCCCGAATCAGGACCCACTTGGGGTGGGTGCGGGCGTCGGAGTCGGGCTGGGGGTCGACTCCGCTGGTGTTCCGGCCGGGGTGGAAGTGTCACCACCAGCCCCGAATCCGGGATCCGTGCTCGCGGCACCGCCGGGATCGGGTGCTTCACCGTCAAGCAGGAAGGAAAGCAGGTTTCCGATGAACACCTCGTTGTCGGCGTCGTATATTTCGGAACTGCGTATGAACGTCGAGTCAGTGACGAACACCATGTTGTCGTTGCGGACGACTGTCGCGTACGTTCCGGTACGCCGCGTCTCCAGCGTTCGGGTGCCATCGGCAGCGGTGAACTTCGTCTCGGCATCGCCGTTTACCACCGCGTAGCCGGCGGTGTCGAAGGTGATCGTCTCGACACCGTCGGTCAGTTCGCCGTCACCACTCGGTGACGCGTAGATGGCCTTGAAATTGTTGTCGTTGGCCGCGTCGTCGACGTTGTAGAGCTGTTCGGACCCCATCCGAACGCCGTAGCGCTCGGTGGCGTTGTTGGCTCCGAACGACACCGTCGTCGTCGACTGGGTGAAGCCAGTTGAGAGCCGCGTCTGCGTCGGTTCAGCCAAGACAACGACACGCCCGCCGTCGTCCGTGTACTCCTGGAGCGCATCGCGCTCTTCTTCGGAGTAGCTTCCAAGCGGCTGGACGATGAGCACACCGTCGTACTGGCCCAGCGAATCGGCGAACGAAGCAGTGCCGGCGGTGCCGTACTCAACGGTGTGGCCCGCTTCGAACACGGCCTCGATAATCGGCTCGAGTTCGGATTCAGACACCTGATTGCCGTGGCTCGTGTCGACGAGTATTCGCTGCCCACGTGCCTCAGCGTCGACCGATATCTGTCCCTCTTCTGGGTCGACAGGCGCATTGACAGCGTCGGGCTGGTACTGTGACGGGGACTGACCGTCGATAGATTGGCCGTCGGGCGGCCCCGATGACCCCGGGTTGACGACTGCGAGGAGGAACGTCCCACCCAGTATCGCCACGAGAACGACGATAAACACGGCGAGCGGCTTGACGATACGGCCCTCAGTCATTGCGGATCACCGTTGCGTTGTTGTCGTCGGCAGGGATTCCCCAGACGGCGTAGTACTTCACCGGTTCGCGGAACGTCGTCTCGCTGTCGTCGGGGTGGACGAGATAGGTCACGTTGTTTGCGCCCTGGACGGTTTCAGCGCCGGCAGGGACGATGATGACGTTGAATTCGGCACCACCACTGCCCTGATACACCACGTCGTACCCGTCGCCCTCGATATCATCCGAGAGCGCGGCGGCCCGCTCGATTGCTAGCTCAGTGTCGCCGATGCGGTCGGCGAAGCCGTTCTGCGTCGCCTGGGCTCCGAGGTACGTGTTCCCGTTGGCGACTTCCTCGCGGGAGAGCGTCAGTTGCTCGCCCCGGTGGCGCATGACCGTCCCGACGAAGGACCGCTGGAGGACCTCGATGTCCTCACGGAGCCCGTCCTTGCTTATCTGAGCCTTATCCGGCCCCGAGCGGACGAACGTCTCGCCCTGCTGTTCGACCTGCTCGATGAGGCTCAGCGGGGCCTGAACGATGACGCCGATGCTACCGACGTTCGAACTCGGTTTGACGACGATCTCGTCGGCCGGGACGATACCGTAGTAGCCGCCCGAAGCGGCCGTGCCTTCGACATAGGCGACAACGGGCATCTCGCTGGCGGTCCTGTTCACCGCGAGGTAGAACTCCTCGCTCGAATCGACCGGACCGCCGGGGCTGTCGACCCGGAGGACGACCGCCTCGATTGACTCGTTGGTCCGTGCCTCGCGGAGGTCTTGCTTGACGGCGTTGACGTTCGCGTCGGTTGTGCCGCCGCGAAGAGTGATGACGGCGACGCTCGGGTCGTCGTCACCACCGCTTGGCACGCCGTTCCAGATGACCGGCGCGAATATCGCGGCGATGACGAGGGCGAGCGTGACCGCGATTACGTACGACGCCGTCATCGCCGAGAACAGTTGTTCTCTCCTAAACATCCATACATCCTGTTCGGACTGCGGAAGTAATAAACCCCGGTCGGGGAATCGCGCCGCAGTCCGGCATCCAGACTGGCTGAGACGCCAGCAACCAACGGGTATCGGTTCCGGGCCGTGGCACCGGTGAGACCCGAGCACTGGCCGACACTTGACGGGAGAGGTGAGATGCTTGGTTGTCCCGTGAAGGTGTTTGAACAGCCAGAAAGCCCCCGATACGTTCCGGTCCCGCGGCTCGCTGTCGGTCGAAAGACGCTCTGCGTCTTTCGTGATGTCGAGAGAGCTTCGGTCTCTTGAACCACGCTCCTCGGTCGTGTCACCTTCTGCGGTGGTTATGTCGTCGGGATTCCCGGAGCGCATCGGCTGGCTACACGGCTACGAGGCGTTTCTGGTTGTTCACTCACGCAATCACACGGCGACAGATTTCCCAGCAGCCGAACGGCTAAGGCGACGCCGGCCCACGTGCCGGTATGTCACTCGACAGATTGGCAGCGTTCGATACCGAACCAGCAGCAGACGAAGTCATCGACGGAGAGCTAGCGGTGACCGACGACGTGCTGGTGAAAGCGTTCGCGCTGGGGCCGGACGCGACCATCGACCCGCACGAACACGGTGACGCGACGAACGTGTTCCACGTCGTCCGCGGCGAGGTGACGGTCCAGCAGGACGACTCCGAGGAGACAATCGCCGCGCCGGGCGTCGTGCTGAACGAGCGCGGGCAAGCCCACGGGGCGCACAACCACACTGACGACATCGTCGTCCTGACAGCGAGCCTCTGTCCGCTCCCGGGTCAATAGACTATCTAGACAGGGGAACAGCAGAAAGGGTTCGGAAAGGGACGGGACTAAGAAGCAGCGCGCCGTGGTTAGGCACTCGCGCCGGGTTCGGCGCTGCCGGCCGCGTCGACAGCGCTGTCGTCGAGCTCTGCTTCGGCTTCCAGCAGTTCGCGGTAGCGCTCGCGGATGGTGACGGTGCTGATGTCGGTGGCCTCGCTGACCGTCTCCTGTGTCATCTCCTCGCCGAGCAGCAGGCCGGCGGCGTAGATGGCCGCGGCGGCGAGGCCGACGGGGCTCTTGCCGCTGTGGACGTTCGCTTCCTTCCCCGCTTCGATGAGGGCGCGGGCCTGGCGTTCGAGGGCGTCATCGGCGTTAAGTTCGGAGACGAACTTGCTGAGGTAGGTTGCTGGGTCCGGCGGGCCGACCTGCAGGGAGAGTTCGCGGTTGAGATAGCGGTACGCGCGGGTGAACTCCATCTCGTCGACGCGGCTGACGACGGCCATGTCGTCGAGCGTCTGTGGGAGGTTCGCCTGCCTGACCGCGGCGTACAGCGCGGCGGTCGCCATCCCTTCGATAGAGCGGCCGGGCAGCATGCCCTCGTCGAGGGCGCGCCGATAGATGACGCTGGCCGTCTCGCGGGCGCTCTCGGGGACGCCAAGCGCGCTACCCATCCGGTCGATTTCGCCCAGCGCCTGCTTGAGGTTGCGCTCGGCGTGGTCGCGGGTGCGGAACCGCTCGTCCCAGGTGCGCAGGCGCTGCATCTTCTCGCGCTGGCGCGTCGACAGGGAGTTGCCGTAGGCGTCCTTGTCCTGCCAGCCGATGTTGGTCGAGAGGCCCCTGTCGTGTTTCATCTCAGTCGTCGGCGCGCCGACCCGGCGCTTGTTGTCGCGTTCCTGACTGTCGAAGGCGCGCCACTCCGGCCCGTGGTCAATCTCGTCCTCGTCGACGACGAGTCCACACGACTCGCAGACGGTCTCGCCGCGACTGTCGTCGGTGACGAGGCTCCCGCCACAGTCCGGGCAGGCGTGGCCGGTAGTCGCCTCGGACTCGGCCTGTTCGTCCACACTCTCGCCGCGTTCGTCGGGGGAATAGATGCTGCGTGTCGTCATGGTGTGTCTCTGCGAGCGCGTGGGACGCCCGCGGTCGTACCCAATTATAGGGGTGCATCCCCCATGACGACTCGCTTGGCATATGCCGAACTCAGGAGAAGTGATAGCTAGCTGTGACGGTCGCGTGCCACAGCGCACGACACCCCATCCGCTGTCATCCCGTGCTGACCTGCGACACGGCAGGTCTCAGGTAGTGCAGTTCGTCCCGATTCCAGATGCGATATCGCCGTTTAGACACCCGAGCGGCCGATACGAAGGCGTCCACCCTCGGCGACATCTTCGTCGGCCTGAACCGGCCCCATCGACCGCGTGACGAACGACCGGACGATCCACGCCTCGGCCCGCTGGAGGCGGTACTGGAGCGTCGACCGCGACACGTCGAGCGTCTCGGCGAGGTCGGTAAGCGACGTGTCTCGGGGTGTCCGGTAGTAGCCGTGTTCGACAGCGGCCTCGACGGCGGCCTGTTGCTCAGGCGGCAGCTCCGCCAGCGTCACGGCCTCATCAACCCAGTACGAGGGCGAACTGAGCTGGCGGAACTCGACGGTCAGTCCCTCCCGGAGTTCGGCTTTCATCTCCTCAAACAGGCCGTCGACACCGGCGTCGCTACACAGGAGCAGCCGCCACTCACACCGACTCCCGCGGCGTTCAGTCTCGACGAGAACGCCACGACCGACGTGGTCGATAGCCAGCCGCGGAATCGAGTGACAGTCACCGGCTTCTGACCGGTAGCTGTACACCGTCCGGACGCCGGGGTCCGAGCCGATGACCTCGTACGTCCAGTCGGTCTCGCAGTTGCGGGTTCCGATGCATTCGGTACACTGGACGGGGTCGTCGTACACGTCGTCCAGTTGTTCGAGCGCAGTCTCCGGACCGGCAACGCGTTCGAGCCGCCACATCCCGTCCCGCGTGACGTTGCACGCGATCGTCCGGGAGTGCATCTCCGGATGGTCGATGAACACGTCCATCACAGGGTCGACGTTCCGCTCGTAGTCGATAGTGAAAATGAACTCTCGCATATACCTCCCGTTGCGTGCCGAGCCGTTTATACGCACTGTCTCGTTCGGCGTATGCCAAACCAGCCGTCATTATCGAAGCAGGCTTTGCACAGAGTATGTCGTGTCCTCTCTCTCCGTCTACTGGCGAGTCGCCCGGTGGGCCAGTTCCCGGCAACACGTCGGGCGACTCTTCGTCGCGTGTTCGTGGATATGAGCTGCCGACGCACAACTGGCGGCACACCCTCATCTACGGGGTAGTGTTCTGGGCGGTCGTGGCCGCTGCGTGGCTCGCTGTCCCGACTGGTCACCCGTTCCAGTTGGGCGTCACACTTTCCGGACTGTTTGCGGCCCCGCTGTTACCGGTCGCGCTCTTGTGTGATTACCGTCAGGCCCGGGAATTCGGGACCTGTGAGCCCGGGCTTCGCGCGTATCTCTCGAATCTCGCTCGGGATATCAAAACGGCAGGGACCGGTCAGAGCGCTCTCGGGGACGAGCGTCGGGAATTCCTCAGCTGCTGAGGCCTGTCGCGCCGCTCACGTGCTCGCGTTCGACTGCTGGGCCCGCGCGTCAACAAGCCAGTCCGGGTCCGGAACGTCAGTCGACCCGACGCCGGTGACCTCGTAGCGCCACTCAACGGCGACCGTTTCGCCGTCGTCAGTTTCGCCGGTCAGCGTCCACGCTGTCTGGCGCGCCAGCCCGTCTCCGTCGACCAGTATCACGACGGTGAAGTCGGTCACAGTCACGTTCCCACCGGACCCGAACGCGCCGGCACCGATCTGTCGCCAGGTCGAGAGGTCAGAGTACTCGTAGCGGTCCACCGTGACGCCATCGAACGTTTCCGTCCCAACCAGCCGGGCGTCGTCGACTGACTCGGAGCTGAGCCTCCCGCGGTCGATGGCGGACTGGAACGCCGTGTCGTCTTGGGGCCTGACCTGATAGAACGCCTCGCCGTCGGTCTCGTACCGGGTGTATGCCGAGCCGTCGGCGACGAAGGTCTCGAAATCGGTTCTGGCGTCCGGCCCGGACATCGTGAATGTCTCCAGCGAGCGGTTCGCCCGCAGGTCCACCCGGTAGTCGTTCGTCATCGTGGCCGTCTCGCCGCCCTCGGTCGTCGAGTACGACCACGTCGCGGTGAAACTGCCCGCGTCTCGGAGGAGGCGGTCCGTCGCTTCGACCGAGAGGTCGTCCCGGTCTGCCGGTGCGGCCCCACCGTCGTCTGCGTCGGTCCCGTCGCCCGCCGCCGGACCGCCGCCGAGACAGCCGGCAAGGACGATTAGCGACACCACCAGCACAGTAAGTAGTCTTGTTGTCATGTCTGGTGGAAGGCTGTCACAGGAGATAAGCTAGTACGGTTGCTACGACGCGGGGACTGGCGGCCGCCGCTACAGCCAGTCGGTCTCCGGGTCGATGCGGTCCGGCGGCGTCTCGCCGGCCAGCGCGGCCCCGACGTTCGCGGCGACGGCGTCGTTCAGGTCGTCGCGGGCCTCCTCGGAGTACCACGCCGCGTGGGGCGTGACGATGCAGTTGTCCAGGCCGACAAGCGGGTGGTCCGCCGCCGGCGGTTCCTCGGCCAGCACGTCGAGGCCGGCGGCCGCGATTTCGCCGTCCTCAAGCGCCGTCCGGAGCGCCGCTTCGTCGACGAGGCCGCCGCGACCGGTGTTGACGAGGATTGCCTGGTCACGCATCGCCGCGAGAGCGTCGGCGTCTATCATCGCTTCCGTCTCATCGGTCAGCGGCGCGTGGAGAGAGACGTAGTCAGCCCGGTCGTACAGCGTCTCAAGCGTGACTTTCTCGACATCGGCTTCGGCCATCTCCTCGGCGTCGACGTACGGGTCGTACGCAACGACGTCGAGGTCGAAGCCCCGCAGTTGGTCGCGCACCCGCCGTGCGATGGGACCGAAGGAGACGAGACCCAACGTCTGGCCCCGGACACGATGTACCGGCCGGGTTCGCTCCCAGCCCCACCCGCCGTCGCGAACGTCGCGGTCGTACGCCGTGAGCGTTCGAACGCAATCCAGCAGCAGCGTCACCGTGTGGGTGGCGACCTCATCGGTACAGTACTCGGGGACGTTCGTGACGGTCACGCCGTTGTCTGCCGCCGCGGACACGTCGATGTTGTCGATACCGACGCCCGCCCTCGCTACGACCTGTAGCTCGTCCAGTGCGTCGAGCACCGCGGCGGTGACCGGCGTGTTCACGTCGACGACCAGCGCCGCCGCCCCGGCGGCGGCGTCCCGGAGCGAGTCCTCGTCGCCGGTCTCCGCCGCGACGACGTCGGCGTCGAGGTCCGCCCGCAGTCGGTCGACATCTATCATCGGGTCATCGCTTGCGACCACACGTTCCATATGCGGAGTCATGGACTGGGACGCTAAAACGGGTCGAAGTCGTTCCCATCGAATAGGAATTCGAGGTCCATGATCGATTGAATACAACGAGTAAATCCGTTGCTCGTTCGAAGCACGCGGTCCGAGCGCTGTGATTTAAGCCACTCGACCGCCAACCCAGCGGTATGCAAATCGAGCTGCGGTTTTTCGCCAACTTCCGGGAAGCCGTCGGACAGAAAACGGTTCACCGCGAGTACGAAAGCGACCTGCAGGCCGGCGACGTGCTCCGGCAGCTCTCCGAGGAGTTCACAGAGATGGACCTGTTCGAGGACGGCGAACTCCGGGAGTACCTGACAATCCTCCTGAACGGAACGGACATCACGCATCTCGACGGACTAGAGACCGCACTGGAAGACGGGGACGAACTCAGTGTGTTTCCGCCAGTCGCCGGGGGCTAGGTCCTGCTGCAGTCGGGTCCCGAATCAACAACAGAAGATGAACGGGAACATCAATCCGACGCGGTCGCCGGCTTCTAATTCTGTGTCCAGTCCGTCGAGATGTTCGTTGAACTCACCGTTGACCGCCACTCGCGCGTAGCATCTGGTCTGCTCGCCTTCGGGGTTTTTCGCCCAGTCGCCCGGCAGGTCCGCCATCTCCGGGGCCCAGCCCTCGGTGGTGGCGTCGGCTTCGGTTTCCGCAATGAGCATCTCGCTCACGTCGTACTCCCGGAAGAACGCGTCAAGGAAGTCACGTAGCGTGTTCCCTTCGAATGTGTATGATAGCGACGGTTCACCGACGACCCGACGAACGTGGCCGGTACACCTGACCTCAACGGTGGTCAGATCCGGGTCCGACATCTCCCGTTCCAGTGTCTCACTGCTCATACGTGCGCTACACCCCGCTCCTACAAATCAGTGAAGTCGAACATGTTCGCCCATCGATGGGGTTTATTTGCGGCGAACTCTGTGTGGCGATATGGACGATATCGAACTGGGGATTCCGTCCGGGATTGTTGAGTCGCTGCCGCCGGACAGCGAGGACACGAAACGCGATATGGAACAGGCTGTCGGTGGCTGGGAGCGGGAACTCAACGCCGCGCTCAACTCCGAAGAGCCGGCTAGTGCCGTCGTCGACCACATCGAACAGTTCGAGAGTCGGTGGGAGGCCTACGACGAGTACGTCGTCGAACTCCGGGCCTGGGGCCAGTCGCCTATCTACGCGATGGCCTGGCGCGACCTCCACGCCGCCGTCATCGCCCAGATCTACGACCACGAGAACTTAGACGAACGCATCAACCGCGAGCGCAACGCCCGCATCGTCGACGACGGTATCCGTCCGGGGTAGGCCGTATCCACCCGAGAGCGGTGGCCCCCAGCCGAGATAGCGCGGGTGTGTTACAACAGCACAGGGACGCCGATAGGTTTAGACGACCGCACCCGTAACGACCACACGATGGAGCGTGAACGGAGTTTTCGCGGCATCTCGGTTCGAGCCGCTATCGGGTATCTGGAGAACCTCGGCGGCGAGCAACGCGGTGAAGCGACCGTCGAAGGCGACGGCTGGGCGGCGACACTCTCGGAGGAGAAAGTCGCTATCGGCCCGAGCCTGCAGCTCAACGAGGTGACGATCGAGTTCGATGGCGAGCCGGAGACACTGGAGCCGCTCATCGAGAAGTTCGCACAGAAAGCGATGCGAGCGGGCGGCTGACCGGGCAGCGATGGCTGACTCGTCGTACCCAATCGAGGGGCAGATCGTCCTGCTGGCTGGCACGCGTGCGAGCATTCCACTCGACCAGCTCCCCGACCTATTGGAACGGGTCCAGACGTATCTCCGGGAGCACCGCGCGACCTATGACAGGGAGTACGAACGCATCAGCGGCCCCAGAGAAGCCGATTACGTCTGCGCCGAGTCGGGCCACTGGGACAGTATCGGCACAGAGCTCGGACTGGGCGACCGCGAACAGGACGCGGTTCGGCGGGCCCACACCGCCCAGTTCGAGCGCGACGGCCGGCGACTGGACAGAAGCGAGGAGTTCGAGACGACACTTGAAATCAGGGACGTGCTGGCAGTTACTGCCGAACCGTAATCGTCTCCAAGACCCGCTGGGAGAAATCCGTCTCCGAGAGGTCGCCGTTTTCGAGGTCGTCGATCCACTCGCTGTCGACCGCCCACTCGCCGAGTTCGGTGTCGTCGAGGTCTGTCACGGTCGCCTCGATGTCGACCCCGGACCAGTCGTCAGCGTGGAGGTCCCGGAAGACGTTGATGACCCGGCCAATCTCCCGATGTGGAATGACGGCCGCCTCGTCGGCCGAAATCGACTCGTAGGTGAGCCGATACGTGTCGCCCTCGTCGGCGAACTCGGTGACGTAAACGCCGTGGCTGGTCAGTCGAGACTCTACCTGGAATTCGAAGTCGTCGATATCTTCCTTGCGCATTCGGGGACTGAAATGTGTTCGGGAGCCGGTACCGCCTCAGTCGTCGCTCGGTGCCGCTGCGCCGCCGGAACTGACGCCGGTTCCGGGACCGATGTCGATTCCCAGTTCGTCGAGTTTCTCGTCGGGAACGACACCGTTCTCCCAGTCACGCACCTCGTAGTACTCGTCTTTCATCTTCGAGAGCTCCGCGAGCTCGCCTTCGGAACCGCCCTGTGCCGGCATCGCGTGCTCGTCGCCTTCGACAAACCGGTTTGGCAGGTCGTCGTCGGAGCCGTCGAAGCCCGCGAGGTTGTTGTAGTACCGTTCGAGGTTGTAGATGCGCTCTCCGGCCTCCATCAGTTCCTCCTCGCTCACGTCCAGTCCGGTCATGCCGTTGTACTGCAGAACGTACTCCTCGATGCCCTCCGCGAAGGCGTTGAACTTGCAGATGTCGAAGGAGTCGCTGATGGCGTGGAGGTCCTGGAAGGTGGCACACAGCTCGCCCTTGCCCTCCCACTCTCGCGGGTCGACCTTCTCCGGGATGCCCAGAATCTCCGCCGCCGGCGTGTACCCGCGCAGGTGACACGCGCCACGGTTCGAGGTCGCGTACCCGATTGCCATTCCCTTCATACAGCGCGGGTCGTAGGCGGCCATCGTCTGGCCCTTGACCGCGAGGGAGTTGGTGTGGGCGTCGAACTCCTCGGCGAGGTGGTCCGGCCCCTCGGCGAGGTGGTCCGCGAGTTCCGTCTCGCGGTGGGCGATCATGTCAATCATGTCGATCATCGTGTCAGCGTCGCCCCAATCAATCCCGTCGCCGAGGTCGTCGAACTTGCCTTCCTCGGTCATCTCCATCGCCATCGCCATGGTGTTGCCCACGTCGATGGTGTCGACTCCCACGTCGTTACACCGTTCGAGCATCACCGCAATCTTGTCGCGCTCGACGTGGCCGGAGTTGGGTCCGAGCGCCCACGCGGACTCGTACTCGTAGGATTCGGTGCGGACGTTCATCTCCTCGCCCTTGTGCATCGCCTGCACCTCGACTTCCTTCTTGCAGGCGACGGGACAGGAGTGACAGGTCGGCTCGTCGACAAGGATGTTCTCCCGGACGTTCTCGCCAGAGACGTTCTCCGAGTCGATGATGCGCTCGCCGTCGCCCTCGGCGTCCGAGTACGACCGCGTCGATGAGTATTTCGCGTTTTTCGTCGGGAGGCCGTCCATCTCCTCGGTGAGATTCATCAGGACGTTCGTTCCGTACATCGACAGGCCGCCCTCGTTGGGCGCGGTCACGTCGGATTCCTGAATGACCTGCATCGCCTGCTTGTGGCCCTCCTGGAACGTCTCCTGATCTTTCGGCTTGGGCATCCGGGTGCTGGACTTGACGACGACGGCTTTGAGCTTCTTGTTGCCCATCACACAGCCGGTGCCACCGCGGCCCGACGCGCGGTCGTCCTCGTTGACGATGCAGGCGTATTTGACTTCATTCTCACCGCCTTGACCGATTGCCATCACAGAGAGGTTCTTGCCCAGCGAGCCGCCCTCGATTTCGCCTTCGAGGTCGTCGATAGTATCGTGGATGCCTTGGCCCCAGAGGTGTGAGGCGTCGCGCAGTTCCACCTCGCCGTCTTCGACGAGCGCGTACACCGGTTCGTCGGCCTGCCCTTCGAACAGCAGTCCGTCGAATCCCGACCACTTCAGCCGCGCGCCTGACCAGCCGCCGTGGTGGGAATCAGTGACGGTCCCCGTCAGCGGCGACTTCGTACAGATGGCGATCCGACCGCTCATCGTCACCTGTGTCCCCGTCAGCGGCCCGTTCATGAACGCCAGCAGGTTGTCCGGCCCCAGCGGGTCCACATCTGGCCCCTGGTCGAAGACGTATTTCACGCCGAGCCCTCGCGCACCGATATACTTTTTCGCGTCTTCCTCGTCAATACCTTCGTAGGCTACGTCCCCGTCCCCAAGGTCGATTCGCGCCACGTGGTCCTGAAAGCCACCAAGGTCTGTCATGGTAATACATGACTCTCTGGCTGGGAACAACTTAACGATTTGTGTTGCTAACTCACAGATATCCGACGCTTTCAGCGATCGCGTCCCTGCGTGACCAGCTCACATCCGTTGGTCAGGTCCGAACCGTTTAAGAGTCCGAACGGCAAACTCCGGAGTAACTCGCTGGACGACGGGCACCAGCGGGCACCTGCGTGTGCAGGTCGGGATGTGAGTCGCGAAACGCGACTTGAACCACGCAACGCCCGTGGTGAATACACATGGCACGAAGCGCATATTCGTACATTCGAGACGCCTGGAAGAACCCAGGTGACGGACAGCTCGCGGAACTACAGTGGCAGCGCCAGCAGGAGTGGCGCGATCAAGGGGCCGTCGAACGCATCGAGCGCCCGACCCGCCTCGACAAGGCTCGCTCGCAGGGCTACAAGGCGAAACAGGGCGTTATCGTCGCTCGCGTCTCCGTCCGGAAGGGTAGTGCACGCAAACAGCGACACAAGGCCGGCCGTCGCTCCAAGCGCCAGGGTGTCACGCGCATCACCCGCCGGAAGGACATCCAGCGCGTCGCCGAGGAACGCGCCTCCCGCACCTTCCCGAACCTGCGCGTGCTCAACAGCTACTCCGTCGGCCAGGACGGCCGCCAGAAGTGGCACGAAGTCATCCTCATCGACCCGAACCACCCGGCCATCCAGAACGACGACGACCTGTCGTGGATCTGTGCCGACGACCAGGCCGACCGCGTCTTCCGCGGTCTGACCGGTGCCGGCCGCCGCAACCGCGGTCTCAGTGGTAAGGGCAAAGGGAGCGAGAAGACCCGCCCGTCGCTGCGCAGCAACCGCGGCAAGGGCAAGTAACCCACCTTTTTCCGCATCGGGTGCGCGAAGCGCACCACTCGGCGCAAAACCGTGGGCGAAAAAGGCCGAACGCTCGCTCCACTCGCGTTCGGTGAACCGCGCTTGCTTCGCTCGCGCGGATGCCCCTCCGTGATTTTCGAGTTCAATTCTTCCAGACATCCGGCCCTAGCGCCATCTATAGAGGTAGCCGACTACACCCAGACGCCCTGTTCGCGGTCCATGATACTGACAACGACGACGTGGGGCAACGTGACGACCGCGATGAACACCAGATACAGCGCGACCCACTCCGGGACGGACCCCGGCGGGTTCGGGACCAGGAAGTACAGCCCGCCGAGCAGGGCGAGCGAGGCGACGGTCAGGGGTGCGGCGTCGCGGGCGAACCGCGCCAGCGCGGCTGTCGGGTCGCGGTTTTCGAGCGCGGCAGTGGCGTCGTCGTCGACCAGCAGCAGGCGGGCGACGTGGCGCAGCGAGTGCCACAGACAGAAGTACACGCCGATGGCGAGCACCGGCGGAACGAGGGCGAAGTACGCGAGCAGGCCCAGCGTCTCACCGGCGTCAAGCAGCCACGGCTGGCGGGCGTCGGCGCGAGCGAACCCGACGGCCAGCGTCGCCACGACGAGCGCGCCGTAGGCGAGGGCGAGCGCGGTCCGCACGTCGGTCCGGAACGCCCAAGCGATGGCGGCCGCGGCGTCGGGCGCGAACAGCGACACCAGGTCCGTGGCGACGCGGCGATACCACTCGGGGAACGCGAGCAGCGGGACCAGCATCGGCAGGCCGCCCCGGACGAGGACGGCCCCGACTCGCTGGGGGAGCGACCGGAGGTGGTCGGCGTCGGCCAGCGCGACCAGCGCGTACAGGTCGCCCTGGCCCCAGTGAAACCACGTCACCGCGATGAACAGGACAAAGGCCGCGGCGGGTGCGAGGAACCAGACGAGGGCGTAGGCACCGCCGACGACGCCGTAGAGCGCGAACACGCGGGCGATAGCCCGCCAGTCCGGGCGCTCGCCGCGGGTGCGTGCGACCGCGAGGTGGTCGACCGCGCCGTGGGGAAGGCCGAGCAGGACGGCACTGACGACCAGCGGAACATACTGGAGCGCGGGCGGTATCGAGACTCCGGCGAGGAACGGCGCGACGACGGCAAGGCTGGCAACCCAGCCGGGAATCAGGGCGATCCGGTAGCGAACAGACGGCTCGACGGCGTTGCGGTAGGTCACTTCCATCTGTCGATGAGCCAGACGTAGAGCACGACCCCTTGCACGACGAACAGCGACGTCAGGAAGAAAAACACCGCCTCCTCAATCGGCAGGTCAAGCAGGGGAATCGCGTACCCGGTTGTGTACTGTTTCGAGATGGTCCAGATCCCGAGTCGGATGGCAATGCTGTCGATACCACAGAGGTAGGCTGCCGGTACCAGTGTCCCACCGGCCACCGTCCGCCACTCACCGGCGAGGAAGTGCCACCCGAACAACCACTGGATGGCGAGAATCGGCCCGCTCCAGACCAGTAGAGAGCCGAGATACAGCCCCGAGTCGGAGCGCAGAAGCGCGAGGCCGGACAGAACGACGACAAGCGCAGCGGCGAACCCGACAAGCCGCGTCCGTACCGGCGTGGCCAGCGAGCGAGCTGTGTCCACCCGAAACCGGGCTACCCACAGCCCCACCATCGCGGTCTGCAGAACGAAAAAGAGGTACTCGCCGAGGGGAATCGACCAGAACCGCACCAGTACGGCGCCGTCGCCGTACCACCAGACGCCGCGTCGGATGAGCTCGCCGTCCCACGGCGTCGTGTAGACGAGCGCCAAGCCTGTGAGGATAGCCGTTGCTGTGAGTACGTCCCGGCGGCTGCCGAGGCGGTAGGTGGCCGTCAGCACCAGTGCGGCCACGACCGGGACCACGAACAGGGCGTGGAACTGGAGATACGTGGGCGTGGGCAACATTAGTTCAGGTGCGACACTGGGTCAGCGACGACGCCCGACGCGCGGGTGTCATCCACGCCACGTAGGCTGCCCGTGGCTGTGAGCGTCTGTCGGCGTCTCACCGGGGCCGCGCTCGGACACCGCGCTCACGGTGTAAAACGTCGCTTCGGGGTCACCGTTGCGCCGCCAGTGCCACCACGTGCGGGCGAGGAGCCAGAGCCGGCGGCGGCGGGTGAGATCCGGCGTCTCCGTCAGCACGTCGTAGCCGCGGTCGCGAATGAGCCGGTGGTGGTCAGCGTACAGGACTGCGGCCAGCAACACGCCGAACTGGCAGTCTTCCGGCAGGTACCGAATACCGGCGACGCCCTCGCGATACAGTTCGTCGGTCCGGGCCAGTTCCTCCTGCATCACAGCGCGGAAGGCGTCGTCGACTTCGGCGTCGGCCAGTTGCTCTTCGGTGACGCCGTGGCGGTCAAGCGTCTCCTGTGGGAGGTACACACGCCCGTAGTCGTGGATGTCCTCGCGGACATCCCGCAGGAAGTTTGAGAGCTGAAACGCCTCTGCCAGCGCCGTTGCGTGGGGCAACGCCTCTTCCTTCTGTGGCGGATCCATCACCTCCGTCATCATGTGCCCCACCGCGACGGCAGAGCCACGCATGTACTCGCGAAGATCCTCGAACGTCTCGTAGCGGGCCTGTGCGATGTCCATCTCCATCGCATCAATGAAGACATTGATCGTCTCCTCGGAGATGTCGTGACGCTCGGCGAGGTCCTGAAACGCCGCCATGACCGCCTCGTGGTCTGTTTCAGCCGGGTCAATGTTCCCGAGCGCGGCCTCGCGAATTACCTCCAGTTGCTCGTGCTGGACGGTCGGTGGCGGGCCGTCCGGCTGGTCGACGACTTCGTCCGCGACCCGGAAGAACGCGTACATGACGTACGTCGGGTGGCGGATGCGTTCCGGAAGCAGACGCGTCGCGAGGTGGAACGTCCGTCCGGTTTCCTGCTGTATCGATTTGCTCGTTTGAATGTTATCGGAGTGCATTGAAAGCTATCGGGAAGTCATTCGGCGGACGATTCGTCGCGCGCTTGTCTGGAGGCTGTACGTACTGGTCCGGTCGACCCGTGGTTGCACCGCTATCACTGGGTCGTGTGTCCTGTCCGTTCGCTGACGACAGAGAGGACACTGGTTCGATATCACTACATGTATATACGGTTGTTATCCGTATAAGTAGACTACCAAACTGCTTCGGGAACCACGTCAGGAGTCCGCTGTCGAGAGAGGGGTTCAAAAGCACGGGTTACCAGTTTTCGAACACTTCTTCCAGTAACTTTCGCTCACCAGCACGGAGGTGCTGGTGAAATGTCGATGGGCAGATGTCCATCGACTCGGCCAGTTGCTCGCCGGACACGTCCCGCGGCCAGTCGAAGAAGCCGCCCAGGAACCCCTTCCGGAGCGCCGTTAGCTGGCGATTAGTCAGTCGGTCCTCGACGTTTGCGATGAACGCCTGCCGGGAGACCGGTGGTTCGTCCCGTTCCCGCACGGAAAGTAGTTCTGTCTCCGGATACCGGCTGCGGACCTGCTCGACCACGCTCCGAGTTTCCATCGATGCCGGAAGCGCGACAGTGACCGTCGCCTGCCCGGGTTCGACCAAGATGTCGCCCGTCTGGGCCCCGCGGTCGGCGACAACGGAGACGACCGGCGGGTCCGAGACAGTGAACTCGAACAGTGCCGATGAGTCGGCCGTCGAAACGTGCGAGACACCCGAGACGTGTGGGTGGTCAGCGGCGACGGCGCAGACCGCTGAGGGGTCGTCCGTCTCGACGAGGAAGAACATCACCGTCTCCTCGCCGTCGGGAACGCTCCCGCCGTACTCCATCGAGCAGCCGAGTTCGCTCGCCACGTCGATGTAGAAGACGTCCGGGTCGGTGACCTGCAGTTCGAGTTCGGTAACGTTGTCGGCGGTCAGCAGTCGGCTGGTCTCGCGGGCGTCGATAGCCGCAGCAGTCGCCCGGCCGATGGTCCCCAGTACGGCCTGCTCTCGGGGGTCGAACACGTCGTCGCTGTCGGCGTAGACAGTGAGGACGCCGTACAGCGACTCGCCGGAGACGAGCGGGACTGCCGCGACCGATGCCACATCGGAGTCGGCGAGCCGGCTGTGTTGCTCGTCGATGTCGCCGGTCACCACCTGCATCTCCTCGGTTCGGGCCGCCTCCGCGACCGGGTCGTCGGCGTCCAGCGGGATGGACAGCGTTGTCGGGTGGTCGGCGGAGAGCGCCGTCGACGACAGCGTCTCATCGCGCAGGTCGAGTTCGGACACCCAGGCGAACTGGTAGGAGTCGACTTCGGCCAGCCGGTCACAGACGGTCTGCTGGATCGCCTCGCGCGAATCAACGGTCAGTACGTCGCCCATCACCGCTTTCAACAGCCCGTCGACCCGGTCGACGAGCTGTTTGAGGTTCTGTCGTTCGGCTTTGAGCTCCTCGCTCCGTCGCTCGGCCGCCAGTTCGGCGAGCTTCCGCTGGGTGATGTCGATGTGTGCGACGACGGCGCTCCCGGCTTCGTCGTCGGGTAACGGTGCGACCCGCATCAGAAACCACTGTTTCTCTTCCGGAGAATGACATGGGTACTCCATCGTGAACAGGTCCTGCTCACCGTCGATAACCGATTCGATGCCGCCGACTGCCTGTCCGGCGTATTCGTCCGCGTCGACATCAGTTGTCGTGAAGTAGTTCGTCCCCTCCATCTCCCCGTCCTCGTCGCCCGCGAACTCCCGCCAGGCGCGGTTGGTGAACAGGATCGTTCCCTCGTCGTCGAGGACAGCGATATTGATGGGTAGCGTGTCCAACGTCGAGTGAGCGAGTGTCTCTGGTGGCTTCATTCAGTGTCCCTGGCTCGGAATAGCCGATACCCTGTGTAATAGCGGCTGGTGAATAAACGTGTGGCCCGAAAACGGGGGACTGTTGCCTGTGCGAAAACCTCTAAACGCTATCGCCCGAAACCCGTAGGTATGTTCGGGTCCCGGAATTCCCGGGGAGAGTCAGTCACCTGCATCGCGTGTGGGGAGTCCATCTTACGATCCGAGGCCCGCGAGTACGACAAACACGGCGACCGGTGGGACCGCCGGGACAAGACGTTCGAACACCTCTGTAAAGCCTGTTTTGCCGAGCTGTGCCAGCAACCACGGGATGGCCTCGAAACGACGCTTGATGCCGCCGGAGCGGGCGAGGCCGATCAAGAGACGTTCCTGAAACGGTTCCGGGAACTCTCCGAGGGCGACGCTCGCAGGGAATGAGACGGGGGAGTTGCGGTCTAGTCCCACCCCGACAGCCCTAACTACGCCCTGTTCGTACCGGGTGACATGACTACAGAGGACGCGCAGGCGGCCGCCGGGACCGCCGAAGGGCAAGGCCCCGTCGAAATCGACCCGGAGATGGCCCGACACTTAGAAAACAAGCGCGAAGAACTGTTCGAGAAGTTCGGCATCCCCGACGAGTTTCCGCCCGAGGTACTTGAGGAGGCCAAAGAGCGAACGCAGGACGTGCAGGCCGAAATCGAGGACGAGGTCGACGAGCGCCGGGACCTCCGAGAGATGACGACCTGGACGACAGACCCCATTGACGCCCAGGACTTCGACGACGCCATCTCCATCGAGGAGCGCGAGGACGAGATCGTCCTCTGGGTCCACATCGCCGACGTGACTCACTACGTCAACCCCGACACGAAGATGTGGGAGCAGGCCGTCGAGCGCGGGAACACCGTCTACCTCCCGGCCTATACCGTCCACATGCTGCCGCCCGTCCTCGCCGAGACCGTCTGTTCGCTGGTCCCCAACGAGGACCGCCTGGCTCACACCGTCGAGATGCACCTCGACAAGGAGAACCTCGGCTACGAGGAGATAAACATCTACAAGTCCGTCATCCGCTCGGACGCTCGCCTGACCTACACCGAGGCCGAGCGCCTGCTGGACGAGCCCGAGACCGCAGACGACGTGCTGGAGGACAAGAGCGTCGACCTCGCGGAGAAAACCGAGCGCGTCTGGGAACTGGCCGACCGGATGCACGAACAGCGCAAAGAGGAAGGGTCGCTTGTCCTCAACCCCGCCCGCGACCGCGCCCACACTATCATCGAGGAGTGCATGCTGAAGGCCAACAAGGCTGTCACCCACGAACTGATGTGGAACCGCGGCGTCGAGGCGATGTATCGGGTCCATCCCCAGCCCAGCCCCGACGAGTGGGACGAGGCACTGGTCGAGATACAGGAACTCGACGGCGTCTCCATCCCCGGCGACGCTTGGGACGACCCACGGAAGGCCGTCAACGCCACGCTCGAACAGGCTCCCGGTCGCCAGCTCGATAAGATCCAATGGGCCGTGATGAAGGTGATGCCCCGGGCGAAGTACATGAACGACCCCTTCGGCGGCCACCACGCCCTGAACTTCGAGATTTACGGCCACTTCACCTCGCCGATTCGACGCCTCTCGGACCTCATCAACCACTGGATCGTCTACACCAACGACGTGCCCGAGGACCTCGTCGCGCTGTGTGACCGCGCCAGCGACCGCCAGAAGGACGCCGAACAGTGCGAGCGCGAGTACAAGAACTTTCTACAGGAGGTCGGTCTCGATCCGTCTGCTGTCAACAACCGCGGTATCGAAGTGGTCGAGAATCCCGACGCGGGTGACGAAGACGATGCCGACGCGGATGCCGCCGACGCAACGGTCGAAGAGTAACGCCGGCACACTCGCGGGGCGTCCTCGACAACAGGAAGACCTTTTCACAGTCGGTGCGGCACTGCCCGTATGTGCCCTCCAGCACCCGCAATCGTTACCGAGGGGTTGACGAAGCGCTACAGCGGGGTCTCGGCGATAGAAGACCTCGACCTCACAGTCCCGCGCGGGAGCGTCTTCGGCTTTCTCGGCCCCAACGGCGCGGGCAAGACCTCGACGATTCGCATCCTGACGACGTTGACGAACCCGACAAACGGCACTGCCCGAGTCGCGGGCGAGTCAGTCGCCGACCGCGCCGCGGTGGTCGAACACATCGGCTTCCTCCCCGAAGAGCCGCCGCTGTACGACGAACTCACCGGCCGCGAGCAGTTGGAGTACGTCGCCGGCTTGCGCGGGCACGAGGACTGGGACCGCGTGGAGTCACTGCTCGACCGGTTCGACCTCGACGCGGACGCCGACCGGCGCGTCGAGACGTACTCGAAGGGGATGAAACAGAAACTCGGCCTCATTCAGGCACTGTTGCACGATCCCGATGTGCTCTTTCTCGACGAACCCACTTCGGGACTGGACCCGCGGGCGGCCCGGACAGTGCGTGATACCATCGGCGAGGTCGCGGCCGCGGAGACGACAGTGTTCCTCTCGACACACATTCTCCCTGTCGTTGAGGAGTTAGCCGACACCGTTGGCGTCCTGTACGACGGCGACCTTGTCGCAGAGGGGTCGCCCGAGGAACTGACCGGCAGCGTCGCGTCCGGAAGCACGCTCGAAGACGTGTTCCTCGACGTGACCAGCGAGCACCCGGGTGACCGATGAGACGCCCGAACGGGCGGCGGATACGGCTGGTCGCGCGGACGGAACTGCGGCGTACCTGGCGCAAGCTCGTGGGCACGACACGCGGGACGCTCTTGCTGCTCGGCGGGGGAGTGGGTATCATCATCTACAGTCTCGTTATCGGCGTGGGAGCGTTCTTTCTCGGCGGTTTTCTCACCGACAGCAACCCCCAGACGGTCAGGCTTGCAACGACAGCTGGTATCGTCGGGCTGCTCGGACTCGTCGGCTTCTTCACGCTTCAGCATACGGTGAAATCGGCCGGCAAACCGGACGCTGCCGACGGTCTGCTGACGACAGTCCCCTACGAGGACGCGGCGGCCGGGCTGCTCGCTGCCGAGGCTAGTCGAGTAGTGGGCGCACTCACTATCCCGATTCTGGCGCTGGTAGGCGGGCTTGTAGTCGGTGATGGCGGTGTACTCGTCGCTATCGTAGCCCTCGTCGGGTCGGTCGCGGTTACCCTGCTTGGCACGGTCCTCGGCTTCGGTCTGGGGCTAGTAACGAAACTGGTCGCGAACCGTTCGGCCTTCATCGCAAGTCATCGCGCGAGTGTCGGAGCCGCCGTCTCGCTGATCCTGCCGCTTGGCTGGGTCGCGATGACAGCCGTTCCGACGATACAGCTCCGCGTGCTCCGGTTAGCGACCCACTCCCCGCTCTCGTGGCCCGCCGACGTGATCCTGCTCGTGCTGGGGACCGGCGGGAATCCGGTCACTGCCGCCGTCGCCACGGCAGGGATTCTCAGCGCGCTCCCGGCCGGTGCAGTTGCGTGTCTGTGGCTAGCTGCGCAGACCTGGTATGTCGATCCGGTCCAGCCCGACCACGAGTTCGACGCCGACAAGCGAACACTCTCTGACCGACTGCTGAGAGGACGGATCTCGACGGCAACCCGCGTGGTCGCCCAAAAATCGTGGCTCCGTGCCAGGCGAGCGCCCATCACTGTGCAGTTCGCGATCATGCCGTTTTTCTTCCTGGTGTATCACCTCCAGATCGTCATTCTGGAGCGAGTGGTCCCGCCGACGCTCCCGCTCAGCGCCGGGCTGGCCAGCGCGGCGGCGTTCGGGGCCGCGTTTTCGCTCAATCCACTCGGCGGCGAGGAGGGGGTCCTGCCGCTAACACTGACCGCCAACGTCTCCGGTCGGGCGTTCGTCACCGGACTTGTCCTCGCAGGCGCACTCCCCGGCGTCGTAGTGACGACGCTACTGGTTGTCGGCCTCGGCGTCGCCGCCGGAACACCGCCAGTCACGCTCGCCGTCGGACTCACAGTCGCACTCGTCGCAACCCTGGCCGCACCGGCTATCGCCGTTGGGGCCGGCGTCGTGTTCCCGAAGTTCGAGTCGTCGTCTGTGCAGGGCCACGAAGTAGTGGTTCCGAGCGGCTGGGCGTTCGGGCTGTACTTCCTCGTCCTCGGCGTGGCCGTTGCGCCGGGTAGCGTGACGTACCTGCTCGCCGTCCGTGACCTGTTCTCACTCCCGTTCGACAAAATGTGGCTCCTCGGCGGAGGCGGTATAACGAGCGTCGGAATCGCCGTCGCCGGCGCTGTCGCCGGCTTCCTCTATGCCGCCAACCGCGTCGCGACCTACCGGCTCGACTAGCAGATCGGCTTCGGGTCCAGTCCCATCCCCTCCAGCGTTTCTGCGTAGTCGGCGTACGCCGCTCCGATAGCATCCGTCGCGGCCGCCGCTGCCGTCTCGCGTTCGGCTTCCGAGAGGTGTGCGAGAGCGGTCACCCCGTCGTCAAGTGCTGACGCCTCGTCTCGAATCCCACGAAACATATCGGCTCGCCCCTCGTCCGCCTCGTTGATGAAGAAGCTCACCACCTGCAGGTAGAACCGGTCGGCGACCAGCGGCGCGGCGACGAGGCCGGCCCCAACGCGCCGTGCAGTGCCGCTCACCGTTTCCAGATGGTCGACGAACCCGTCCGGGTCACCGGCGTCTGCGTCGATGCGGTTCGCCCGCTCCATCGCGGCCTCGGCAGCTGCCTCGAACTGCGCCGCCACGTCACTGTCTGTCTCGGCTGCCCACCGGCCGAAGATATCTGCACTCCCTGATTCACGGGTCGCTGCCACCGTGAGGACTGCCTCCGTCTCCAGTGTCGCATCTGTTGCTGCGATAAGCACCTTGTCCGAGCCCAGTCTGTCTCGCTCCGTCTCGGTCTGGTCACGGACAGCGTCGATAGTGGCTTCGGCGTCCATACGTCCGCTGGGCGCGGCAGGGGCTTGAAATCCCCGCCCGATTTATCCACGGGGGAGCGCTACAGTCAGTATGGCCGAAGACTACCCTGACCCGCCGACGGACCCGCCGTCACTATCCGCAACAGCGTTGCAGACGAAACTCGACACCGGCGAATCAGTCCGGTTACTCGACGTTCGTGACCGCGACGAGTACGAGCAGTGGCGGGTTCGCGGCGAGACGGTGACAGCAACACAGCTGCCCTTTGCGAAGTTCCTCCAAGCGAAGGTGACCGGCGAAGTGAACGATATCGTCGACGAGGTAGCCGGCAGCGGCCCGATAACGGTCGTCTGTGGCCGCGGCGAGGCCAGCGCCTTCGTTGCCGGATTGCTCACTGAACACGACATTGAGGCGCAGAACCTCAGCGACGGCATGGAGGGCTGGGCACGGCTCTACGAAGCCCGCGAGATCCCCTGCGACGACGCAACCGTCCTCCAGTACCGTCGTCCGTCGTCGGGCTGTCTCGGCTACATGGTCGTCAGCGACGATTCGGCCGCTGTCATCGACCCGTTGCGGGCGTTCACCGACCGGTATATCGCCGATGCTACTGACCGCGACGCCTCGCTCACCCACGCTATCGACACGCACGTCCACGCTGACCACGTCAGCGGTGTCCGGCGTCTCGCCGAAGAAACCGATGCCAAACCAATGCTTTCCGAACGGGCGGTTGCTCGCGGTGTCGACGACATGACTGCACTGGCCGATGACGAATCGCTTCAGGTCGGGTCAGCCACGCTGGAGCCTCGTCCCCTGCCCGGTCACACGACCGGCATGACTGGCTTCACTATCGGTGACGTGCTTCTGGCCGGCGACAGCATCTTCCTCAACAGTGTCGCCCGCCCGGACCTCGAAGCCGGGGCCGACGGCGCTCGTGACCTCGCCCGCGATCTCCATCGGACGCTGACTGACCGGCTATCGGTACTACCCGATGAAACGCTCGTCGCCCCAGGCCACTACAGCGAGTCGACGATGTCGGCTAACGGTGGCACGTTCACAGCCTCGCTGGGCACGCTCCGAAGCCGACTCACAGGATTCGAGATGGACCGTGAGGCGTTCGTCGAGTACGTCTGTGACGACATACCGGCGCGACCCGCCAACTTCGAGCGGATTATCGCGATCAATCTCGGAGCGGAGACGGCCGACGACGACACGGCGTTCGAACTCGAACTCGGCCCGAACAACTGCGCGGCCGCGCCGTTGGACGCGGTGTGATTCACCGTGTGGCAGCAGCGGTTACAGTGGAAGCCGCTTCCGAATCTGGTCGAGGAGCGACTCGTCTTCGTCCGGCAGCGATTCACCCACCACGTCCTCCCCCGGGAGAATGACAGTCCGCTCCCCGTTGTCCTCGACCTCGATGAGGTCGTCCGCCTTGAGAGCGGCGAGCGCGTCCTCAATACGATCGATATTCTCTTCCGTCCGCGACCGAAGCTCGAAGACAGTCATCCCCTCGTCGCGGCGGTCAGCGAGCGCATCGAGCACCGCAACCTCAGTGTCGTCCCGGTCGCGATACTCCGGCTTCGCTCTCATATGCCCTACTAAAACCGGCTGGGTCTAATCTTTGTCCCTCGGAATTGTGATATACTATCCTGTGCAGTGAACCATCCACCAACAGAACAGACGATATGACTCGCTGCTTCGCGTGCTCGGCGCTGAATTCCGTGCTCGCCGCTTTCGTCTCTACCGGTGACAGTGTGGCTAACTGTCTACCTGTCTGGGTGTCGATGGCATGCGAGCAAAAAACCAAACATACTCCACCATTGTTAATCAGTCAACAATTGAAGCCCCTCACTCGTTTGAACTCTCTCGTGTTGTTTCGACGAACGACCGTCGGGGCCCCTGAGAAGCGCGGTCGTCACTGACAGACACTCTGTGACTCACACTACAGATGTGAGAGTGTCGCTACCTGCCATTCTCGTGGTACGCTGGTCCCTCTTCGGTGGTAGAGCCATACTTTGCCATGAGAACCCGAATCGACCATTCATCGGTATAGTACTTGTACGCCCAATTGTACTTGATATACGTCGTCTCGAACACTCCACCATCTTCCGTAACGAACGTTACATTGACCGTATCTGGGATATACGTGTGGTCTCGTTCTGAGTAGCTATCATCGTTGTCATTGTAGTCTTCAACGATAACATAGTAGTTCCAAAGTGGGTCAAGCCGGTCATCTACTGTTTTAGAACGGTTTGTTGTGTCTCTCATTTGAATTGTCATATGATATGAATTGTTTTCTGGGAAAGTTTCTGTCTTGGCAGACCGGTTATAGTCGAGTTCGCGGTATATTCGCTGCATATTCTGGTCAAATTTCTTAAACTTCTCTGCCTTACTGAGTTCATCCCTACTGGGGGATTCAGTTTCCACTTTTGATTTCTCAGTAGCCACGGGTGTACTGTTGATTTCCGTAGTCACGGACGTGGTAGTCTCGGTAGTTTTCGTTATCCGTTCTGGTGTTTGTGTCGGTGATGCTGTCTCCTGAGTTGGTCCACTCCCTCCTACAAATGTGGAACAGCCGGCAGACATAATCAAGAGAGCGAGCACAATACCGCTGAATATAGTTTTGATGTCAGTCATAGTTTTTGAGTATAGTTACCGGGGTTCCCTGTTTGCTTCTTTAGCGAAATAATTGGAGTTTCAGTCGAGTTTGAAATTGCTCTTGATGTCCTGCTATTTATCGATCCATCCTCCGCTGAAAGTGAGTTAAATACGACCTGATAACCAGAAATAAAAAATACAATCTCACGCACAGGAGAAGCAAAGCTACACATATAGGGGAACGCGGTCAGACCACTGCAGAATCTCCCAATAGAATGTATGCTAGTCAGCCATGAGCAGACATGTATTGACTTGAGGCTGTTCACCGATATAATAGCCATAGCGATAACTGAGAATATGAGATTTTCTAGAACGGTCATTAACCGATTTGCTGCTCTCAATCTAGCTCTCAATTTTTGTCCCATCTCGTCGTAAAATTGCTTTTTTATTCTTTATAAATTCTACCTTTATGCGAGAGAATAGAAGTTGTCACCAAAAACTCCACCCTCCGTTATTGTCGCCGTCGTTGTCTTCGTTGCCACCGCCCCCAAACCAACCACCGCCTTCGCCATCTTCATCATCGTTACTGCTGCCATCATCCTCGCCACCAAGTAGGCCGTCAAAGAACCCTTCATCATCCTCATTGGCATTGTTACCACCATCACCACTACTGCTGTCCTGACCATTGCCGGTACTATCACTGCTGCTACCACCGTCATGGTAACTCCAGTCATATCCACCACCATTCTCGTTATCATCTTCTTCATTATTTGGATTCATTAGATTGTTCGGCACACTAGAGTCTGGACGGGTACTACTGCTGTCATCGTGAGTGTCGTCGCTTGAGTCGACGGTATTCGGATTTTCAGGCTCTTCAGCAGCGACATTCCTTTCTTTTATTTTCTCCTTTTGCTCGTCAATAGTCTCTTTACTGAATGTCCCTCCGTAACCGTCTTCGGAGTACTTGTTCATGTTCTCTTCCTCGATTATCTTGGTGAGTTCATTGTCCACGTACAGCCATAGACCATCCCGGCCGTCAGTATCGACAATGGTATCCTCGATGGTCATGGCGGCACTCGTACAGCCCATGTTTTCGCCGTCAACGTAGTAGTTCCCGCTGCCGCCCGGACAGTTGTTGCCACCAGCGCTGCTACCGGTACCGGACGAGCCGGCCACCTGAATCGACCGGTTAGCGACGCCACGCCCTCCGGCAGCATCGTAGGCGACCGCACGGACGGAGACAGAGCCGGATTCGTTGAATGTATGCGTGATGGTCGAGCTCCCGTTCTCGCCGGCGAGTCGCGTCTGGTTCTGAGCGGTGCCGTTGACGACCCAGGCGAGCGTTCGGAGGTCAGCGTCGCCGGCAGTCACATTGGCAGTCAGGTTCCGCTGGAGGCCAACGGGAACGGCAGATGGGGCCGAAACCGAGACTGACGGCCCGCCGGCGGCCACCACGTCGACATGGAGCGTGTCCGAACGCGACGCCCCGTCGTCATCAGTGACGGTGACAGTGACGTTGTATTGGCCGGTTTCAGCCGGTGAGAACGTCGTCTTGGCACAGGTCAGGCAGTCGGGTGTGCGTGCTGTGCCGTCCGGCGCTTCGATGGTCCACTCGAATGATTCAACTGTGCCATCGGGGTCGCGCGAGCCGTTGGCGTCCAACTGGACCGACGTCCCTCGCTCGACGGACTGGTCCAGTCCGGCGTCAGCAAGCGGTGGCTGGTTCTCGGTCGCCATCGCTGTTCCACAGAGAAGTGCTGAGAGGGCGAGGACCGACACCACGAGCGTCGTCATCCGCTGCATTGGCGTAACGTAGTTCCGCTTCCAGTTATAAAATTTCACAAGCCGTGATGAAATTAATGTAGCAGCGTCGCGAAACGGGGTAGCGTTCTGTCACGAGCGGTGGAGCCAACGGGCAGGGTTTAAGTACGCCACGGTGGGAAGTTCTGGCAATGGGTCTCAAATGTTCCGTCCTCGGGCACAAGTACGGTGAGACCACCGTCGAGCGCGAGCGCGAAGAGCAGGGTAGCGAAGTCGTCATCACCATCCAGGAACGGGAGACCTGTGAGCGGTGTGGAAATACGCGAATTGTCTCGGAAAACAAGGAGGTAACGGCTATCGAGACACCGTCGGACATCGCCAGCGACCTCGTCGAAGAAGAGTCCGGATCCGAAAGGCCGGAGACCGAGTCACAGCCGGAAGACGACCCGGCTGAGAGCACAGTCAGTCCCGATGACGAGGAAAGGGAGCGGTCGGACGGCTGGGACAGCGTCGACGACCCGGTCGAAGCGCCGGGGGACGCGGGACTCGACGACGCGGACGACGGGGAGTCGGTCGACCCGTCCGCCGACGACGCCGAGATTATCGACGACGGGGACGACGGCGAGGAGGAGAGCGGCGACGTGGAACTGGACGAGCCGACGACGACGGTCGACGTGCCGGACGCGGAAGGCGAGGAGCCGGTACCCGAAGACGAGACCGACCCCGAGAAAGACGACGGACTCATTCTCGGCGAGGAAGAGGAATCAGAGCCGGCTGGCGACGACCGACAGCCCGGTGAGTGGCCCGATGAGCCGGGAGATGACGGGGACGGCTGGTCGCCGGAGACAATGCCGGTCGACACCGGAACGGACGACGATTCGAGCGTCGAACCGACCAGCGACAGCGCCGTGACGGTTCCGGAGGGCGAGTTTGCCTGTCCAGAGTGTGGCTTCACCACCGAAGTGGAGTCGACATCGTTGCGTGCCGGGGACTTCTGTCCGGAATGTCACAAGGGGTCACTTATCACCCGTGACGAGGAGTGAACGCAAAGGGTAAGACAGCCCCTCGCAAAAACTCGCCCATGCGAGAGTACAAGATGCGACGGGGCGAGCATCTCGAAGACCGCGTCCCTGACATGGAAGCGTTCGTCGAGGAGTACTTCGGCGAAGTGACCGATACGGAAGAGTACGAAGGCAACGACCTGCTGGTCGTCGACGACCCGGACAACCCCGTGTTCGAGCGGGTCGTCGCGGGCCGCGTCGAGTACGGCTCGAAGAAGGACAAACTCGCGCTGCACATCGATGAGCGGCCTGCGGAGGAGGTCATAGCCGAAGGCAACGTCGATGCGGCCGAAGACGCCGTCGCCATCAAGAACGACTTCCTTGAGGAAGCGACCGACCGCGACGCGAAGGCGCGCCGCGATTCGCTGAAGCGCTCGGTCGAGGACGACGCCGACGCCCCGGACAACGTCTGAGGCCGGTCGTCGGGCGCGAGTCGTGAGTGCCGGCGATACGTGGCTCGTAGCTGCTGGTTCTTCCGGACCGAGTACCGCCATTATCACACAGCGTCAGACGGGCGTCACATCTAAATACGCTTGTGGCATACATTCACATACGCCTCACCCGGAGGCGCTCACAAGTATCCGGGGCACGAGACACCCCTCGTGTTGCCACGGACGCGGATTCCGGGGCAGCCTGTCATAGTTTGTCCGCCCGCCGGAGCGGACCCAATCCGGCATTCGCGGCCAGGTCAGGCATCGAGCCCGCAGCCCAGTTTTACCGGCCATGGAGGGACCCGAGCGACGGCGCTATTCGGCGAGCCCGTAGCCGCGCTTGAACAGCAGGAAGTCGATGGACAACACGACGACGGTCGTCCCGGTCAGGACGGCCAGCGACGTGTTCGGATCGATTTCGGTGACACCGATCATCCCGTAGCGGACGCCGTTCACCATGTATACCATCGGGTTGAGCAACGAGACGCTGCGCCAGAACGCCGGGAGGACTTCCAGCGAGTAAAACACCGCGCCGAAAAACACCAGCGGCCGGAGGATAAACTGGTTCATCACCGTCAGGTAGTCGAAGTCGCTCGCCCAGAGGCCGCCGATAACACCGAGCCCGCCGAACAGCGTGGTAATCACCAGCAGGAACGAGACGAGATACAGGGGGTTGGCGACGGGGACGGACGTGAATATCAGCCCGACGCCGACGATGAGCAAGGACGTGACGATACCACGGAGCGCACTGGCCGAGACGTAGGCGGCCACCATGCTCCGGTTCGACATCGGGGACGTGAGCACGGCCTGGATGTAGTCGTTCCAGCGCCCGTGGAAGATAGTAAAGGAGGCGTTCTCGAAACTGTCCGAAATGGCTCCGAGCACGACCAGTCCCGGCAGGACGAACTGGAGGTAGCTCACGCCCGCGATTTCGCCGATTCGGCTCCCCAGAATCACGCCGAACACAGAGAAATACAGCGCGTTCGTGATAATCGGCGGGAGGAAGGTGTTGTACGGCCGGCGGACGAACCGCAGCACTTCCCGCCGGGCCAGTGTCAGGAACTGCGTCGCGTTCGGGTTCATGCCGACACCTCCGCGTACTCGCGGTCGTCGCGGGTCATGTCGACGAACACCTCTTCGAGCGACGCGCGGCGGATCTCCAGCGAGGTGACGGTGTGGCCCTGCGATTCGAGTTCACGCATTATCGCGGGCGCAGTCTGGCTCCCGCCCATCGCGGTGACAGCCAGCCCTTCGTCGGTCAGTTCGATGTCGGTGATTCCCTCAACGTCGAGTCGCGGGGCCGTTCGCGGCATCTCGGCGAGCTCGAGGACGATAGTGTCCGTCCCGCGGGCCATCAGGTCGTCGGGGGTCGCCACCTCGACTTTCCGCCCGTCGTCCATGATGGCCACCCGGTCACAGAGCCGCTCGGCCTCCTCGATGTAGTGAGTCGTCAGCAAAATTGTGGTCCCGGCGTCGTTCATCCGGTTGATAATCTCCCAGAGGTCGTGGCGGAGCTGGACGTCGACCCCCGCCGTCGGCTCGTCGAGGATGAGCAGGTCCGGGTTCGAGACGAGCGCGCGGGCGAGGACGAACCGCCGTTTCATCCCGCCGGAGAGCCAGTCGAAGCGCGTGTCGCGCTTGTCCCAGATGCCGACGGTCTTCAGCGCGTCCTCGGCCCGCTCTCTGGCCTCGGCCCGGCTGATACCGTGGTAGCCCGCCTTGTGTTCCAGCACCTCGATGATGGGAAAAAAGCGGTCGACGTTGAACTCCTGTGGTGCGACGCCGATACGGTCGCGGACCTCGCGGTAGTCGTCCTCCACGTCGAAGCCGAACACCTCCGCGGTTCCCCCGTCCTTGTGGACGAGGCCGACCAGCGTGTTGATGAACGTCGTCTTGCCGGCCCCGTTCGGGCCGAGCAGGCCGAAGAACTCGCCTTGCTCGACTGTCAGTTCCAGGTCGTCGAGTGCCTGGACATCGCCGTAGCGCTTCTGTAACCCGCTAGCGCGTATCGCCGGTTCAGTCATTGCCGCCCTTAGCGTGGCGACACCGAAAAACGCATTGAAGCCCCCGAAAACCGGCAGTTAGACTGAGATAAGCTGACAAGGTCGACCGAACAGCGAGGTCCCGCCGACCCGACTAGCACACGCCTATCGGCCGAGTCGTTCCCGAGAGATGCCGACGCCAGCCGGCGTGATGATGAGCTGGTCGTCGTCCTTCTGGACGATGTCGCCGCCGACCTCGTTGGCGACCTGCTTGAGCTCGTCGCTGATGTGTTCCATCGTGCGGTCCTGTGTGGAGTGGCGCGTGATATCCGCGACGACCACGTCGCCGTCGTAGACGGCGTCTTTGATCTCGATGACGTCCTGCTTGTCACTGATGCGGGCGATACGGACCTGACGTTCGAGTTCCGTCCCGGTCATCTCGAATTCGTTCGCGTTCAGTTCGACGTAATCCTCGGTGTTCCGAGAGGACCCAGACTCCCCGAGGATCTTGCTCATCAGTCCCATGTCACTCACGGCGTTCGCTACCCGTTTCAACTTTTCGTCCATCGAACGTATCGCCACAGCACACCCTGATCGGCCGTGGTGACGACCGAGAACGACGTGGGCTGCACAAAACGTTATTTAGGTGATGGAACGAACACTGACACCGATGCGCCTGCCCTCCATCAGGTCAACGCCCAGTACCGTCGCAGCCGTCGGTGGCATCCTCTATGCCATCGGCGTACTGTCGTGGCTGTTTGCGAACGGCGTCCACTTTTCATCACACGACACGGCGACCCTTGCGTTCGGGGCCAGCTATGCCGCCGTCGGGATGTTCCTCACGGGTGCCGTCCCGCTGTATCTCTGTAGTCGTCTTTCGCTCGTCACGCCGGTGCTTGTGACGTTCTGGCTACTCGGCAACACGGTGGTTGAATGGCTCTACGGGACGCATCTCCACCCGCTGTCGTCGTATCTCACCGTCTGGCCCCTGTTGCTCGGCGTTGCCGTGGGCGCTGGCGTGGCCGAAGCGCTCCTCAGAGTTACGTTAGACCGTGGCTTCGACCGGTTCGGGCTCCGGCCGCTGGTGTGACTGAAGCGAGTACAGAACTGCCCTACACCGAAAACTCGAACAGATCGTCGCCGACGTGGTGGAGCGACTTGACGACTTTCCCGCTGTCGCCGACCATATCGTCGCCGTCGGTCTGCGCGCGGCCGACAGCGAGGAACTTCCCGTGGGACTCCTCGTTGATGACGACCAAATCGCCCTCACTGATGTCGTCGTCGGCCTCGGTGATGCCCGGCCGCATGATGTCCGCGCCGTCTGAGACAAAGGAGACGGCCCCGGCGTCGACGGTGACGACGTGTTTCTCGGGCGGGTGCTGGTTGGCGCCCTGTACTGTGAGGAACGGCTCTTTCTCGGCGGCTTCGCCGCCTCCATCCGAGGGACGGGGTCCCTCGCGATCTAGGTAGAGGACGAGCGGGTCGCCGTCGACGAGGACGACGTCCCAGTCGCTGTCGTCGAACTCGACCTTCTCGAAGCTATCCGCGTCGAGTTCGACACCGAGATTCTCCGACAGCGCCGTCGTGATGGTGTCAACCTCGTCCGAACGGAGGTGGTGTCGCGACTTGACTTCCATACCCGCGTCTCGTCGGCGACAGAGGGTAAGCGTAACGAAGCGTGCGAGGCGGCGGACGCAGGTTTTTGTCCGCGCGGACCAAGGTCGGAGTATGCGAGTCGTCACGCTCCTGCCCTCGGCGACGGAGATCGTCTACGCGCTCGGTGTCGAGCCGGTCGGTGTCTCACATGAGTGCGACCATCCGCCAGCGGCCCGCGAGAAGCCGTCGGTCAACCGCTCGCGCGTCGACCCGACAGCATCGAGCGGCGAGATAAACGAGCAGGTCGCGGCCGCCGAGGAGAGCGACGGCGTCTACGCCATCGACCACGAGACACTGGCGGAACTGGAACCCGACCTCATCGTCACTCAGGGCGTCTGTGACGTGTGTGCCGTCGATCACGTGCTGGTCGCCGAGGCCGTCGAGGAACTGGGACTGGACGCCGACGTACTGACACTCGATGTCCACAGCCTCGACGACCTGTTCGACTCCATCCACCGGGTCGGTGCAGCGGTCGGGCGTGACGACCGCGCCGCCGAACTCGTCGCCGACCTCAGGGACCGGGTCGCGGCCGTCGAGACGACGGCAGCACGGGCCAAGACGACACCTCGCGTGGCGGTGCTGGACTGGCTGGACCCGGTGATGGTCGCCGGCCACTGGGTCCCGGAAATGATCGAGACGGCCGGCGGCACTTACGGAATGGAAGAGTCCGGCGCGCACTCCCGGCCGCGTGAGTGGACGGCGGTCCGCGAGTACGACCCCGAGGTGCTGGTGGCTGCGCCCTGTGGTTTCGACGTGGCACAGACTCGCGAGAACCGCGCCGACCTGACCGACCGCCCCGGCTTCGACGACCTGACGGCCGTCCGCGAGGGCCGGGCGTACGTGATGGACGGCCACCACTACGTCAACCGGTCGGGGCCGCGGCTCGTAGACACGCTTGAGTTCCTGGCGGCACTCGTCCATCCGGACCTGTTCGAGACGCCGCCGCGGGACGCCGTCGTCGAACTCGGGACCGTCCGGGCCTAGGCGGCGGCCGCGGCCAAGCCGACGTAGGTGTTGCCGAGGACGACGACCGCGCCGACGGCGACGACGCCGAGGAGCCAGGCCCGCCACAGCGGGACTCGCTCGACCACGTCGCGACACTCCAGCAGAACGACGCCGACGTAGAGGACGACAGCCATCTTCAGGGCAATCACGAGCAGCGGTTCGTGGATGAGGAGGGTCCGTATCCACGGGTTAGCCTCCAGTCCCGGCCCGGCAAACTGCGCGGCGAACAGCGTCGACAGCGCATCGCCGAAGCCCCAGACGAGCACCAGCGAGAACACCAGTTCGACGTAGCCGGGCTTCTGGAGGCGGACGGAAAAGGGGTGGGGCGCGTGGTCGGGGCGGGACATGTGGGACGTTGTCCCGACTCGTGGCTATCGTGACATAAACCTCGGTTCCGCAGTATCAGCTGTGAGAACGGTACCGGAGCGCGGGCCGGTCAGTCCTCAGCGAGCGAACAGCGGCCCTCGTAGCTGGCGTCGGCGACGCTGGCGATGGCCGGGTCGTCGCCACACACCGGGCAGTCGGGGTTGGCCGCGACGGGGATTTCCTCGAAGGACATCTCGGCGGCGTCGTAGGCGATGAGCCGGCCCTCCAGGGTCTCGCCGTAGTCCATGGCGAGCTTGACGACTTCGGTCGCCTGCATGCAGCCGATAGTGCCCGGTAGGACGCCCAGCACGCCTGCGGTCGCGCAGTCGGGGACGGTCCCCTCCGGCGGCGCTTCGGGGAACAGACAGCGGTAACACGGGCTGTCGCCGGAGAACGTCGTCACCTGCCCCTCGAACTGGAAGATAGCGCCGTGGGAGAACGGCGTGTTCGAGAGCGTGCAGGCGTCGTTGACCAGAAAGCGCGTGGCGAAGTTGTCGGAGGCGTCGACGACGATGTCGTAGTCGGCCACCAAGTCGGCAGCGTTCTCCCGGGCCAGCCGCAGTTCGTGGCGGTCGACGCTCACGTCGGGGTTGAGGCCCGTGACGAACTCCGCGGCGCTGTCGACTTTCGGCCGCCCCACATCGTCGTCGCCGTGAATGACCTGCCGCTGGAGGTTCGACCGCTCGACGGTGTCGTCGTCGACGATACCGAGCCGACCGATACCCGCAGCCGCGAGGTACTGGAGCACCGGCGCGCCGAGGCCGCCGGCCCCGACGACCAGCACGTCGGTGTCGAGCAGTGCGGCCTGGCCCTCTGGCCCGACGTCGTTCATGATGATGTGCCGGGAGTAGCGGTCGAGCTGTTCTGGGTCCAGATCCGGTCGCATACCGGCCGTACGCCACCCGGACGAATAAACGACTGGTTCGACTCGGGTGCTTCGAACTGTATGGCCGAAGTGTGCAGGCTGTTCAGTTGTTGCGCTGGAGGTCCGCGACGAGGTCGTCCATCGCCTGATTGATGTCGGTGAGAAGGTCTGTTTGCTCGTCGGATTCCTCGGCGATATCGGCCGTACTGTCGGCGATATCTTTGGCTGCGCCCGTGGACTGGTCGATCATACTGGCCACTTCCTCAGTCGAGGCGGCCTGCTGGTCCGTGGCTGTCGCGACCTCCTCGATACCGTTGTTGACCTCGCGGACGGTGTCGTCGATCTCTTCGAGGATTTCGGTCGATTCTTCGACCGTGTCGATTCCCGCGTCAATCTCTTCGTTGCTCTCTTCGAGGCTCTCGACGGCGTTCTCGGTATCGTCTTGGATGCCGTCGATCATCTGCTCGATAGTCGTCGCTTGCTCCTGTGACTCCTCGGCGAGGCTTTTGACTTCGTTTGCGACGACGGCGAACCCTTCGCCCGCCTCACCGGCGCGAGCGGCCTCGATAGACGCGTTCAGCGCCAGCATGTTGGTCTGGTCGGCGATGTCGTTGATGACGTCGACGATTTCGTCGATCTCCTGAACGCTTTGCTGTATCGTCTTGACATCCTCGGCGACGCTGTCGGCCGCCTGCTGAATGTTCTCCATCGCCTCGTGAACGTCGTCGGCGTTGCCCTGCCCGCGCTCGGCGAGTTCCTTCGCTTCGCGGGAAGCCGCGGACACCTCCTCGGAGGAGGACGCTATCTGTTCGACCGACGCAGAGAGGTTCGACACCTCGTTTGCGATGTCTGTCAGGCTCTCGTACTGTTCGGCGGCCTGTTCGCGGATGTCGGCCGTTTCCTCCGCGATTCCGACCGACGACCCCTCCACCTCGGCCAGCATCGTCTGGATTTCGCTCGCAGCGGTGTGGCTGTAGCCGGCCTCTGTATCGATGTTCTCCGCGACCTCGTCTTCGATGTCCGTTTCGATCCCCGCACCCGTTTGACCCCGTACGTTTTCCGTCGGTCTCTCAGCCATAGTAGTCGCCACAATGGGCGGGGAATATAAAACGAATAGCCCAATAGTATCAGAGTCGATATCTGGAACGACGTTTGTCGACCGTCGTGTCAGCAGTCGTACAGCGAACGGTACTTCTCCTCGGCGTAGTCGAGGAAGTGGTCGGCGGTGAAGGATTCACCAGTCGCTTCTTCGACGAGGTCGTCGGTCCGGTAGCGAGCACCGTGCTGGTGGATGTTCTCGGTGAGCCAGTCGTGGATGGGGTCGAACTCACCGGCCCGGACGTGGTCGTCGAAGCCGTCGATGTCCCCGCGGGCGTGGTGGTCCAGTTGCGCGGCCAGCACCGACCCGAGCGTGTAGGTCGGGAAGTAGCCGAAGGCCCCGTTCGTCCAGTGGATGTCCTGCAGACAGCCCTCGGCGTCGGTGTCGGGCCGGACGCCGAGGTACTCCTCCATCTTGTCGTTCCAGACCTGGGGCACTTCGGACACCTCGAGGTCCCCGCGGATGAGGTCCCGCTCGATTTCGAAGCGGACGATGATGTGCATGTGGTAGGTCAGTTCGTCCGCTTCGACCCGAATGAGGTTGTCGTCGTACACCTCGTTTGCGGCCTCGTAGAACTGGCGGGGCGTGGCGTCGGTCCCGAGGTGGTCGTTGGCGGTGTCGGCGAAGAAGTCCCAGAACGGCTCCGAGCGGCCGACGTGGTTCTCCCAAAAGCGCGACTGGGACTCGTGGACCGAGAGGTCGCGGTTGTCGCCGAGCGGCGTGCCGTACGCTTCCTGTGGCAGACCGAGCGTGTAGGTGGCGTGGCCGAACTCGTGGATGGTCGACCCGAGCGCGTCCAGCGGGTCCTCGGGGGTGAAACGGGTGGTGACGCGGGCGTCGAACTGCGTCCCCATCGAGAAGGGGTGGGGCGCGGTGTCCAGTCGGCCGCGGTCCCAGTCGTAGCCCAGCGTGTCCAGCGCGGTCTCGACGAGGCCGTGCTGGGTGTCGTCGTCGTAGGTCCCCTCGAACGGGTCCGCGAGGGTCACGTCGCTGTCGGCGATGTCGTCGATGAGCGGGACGAGCGCGTCCCGGAGGTCCGTCAGCACTTCCTCGGCGGTGTCGATGCCGAGGTAGGGCTCGTACTCCTCGAAGAGGACCTCGTAGGGGTCGCGGTCGGGGTCGATGGCCGCGGCGTACTCCCGGCGGAGTTCGACCAGTTCTTCGAGCGTGTCGGCGAAGGCATCGAAGTCGTCCTCGGCCTTGGCCTCCTTCCAGACCGGCAGGGCGTTCGAAGAGGCCTCAGAGAGGCGCTCGACGAGGTCGGCGGGGACCTTCGTCGCCCGCTCGTGGTCCCGGCGGACCTCCCGGACGACGGCTTCCTGTTCGGCGTCGAGGTCGGCGTCGTCGAGTTCGTCCAGCCACTCGGCCAGGTCGTCGTCGGTCAGCAGTTCGTGATGGAGCGTCGAGATGGCGGAGGTCTGTTTCGCGCGGGCCGGCGTCCCGGCGTCGGGCATCATCACCTGCTGGTCCCAGTTCAGAACGCCGCCGGCGTCCTGGACGTAGTGGAGGCGGCGGACGTGATCCAGAAACTGCTCGTACGTGGACTCGGTGTCCTCGCTCGCTGTTGCCATACGGCGGGGTTAGGCCGGCGACGGTAAAGACCCGATGCCGCCGGTAAGGGGTGCACGAGCGAATAGGGCCTATCAGGGCGACACGGCACAGTCGGCAGTCACTCGGACGGCCACGACTCGGCGACGCGCTCGTAGACCTCGCGGCACCGCTGTAGGACGGCCAGCGACACGCTCTCGTCGGCGGTGTGGGCCTCGCCGGGTTCGGCCGCACCGACGATTACACAGTCCGTTCCGGCCTGGGCGAGCCAGCCGGCGTCGGTCGCGTGCGGTTTGACGACGTGCTCGGGCGTGCTGTCCTGCGCATCAGCGGCGGCGTCCAGCACCCTATCCGCGAAGTCGGCGTCGCCGCAGGCCATCGGCGGGAGGTCCTGGTCGACGCGCCAGGTCACGCCGTCGACGGCCTCGGCGCGGTCGAGCGGCGCGCGCTCGCCGGGGACCGTCCGCTCGTCGACGGTGACCTCGCATCGCTCGGGGATGACGTTCCACGCGGAGCCACCGTCGATCTCCGTGACGGCGACGCTCCCGCTCAGCTCGTGGCCCAGCACGGTTGTCTCGGGAAAGTCGAGGTCCCGGACCACGTCGACGGCGTCGGTCGCGCGGTAGATGGCGTTTGCGCCGGCGTCGGGTTCGCTCGCGTGGGCCGCCGCGCCCTCGGCGACCAGCGTCGACCCGCGCCGACCTTTGTGCGCGACGGCCACATCCGTGGTGCCAGGGGCGGAGTAGCCGGTCGACCCCTCGCCGACGACGGCGTAGTCGGGCGCGAAGCCATCCTCGATGGCGGCCTGGCAGCCGACCCCGCCCTGTTCCTCGCCGACGAAGGAGGCAAAGACCAGTTCGCCGGCGGGGTCGGCGTCCCGGAAGGCCAGCATCGCCGCGGCGACACACCCTTTCATGTCCGCCGTGCCCCGACCGTAGAGGCGACCGTCGCGCTGTTCGACGACGTACTCGCCGTCGGCGTCGACCTGCGAGTCGTCCGGCGGGACCACGTCGTGGTGGCCGACGAGGGCGAGCGTGTCGTCGCCCTGCCCCTTGCAGGCGATGACGTTGCCGTGGCTGTCGCGGTTTACCGCGCCGGTCGTGTGCTCGCGGAGCCACTCAGCGATGAACGCCCCTGCCGTGGACTCGTCCGCATGGCTGGGAATCGCGACAAGGTCTTCGGTGAGGTCGATGACGCTCATACCAGCGGGAGTGTGTGGTGGGTCAAGAGTCCCCCGAACCCGGCAGGTATCGAACCGGTAAGTTTCTAGTTTGATAACGGGGGAGGAAGATACACGGGATTCGATCGACAATTGAGGTGTAATGCGGCTTACGCCCGTCTTGCTCGTCGCCGCTGTGCTGTCCGGGGGTGGCCTCGCCGGACTCGGTATCGGCTACTTCGCTCGCCGGCATCGTGACCACCCCGCCTCGCATGCGCTATCGATGATGGCGATTCCACCGGGGCTGGCCGGCCTCTGTGCGGCCGGGACTGTCGTCGCTCCACGGTCACCGATTTCAGGCGTCCTGCTGGCCGCGTCTGCCGGACTGCTCTTCCTCGCACCAGCGTATTTCCTGCTTTTCACTCTTGTCTATACCGGTCACGGTGCGGTGCTCACCCGCCGACGGCGACGAGCACTCGTAGCCGTCTACGCAGTCGTCGGCGGGGTAGCGGTGCTGGAGACAGTGACTTTCAGTGGGATCCCAGTTCGGACGGTCAACGGCCTCACATTACCGGTCGTCGCGTCACAGGGACCGTCCGCCATCTGGCCGCTCCTCTTCGCGTACCCACCTATCCTCGTCTCTCTGGGCCTGCTCGCTCGGTTTCTCATCTCCTCGCGGAACATCTTTCGGCGCCAGACCGCGGTGATACTGCTGGCGGTGTTGGTTACCCTCGTCGGGAACATCGCTTTCCAAGCCGGGTTCAGTCCACACCCGGGGCTGAATCTGACCTCGGTGTTTTTTTCAGTTGAGGCCGGTCTCATCGCACTTGCGCTCTTTCGGTATGACTTCCTCAGCGTCGAACCGCTCGCGCCAGACATCGTCCTCGAAGAGATGGACGACCCCGTCATGATACTCGATGAGTCGGCACGGCTCATCGACGCGAACCCGGCCGGGCTCCGGCTTCTCGACGGCGAATCGCCGGTCGGAACGCCGATACGCCGTGTTCTTCCCGGGTTGTTGGATGCCGTGCGGGACGGGGAAGAGCACGTATTGGAGGACGGGACAGTCAGCACGGACGGCGGCGAAGCCAAGATGTACGACCTCAACAAGACACCGATCCGTGACCAGTACGACCGCGAACAGGGGTACGTCCTGGTGTTACGGGATATCAAGCTCCAGAAGCAGCGCGAGCGAACGCTCGCGAGCCTTCAGTCAGTCTCCCAGCGGTTCCTCAGCGCCGAGACGCCCGAGGAAGTGCTGGAGATTGCGGTGAATACCGTCGACGAATTACTCGAGTATCCATACGCGGGCACGATGATGTACGACGAGGGCGCGAACGCCCTTCAGTCAGCGGTGTTCACCGACGCGCTCGCCGACGCATACAGACGCGGGGACGTGCCTGAAAATCCTGTCGTTGAGCCGGGAGACAGCGATGTCTGGCAGGTATTCGAATCGGGCGAACCGAGATGCGGCGCACCGATAGAAGCGTCGGACACCCAACTGCCAGTCGACATCGGCGGGTCGTTACTGTACCCGCTTGGAGACCATGGCGTGTTGGGGATCAGTGCAGGCCCGGACCACGATGGGTTCACTGAGGACGACTGTCGTTTCGCCGATACGCTTGCGACGACGACCGAAAACGCGCTTGACCGGGTCGAAAAGGAGCGTGCGCTCCGGGAGAGCCGTGAACTACTGGAGATGCGCTCCGAGCAACTCCGGTTTTTCAACAGTGCTCTACGACACGACCTGCTCAACGGGCTGATGGTCGTCCAGGGTCACGTCGACCGACTCGACGGACTCGTCGAGGGGGAGGCTGCCGACCGCGTGGCGACCATCGACGAGTGGACGGATGACCTCGCACGGATGGCCCAGGAAGTCCGATCGGTGACACGAACCGTGGCGGGCGAGGACGACAGCGGCCTCGGAGCGGTCGACCTCGAATCGATCCTCGCCGAGAAGGCCGCGAAATTCCGGCAGGGTCACGACAACCTGACCGTCACCGTCAAGACCGACTCGCTGCCGGCCGTCCGTGCCGATAATCTGCTCGGGTCGGTCGTCGAGAACCTGTTCCAGAATGCCGTCGAGCACAACGACAGCGAGGCACCGACAGTCACAGCCTCCGCTAGCGTGGACTCGGGGGCCGTTACTCTCCGTATCGCCGACAACGGTCCCGGCATCGATGACGACCAGAAAACCGCTATCTTCGAGGAAGCGGTCACGTCCGAAAGCTCCGGGTCTGTCGGGTTCGGCCTCTACTTCGTCCGCGTGATGCTCGACCGATACGGCGGCGACGTCTGGTTCGAGGACCGTGCGGACGGGAACCGGGGTGCCGTCGCCGTCGTCGAACTCCCGACCGCCGACGAGGCTGCGTGATGCAGGAACGGCTCCGCTGTGTCGCACAACAGATGTCCGTGATGCTGTTGGCGACGTGCCACAGCGAATCGCGGGACGCGATTCGGGACCAGCGAGTGCGTCGACGCTCGACTCAGGGCCGGGGACCCGCGAACGGAGCCTGTAGCGGTGCAGACTCCACACCCTTATCAACGGCAGTCTCCAACGTTCGCGTATGGAAATTGTACCGGACACGAGCGTGGTCATCGACGGCCGCGTGTCCGACCAAGTGAAGGCTGATGCCGACCCCGACACGGATGTCGATGGCATGGGCTTTGCCGGCGCGACGGTCGTCGTTCCCGAGGCCGTCGTCGGCGAACTCGAAGCACAGGCGAACGACGGCCGCGAGACGGGCTGGGAGGGACTGGAAGAACTCCAGACGCTCGTCGACCTGGCCGAAGACGGCCTCATCGACGTGGAGTACGTCGGTCGGCGGCCCGACGCCATCGAGAAACGGGAGGCCGGAGAAGGGCAGATTGACGCGCTCATCCGGGACATCGCCGGTGACCGCGACGCCACACTCGTGACCAGCGACGACGTACAGGCCGAGGTCGCCCGCGCGAAAGGGCTCGCCGTGAAGTTCGTCGAGCCGGTAAAGCGGACGGTCGACCGGCTCCAGATTGAGAACTTCTTCGACGAGGGGACGATGAGCGTCCACCTCAAAGTCGGCGTCCAGCCCTACGCCAAGAAGGGGTCTATCGGCGATATGCAGTACACACCAATCCGCGACGACCCCGCGACAGAGAGCGAACTTCGGGAGTACGCCGCCGACATCGAGGAAAGCGCGCGCGCCTCGCCGGACGGCTTCCTCGAACTCGACGAGCCCGGCATGACAATCACGCAGTTCCGGGACTACCGCATCGCCATCGCGCGACCGCCCTTCTCGGACGCGCTCGAAATCACGGCTGTCCGGCCCATCGTCAAGACCGAACTCGACGACTACGAGTACGCCGACGAACTCCGTGACCGCTTCACCGAGCACCAGCGCGGCGTCCTCATCTCCGGGTCGCCCGGGGCGGGGAAGTCCACCTTCGCACAGGCGGTCGGCGAGTTCCTCGTCGACGCCGACTACGCGGTCAAGACGATGGAGAAACCGCGGGACCTCCAGGTCGGCCCGAACATCACCCAGTACACCGAACTCGGCGGGTCCATGGAGAAGACCGCCGACTCCCTGCTGATGGTCCGGCCGGACTACACCATCTACGACGAGGTCCGCAAGACCGACGACTTCGAGGTGTTCGCGGACATGCGACTGGCCGGCGTCGGCATGGTCGGGGTCGTCCACGCCACCCGTGCCATCGACGCGCTCCAGCGGCTCATCGGCCGCGTCGAACTCGGGCTCATCCCGCAAATCGTCGACACCGTCGTCTACATCGAGGCCGGCGAGGTCCACACCGTCTACGACGTCTCGACCGAGGTCAAGGTCCCGCAGGGCCTGATGGAGGAGGACCTCGCGCGGCCGGTCATCATGGTCAAGGACTTCGAGACCGGTCGCCCCGAGTACGAGATATACACGTTCAACCGCCAGGTCGTCACGGTCCCGCTGAACGACGACGAGGACCAGCAGGACTCCGGCGTCGACCGCCTCGCCAAGCAGGAGGTCGAACGCGAGATACGCTCCATCGCGCGGGGCCACGTCGAGGTCGAACTGCGCGGGCCCAACACCGCCGTCGTCTGGGTCGAGGACGACGACATCTCGCAGGTCATCGGCAAGGGCGGCGGCCGCATCTCCGACGTGGAGAATCGCCTCGGCATCGACATCGACGTGCGAACCTTCGAGGAACGACCGTCCGGCCCCTCGGGCGGCCCACAGACCGAGTCCGGCGGCAAGCAGGGCGAAATCGTCCAGCCGGAAGTCACGTCCCGGCACGTCATCGTCCCGCTCGACGGCCACGCCGGCGACACGGTCGAACTGCAGGCCGACGGCGAGTACCTCTTCACCGCGACGGTCTCCCGCAGCGGCGAGATTCAGGTCTCTCGCGGGTCGGGCATCGCCGAGGAACTAGAGCGAGCGATCGACCGCGGCAGCACGATTACCGTCGTGCCGTCGTAGAGGTCGGCGAGCGGACAGCATTCAACGGCGGGCCGAACCGCCGAAAACGACAGCTAAATTCCGCTGTAGCACCACAGTCAGTGTATGACCGACACAGTCGTCGGCAGGCTCGTAGACCAGGCGACGCTGGCCGACCGGGTCGAGCGCGGGGCCGCGCCCGACTGGGTCGCCGACCACTGGCGGACCTTCAGCGAGGGGCTGACCGGCGAGCGAAACGGCACGCCGTTCCCCTGTTTCTTCGGCGCGGAGTCGGTCCGGGACGGCGAGCCGCTGTACACGGCCGTCCCGTCGATGAGCGACCCCGACGCGCTGTTCGACCTCGGCCGGACGGTCCTGGAATATCTGGACACCTATCAGGACCACAGCGAGCGGGCCTCGCTGGTGACGTTCTTCCGACCGCCCGAGCGGCCACTGACGGAGGCCGAGTACCACGACCGCCTCTGGCATATCCTCCAGTTCCTGCACGTCCACGACCCGGAGCCCTGGCCTGAGGACATTCCGACCGACACCGACGACCCCTACTGGGAGTTTTGCTTCGGCGGCGAACCGATGTTCCCGACCTGCCGCGCGCCGTTTTACGACACGCGGAAGAGCCGCTACTGTCCGGTCGGCCTGGAGATTACGTTCCAGCCCCGGGCGCTGTTCGAGGACCTGAACGTCACCGCCGACACCGAGGCCGGCCAGCACGCCCGCGAGGTCATCCAGGGTCGCCTCGAAGAGTACGACGGCGTTTGCCCCCACGCCGACATCGGCGACTGGGGTGTCGAGGGCGACCGCGAGTGGCCCCAGTACATGCTGTCCTCGGACGAGGCCCAGGCCCCCGACGAATGTCCGATGACTGTGACGCGCGAGCATCCGAAATCGGAGTGGCTCGTCGAGACGCCCGCGCCGGAGCCGGCCGACTGATGGCACCGCTCTCGCTTCCTTCGGCCCCGGTGCTCGTGCTGGTGGACTTCCAGCAGGGGTTCGACGAGTCGCGGTGGGGGACCCGGAACAACTCCGACGCCGAGGCGAACGCGGCGCGCCTGCTCGCGGCGTGGCGCGAGCGCGACCTCCCCGTGGTCCACGTCCGGCACGACTCGACGGAGCCGGACTCGCCGCTCCGGCGGGGAGAGCCGGGCTTTGCGTTCAAATCGGAACTGGAACCAGAACCGGGCGAAGCGACGTTCGTGAAGCGCGTCAACGGCGCGTTCGTCGACACCGGGCTGGAGGCCTGGCTCCGCGAGCGCGGCCATGGGACCGTCGTCGTCTGCGGGCTGACGACCGACCACTGCGTCTCGACGACGGCGCGGATGGCCGAGAACCGCGGGTTCGACGTGGTCGTCGCGAGCGACGCGACGGCGACGTTCGACCGCGCGCTCGACGGCGAGCGGTTCGACGCGCCGCTGGTCCACCGGACGGCGCTGGCGCAACTACGCGGTGAGTTCGCGGCCATTGCGACGACGGGCGACGTGGTCGCATCGCTGTAACTATAGTAGCCATTGAAAGTCAATGCACACCCGCACGACTGCAGTGCGATCGGTGTGTAAATCGGTTCAACTATAGCGCGTGGTCGCGTCGCGAAACAGCCAAGCGAGAAAGCGGTCAGTCCGAGACAGCGGCGTCCGCTTCCGCCGGTTGATCGGTGATTTCGTAGAGGTTCTGCCGCGCGTCAGCGAAGTACACGTCTTCTTCGATAACACCGACTTCGTCGAGTCGTTCCAGAGCGTAACGGACGGTCCGTGCCGAAAGCATCGACTCCTCGACGATGCCTTTCTGTGTCAGCGGGCCGTCGTACTCCAGAACCTTGTACACGAGCTTTGCGCTCGGCGGAAGGTCTGCGATGGCTTCCCCATCAGAGTCCGTCATTACCCGTAATCACAAGCGCCGGGCGCATAAAGATTGAGGAGTCAGTCTCGACGGCGCACGCATTCGCGGCCGCGTCACAGCCCTGAACCGCGCACCTTTTGGTTGCGGGTAGTGGAACGTGTGGTATGGCTACGGAAACGGCGGACGGAATGAGTTCCCATATGCGGGGGCTCACTGTCACGACGCTGACAGCCGTCGCTGGCATCGCCGCCGCGTTCGGTTCCAACGCATTAGCGACCGCGCCGAACGACCCACAAGGCGTGCTCGTCCTCGCGGTCGCTATCGCAGCACAGTTCCCGATTCTGCGGGTGATCGGCATCGACACGGACGACCTCTCGACGAAGGACGTGCTCTATATCGGCTTCATGACCTTCTCGCTGTGGTTCGTCTCGTGGGGCATTCTGCTGACGACGGGAGCGTAACGATGGCCGAGGACAGTATCGCCGTCGTCGACCTAGAGCGGTGCCAGCCCGACCGCTGTAACTACGAGTGCATGAACTACTGCCCGCCCAACCGCAGCGGGAAAGAGTGCATCGTCAAGCGCGAAGACGAGTACGAGGAGGACGAGCCCTTCGAGGGCCAGCCCGACCAGGTCCGCATCTCCGAGGAGATCTGTCTGGGCGAGTCCTGCGGTATCTGCGTGAACAAGTGTCCGTTCGACGCAATCGAGATCATCAATCTCCCACAGGAGCTGACCGACGACCCGGTCCACCGCTACGGGGAGAACGCCTTCGCACTGTACGGGCTCCCGAGCCCCGCCGAGGGACAGGTGACCGGGATTCTCGGCCCGAACGGCATCGGGAAGACCACCGCTGTGCGCATCCTCGCCGACGAGATGCAGCCCAACCTGGGCCGCTACGGCGAGGAGCCAAACTGGGACGAAATTCTCGACGAGTACCGCGGGACCGCGCTGCAGGAGTACCTCGAGCAGATGCGCGACGGCGACGTGACCGTCGCTCGCAAGCCCCAGTACGTCGACCGGATTCCGGACCAGTTCGACGGCAAGGCGCGGCAGCTACTCGACCAGACCGACGAGCGCGGCGAACTGGACTACCTCATCGAGCGGACCGGCATCGGGCCGGTCGTCGACAACCACATCGACGACCTCTCGGGTGGGGAACTTCAGCGCGTCGCGCTCGTCGCCACACTGGCGCGGGACGCCGACTTCTACTTCCTCGACGAGATCACGCCGTATCTGGACATCGGCCAGCGCATGACTGCCGCACGGCTCATCCGCGAACTCGCCGAGGAGGAGGACCGTTCGATGCTCGTCGTCGAGCACGACCTCGCCATCCTCGACCTGCTCGCGGACAACATCAACGTCGCCTACGGGACTCCCGGCGCGTTCGGTATCATCACACCGCCCAAATCGACGAAGAAGGGTATCAACGAGTACCTCTCGGGCTACCTCGAAAACGAGAATATGCGCGTCCGCCAGACGGAAATCGAGTTCGAGGAGCACGCGCCCCGGACGGCCTCGACCGGCGACGTGGTCATCGAGTACCCCGACCTCCAGAAGAGCTACGGCGACGGCGAGTTCTCGCTGGACGTAGAGGCCGGCACCATCCGCGAGAGCGAAGTCCTGGGCGTCGTCGGCCCGAACGGCATCGGGAAGTCGACGTTCGCCAAGATGCTCGCCGGCCGGCTGGAACCGACCGCGGGCGAAGTCGACACCAGCCTCGACATCGCCTACAAGCCCCAGTACATCGAAATTGACCAGCCGATGCGGGTCGACGCCTTCCTCGCGTCGATTACCGACGACTTCGGGAGCTCCTACTGGAACACCGAAATCGCACAACCGCTCCAGCTCGAGTCGGTGATGGAACAGCAACTCACCGACCTCTCGGGCGGGGAGCGCCAGCGGGTCGCCATCGCGGCCTGCCTCTCGAAGGACGCCGACCTCTACCTGCTGGACGAACCCTCGGCGCACCTGGACGTGGAACAGCGGGTCATGGCGACCTCCGCCATCCGCCGGTACGCCGAGAACCACGACGCGACGGCAATGGTCATCGACCACGACATATACATGATAGACCTGCTGGCCGACCGCCTGCTCGTCTTCGACGGGGAGCCGGCGAAAAGCGGCCACGCCGCGCCGCCACAGGGCATGCGCGAGGGGATGAACGAGTTCCTGCAGAACCTCGACATTACCTTCCGCCGGGACGAGCGGACCTCACGGCCCCGCATCAACAAGCCCGACTCGCAACTGGACCGGGAACAGAAAAACGCCGGCGAGTACTACTACGCGCCGTAGACTCGCGCAGTGGCGGCGTCAGGCCGCCGGGTCGCTGCCGCCGTCCGCCTCCGCCCCCGCGACTGCATCGTCTAGGCCGTCGGCGACCTCGTCCGGGTCGAACTCCTCATCCGGGTCGAGTTCGCGGTCGGATTGCTCGTCTGTCTGGGACTCAGTAACCGCTTCATCACCGGTGACCGCCACGAAGACCTCTCGCAGTTCTGCGACGCGCTCGGGGGACTGACTCTTGCTCATCGTGCATGTGTACAAGTACCACAGAAATGTAGCCGCTATACCGAATCAGTTTGGTATCCGTTCCCAGACTACAGGACGTTCCGCTGGCAGGAGCCACACAGCGAGACTTCCTTCACGTCGACCTGACGGACGGTGGGGGAGAAGTTCATCACGCAGCGCTTGTTATCGCAATGTTCCAGTCCGAGGGTGTGACCGACCTCGTGGACGACCTCTTTTCGAACCCGCTGTGAGAAGATTTCGCCGGCTGAGCGGTTCGAGAAGCCGCCGTCGGAGGAGGTCTGGAGCCGATACGTGGAGATGACGCTGCCGGAGCCACCGAGGTAAGCGAGTCCAAAAACGTAGTTTCGACGGCGGTAGAAGAGGTCTTTCGGCGTGATCGCGATGTTTTTGCCCCCGGAGCCGACCCGGCGGGCGAGGTCGATAAACTCCTCTGCGCGGTACTGGTCGCGGTCCCCATCGTACGCGCCGGCGGGAATGGACTGTGGCTCGTGCATCGAGACCTCACAGTCGTAGACGGAGCGGAGTCCGTCCGAGGCCTCGCGTTTGACTTGGGCCGAGACCTCACCCACCGGCACGATGTCGACGTGCATGGGAACGCATATGCGCCCGCATCTCATAAATTGTACGACGTGCCCGACACTACCGGCTCGCTCGTTGACCGACTGGCGTCCGTCGATTCGGTCGTCGAGGTCGGCGTCGGAAACCACCCTGACATAGCTGGCCGACTGGTCGAGCGAGGCATCGACGTGACGGCGACGGATATCGTCGAGCGGGAGGTCCCCGACGGGGTCGCGTTTGTCGTCGACGACGTGCTTGACCCCGACCACGCGGTGTACGCAGGATGTGACATCGTCTTCGCCCGGAACCTCCCGCCGGAACTGCACCGGCCGACGCTGACGGTTGCCAACGCCGTCGGGGCGGCGTTCTGGTTCACGACGCTGGGCGGGGACCAGCCGACGGTTGCCGTCGAGCGCGAGCAACTCCCCGGCGGGGAGACGCTGTACCGGGCGAGAGATAGCAAGGCGCTTGAGTGAGGCCCGCTTTCGCTCGCTCATGCAAGTCGACGCGGTCGTCCTCGACATCGACGGCGTACTGGTGGACGTGGCCGACTCCTATCGGCGAGCCATCGTCGAATCCATCGACCGGGTGTACGGCGACACTATCGAGAAGTCCGCGGTCCAGCAGTTCAAAGACGCCGGCGGATTCAACAACGACTGGGAGCTGACCTATGCAGCCGCGCTGTTCGTTCTCGCCGGCCGCGAGTCTGCTGTCGCCGACATAGCAGCATTCACTGACGCTATCGCCGAGCGTGGCGGCGGCCTCGACGCGGCCGAAGCGGTGGTTCGTGACCTGCTGGATGACGCCGCAGAAGACCGGGTTTTCGATACTTGGGACCCCGAACAGCTCCGGGACGTGTTCCAGACGCTGTATCTCGGCACCGACCGCTACCGGGATATCGAGGGCGGCGAGCCGCCGTTCGACGCGCCGGGGTACATCCACGACGAACCGCTGCTGGTGGACGATGAGACGCTGTCGGCCCTGCAGGACCGCTTCGCCGTCGGCGTCGTCACCGGCCGGCCAGCCGCCGAAGCCGACATCGCGCTCGAACGGGTCGGCCTCGACCTGCCCGACGAGCACCGCTTCACCATGGACGACTGGGAGGAGGGCAAGCCCCACCCGGCCGCCCTGCGGACGCTCGCCGAGCGGTTCGACGCCGAACGGGTCGCTTTCGCCGGGGACACCCTCGACGACGTGGCGACGGCAGTCAACGCCGACGAAGCCGACGACGACCGCGTCTACTACGGTATCGGCGTCCTGACCGGAGGGCTGACCGGCGACGCCGGCCGCCAGACGTTCGCCAACAACGGCGCGAGCGCCGTCGTCGAGTCAGTCACCGACCTGCCCGAGCTTCTCGACGCGGCATAATCGAGAGGCGGGTCGCCAGCTATTACCCGACCAGCAGCAAACGGCAACGGTTTCACTGCCGGGACAGAGACCCCGGGTATGCGACGACTGCCGACGTTCGGCTGGGCGTTTCTGGTGAGCATCTGGGCCGGGCTCGTCGGGGGTGCAGTCATCCGCGAGCCGTCGGTCGACCTGGTGCCGCTGTACGCCGTTATCTGCCAGTTACTCGGTCTCGTTGCGGCCTACTGGACGATGCGTGAACACAGTCACATCCTCAAATCTGTGCATCGACCGGGCCGTGTCGGGATGTTCATCATCGTCCTGTTTTTCGTGATGGTCCCGCTCTCGACAGTCTTTGCCCTCGCGCTCGGTGACACGTCAGTTGCTGGCGTCGCGACTCAGTGGCTCAGCTATCTGGTTGGTCTCGGGAGCGCGCTGTATATTGCCTTCGCCGGGGGGTTCGATTGGGCCTGGGAGACCTACACCTGAGTGAACCTGTCACACAACGTTTATTCAGTGGTCGGCCTACGCCGTAGGTATGGACATCGCGTTGCTTGGCGGTACTGGAGACATCGGCCAAGGCCTCGCCCTCCGCTGGGCTGACGACACCAACCACACAATCATCATCGGCTCCCGGAAAGCACAGAAGGCAGCGAACAAGGCCGAGGAGTACGAGGCAGAGCTGGCCAGCCGCGGCCACGACGACCCGTCAATCGCCGGTCTGGTGAACGAGGAGGCCGCCGCCCGCGCCGACGTGGTCGTTGCCGCCGTCCCTGCATACCACCTTACGGATACCATCGACGCCGTCGCCGACGAACTCGACGACGCCACGCTCGTCGCCCCCGCGGTCGGGATGCAACGCGACGAGGACGGCTTCCACTACAACCGCCCCGGGGCCGGCAGCGTCACACAACTGGCCGAAAACGCCGCCCCCGACGACACCGCCGTCGTCGGCGCGTTCCACAACCTCGCGGCCGGCCGGCTGGCCAACCTCGACGCCGACCTCGACTGGGACACCATCGTCGTCGGCGACGACACCGACGCCAAGGACACCGTCTGTGAACTCGCCGAGGGCATCGAGGGGATTCGCGCGCTGGACGGCGGCCCGCTCGCCAACGCCGCCGAGATCGAGGGACTGACGCCGCTTCTGATCAACGTTGCCCGCCACAACGACGGCCTGCACGACCTCGGCGTGCGGTTCCAATAGTACCTTTTTATGTCACCCCCTCTCCTCGCGCGCTCACAGAGCGCGCTGCGGGGAGCGGGTTCGCAAAAATCTACGCTAAAAACGACCTTCTCGCTCCCGCTGGTCGCGAGAAGTGAAACCGCGCGCCGCCGGCGCGCGGTATACTTTACTCCACTCGCTCAGCTACCGCACCGGCGGCGCTACTACTAGTCCCGCTTCGGCGGCAGCCCTGCCCTTCCCCGACGCCAGCGATGAGACGCTGGCGCGGCCGCTATCGGGCGTGACGAACCGCAAAAACGACTGAATTACGCCGAAGCCTGCTGCAGCGCGTCGTCGATGTCGTCGGCCTGCGTGACGCCGACGAAGCGCTCGACGATGCCGTCCTCGTTCTCGATGATGAGCGTCGGCAGAGAGCGTACCTGGTACTCGTTGGCGACGTCCTGTTCCTCGTCGACGTTTATTTTCTCGAACTCGACGTCGGTCCACTCCTCTTCGAGGTCTTCGAGAATCGGGTCCTGGGTCTTGCACGGGCCGCACCAGTCCGCGTAGAAGTCCTTCAGTGTAACCGTCATAGTACTCTGTTTTCGTTAGTCCGCGGTATCTGATAAGGGTTATCCATATGTACCGGCGGCGTGCACTCGCGGGCGACCCGAAAGGCTTAGTGTCGGTCACACACCACCGTGAAGTATGAGTGGCAGCGACGGCGGCGGACTGATGTCCAGCGCAGGACTGGTCCGATATTTCGACGCCGAAGACCAGAACACCATCCGTATCGATCCCCGAACCATCGTCGCGACCGGCGTCATGTTCGGGCTGTTGATGCTCGTGTTGAACGCGATGGTCGTGTAGGCGATTCCGCACTGTTTTCCTCCCTCCGCCACTGACTCGCGGGTATGCACTTCACGCAACGCGAACAGCAGGCGCTCCGCGAGGCCGGCGTCGACCAGGACACCATCGAAGCCGCCTCCGAGGCCGTCGTGGAAGCGACCGACGACGCGGCCGCGGCGCTGGAAGCCTTCTTCGACGGCCGCGAGACGGTGTACTCCGACATGGACCTCGCCCACAGCGCCAGCGAGGTGCAGGAACACGCCGTCGAGTACTGCGACCTGTTCACCCACGCCGACGACATCCGGGGCTACCTACGTTTTGACACCTGGGGCGTCCCGGTCGAGGGCGGGCGCGTCCTCAGCCACGAGAAGGTAGAGCTCTCGCTGGGGCCGACGGTCCACGACCGGGTCCGCTTTGCCGCCGACGAGGACGCGCTATGACCGTCAGGGTCAGGGGCATCTACGCGACGGCGCTGACCCGGGTCCTCCGCGACGACGGCCACGACATCGTCCAGGCCTCGGGCCCCATCGAGGAGCGCTTCGACGGCGAGTTCGCTGACGCGCGGGCGGCCGTGACCGTGACGACGACGGGCGACCAGCAGGGCGTCGGCGTCGTCGGCGACCGCGACGCCGCCGCGAGCGTCACCGACCGCCTGACTGCGGTGGGCCGGGACACCCTCCACTGGGACGCCCCGACGCCGGAGGGCGCGGTCTACGCTGGCACCGTGACCGAGACGCTCGGGAGCGGCGCTGTCGTCGACCTCGGCGACGGCGAGGGGTTTCTCCCGTACTCGTCTTCGGACGAGCGCGTCGAGACGGGCGATGCGCTCCGCGTGCAGGTCGTCGAAGCGAGCGCGCCCTGGACGGATGGTCGGCCGGTACTCGACACGACCGTCGCCGTTCGCGGCGACCTCCTCTCGCTCGTCCGGGGCGGGAGCGGCCCGTCGTCGGGGACCGGCGGCCCGGCGATGCTTGACGTAATCGCCGCGGACCCACGGGACGGCTGGGGCGTCTCCTGGGAAGCCGCGAGCGAGGACGCGAGCTTCGACGCGCTGGCCGACGCGCTCGACGCCGCCAACGACCGCGCGGCGGCCATCGACGCATCGCTCGACGGGGCCGACCCGCCCGCGGACTGCGCGCCGGCCCGGTACGACGGGGGGCTGGCGACGACGTGGCTGTGGTTCGGCCGCGAGAGCCGCTTCGCACTCGATGAGGCCCGCCGCGAGGTGACGGCGACGATGCCCGGCCACCACCGCGTGAAGGCCGGTGACCGCGCCGCCAGCGCCGCCGTCGACTACGTCGAGGCGCTGTGTGACGACCCCGAGACCGGCGAGACGGACTTCCCCTTTGCCGTGACGGCCCGGCAGTTCGGCCCGCAGGTCGGCGGCTCGCTCTCGCTGGGCCACGGCAAGCCCGACGGCCGGCTCATCACGCTGGGCAACGGCGAGGTACAGGCCGTCGACGACGACGGGACGGTGACCATCGAGCGGGAGATGAGCCCCGGCGGCACCTACGACGCGCTGGGCGTCCCGAAAGAGGCCGGAGACATCGCCGAGACGAAAGTCAAGGAAGGGCGGTGGTGGTACCCGACGGTGTACCGCGACAGCGACGGCGAAAAGAAGGGGACCTACGTCAACGTCTGTACGCCCGTCGAGGTATTCCCCGACACCGCCCGGTACGTCGACCTCCACGTCGACGTGGTGAAACACGCCGACGGGACCGTCGAGCGGGTCGACGACGACGAACTCGACGCGGCGGTCGAGCGCGGCCAGGTCCCCGAAGAACTGGCCGAGCGCGCCCGGAGCGTCGCCGCCGCTGTCAAGAGCGCGCTGGAGTGAGTGAAGTCAGTCAGCGGCGCGGCGTCAGTCTTGCCGGCTGGCGCGCCAGGCCGCCAGCGCGAGCGCCGTGACCGCCGACCCGACGCCGAAGCCGGGGCCGCCAACGCCGAGGGAGGTGCCATCAGTGCTGTTAGCGCTGCCGCCCTCATCGCCCGTGGCCGACGGGTCCGCTGTCGGCGTCCGTATCCGCGGGTCCGGGAACGTGTACAGCCCGGGCTGGACCTCCGTCCCCTGGCTCGCGTTCGTGCTCCCGGCGACGAAACAGCCGGCGGCCCGCTGGGTGGTCCAGAACGAGGTCGTATCGGTGTCGCGCCACTCGAAGGCGAGTTCGGGCGCGGTCGGGTCCGTCAGGTCGTGGACCCGGACCCCGCCGTTGTACCACGCGGAGTAACAGCGGTCGGCGGTCAACTCGAAGTTGTGAGCGGTGGTCAAAATCCCGCCGGGCGAGGGGTCCGATGTGGGCGGCGGGTCGAGCGTCGACAGCAGTTCGGCGTCGGCCGGGTCGCTGATGTCGTACAGTTCGATGCCGCTGGGACCGCCGCTGTCGTCGTCACCGAGGTCCCATGATTCGCCGCCGACGCCAAGCAGCGACGCGTCCTCGTCGACCGTCACGAAGTGGTCGTTGCCCGGCGGCTCGCTCCGCTCGGTGCCGGGGTCCTCGATGGCAGCGAGATCTTCTGGGTCGCGCCCGCGAACTTTCGCCACCAGCGAGATGTCGCTCGGGTCAGACACGTCGACGACCCACGTCCCGCTGTCCCAGTAGGCCAGATAGGCCCGCTCATCCTGCACCCACACGTCGTGGAGCGGCCAGAGGCTCGTCGGTACGTCGTGCCAGGCGTCGCCGGCGTCTAACAGCGACCACTCGCCGACTTCCTGCTCGGTTTCGGCGTCGACGACGAGCAGGGGGTTGCCGTCGCGGTCGTTCGCGGTCAGGTAGGCGTACCGGCCGTCGAAGTCGCAGTTGTGGATGCGCGTGTCCAGTTCCAGCCCCGCCATTCGTGTCGGCTTCTGCCGGTCGCTCACGTCGAAGACGACGAACCCGTGGGCTCCGTCCGCGGGGTGGGCCGGCCCGGCGGCCAGCAGCCGCGAACCGCTGACGGCGAGGTCCTGCACCCGCTGTATCGGGCCGTCGTCGCTCTCTGCCAGCAGGCCCGTCTGCCGACCGAGCAGTCTGGGGCTGGTCGGCGTGACGAGGTCGGCGAGCGCGATACCGTCCCCGGTCGCGACGTAGGCCGTGTGCCCGTCAGGGCTGGTGACGACCTCGTACACCGTCTCCATCTCCAGCACGCCCAGCGGGTCCCCGCCGGTCGGGGTGTCGGCGGCCGCTGGCTCGGCCGTCCCGTCGCCGGTCGGCGTCGGATGTGCGCGGGTCGTTCCCGTCGCCAGCCCGACGCCTGTTCCTGCGAGAGCGAGTCGTCGGAGGACCGTCCGGCGGCGCATAGCCGTCCCTCGGAGAGCCAGGGCAAGAAGGATTCCGGTGGGGCGTCAGTTCCCCTGAATCGCGTCGATAACCATCGCTGCGGCTATTATCGGCTCCTTTGGAACCGTACTGGCGTCGTCGATGGTAATCTCGTAGCGGTCTTTCAGCGAAAATTGCCCGTCGATGTTGCCGACGTGGTTGCCGTCCTGATCGGTGATCTCGTACTTGTGGGGAATCCAACCGCCGAACGGGACGACGTTGCGGGCGATAGTCACGAGCGCACCCTGGGAGTTGATTTCGGCGAGTTTCGCCTCGGTGCTGGCGTCCCGAATCTTCCACGTATCCTGAAAAATCGAGTAGTCGTTGTCGAGGATGACAATGTCCTCGCCGGTCCTGGAGTCAGTGAGGACGTAGTTTCCGGCCACGTCGATGATGCCGCCAGCCTTGATTTGGAACACCTCGTCGCCGTTCGCGTCGACGAACGGGAACTGCTCTTTCATCTTCAGCATCTTCTGTTTCCCGCGGAGGACGACGTTCCCGGCGGCGTCCATGGCTTTGTACTTGTTTCGGACCAGACTCTGTTCAACTGTGTAGCTGTCGTCGGAGAGGTCAATCCCCGCGATGTCGTAGTCGCTCGTTCCCATACCAATCTCATATTCGATATTCGTGGTGAATCTTTCGCCACACTGTCCAAAATAAAATCAGGCAGGTGCGAAGCGTCGTCTGTCGGCACCCGAACCGACAGGGTTTCCCTCCTGCCGGCCAACGAAGATGCAAAGATGAGCAAGGATATAATCGAGGTCCGAGGGGCCGAGGAACACAACCTCAAGGACGTCGACGTGGAGATTCCCCGCGAGGAACTGACAGTCGTCACCGGGCTGTCGGGGTCGGGCAAATCCTCGCTCGCATTTGAGACGGTGTACGCCGAGGGCCAGCGCCGGTACATCGAGTCGCTGTCGGCGTACGCGCGGAACTTCCTGGGCCAGATGGACAAGCCCCAGGTCGAGAACGTCGAGGGGCTGTCGCCGGCCATCTCCATCGACCAGAAGAACGCTGCCAACAACCCCCGCTCGACGGTCGGGACCGTCACCGAGCTACACGACTACCTCCGCCTGCTGTACGCCCGCGTCGGGACGCCGCACTGCCCCGAGTGTGGCCGCGAAGTGGGCGAGCAGTCCGCCCAGAACATGGTCTCGCGCATCCTCGAACTCCCCGAGGGCACCCGCGCGAAACTGTGTGCACCGGTCGTTCGCGACCAGAAGGGGGCCTTCGAGGACCTGTTCGACGACCTCGTCGGCGAGGGGTACAGCCGCGTCGAGGTCGACGGCGAGGAGTTCGACCTCACGCTGGACCGGCCGGAACTGGACGAGAACTACGACCACACGGTCGACGTGGTCGTCGACCGCGTGAAGATTTCGCCGGACGCCCGCTCGCGCATCACGGATTCCGTCGAGACGGCGCTGACCGAGGCCGACGGGACGCTGAAGGTCATCCTCCCGGACCCGCCGGAAGGCGCGGCCGAGACCCTCGGCGGGTCGGATGCCAGAGCCACGGGCGACCTGGCCGACGGCGACGAGGGCGACGCGGACGAACGCACCCGCCTCGTCGTCGAACTCTCCGAGGACCTCGCCTGCACGCACTGCGGTATCGACATCTCCGAAATCGAGACGCGGTCGTTCTCGTTCAACTCCCCGCACGGGGCCTGCCCGGAGTGTGAGGGGCTGGGCGAGACCAAGGAGGTCAGCGAGGACCTCGTGGTCACCGACCCCTCGAAGCCGCTCAAGCACGTCTTCGAACCCTGGAGCTACGACCGGACGTACTACTCGCGGCAACTGGACAACGTCGCCGAGCACTTCGGCGTGGACCTCTCGACGCCCTTCGAGGAACTGGACGAGTCCATTCGGCGGCAGTTCCTCTATGGTACCGACGACATCGTCGACTTCCAGTGGCGGACCAAGAACGGCACCCGCGAGAAGAGCGAGCGCTTCGAGGGCGTCATCCCCAACCTGGAGCGCCGCCACGTCGAGACGGACTCCGACCGCGCCCGCGAGCACATCGAGGAGTTCATGGCGACGACGACGTGCCCGGCCTGTGAGGGGACCCGACTCAAGGCTGAGTCCCGGGCGGTGCTCGTCGACGGCACCGCCATCACCGAGGTCAACGAGATGTCCATCAGCGACGCGCTGGAACACTTCGAGGGCCTGGGGGCGACCCTCTCTACCCGTGACCGGAAAATCGCCGAGGAGATTCTGAAGGAGATTCGGGCCCGGCTTGGCTTCATGACCGAGGTGGGACTGGACTACCTGACGCTGGACCGCGAAGCATCGACGCTGTCGGGCGGCGAGAGCCAGCGCATCCGGCTGGCAACGCAGATCGGCAGCGGCCTCGTCGGCGTCCTCTACGTCCTTGACGAACCCTCTATCGGCCTCCACCAGCGGGACAACGACCGCCTGCTGAACACGCTGGAGGAACTGCGGGACCTCGGTAACACCCTGCTCGTCGTCGAACACGACACCGAGACGATGCGCCGGGCCGACCAGATAATCGACATGGGGCCGGGTCCGGGCAAGCGCGGCGGCGAAGTCGTCGTCAACGGCCCGATGGACGAGGTCATCGAAACCGAGGAATCGGTGACCGGGGAGTACCTCTCGGGCGAACGGACGATTCCGGTGCCCGAGAGCCGCCGCGAGGCCGACGGCGAACTCACGGTCCGGGGCGCGCGCCAGCACAACCTCGCGGACCTCGACGTGTCCGTCCCGTTGGGAACGTTCACGGCCATCACCGGCGTCTCCGGCTCCGGCAAGTCGACGCTGATGCACGACGTGCTGTACAAGGGGCTGGTCCGGCGGATGAACGACACCGACGTGAACCCCGGCGAGCACGACGCCATCGAGGGCCTCGACGACATCGAGACGGTGCGGCTTATCGACCAGTCGCCCATCGGCCGCACGCCCCGATCCAACCCGGCGACCTACACCAACGTCTTCGACCACATCCGCGAACTGTTCGCCGAGACCAGCCTCGCGAAACAGCGGGGCTACGAGAAGGGGCGTTTCTCGTTCAACGTCAAGGGTGGTCGCTGTGAGGGCTGTGGCGGTCAGGGCACGGTCACCATCGACATGAACTTCCTCTCCGACGTAACCGTCCCCTGTGAGGAGTGCGGCGGCGCGCGCTACAACGACGAAACGCTGGACGTGACCTACAAGGGCGCGACCATCGCCGACGTGCTGGAGATGACCGTCGAGGAGGCCTACGACTTCTTCGAGAGCCACTCGGGGATTCGCCGCCGCCTCGAACTCCTGAAAGACGTGGGGCTGGGTTACATGCGGCTGGGCCAGCCCTCGACGACCCTTTCTGGTGGGGAGGCCCAGCGCGTCAAACTCGCCGAAGAACTCGGCAAGAAGGATTCGGGCGAGACGCTGTACCTGCTCGACGAGCCGACGACCGGCCTCCACCCCGAGGACGAACGGAAGCTCATCGACGTGCTCCACCGGCTCACCGACGACGGCAACACCGTGGTCGTCATCGAGCACGAACTCGACCTGGTGAAAAACGCCGACCACATCATCGACCTCGGGCCGGAGGGCGGCGAGAACGGCGGCGAACTCGTCGCCGAGGGGACCCCGGAGGAGGTGGCCCGGACCGAAGCCTCCTACACCGGGCAGTACCTCCGGGACCTCCTGCCGAACGTCGACCTGGAGGGGCCACGCGCCGACCGCGACGTGGCTCAGCCGGCGGCTGACGACGACTAATCGGCCGCGTCGTCGATGAGCCGCTCCGCTTTTCTAACGAGGCTCGCGCTGAACCGCGCGCCGACCTCGTCCATCGCGTAGAGCGTCTCGGTCGCGTCGTCGGGCTCGATGTCGCCCCGTTCGACGGCCCGTACGAGGACGCCAATCGACCCGGCGACCGGTATCGACAGCGCCTTGCAGGTCTGTCGGCGCGGCTTGTCGTCGGTGACAACAACGGGGTCGGCGGCGACCAGCGCGTGAGCCAGCAGTACGGCATCGCCTCGCGGGTCCCCGTCAGAGCGACCGAGGTGGCTGGCTGCCTCCTCGACGGCCGCCGTGGAGACGGACTGCGGACAGGTGACCCAGCCGTCGTCGATGGCGTCGGACAGGGCTTTCGCTGCCGGGTCGCTGGTAACCTCCCGGCGGACGGGATCCGGGACGACGACCGAGCCGTCGAGTCCGGCGAGCAGGGCAGCGCTCCCGGTATCGGCCAGCGTGATGAGGACGCTCGCGTCGACCAGGACCGTTCGCTCGCCGCCGGTCATCGAAGCGCGTCTACGTCGTCGGCCAGGTCGGCCTCGTCGTAGTTCGTCATGACGCCGCGGTCGTTGGCCTCGGCCATCATCTCCGCGATGGTGAGCCCTGCCAACTCCGCCGCACCGCGCATCCCGACCTCTCCGTCCTGATACCGCTGGAGGGCGACCCGAATCAGTTCCTCTCTGGCCCCCCGCTGGATGGCCTGTCGAATGGCGTCGCTGCGGCTCGCGTCGGTGGCGTCGGCGAGTCGCGCCACCAGGTCGAGTTCCTCGTCGCTCATACGGGTGGTGACGTTCTCCATGCGTAATACGACGCAACGCATTGCATTAAACGTGCGGTCGGTCGGTTCGGTCAGCAGTGTTGCGGCGATATCCGAAGCGGCCACCAACGTTTTAGTCGCCGGCGGAACCTGATAGAGCCAGCCATGGCACAGTCGACAGCGGACGGCGTCGAGCGGAAACGGGGTATCGGTGGGCTGGCGAGGCAGGCGAACCCGGCCTTCGCCGCGGGGGCGGTGGCCGTCCCGCTGCTGGCTTTCGTGGGCGCGCTCGCCAGCGGGAACATCCGGGCGCTGACCTACGTGCACGTGATGGCCGGCGTGCTGTGGACCGGCATCGACCTGTTCATGGGGCTGGTGCTGGGCCCGGTCCTGGGGGGCCAGGAGCCGGAGGCCCGGGCTGACTTCTTCGCGTCGTTCACGCCGAAGATGACGTTCCTGATGCCGACGCTGGCGACAGTGACCATCAGCGGCGGCATCCTGCTCGCGCTCCGGCTCGGGAAGTTCCCCAACGCCGACCCGTGGCTGGCGATTCTGACCGCGGCGACGCTCATCCCCGTCGTCCTCCTCATCGGCTACCAGTTCGACGCGCTGACCGACCCGAAGACGCTGGGGATACTCGGCGTGGCCGTCCTCGGCTCCGGGGCGTATCTGGCGACCGCGCTCCCGCAGTTCGCGATGACCTCGTGGTGGATAGTCGCCACGCTGGCCATCGTGACGCTGCTGTCCGTGCAGGGCTTCGGCGTCATCCTGCCCGGCGAGGTCCGCATCTACCGGCAGGTCGTCTCCGAGAACCCGGACGTCGACCTCGTCTCCGAAATCGGGATGCGAAACGCCAAGCTCGGGGGACTTCAGGGCCTGATGCAGCTGGCAATCGTCTTCGTGATGGTTGGGCTGCGCTGGTGGACGCCGTAGGCACGGCCGCGGCTACAGACGGGCCGGACGGGTGTGGAAGCGCTTATGCCTGCCTGCAGACAGTTCCTGGCAACGATGGCCTGGTCGGGGCGCGCCGGGAGTCGCTGTACGTACACCGACGACCGCACGGAGTCCGACGGCGAGACTCAGGAGTGGGAGTGGCCACACGGCGCAATCGACGGTCGGGCGCTCGCCCGTTGGGGAATGAACGCGTTCCTGTTCGTGACCACTGGCTACGGCGAGCGGGCGTCGTACACGCTCGCGGCGTCCGTGGCGCTCATCGCCGCCTACGCGGGGCTGTACGTCGCTATCGCGCCGGACCTGTTCGGGAGCGTCGGCCAGTACGCACAGCTCAGCCTCGGGTCGTTCATCGCCTTCTTCCTCGGCGGCGTCGGCGAGGTCAGCAATCCCACCGTGAGCCTCCTCGCCCAGTCAGAAGCGTTCCTCGGCGGCTTCTTCGTGGCGCTGTACGTCTTCGCGCTGACGCGGTCGGCGAGTCGCTGACCACCACCAGCTTTCTTCGCTCGGGCATCGTACAGTCGTCTATGGACACCGTCTACGCCGCGCTCGGCGACCGCGTCCTCGTCGGAGGCAGCGGGACCGGCTGGGACGACTGCCTGCTCGGCCACGACATCGAGTGTGTCGCCGCGGGCGCGGCCGAGCCGGCCCGGGCCTTCGTCGGCACCGCCGACGCCGGCCTCCAGCGGACGACCGGCGGTGGCGCGACGTGGGAATCGGTCCTCGACGCCGGCGACCGCGTGACGAGCGCCACAGTCAGCTCACAGGACCCTGACATGGTGTGGGCCGGGACGGAACCGAGCGCCGTCTACCGCTCGACCGACGGCGGCGAGACGTGGACGGAGCGGCCGGGGCTGACCGACCTCGATACGGCGTCGCGGTGGTCGTTTCCGCCGCGGCCACACACCCACCACGTCCGCTGGCTCGCGCTCGCCCCAGACGACCCGGCGCAGGTGTACGCCGCTATCGAGGCCGGCGCGTTCATCCGCAGTCCGGACGGCGGCGAAACGTGGGTCGACCATCCCGACGGTGCTCGGCGGGACAACCACACGCTGTCGACCCATCCAGACGCCCCGGACCGGGTGTACACCGCCGCCGGCGACGGCTTCGCGCTGTCGGCCGACCGGGGAGCGACGTGGACCCACCCGCAGGACGGGCTGGCCCATCGGTACGTATGGGGGCTGGCTGTCCACCCCGACGACCCGGACCGCGTCGTCGTCTCGGCTGCCAGCGGCCCACAGTCCGCGCACAGCACACACGGAGAGAGCTACGTGTATCGGTGGGACGGTGAGCGGTGGACACAATCGATGGACGGCCTGCCGGGTCCGGGTGGGCTGGCCCGCCCGGTCCTCGCCACCGACCCGGACGGCAGCTTCCTCGTACTGACGAACCACGGGCTGTTCCAGTCGAACCGCGGGGACGCGTGGACGCGACACGACCTCGACGGCGGGGACTGGCCGAGCGACTACGAGCAAGTCCCGAGCGGGCTGGCCGTCATCTGATACCGCCACCGCCTGAGCGGCTCTGGTGACAAACAGAACACACAGCGGACAGAAGCCCTACACGGCGGTAACAGCCACGGACCCGATGCCGGCTGTCACGACCGTCGCAACAGCCGAGAGCAGGATGATTTTCGCCGCTTTTCGCCGATCAGCGCGAACGGCCTCGCTCGTGCCGACGCGTCCGCTTTCCCCACCGGACCCCGAGAGGTCGTAGCGGGCCAGCGCTCCGAAAGCGACACAGAACTGGAAGTAATCCTGAAACGCGCCGAGGAACCCGCCAAAAATGAAGGGGACAGTCGCCCACAGCGACAGTCGAGGGACTGCGCCGACCCCGACGGCGACTGCGATGCCAGCAGCGACGGCGAACGACCCGACGGCCGACAGCCGCCGGGCGCGGCGCTGGTTCGCTCCGATGTTACACACCCCGGGCTGGTACTCTGCCATAGCCGACGACAGGGGCTACACCGACAAATACGCCCTGCTTCGACCGGCGACGTGGCGGTGTCAGCTATCTCGCATACCGCTCGGTCACGGGCAGTGCATCGCGGTGGCGCTTGGCCCGCTCCTGCTCGCCGTCGTCGCGTTCGCCGGTGCTCCGGTGAGCGGCGTCCCGCAGACAGCCACACGGCCGCCGTTCGCAACGATTCCATGACATATCAGCGGAGAACACTGATGCACCTGGCCGTCGTACCGTGCCGTGATGTCCCTCCAACTCGACCGCTCGGATACGTGGACGTGCGCCCTGCTCGGCGGGCTGCTGGCCGCCCCCTTCACCGCGTTGCAGGTGATTCAGTCCCCGGACAGCATCATGTTCAACATGGTTGTGGTCGGCGGCGCGCTCGCCGGCTACCTCGTCAAGCGCCGCGGCGGAAACGGCACTGCGACCGGACTGCGAGCCGGTTTCGTCGGCGGCCTTCCGGCGCTGTGGGGGGTGGCCGAGTTCGTGTGGTCCATCCCTTCCGTGGCGAACCCGCTGTGGTTCCAGGCCGTCGGCGTCGCGATGGGGCTGTCGGTCGGAGCGCTCGCCATGCTCATTCCGGCGCTCGGCGGCGCGCTCGCCGGCCGCTTCGGCGGCTGGCTGGCCGAGCGGCAGGGCCATCCGCGGGTCCCCGCCGCGGGCGGCTGACCGGGAGCGAGCGAATCGAGAAGGTATTTGGTTCGTGACACCGAGAGAACGTGTATGTATGACGTTGTGGTCGTCGGGGCGGGACCGGCCGGGTCGCGGTACGCGCGTCGGGCGGCCGAGCGGGGGCTTGACGTGGTCGTCTTCGAACAGGGGGAGGTCGGGAAGCCCCTTGCCTGCTCGGGTCACGTCAGCACGGATATCTGGGAGTTCACCGAAGACGCCCGCGACGACCTGTTCCAGAACGAGATTTCGGGCGCTCGGTTTCACACTGGCGGTCCCAGCAGTCAGGACCATCCCTTCTACAAGGACGAGGTCATATCGAACGTTATCGACCGCGTCGGTCTGGACAGGCATCTCGCCGAAGTGGCCCGTGGCGCCGGTGCCGAGGTCCGCGAGGAGCACTCGGTCGTCGGCGTCACTGAGGACAAAGATGGCGTCACCGTCGAAGTCCGCGGACCCGACGGCATCGAGACCCACCGCGCGAAGATGGTCGCCGGCTGTGACGGCCCGAAGAGCCGCGTCCGGCGGGAACTGGACTTGCCCGAACCCGACGAACTACTGCACGGCGTCCTCGGGTTCAGCGACGAGGTCGACCACAGCGATTTCGTCGACGTGCACCTTACCGTCCCGCGCTTTTTCGCCTGGCGCATTCCACGAGGCGAAGCCGGCGTCGAGTACGGACTGGCGGTACCACCGGGTGCTGACGCTCGCGGCCGTTTCGAGGAGTTCGTCGACGGCTACGGCGTCGAAACCGACCACCGCTGTTCTGGACTTATCCCGATCGGCCCGCCGAGGCGAGTCACCGGTCGACGGTCGTTTCTCATCGGTGACGCCGCAGCCCAGACCAAGCCCTTCACCGGCGGTGGCATCCGATACGGCATGACTGCCGCCGACCACGCGGCCCGAGAAATCGACCCCGACGACCCGGCGACGCTGGGCGAGTACGAGCGCGCGTGGCGCGACGACCTTCGACAGGAGATCCGCCTCGGCCACGCCGTTCGGGCGGGCTACTCCGCACCGGAACCGATACAGAAAGTCGGGATGAAAGCCTTCGAAGGCGAGATCGGCGTCCACATGGACCGGCCGACAACGCTGTTCTCCAGAGAACAGCTAGCGGCGCTGTTCTCACGGTCCTGACAGACGTGTTACCCTGCTGGCGTTTGCGGGTAACGTTTTTACCGGCCGATGGAAAAAGACGGGCGTGGTAACACGCCGACGTACCTACGTCCTCGCGGGCCTGCTTGTCCTCACCGGCTGTCTGACAGGAGTTCTGCTCGCGCGGGTGCTAGCGACGATTTTCTTCGCAATCACGGTCGCATACGTGCTTTTCCCCGTCTCGGAATGGCTTGGACGCCACGGACTCAACAGGCGACTGTCGGCGGCTGTGACAACAGGTATCGCCTTCATCAGCGGCACACTCATCATCGTCCCGCTCGGGGCCGTGCTGTATCTCCGCCGCCGCGACCTGTTTTCTTTCTTCCAGCAGCTCCCGTCGATGGTGACCCTCGAATTCGGCGAGTTCAGCTACCCGATCGAGATAGATCCGACGTTAGTAGCCGCCCGAGAGACGCTCACGGCCGTCGCGGTGGATTTAGCCGCTGAATCGCCCGTGCTGGCGCTGAAGGCCGTCCTGTTTGCGATCCTCGTCTACGCGATGCTCTGGCAGCCGCAGGCTCCGAAAACGGCCGTCTATCGGACGGTCCCGGCGTCGTATCACGAGGTCGTCAACCGACTCCATCAGCGACTCCGGGGGACGCTGTACGCGATTTACGTGCTTCAGGCGGCGACGGCGTTCGGGACCTTCGTCGTGGCGTGGGTCGTGTTCTGGCTGCTGGGCTATCAGGGCGCGTTCGCACTGGCAGTGGTCGCCGGTATTCTGCAGTTCGTTCCCGTCATCGGCCCCAGCGTCGTCGTCCTCACCATCGCTGTCGCGGATGTTATCAACGGCAACATCACCGGGGCAGTTCTGGTGACCGTGTTCGGCCTCGTTTTTGTCGGTTTCCTCCCCGATGCGGTAATCAGACCGAAGCTCGCCCGCTACACGACGGGTCTCCCGGCCAGCCTCTACTTCGTCGGATTCACTGGCGGCGTGTTGACGCTTGGCGTCATCGGCTTCATCGCCGGCCCGGTCGTCATCGCGCTGCTGGTCGAACTGTCGTCGCTACTGACCAGCGAGCGGCAGGGCGACCAGCAGAAACTGACGTAATGTAGAGTATGCCAGCGCGACGACGTCTCAGTTCGTCTCCAGCGGCCGCCCCTGTGCTTCCCACTCAGTGAGGCTCCCTTCGTAGAAATCCACCCGCTCGAAGCCCAGATGCCGGAGGACGACGTACGTGTGGCTGATGCGCCGGGCGGTGTTGCAGTAGAGAACGACACGTTTCTCGGGGGCGACGCCGGCACTTTCGAGAACGGACAGCGCCTCCTCGCGCGCGAGCAGGCCTCGCGTCTCGTCGTCGACGAGGTCCCGCCAGTCCAGCAGGACCGCACCGGGGATGTGGCCCGCGTCGTACTCCTCGTCCTCGCGGGTGTCGACCAGCACCGTGTCGGAGTCGTTCGCCGCCTCAGCGACCGTATCCGGGCCGACCAGCGGCGTCGACGCCGGCCGCTGAACGGCGTAGTCGGTCGGTGTGACATCGGGCGTCTCGCTCGAGGTCTCCCGTTCGAGTTGCCAACTGGAGAAGTCGCCGTCAAGGAGGTGGAGTCGGTCGGGGTCGTGGCCGAACAGTTCTGCGGTGACCAGAAACCGCGCGGCGAAGACGCCGTGGTGGTCGTCGTACGCCACGATTTCGCTCTCCGGCGAGATGCCGGCCTCCGAGAGCAACCGTGCCCACTCGTCTTCGGCGGGCAGCATTCCCTCGCCAGCATCGGACTCCGCGCCGTGTTCGTCCGCCCGGAACGAATCGAAGGGTACGTTCACCGCACCCGGGAGGTGTCCGAGGCCGTCGTACTCCCACGCGTCTCGCACGTCGACCACCCGGAGGTCGTCGCCCCGACTCGACACCCACTCCGCAGAGACGAAATCAGTCATCGTCCACGCGTAACCGCTCCGTCCGCTTGAAAACTCTCATCATGTGCGGTCGAAGGTGGGTGCAAATGCTGCCGCATTTCGCGCACGCACAGCAGGGCTCACATCCGGACATGGAACGCCATGGCTCCTGTCCGCTGGGCGGCGGACGTGTTGAATAGCGACAGTGCTCAGTAGAGGCAACGTCTGCCGACACGGTGGACGAGTGGCCGAACATGCCGAAAGTCGTAGTAATATATGTCTGGTAGACTTACGCTTCGATGCACTATGACTGACTACGCTAACGACGTGCTCGTCTCGGCCGACTGGGTCAGCGAGCATCTGGACGAGTTCCAGAGCGACGACCCCGCCCACCGACTGGTAGAAGTGGACGTCGACACGGAACTGTACGACGAGAGCCACGCCCCCGGGGCGATCGGCTTCAACTGGGAGACACAGCTTCAGGACCAGACCACACGCGACATCCTCGACAAGGAAGATTTCGAGGACCTGCTTGGCAGTCACGGCATCAGCGAGGACTCGACGGTCGTTCTCTACGGAGACAACTCCAACTGGTTCGCCGCCTACACGTATTGGCAGTTCAAGTACTACGGCCACGACGACGTGAAGCTGCTCGACGGCGGCCGCGAGTACTGGGTCGAGAACGACTACGAACTCACCGACGAGGTCCCCGAGTTCTCCGAAGTCGACTACGAGGCCTCCGGCCCGCGCGAGTCCATCCGCGCCTACCGAGAGGACGTCGAGAACGCCATCGAGCGCGAACTGCCGCTGGTCGACGTTCGCTCGCCCGAGGAATACTCCGGCGAAATCCTCGCACCCCCGGGACTCCAGGAGACCGCCCAGCGCGGCGGCCACATCCCCGGCGCACAGAACATCTCCTGGGCGGCCGTCACCAACGACGACGGGACGTTCAAGGACTACGACGAACTCGAAGAACTCTACGCCGAGTACGGCATCGACGGCGACTCCACGACGGTCGCCTACTGCCGCATCGGTGAGCGCTCCTCGGTCGCCTGGTTCGCCCTGCACGAACTGCTGGGCTACGACGACACCATCAACTACGACGGCTCCTGGACTGAATGGGGCAATCTGGTTGGTGCGCCTATCGAGAAAGGCGAAGCGGACGACTGAGCATAGCGAAGGCGTTCGCTTCGTAGCGGAGCGGGGAGCCCGCAGGGCGACCCGTGGAGCAGGGCGAGGCTGAGTAAGCGCAAGCGTGCGGGGCCTCGAATCGGAACGGCGACCACCGGGAACCGTGAAGCAGGACGAAGCTGAGTAAGCGGCAGCATACGACGCGTCAAATCGGAGCGGTAACGGCTTACTTTCGGATTTTTGTGGCGCTGTTCGAGAGCGATGGCGTCCCTGAGACAGTGACATCTGTTCCGGGCGGCACGGCTCGAAAAGCCAGTCGCGTTCCCAACCGTACATTCAAGTCAGATGCGCATCCTACACGCGGGTGTGGACCGAACGGAACTCGAACGGGAACTCCGCGACGCCTTCGACGCCGACCCGGATATCGTTACGGTCGTCGCCAGACAGGCGCGGGACCTCTCGGAATCAGACCAGTTCGTGACCGACTTCGGGGCGGAACTGACCGTTGAAGATGTCATCGACAACCTCGCGGACGCGCCCGAGGAGTATCAACTCGCCGAGCGATGGAACTGGTGGCTGGGTGCACTTGACCTCTCACACGGCGGCTACGCGCGGTTCAGCGTTCGGCAGGACATCGACAAAACGTCCTGACCTGTTGCTGTCGGGATTCCTGTGTGCGAAAAGCGGCGCGACGCCAGTTAGTGTACGCTAAGCCCGTGTGCCTCTCGTGCGTGTTCGAGGAGTTCCTCCGTCGTGTCGAACTCCTCACCGCAACTGCACGTGTGGTACGTCGTCGGGGATTGCTGGCGTGTCGCCATGACAAGTGAACAATGTGCCCCGAGTATAATAATTGTTTATGCTAGGGTGGTAACACTGCCCACCAGATATGTTAGCCACACACAATACGGTACCGAAAAATAGCTCCTTGAGCTTTCATAGCCACTAAGCGTCGATATATCGTCGTGTTCTGGTTCATAGATATTACGCTGCCCCGGCGGCTAACGACACGAGCCGGCCAGAACCGACGAACGGAAACGGACGCGATGCGTCTGTCCCCATAATGGATGTGCAGTTTCTCGGCGGGGCGGGTGAAATCGGTCGGAGCGCCATCCTCATTGACGAGTCGTTACTGCTAGATTTCGGGATGTTGACCGACTCGCCGCCACAGTTTCCGGTTCGGACGCCGTCGCCGGACGCCGTCGTCGTCTCCCACGGCCACCTCGACCACGTCGGGACCATCCCGGCGCTGGTATCGGGCGACGCGCGACCACCGATTCACTGGACGCCGCCGACGTACGAACTGGCGATGACGCTCGCCCGTGACACGCTCAAGCTCCACGGCGGGACGGTCAACTGTCCGTTCACCGAGACCAACGTCAGGCGGGTGACGCAGGTGTCTGAGACCCACGGCTACCGGGAGACGTTCGAGGCCGCCGGCTACGAGGTCACCTTCTACAACGCCGGCCACATCCCGGGAAGCGCACACGTTCTCGTTGACGACGGCGACACCCGACTGCTGTACACGGGCGATTTCCACACCGACGACCAGCGCCTCGTCTCAGGGACGACGGCCCGTCCGGACGCGGACACGGTCATCTGTGAGAGCACCTATTCCGATGTCGACCACGAACTCCGAGAAACGGTCGAGGGTCGATTCGTCGAAAGCGTCGAAACGACGCTCTGGGAGGGCGGCACCGTCGTCGTCCCCGCCTTCGCCATCGGACGAACACAGGAGATGTTGCTCGTCTGCGAGGCCCACGACATCCCCTGCTACGTCGACGGGATGGGTAAGGAGGTGACCGAGATGCTCGCCCAGTACCCCGAGTTCCTCCGGGACGCCGACGCGTTCCGGCGGGCGAAATCGCACGCACGGTTTGTGACTGGCAAGGACGGCCAGCGCAAACGTATCACCGACCAGAAGGCGGCAATCGTCACCACCAGCGGGATGCTCTCGGGCGGCCCGGCGATGACGTATATCCCGGAGGTCCGTGGAAATCCGATGAACAAGGTCACGATGACCGGGTATCAGGTCGAGGGAACGCCGGGCCGGGACCTGCTAGAGACCGGTAGTGCCGAGATAGACGGGCGGATTATGCCTGTCAGCGCGCGCGTCGAGCAGTACGACTTTTCGGCACACGCCGACCGCGGTGGGCTGTTGGCGTACCTCGGTGACTATCGTGACACGCCGGTGCTCGTGAACCACGGCGACCGCTGCGAGGCGTTTGCAACCACACTCCGCGAAGACGGCTACGACGCGACCGCGCCCGAATTAGGCGAGACCGTCACCCTCCAGTAGGCTGTCACGCAGGCGACCTCGGCCTCGCTCAGTCACGCTCGTTCGCGTCTTCGGTGGCGCGCTGTTTCAGCCACTCATCGAGCAGGTCGCGAATCGCGGCGTCCCGGTTGTCGCGGTGGTCGGCGAACGCCTTGTCGTCAATCGCATCGAGCAACTCCTCGTCCAGTTCGACCTCGATCGATTCGAGGTCCAGAAACGCTTCGTCCATTGATTACGGGGAGTTGAACGGCCAGAGAAATATATCCTCGTCAGACAGCCGTCGGTCAGTCGCGTGACAGGGGCCATAGAGGCGATGAACTCCAGAAGCCTGTCAGGAAACCGCCGTGCTTTGATTACGACTCGTGTCGTATTCACGTCGTGATGGGCTCGCTACAGTCTCTTATCGGTCCCCACCGGCTCGACGCGCTCGGCGCGTGGACGGTAACGGGAATTCTCATCGGCGGCGTCGGACGGTTCCTGGCCGGTGGCGAATTCGAGTGGGCAGTGCTCACGGCACTCCTCGTCGGTATCGCGGTCACGGTTCCGTTCGCCACGCGGAATCTCGAAACGACGGTGCCTGCGGAGTTGCTCGGACTGGTCGCGGTCCCGGTACTCGTCCGGACGGTCGGCGGTTTCCCGCAGGTCACCCCGTTCCTCGTAATCGCCGGGGTCGCACTGCTGTTGGCCGTTGTCCTCGATGCGTGTACCTCACTGACGATGACGCCGCGGTTCGCAACGGTGTTCGTCGTCATCGTGACGATGGCCGTCGCGGGCGTCTGGGCGGTCGGTATCTATGCGACCGACACGCTACTGGGAACCGCGTTCCTCGACGGGCAGACGGAGCTGATGTGGGACCTCGTCACTGCAGCGACCGCCGGTATCATCGCCGGTGTCGTGTTCGAACTGTACTTCGAACGGTCGGCGCGCATCGCCCGACTGCGCGTCTCGGGCGCAGACCCATCCGAACGTGACCAGTCGGGTACGTCCCTTCCCGGAGACGGCAAGCACCACCGCATCGCGGTCCGGACGCTACAGGCGGTCCTCGGGGTAATATCCGCCTTCGCGCTCGTCCGGGGCAACGTGACGCTGTTCGTCAACAGCGCCGGCCCGCTGGCGATAACGTTCCTGCCGGCGCTGTTCCGCCGGGAATACGACTACGCGATGGACACCGGTCTTGTGCTGTGGATCACGGTGGCGTCGACGCTGCACGGGGCCGGCGCGCTCGAACTGTACCAGGCGTTTGGCTGGTACGACAGCCTGGCCCACGCCGTCTCGGCGTCGCTGGTCGCCGGCGTGGGGTACGCGGTCGCGCGGGCGGTCGAACGCCACTCCCGGGCGGTCGATTTCAACCGCGGGTTCCGCGCCACCTTCGTCGTCCTGTTCGTCCTCGCGGTGGGCGTCGGCTGGGAGATACTTGAGTTCGCAAGCGGCGGCCTCGCGTCGGTAGTCGGCGGCGAGGCGGTCCTGGCACAGTACGGCACGGGGGACATCGTGAACGACCTCGTGTTCAACACGGTCGGCGCGCTCGTCGTCGCGGGCTGGAGCACCGCCCACTTCGAGGGCATCGCGGCCCGGCTCACCGGCCGGGTCGGGCGGCTCGCGGGCGGGGACTGAGCGTCCCGAGAGTGGGGCTGCGGTACGACAGACCGGCGCGTATGGAGCGAACGCGACTCGACTTCGACCGCTACTTCGAAGTGGTCATGGAGGCCGGCAAACGCCACAGCATAGAGAACGACGGAGACGCCCCTAGAGACGGTCAACGTCTACACGCCGCCGCGGTAGCCGTCAGGCCTCAGTGCCGTCGACCGGTAGTACTTTCAGCGTCACTCGACGCCGGCTTCGGCGTCCATCGGGTCCTGGATGTCGCCGACGACCTCCTCCAGCAGGTCCGTGACCGTCACCAGCCCGACGACTTCGCCGTCTTCGAGCACGAAGGCCAGTTCTTGGCGCTCGGCCTGGAACTGGTCGATGGCGTCACTGACGGTGGTGTCGGGCGACATCGTCATCGGCGGCGAGGCGACGGCTTCGAGGTCGATGCCGTCGAGCAGGCCGCCCGCCCCGTCCTGTTCCTCGCGCTCGTCGACCAGCGCCGGGATGTAGACGATGCCGAGGAAGTCTTCGAGCGTCTCGCCGACGAGCGGGTAGCGGGTGTGGGGCGTCTCGGCGATGCGCTCGGCGTTGGTCACGTCGTCGTCGGTCGGCGACAGCGCGACGATGTCCTCGCGGGGCACCATCACGTCGCCGACTTCACGGTCGCCAACGCGGAACGCAGAAATAATCTCCTCACGACGCTCGTCGGGCACGTCGCCGCGGTCCAGAACGGAACCGAGTTCGTTGCGTAGTTCGGCCCGGGACTCGATGCTGTCGACCTCCGCTTCGAGCCACGCGCCGGACATCTCGACACCGAACAGCCCCAGCGTCCACTTGGCGACGCCGTCGCCGACCTTGATAATCGGCGAGATGACCCACGCGAAGTAGTACAGCGGCGTCGCGCCGTACCGGCAGACGAACTTCGCGCGCTCGACGCCGAGGTACGTCGGCGTCTGCTCGCCGTGGGTCAGGTGGACGAGGTTGATGATGAGGAAGGCGATGGCCGCGCCGGCCCCGACGCCGGCCAGCGCAGAAGACTGGAAATACGGCTCGAAGATGGCAGCGAGCGCCGGCTCGGCGACGATACCGACCGCAATGCTGGAAGCGGTGATGCCGACCTGACAGCTCGTCAGGTAGATTTCGAGGTCGTCGGTCATCTCCCAGGCCCGACGGAGGCCGGGTTCGTCGAACTCCGACTCCGAGTACTGTCTGGCCCGGGTCAGGGCAAACTCGATGGCGACGAAGAAGCCGTTTGCGAGGATCAGGGCGACCCCTGCAAGCAGCCTGAGCGCGATTTCGACTGGTTGCATGTATCGGCGGGATTCACCAGCCGGACAGGAAAGCGTGGTGACATCGGGTCAGTCGCCGGCCCCCCGACGGCGGGCGAGCCAGCGACCGACGACCAGCGCGGCAGCGCCCGCGACCGCGGCGAGCGCGAGGCGAAGAGGCGGAGGAACGGCCCGGAGCTGGCATAGCACGTCCGCACCCGAGAAATAACCGTTTACGCGCGCTCGAAGTCGTACTCGACGCCGGTGAGGTCGGTCGAGACCGCCCAGAGCCGTTCGGCGGTCGCCTCGTCGCGCGAGGCCGCGTTGGACTGCTGGAACTCGGGCGGGCCGCGCATGTCGAGCAGGCCGCCGGGGCCGACGTACTCGCCGCCGATGACGTCGTCGGCGGTGGCAGCGTACAGCATCGGGAGCGCGCCCTGCTCGGCGGACTGGGCGAGCACAGCGTTGGCGAGGCCCATAGCCGCGGTTCGCAGCGTCGACCCCATCTCCCGGGGTCCGCGGAACTGGAGGTCGGTGTCGGCGTAGCCGGGGTGGCAGGCGACGCTTATCACGTCGTCCCAGCCGTGGTTGCCCAGCCGGCGCTGGAGTTCGTAGGCAAAGAGGAGGTTGGCGAGCTTGCTCTGGCCGTAGGCCGACCACTTCCCGTAGGAGCGCTCGCCCTGCAGGTCGTCGAAGTCAATCTCGCCCATCTCGTGTGCACCGCTGGACTGCGTGACGATTCGGGACTCGCCGTCGGCGGCCCCGAGGAGGTCAAGGAGGTGCCCGGTCAGGGCAAAGTGACCCAGATGGTTGACGCCGAACTGCGTCTCGAAACCGTCGGCCGTCTCGCTCCGGGGAATCGCCATGACGCCGGCGTTGTTACAGAGAATGTCGACGGCGTCGTAGTCGTCTTGGAGGCCGTCGGCGAAGGATTCGACGTTCGAGAGGTCCGCGAGGTCACACTTACGGATATCGAGCGTCGCGTTCGGCACGGCTTCGCGGATCTCCGCTGCGGCCGATTCACCGCGGTCGACGCTCCGGCAGGCCATCACAACCGTCGCGCCTCTGCGAGCGAACGCCTTCGAGCCTTCAAGTCCCAGCCCGCTGTTCGCGCCGGTTACGACCACGGTTCGGTCCGTCAGCGGGGGCATGTCTTCGATAGTCCAGCCTGTCATTGAGGGAGCTACGGGCGCGAAGCACTGAAACCCATCGCCGACGGGAGAGTGAGAGTCTTATGCTGTCGCCCCCGTGTTCCAGTGATGAGCGACGTGTCGATCACCGTCTACACGCGCGAGGACTGCCATCTCTGTGAGAAGGCCATCGAGACAATCGAGCAAGTCGCCGACGACGAGGAAGTCGCTATCGCGCTAGACCTCGTCGACGTTGACGAAGATCCCGAGCTTCAGGCGGAGTACGGCGAGCGCGTTCCCTACGTCTTCGTGGACGAGTCGCCGGCGTTCAAGTACCACGTCGACGAGCGACAGTTACGCGAGAAGCTGCAGCAGTCGGCGTAGCGGTCTGGACACGACAGACCCTCTGTCGCGGCTACCACCGCAATTTATTAATTCTGGGGCGCATCTCACCGCTGATGCCCTCCAGTATCAGCAACGCTGTGTTCAGCGAACCGTCCGGGCCACGGATCGCTCTCGTCCACTTCGCTGGGTCACTTGTCTTCGCCGGTCTCTACGTGTCCGCCTGGGTTACCGAGGGTGCTGTCCCGGACAGCTGGTTACTCGCGATGGTCGTCGGAACCGGATTAGCGGGCGTTGCGGAGGTGTTGCCAAAGCGCAGACGACAGACAGCCGGCGTCCTCCGCTCGGTCGCGATTCTCGTGTTTCTCTGTCTCGTCGTCGCCCTCGTCGCGCCCGACCTTCTCGGTATCTGAGCGCCGCCCGCAAACCGGGCTGTCTCGGCGGTACCGCGAACAAGCCAGTGCTATCGCCCCTGCTCGACGGCACTGTGTAACGCGTCCGTCGCCGCTGTCGGGTCGTCGGCCTGCGTGATTGCTGTGATGACAGCGACCCCGTCCGCACCCGCTCTGACGACCTCAACGGCGTTATCGGCCGTGATGCCGCCGATAGCGACAAACGGGATGTCTACTGCTTCTGCGATAGCAGCGACTCGCTCGGTGCCGATGGCGTACTCGTCGTCATCGATGTCGTCTTTCGAGCCGGTAGCAAACACTGCACCAACGCCAAGATAGTCCGCGCCGGCCGCCGCCGCTTCCCGGGCGTCTTCGACAGTCGAGACCGAGCGCCCGATGAGTGCGTCCTCGCCCAGCAAGTCCCGCGCGACCGGAACAGGAAGGTCGTCGTCGCCGAGGTGGACCCCGTCAGCGTCGAGTGCCTGTGCGATGTCTACGCGGTCGTTGACGACGAACGCGACGTCGGCCTCGCGGGTCAGGTCCCGCAGTTCCCGACCGAGTTCGTAGCGTTCGCGCGCGGTCCGGTCCTTCTCGCGGAGTTGGACGACGCCGACGCCACCGTCAATCGCGTCTGCGACGATTTCGTCGGTTGTCCGGCCCGCCGAGAGCGACGCCTGCGTGACGAGATACACGTCCCAGTCGACCATAGCCAGTCTCGGAACCGATGACTCTTGTGTGCTGTGCGTTGGTCAGGACTCTGTTTCAGCTGTCGAACTCGACGCGTTTGCCTCGTCGGTGTCAGTTGCCGGGTCCGAGAGCGCGCCGTCGCGAACAGCCATCCGGAGCCCGAACTCGGCGATATTACCGCCGTGTTCCGCCGTTCTAGCGAGGCTGTCGAGGGCGCGCGTGAGCCGGTAGTCGGCGTCACCGGACTCGAACAGCTGTCGGTCGAGACTGGTTATCCGCTCTCGAACGTCCCGGCGCGTGGCCAGTGTCTGTCGGGCGGTGTCGACACAGGCGTCGCCAATGATCACTCGGACAGCGTCCTCGACGACGGCGTGGACATCCTGTGCAATGCTGTCGAGGGCTGTGATGATACGCTCGTCGGGTTGGCCGTCGAGTCGGTCGGCGACGGTCCCGATGCGCTCGGCGTGATCGGCCACGCGTTCGAGTTCGTTCGCGGTCCCCCAGAGGGTGAACAGTTCGGGACGGGTCAGCCCGAGCGCGTCTATCTCGTCGAGGCGGGCCAGCCCGCGCTCGAAGTAGCGGTCTATCATGGCGTACAGCCGGTCGGCCTGCTCGTCGCGGTCGGCCCACCGGTCGCCGGTCGTCCCGGTCGTGAGCGCGGCCATCGCGTCCCGGTGCATCGACAGGGCGACGAACTGGAGCTGGCGGACCGACTGGCTGACGGACACCTCGCCAGCATCGAGCATCGTCCGGACCGTGACCTGTGACTCGGTCGCCTCAGCGACGGTCACACCTGTCAGGTTCCGGGTGACGCGTTCGATGGCCCGGTGTTGTTCGTCGCTGTAGCCATCGGGGACTTCAAGGACGACAGATTCGACGCCAGCGGCGTAGGCCGCCCGCAACAGCTGCTCTATTTCCGCCGGGTCGTCGTTGCCGACTTCCAGTCTGAGGCGGTTCCGCGCCGTCGTCTGTGACTCAGGGGTCTGGATTACCAGGAGCCCGTCGATGTGCGTGTGGAGGTTCACCGTCGTTCCGGCCGTACAGTTCTCCGATTCGGCCCACTCTTTTGGGAGCGAAACGGTGTACGTGCCGCCGCCGACGGTCTGTATCTTTCGGGTTTCCATAGCTAGTAAATGAGTTCTGAGTCGGTTTCGACCATGTACAGCGTGCGTGCCGCGATGTTGACCGCGTGGTCGCCGACGCGTTCGAGGTCCCGAACCGTCAACAGGAGCCGGGACACGTCGTCGAGGAGTTGCTCGACCGCCCAGCCGTCGTCGCCGTCGGCCTCCCGTTCGATGAGGTCCCGGGCGACGGTCTCGCTGGCCCGCTGGCAGAGCGCATCGAGCGCGTCGTCATCAGCCGCGATAGCGCGACAGTCCTCGACGGCTTCCAGTCGATAGGCGTCGATACTACGCTCGACCATGTCGGTGGCCTCGCGGCCGATAGTGTCGACGTCGACCTCGGGGGCAAGTCGACGGTCGGCCGACTGTGCGTAGGCCGCGAGGTTCGTGGCGAGGTCTCCCACGCGTTCAAGATCGGTGATTATCTTGAACGAGGCGGCGATAAAGCGGAGGTCGGTCGCGACCGGCTGCTGGAGAGCAAAGAGGTCGATACAGTCGGCTTCAAGGGCCAGATACAGCTCGTTTATTTCGTTGTCACCGTCGATGACAGACTGCGCCATCTCCCGGTCGACGGTCCGGAGCGCAGTGAGCGCCGATTCGAGTCGCTCGACGACCAGATCGCCCATCCCGACCACGCCGTCCCGGAGTTCGTCCAGTTGTTGCTGGTACGACTCGCGCGACATGGGTCACCCGAACTTGCCGGTGATGTAGTCCTCGACGCGCTGGCTCTCGGGGTTCTCGAATATCTTGTCGGTGTCGTCGTACTCGACGAGTTCGCCGCCGGTGAGGAACACGGCCGTCTGGTCGGAAATGCGGGCCGCCTGCTGCATGTTGTGGGTGACGATGACGACCGTGTAGTCCTTCGACAGCTCCTCGACGAGGTCCTCGATTTTCGAGGTGGCGATGGGGTCCAGCGCCGAGGCCGGCTCGTCCATCAGGATGACCTCGGGGTCAACGGCCAGACAGCGCGCGATACAGAGGCGCTGTTGTTGCCCGCCCGAGAGGCCGAGCGCGTTGTCGTCCAGTCGGTCGCTAACCTCGTCCCACAGCGCGGCCTGCTTCAGCGAGCGCTCGACGAGTTCAGCCTCTGCCTCGGTGTCGTCGCGACCGAACAGGCGCGCGAGCAGGCCCTTGTTGATGTCGCCGTGCTTGCGCGGGCCATACGAGATGTTCTCCCGAATGGACTTCGGGAAGGGGTTGGGCGACTGAAAGACCATCCCGATACGCTTGCGCAGTTCGACGAGGTTGGCGTTGGGGTCGTAGATCTCGGTCCCTTCGAGTTCGACCGAGCCGTCGATGCGGGCGGCCTTGATGCGGTCGTTCATGCGGTTGAGACAGCGAAGGTACGTCGACTTGCCACAGCCGGATGGCCCGATAAGCGCCGTGACGCTGTTCTCGGGGATCTCCATCGAGACATCCTTCAGCGCGTGGTCATCACCGTACCACACGTCGAGGTTCTCGACCGAGAGCTTCGATTTGCCGTCGAAGTCGTACTGCCGCCACGCCTCGCGGATCCGCTCGTCGCTCTCGCCGGCCGTCGTCTCGGCGCTTGGCGAGGTGGTGTCGACTGTCTGTCCGCTGTTCGTTTGCGTGTCCGTGCTCGGCTCCGTGTTGATGCTATCACTCATAGTTGAGTTTCCTCCGGAAGTATGTCCGCGCCGTGATACCGACTGCGTAGAACGTCAGCACGACGATCAGCAGAATAAACGCTGTTGCCCATCCCATCTGTGGCGACCCCGACACCCCGGCCGCGATGACGGCCCACACCTGCGTCGGCAGCGACGCCGAGGCCGAAAGCAAGGCGTCATTGACGATGAACGGTGGCCCCGAGACGAAGCGGAAGCCGTCGATGACGTCGACGGCGGCCGTCGCGTTCAGCGTCGAGCCGAGGACAAGGATGAGCGGGGCAGTCTCGCCAGCGATGCGGCCGACGCCGAGGATGACGCCGGTGATGACGCCCGGCATCGCCGCCGGAAGGACGACGCTTTTGATGGTCTCCCACTGGGTCACACCCAGTGCCGCGCTGGCGTCGCGGTACTCGTCGGGGACCGACTTGATTGACTCCCGCGAGGTGATGAGCACCAGCGGCAGGAGCATGAAGCCAAGCACCAGCATCCCGGCAAGCAGCGACTCGTCGCCGCCAAGCCGGGGAATCAGGAATGCTGCTCCGAACAGACCGAAGACGATGCTCGGCGTGGACCACAGCGCGTTTGTCGCGATTTCGACCACCGAAGTGAATCGGCCCTGCTCGGCGTACTCGGTGAGGAACACTGCCGCACCAACACCCAGCGGGACGGCGAACAGCGTTGCGCCGATCACCAGCCACACCGTGCCGATGATCGCAGGCACGATACCGCCGGGCTCGGCTCCCAGCGGAATGTAGGCCTGCATCACCATCGGCCACGAGAGGCTCCCCTCGTTGGCAATGGAGACGCCGAGAACGTTGAACGATGTACCGGTAGCGGCTACGTGCAGGCCCACTAGCGCGGTGAAGCCGGCCGCACCGACGAGGCCGAGTCGCGTCTCCTCAGTCAGCAGGCGGCGGGTAATCGTCTCTTCGCTGGACCGCTTTGCAGCCGTGGTGAGCGTCGCCAGCGCGAGCGAGGCCACAGCGGCCCCGAGCGCGACCGCAGGCACGAGATTTACCGGACCAACTCGCGGATTGATGCCGGCAACTGGCTGGAGCAGCAGCGTCGCCAGCAACAGCCCGAGTCCGCCGAACACCCCCAGCGTGAACAGCGGGGCCTCCCGCTGTGCGCTCTCCGCCAGCGTCGGCCCGTCGCTTGCGAGCACGCCGACGAGTGGGGAGACTGCGAGACCGCCCGCGGCGACCGATCCGGCGACGACAGCGGCGAATGCAACCGTCTCGTTGAGTGGGAGGCCGAACGGAGTCGGGCCGAAGGCGAGGAAAAAGCCGATGAGGACGACCATCGCGAGAACTGCCGTCGGGACGGCCTGTCGGATCGAGCCGGCTCGGTCAGACTGGGTCCCGACGTTGCGGAGCGAGCCGAACGACCGGAAGAACGTGACCGCGAGCAATAGTGCCGGGAGGACAAGCAGCAGCGTCCCGACCGTCGTGCTGGGCGTCACTGCGAGCGCTGTATCGAGCGCACGTCCCTGTCGGTTGACCTGGACAGTGTAGGTGTAGGCGTACCGCAGCGGGGTGCCGGTGACGAGCACGCTCGCAAACACCGCAGCGAGCGAACCAACCGCCGCCAGTGGGAGGATCCGGAATAGCTGTCGCGCGCCAGTGTTCCAGTCAGTCGTGCCCGCAGGCGAACGAGCGAACTGGATTGTAGCCAGAAGAGCTGGCGACAGGAGGACCAGTGCCGTCAGCGCACCGATCGACAGTCCGTGGACGGCGTAGCCGATGCCCTTGATGGTCACGAACACGACGATTGTCGCCATCACAGCCACCATCAGGAAGGCGTTGAGGTTGATGACGAGGAAGGCCCCGTACTCGCGTCCCCGGGCACCGAACCCGGCGCGGCACTTCGCGGCCGACCAAGCCGACAGCAGCGTCCCGACCAGGAGGAACACGGGGATGACCGCGCCGCCGGTGAAGCCACCGGAGAGCGTCTGCGGGCTCCACTGCCAGCCCACGCCGATGGTTCCGGTCACGATTGTCAGCCCGAGTGCGCCGACGACGATAGCCGTCGGGAGCGTCGAACCAAGGTCCTCACGAGGGAGGATCGCCAGCAGGAACAGGCCGACGCCGGCGACGGCGGCGGTGACAAGCCACAGGAGCGAGCCGAATCCGGCAAGGGAACCCCCGACGACGGCCCCCATTGCGAGGCCGAGCGCGCCGAGCGCGCCGCCAGAGAGCAGGCCGGCACTCATGTTCGGTTCCGTGTCCACGAGTTCGAGCCGGGAGGAGACACCGGCGGCAGTGATCGCCAGTGCCTCGACTAGCAACACGGTGCCCAGCAGTGTCGCCATCGTCACCGGAAGGGTCGCGGCAAGAGCAGTCAGCGCCACCGTCGAGATAACGAGGCCCAGCCCGATGCCGCGGACTCGCTGTGAAGTGACCGGGACGACGTTGAGGAAAGAGGCAAGGCCAGTGATGCCGACGGCTCCGACGACGACGGCCAGCAGCGTTCCGAGGGCCGTGGTGAGGGCACTGCCGCTGGTCCCGGGCGGGACGAGGTTCACGAGCGTGACGAGCCCGAGCGTGAAGCCGACGACGCTGAGCGCTATCGCCGCATCGAGTCCGCGGTCGTAAATGTTCGAATCCGCACTGACGAGCTGATCCGTTGTCGCGTAAGCGTCACTCATTGTTGCCCCTTCAGTTTCCGTTGCATACGTCGCTCGATGTACTGCGAGACGATGCTCATGCCGGCGACGATGACGAACAGCATGACACCGGCGACGAACAGCACGTCGACGGTGCTCTCCGAGGCGCTGCCGTACTGGGTCGCAATCAGGCTCGTCAGCGTCGCGTTGGCGTCGAAGATATCGAACAGCGGGTCGGCGAACTGTGTCCCCGAGGCCATGATGGCGGCGACGGCCATCGTCTCGCCGATAGCCCGGCCCAGCCCGAGGATGACGGCTGCGGAGATGCCCGAGAAGGCCGCCGGGATGGAGATGCTCTTCATCGTCTGCCACTCGGTCGCGCCCATCGCGACGGAGCCGTCACCCATCGACTGCGGGACGCTGGAGAGGGCGTCCTCGCCGACGGAGACGACCGTCGGCAGCGCCATCACGCCAACGACAACCCCGGCGATGAGGAAGCTTGCCCCGTCGTCGAGGAAGTTCGTCTGGATGAAGCCGTTGAGTACCTGGAAACCGATGAATCCGTAGACGATGGAGGGGATGCCAGCCAGAATCTCCACGCCGGGCTTGATGAGTTCCCGCAGGCGGTCGCTGGCGACCTCGGCGATAAATAGCGCGCCGAACAGACCCAGCGGGCCGGCGACTGCGCCCGCGATGAGAGTGACGACTACCGTCGCCCAGATCATCGGGATCAGCGAGTACGCCCCGCTGAGTGGGTTCCAGTACGTCGAATCCGACGGCAGGACGGCGTCGAGCCAGAAGAACCAGCGAGCCGACCCGCCCTGTTCTGGAATCAGTAGCAGTCCAAGCCCGTGTTCGAGAAACGCTGGTAATGCGCTCGCGAACAGGAAGAACGTAATAAACGCGACGGTCAGCACCGTCAAAATCGTCGCGACCAGCGTGAGCAGGCGTGCAACCTCGGCCTGATAGGTGACCCACCCGACCGCCGTGACGAACACGAACGCGAGTAGCATCGGCAGCGCTATCGCCGGCCGAAACAGGAACACGAGAATCGTCGCCGCCAGCGTCGTCGCTATCGCGCCGACCGCAAGCGCTGCGCCGTCGATTCTGCCCCCGCCCGACACCGACTCACTCTCCGTCGTTGGTATGTCTTCTGTCATATTATTGAAAATCGACCGAGACGGTCGAAATCGTCAGACTGCGTCCGGCCGGTTACACCTGGTCGGGGAGCTTGGCGCGCTGTTCTTCCTGACGGCGCGCACCGAGCTTGAAGTAGTTGTTCGGCGCGACGAAGGTGTCCTGACCGAAGTCGGACAGGATCATGTTGATGACCGCGGCTTCCTTCTTCGAGGTGCCTTCCCACGTGTACATGTGGAGGTCACGCGAGAGGGGATAGGCCTTCGAGTCCAGACCGTTCTGGTCGTCCTGATAGCTGTAGGTCGTCCCTTCCCACTCCAGGGCGACGGGGGCCAGGCCGTCGGTGTCGATGAACGCCAGCGCGAGGTAGCTGATGGCGTTGTCGGCCTGTGCGATGGCCTGTGCGAGGCGCTGGTTCTGGCCGTAGCGGTTGGCGACAGAGGTGTCCTCCTCGGGGTTGCCGAAGACGTTGGAGACGAAAGAGGTCCGGGTACCCGAGCCTTTGACACGGCCGAGGACCTGAATCTCGCGGTCCGGACCGCCGAGTTCGCTCCAGTTGGTGAGTTCACCTTTGTAGAGGGCTTTGAGCTGGTCCCCGGTAATCTTCTCGACGCCGGCGTCGGCGATTTCCTGGGAGACCACGAGCGGCTGGCCGTCGACCCCGACGACGTGGTCGACGAACTGCTCGTAGGAGTCACGGTCCGGGAGTTCGTCCTCGACGTTCCCGGAGGAATTACCGATGTCGTTCTGGCCGTTCATGACCTTCTCGACGCCGGTCCCGGAGTGGGAGAGGCCGACGGTGAACTGGAACGGCGGCCCCTCCTCGCCGCCGGCTTCGAAGCCGTAGAGGCCGGCCCAGTAATCGGCGAGGTTCTGGTCCGTGTCGATGTCGTACTCGCCGTGGGGCCAGTACTCGCTGTCGCTGGCCGGGCGGTTGGCGTTCCAGTAGGACGCCGCCGTGTTGGCGATGGGGTACACCGTCGAGGAGCCGCCCGATTCGAGCGGGCCGACGCTCTCCTGGCTGGAGCTTTCGGTCGCTTCCGTCTCCGCCGAGTCCATCTCCGTCGACGCCGCCTCGGTGTCCGCGCTCCCGCCGGAGCTTCCGTCGGAATCGGATCCGTCGCTGCCGCTGGAACAGCCGGCGATTGCAGCGATACTGGTCGCACCCGTTGTTGCGATGAATTTCCGCCGCGATACGAGGTCTGACAGCCCGTCTGGATCGTGCGCCATCACCAGAACCCAGCGGGACAGGTAATAAGTAACCTGCTAAGATAGCTATATCTATTGGTGTATTACTATATAGATATGGTATGGCAAAAACTCACAAACAGGTAGACATATAGCAGCGAATATGCCGCTATCATGCCGTCAGAGCCCCGAATATGACCGATACTGATGAGCCGCTAGATATAGCATTTTCACCGGTTTGAATTACCTATACCGGCGAATATCGTCGTATCATCGGCGTGTAGCCGGACAATATGTCCTCAAATATTAGAGCTCCGATACAGTATATAGATATGAGTGGATTTATACCATCCCGTGAACGAGTGCCAGTCACATGGAGACACGCAAGGTCCAGGTGACAGGCGGGTCGACGTACACCGTCTCCCTCCCCAAAGAGTGGGCAACAGAGAACGACGTGAGCGCTGGCAGCGTCGTCGAATTCCACGCTGAACGGGACCTACTGTTGCTCGCTCCGCAGCGGGACAACGGCCGCGTAGAAGGGAGTCTCGACGTGGAAGGGCTCGAAAACAGGCACGAACTCACGCGGGCGGTAATGACGATGTACGTCAGCGGCTTCGACATCATCCAACTCGAAGCGACCCGGATCACGGCCGAGCAGCGACGCATCATCCGCGATGCGACCCAGGGACTGGTCGGTCTGGAGATGATCGAGGAGACGACGGACCGGGTCGTCCTGCAGGACCTGCTCGATTCATCGGAACTGTCGGTCCACAACGCGATCACACGAATGCGACTGGTCTCGTTGACGATGCTCTCCGATGCTGTCGAGGCGCTCATCGAGGACGACGACAACCTCGCAGCGGACGTGATGCAACGCGACGACGACGTGGACCGGCTCTGGTACATGGTTTCGCGCGTGTTCCGAACCGTCCTCCGGAACCCGACGGCGGCTAACGAGATCGGCTTCCCGCGCGAGACCGTCTTCGACTTCCAGTCCAGCGCCCGCCAATTAGAGCGTATCGCTGACCACGCGACCAAGATCGCTAGCCTCTCCCAAGAGATTGGGGAGATAACTGGCGAAACCGCCGACCTGCTCGATCAGCTGGAAACCGAAGCCATTGCCGTCCCCGAAACAGCGATGGACGCACTGTTGACCGAAGACTCCGACGAGGCCGTCGAACTGGCAAACGAGGCCCGGAGTCAGATCCCTGACGTCGACGAGACCGCTCGCGAAGTCGACGGCCAGATCCGCGAGTTCGACCCACAGAGCGCGCAGGTGCTCGGGCTCGTCGTCGACTCACTGTCCCGGACCGCCGACTACGGCGGCAACATCGCCGAGAGCGCGCTCCAGAAAGCCGCACCGCGGCCACAATCCTGACCACTCGACAGTATACAAATCAGGCGCAGCCACCCTGCGGCCTTAGCGTGTCGAAACGATGCAGTGGCGACGATGCCGCCTGAGCGTTTCGAGGCACGCGACGGTGTCAGCGAGTGCCGGACACGTCACCGGACAGTCGTCGTAGAGATACCGAACGAGACTGGTTCCGTCGACACCGGAGAGAGCGGCGGTCGACCGACCGTGAAGCTGTTGCTGGCGGGTCGCTGCCACTGCCTCGCACTCGCTTTCGATCTCGGCGAGCTGATTGTCGATGCTGTCGAGTCGGGCCGGGTCAGTCGTTCTGCGTGCGTTCGCACCGAGTGCGGCCCCGCGGCGTTCACAGTTGTCAAGCGTTGCTCGCACTGACTGTAACGACTCCCGCTCGCGTTCGAGCGCCGGGAGCAGCGTCTCGCGCTCGTCGCGTGCTCTCTCACTTGCGGTTAGCAGCGCCTCGTACAATTGTGGAGTCAGGCGCGTTCCCGTGGCGATCTGCGTGCCGAGTTCCGGGCCGAACTCCATCGACATGTTGGCTTCCAGCGAGTCATCGTACTCGGCTTCGAAATGTGGCACAGCCATAACCGTCTCTCGGTAGGCTTCCCTGACGGCACGCAGGTTCGTATCGGGTTTCGGCTGCCGGGCACTGAGCGCCGACATCCCTCCCCCAGATGTGTCGACAGTGCCTGCGGCTCGTGCCGGCGGCTCGATAGATACAAGCTGGGTCCGAAAGCGCCGGAACGCCGTCAGTTCAGCCTCGACACAGTCGATTTCTCGTTGAACGACAGCGAGCGCCTGCTCGGTTCGCGGCTGGCTTGTCTCGGTGTTAGACACGGAACACTCAGCCGGAGTGTTTGCTCTCGTCGTATAGGTATTTTATATGTTCGCTATATAGACGACCGTATCCCTACCGGTGAAGTCGGCAGTGGTCCGCTACGATCAGCGCGACACTTCGCTGCCAGCAACAGGTGCCGGCAGTCCGTCGACTCACGCCGTCCGCAACGGATGCACTTTTCCCGAGTGGGAGACTACGACCTGCTGGTGGCGATGACGAGATGTTACCCCCGCTGAGCCCCTTGTGACGATGCACTATTCCTGAGCCACCATTTCACCCCGAACAACAGCTAAAACGGTGCAGCAGGGCCTTCGTCGGGATCTCCGTCAACAGCCGCAGTGTCTGCCGTCGCCTCCCCGTCAGCGGTTGCACGTTCCAGCGGCCCGTCCCAGCCGTTCAGGCCCGGTTCAAAACTTACAACATCGCCATCAAAGCCTTCATACGACGCGATAAGCCGGGCAGCCTGGACGCTAGACTTCCCCTTCGGACAGACTGTCACGACCTCGTCGTCGCCTTCGAACCGTTCGACTTCGTCAACGAGCGACGGGAACGGGACGTTCTCGCTTCCGGGAATGTGGCCTCGCTCGAACGCGCCGGGCGAGCGGATATCGACCACCCGGACCGTCTCTTCGTCGAGTTTCGACCGGAGCTCGTCGGCGTCGATTTCGCCGTCCATACCCAGCCGCTAGCGGGCGATGCCTAAACCTTCACCGGCTACAGCAAACCGTCGGCCTGTGCCAGCAGGATGCCTTCGATGGTTGCGTCGTTGGCCGGTTCGCGGCGGGCGACCTGCAGCGCTTCGTCGATGGGAACGGTCGTCACTGAAAGGAATTCGTTCTCGTCGAGTTCCCGGTCGACCGGTTCCAGTCCCTCAGCGAAGACGATGCCGCGGCGGTGCCGGAGCACGCCGGTCGAACACGAGAACTCCTCGATGAGTGAGACGCCGGCGGCTTCGAACCCAGTTTCCTCACGGAGTTCGCGCGCGCCCGCAGTCGTGTAGGACTCGTCGTCCTCGACGATGCCGGCGGGGAGTTCGAGACACTGCTCGCGGATGGTCGGGCGGTACTGGTCGACCATGACGAGTTCATCGCCGGTCGTGGCCACCACGACGGCCGCGTCGGGCAGTTCAGCCCAGTAGTAGTCTTTCTCGGACCCGTCGGGCTGGCGAACTCGGTCGTAGCCGCCGGTGTACCAGCCGGTCTCGTACTCACGTTTGCTCTCGACGATGGGCCACTCGTGGGCCGACTCGCGGGTCATACGTCCTGTCGGACCGCGACGTGGTAAAACGTGCCGTTGTGCCGGACGACGACGCCGTCGTCGGTCACAGCCCCGTCGTACTGCTGTCGCAAGGCGTCGCGTTCGTCAAAGGGCGAGTGGGTGAACGCGCCCTTGAGTCCGAACGGGCCGCGCCAGTACGGCTCGGACTGCCCGGCCGCCGACGCGGATGCCTCGGCCAGCGCCGCGCTCGTGTACGGGAAGCGTCGCTCGGACTGGGTGCTCCAGTTGATGGCAGTGCCGTTGTCGACGCTGTACTCGCCGTCGCTCGGCGTAGCGACAGTGTAGTACGGGTCGCCGCTCTTGAGGAGGCCCGGGAGCGCACCCAGCGCCAGCAACAGCACAACGACGGCGATGATTCCGAGCAATGTGTTCCGTGTGACCGGACGCATCAGACGACCTCGCGGTAGATGCGGCCGAAGGCCTGCCGACGGAGCGTCCCGACGGCGGCCCGGCGTTCATCTTGAAACGTCGCCGCGACGGCCTGCTCTGCGAACTGGGCGGCGTGCCAGGCGACGTGGTCGACGTTCTCCGCGCCGACCAGCGTCACCTCACAGTCCGTGTCTTCGCGCCACTCCTCGAACTCCGCCATCGAACCGACCTGAACTGCGAGCGACTCTGCGAACAGTACGTCGCGGGCGGTCTCAATGACCTCACTGGTGACCCGCTCCTCGTAGGTCTCCGGGTCGAGACCCATCGCCTTCGCGACTTCCTTGACGACCACCTGCGCCGTCGGCCCGAACGCGTCGTAGCGCTCACTGGCCTCGGCTGCCGATGCCGGCGCGAACTGCCCCTCAGTGTCCATACGTCCCCTTGCCGCCGGCGGGACTATTCGGTTTCGTCTTCGTTCGTGGCAGTGTCGTCGCCGTCGACCGACGTATCGCCGTCGGTGGCGTCGCCATCGCTCTCGCGTAGCATCTCCCGCGTCAGGTCGCGCGCCTCGGCCAGCACCTCGCTGTCGTGGTCGCTGAGCGCGTTCGACCCACGGTGGCGGTCCGCCCCCTGCGGCAGGTCGGTGTGGCCGTGGTCGTGTTCATGGCTGTGGCCCCCGTCGCTGCGGTCGACGGTGTCTTCAAACACCTGTGGGAACTCCGTCTCCTCGGCGTACTCGACGACCTCGGTGGACAGTTCGTCCTCACCGAGCTGGCCCCAGTCGGGGACGCGCTCGTCGAGCCACGCTTCGTGGTCGTCGCCGCCGGTCATCGCCGTAAACGCGAGATGATTCGCCAGATGCACGTCGTCGGCTTGCGGGTCGTCACACACTGGACAGGCGTATCCCATCAGTGTGCGAACCGTGGACGCGGAGCCGTATATGCAGTCGGGGTCTCGGAGCGGTGGGTACTGCGAGAGGACTGGCTGCGAAGGGGCGTCCGGCAGTAGACGACGGGAGTGCGACCACAGCGCTCAGACAATGCCAGACGTAGCCGACACAGTCATAATAGTCGGACCATCACAAGCGCATCTTCGCCGTTGCTGTAGTAGTTCGGAATAGTCTTGCGGTGCTCGAACCCGAACCGCCGGTACAGCTTTCGTGCGCCGTCATTGTCGGCCCGGACCTCCAGCTTGACTGAGCCGGCCCCCGTCTCGCCGATAACCTCGAGTGCGCGCGTCAACAGCGCGCTCGCAACCCCCTGCCGACGGTACGCTGGCCGAACCGCGAGGTCCTTGATGTGGCCGAGCGGGGTACCGTGGTTCGGCACCGTGTCCGCGATGACGTAGCCCGCGACGGCGGGCGGGTCGCCATCGTCGTTGCCGGTTTCGGCGACGAGAAACCCCGGTTCGCCGAGATAGCTCTCCAGTGCAGAAAACGGCCACGGCTGTGGAAACGACGCCTGCTCGACGCGGTGGACCTCGATGAGGTCCGCACGGACAGCGCGCCGAACCGCCGGGGTACCCGGCGTCTCCGGCCCGTCTGGAGCGACCGTTGTCACGTACGCATTTCGGTGTGGACCTACATATGTGTTACCGCCGACCGAAGATACCCGAGTTCTGACTGTTTGTCGATAGGTACTGATAATTCATGCATCGATACGACCCTGCCATGGTTAGAAATGCGGAAGGTTCTTTACTCTGACGAGTGTATCTATGCATGCACCCATTTGGGTGCCACCACCCCCACCCCCACCCCTCTTTCCAAACTTTTCCATCGCCACCTGGGTCTGTCTTGGGGACCGCTATGCCGTAACCGGGACACTCATTCCCGTGAAACAGCGTCGGCTACGAGTATGGAGAACGAAAAAGACAGTCTCGCGCTGTCGCTAACCGGTCGTCCTGTGCCGGTACCCGAACCACATCTCTCTGTGCGTGTGTTTCCCGATAGACCGAGGAATGTGTCGCTCGACCGGAGCGGATGCCGCGCTGTTTGTGGCTTCACTGCTCGAAAAGCGATCTGCTGTCTCACGGCGCGAAGCGCTGTTCGACTTCGAAAGGATTCCTCGCTACGCTCGGAATCGCTCTGCTCGCAGGACCTGCGGTCCCGTTCCCAATACGAGGTTTCTGCAAAACCTCGCTCTAGTCGTCTGCGGGTGCAGCGCCGCCTTCGTCGTGTTGCTGCTTCGTGTGCGAGAGTTTGCCACCGGCGGCGAGGATCTCGCGTTCACGCTCGGAGGCGTCGAGCTGACCGGTTGCTTCCCAGTCGTCGTTCACGCGGATGGTGAACTCCGTCTGGCCGGATTTGACGGCCTCGGCCGCGTCGTCGACGATCTCGATGTCGTCGCCTTCCTCGATTTTCTCGTAGGTCTCCTCGTCGATGGTGAGCGGGACGATACCGAAGTTGAACAGGTTCGCCTTGTGGATGCGGGCGAAGCTCTGTGCGAGGACGGTCTCGATACCCAGGTACATCGGGCACAGGGCCGCGTGTTCACGCGAGGAGCCCTGACCGTAGTTCTCGCCAGCGACGAGCACGCCGCCGTCAGCTTCGAGTGCGCGCTCCGCGAACGTGTCGTCGACGCGCGAGAGCGTGAACTCGGAGAGCTTCGGGACGTTCGACCGGTACATCAGGATGTCCTGCGTGGCCGGGATGATGTGGTCCGTCGTGATGTTGTCCTCCATCTTGAGGAGGGCTTCACCACCGACTTCGGTCTCCAGCGGGTCCTTCAGCGGCACGTCGCCGATGTTCGGGCCCTTGATGAGTTCGTCGTCGACGGCGTTCTCCGGCGCGATGAGGTCCGATTCGGAGTTGCCGATGTACTGGTCGGGCATCTCCAGCCCGGGTGCCTCGAGGTCGCCGAGTTCGTCGGCGAGGTCCCGCGGGTCGACGATTTCGCCTTTGATGGCCGCCGCGGTGGCGACTTCCGGCGAACAGAGGTAGACGTTGTCGTCCTCGATACCCGAGCGACCTTCGAAGTTGCGGTTGAACGTCCGCAGCGAGACTGAATCTGAGGCCGGGACGTGCCCGATGCCGATACAGGCACCACACGTCGCCTCGGAGAAGTTGACGCCAGCGGCCATCATCTCCGCGGTCCAGCCCTCGCGGGCCAGCATCTCGGAGGCCTGCTTGGATCCGGGGGCGACGATCATCTCGGTCTTCTTGTCGATGTTGCGCCCTTCCAGCATCTTCGCGGCCGGGAGGATGTCCTCGTAGGCACCGTTCGTACAGGAGCCGATCATGACCTGCTCGACGTCGACGCCCTCGACCTCGGAGACGGGCACGACGTTGTCAGGCATCGACGGCTCGGCGATGAGCGGTTCGAGGTCCGAGAGGTCGACGACGATTTCGTCGGCGTACTCGGCGTCCTCGTCGGGGCCGATGTCCTCGAAGACGTCCTCGCGGCCGAGGCGTTCGAGGTAGTCCTTGGTCTGGTCGTCCGTCGGGAAGATCGAGGAGGTGGCACCGAGCTCGGTCCCCATGTTGGTGATAGTCGTCCGCTCGGGGACGGTCAGCGTCTCGACGCCAGGCCCGGTGTATTCCAGCACCTTGCCGACGCCGCCCTTGACCGAAAGCCGGCGGAGCAGCTCCAAGATGACGTCCTTGGCGGTTGCCCAGTCGGGCAGTTCGCCTTCGAGGCGGACGTTGACGACTTCCGGCATCTCGATGTAGTACGCGCCGCCACCCATCGCGACGGCGACGTCGAGGCCACCGGACCCGATGGCGAGTTCGCCGAGGCCGCCGGGCGTCGGCGTGTGCGAGTCGGACCCGAGCATCGTCTTGCCGGGTGCGGCGAAGTTCTCCTTGTGGACGTTGTGACAGATACCGTTGCCGGGGCGCGAGAAGTGTGCCCCGAACGTACCCGCCGCAGAACGGAGGAAGCGGTGGTCGTCGGTATTCTTAAAGTCAAACTGATAGGTCTGATGGTCACAGTACTGTGCGGCCAGCTCCGTCTGTACCTCTTCGAGGCCCAGCGCTTCGAACTGCAGCCAGACGAGCGTCCCGGTCGTGTCCTGTGTCAGCACCTGGTCGATCTCGATCCCTATCTCTTCTCCGGGTGTAAGTTCCCCTTCGACGAGATGGTCGTCGAGAATTTTTTCCGTAAGCGTCTGTCCCATAACGTGCGTCAATGGATGGCGCGGCGGTATAAATCCCGCGTATTCCGTCGTATTTTTCATATAAAAACCCGTGCCGTCCGTCACTCGGAAGCGAGTCAACGAGACAGAACAGCGGTTGGCCAGACCGGCAGGCCTTTCCACGATACTCGCACAGAACCGGGTATGTTCAAAAGTGGGCGATTCGTCGCCGATGCCCTCGGCGACCTGAGAGAACCACAAGTGCAACCGAACGGCGTCGACCTCACGCTCGGGGCAATCTACGAACAGGTCGAACCGGGGCGCATTGAGCGCGACGGCAAGACCGTCGGTGACCGACGGGAAGTCGAACCCAGCGACGGTGTCTATCAGCTCGACCGTGGCGGGTACATCGTCGAGTACGCCGACCGCGTTGTCATTCCAGATGGACACATCGGTTTTCTCCTTCCCCGGTCGTCGTTGCTTCGCAACTCCTGCATGCTCGATACAGCCGTCTGGGACGCCGGCTACGAGGGGCGGGGCGAGGGCTTGCTTGAAGTCCACCACCCGATAGAACTCGAACAGGGCGCGCGGATCGCACAGCTCGTGCTCGCCGACGCCGCTCACGAGGGGACGTACGAGGGGTCGTATCAGGGCGAGAACCTGTAGTTGCGACGGGCCGCTTACGGCGTCACAGTGAACGTGAGTTCGCTCCCGTCGCTGAATCCGAGCGTAACCGTGATTTCGTCCCCGGCCATGTCGACGGGCTTCCCGGAGTTACCCTTTCCTGAGGTCAGGAATTCATACATTGTGACCTCAGCCGTCGAATTTCCGGAAACCATTGCGGCGTCAGATAGCACCGCCGTGCTCCCGATCTGGTAGCCGTCTTTCCCGGCGTTGCGTTCCTTGTTCGTGTCCCAGACCCCCGTCGATGCGCCGACGACACGGATTTCGTGGTCAGTCCGGGTGCTACCGGACCCGCTCTCGAACAGCGTGCTGGCAGCGTCCGTACTGACAGTGACGTTCCTGACGCTGACTGCCGTCGAAGCCGTGTTTTCAATGGACAGCGCGACACCAGAGCCGTCACCACCGAACGTCTCTGCGTCGCCGGTGTACCTGACAAAGTCAGCCGCGTCGCCCAGCGCCACGGTCGCGGTCTGGCCGGTCGCGCCGTCGTTACCGTACGCGTCCGTCAGCTCCGACAGCGTGACCGTGTATTCGCCGGGCTGGCTCACGGTGTACTTGACTCTGTAGGTAAACGACGAGCCGCTGTTGTCGAGGTTCAACTGCTCGACGTTTTCGACAGTGCCGGGTCCGGACACGCCCAGTGTCACGTCACTCGCTTGAATCGAGGTCTGCTCTGTCGCTTCGAGTGTCACAGTGAACGTTCGGCTGCCGGTCTCGGTCGCGGTGAAGGAATCGACCGCCGGAGCGGTCGTGTCCTTCGGCGTCTGGTCGTTTGTGACTGAATCGCCGCGGTTCCCCACGTCGTCTTCGACGACCGCCGTTGGCGTGACTGTCCCGTCGGCGAGTGAACTCGTGTCGAACGTCAGCGTCGTCTCGTCAGTCGCCGGGTCGATAGTCGCCGACCGCGTGATGTCAGTCCCGGTCTGGTCGGTCAGTGTGACGCGTGCCGTCTCGTCACCGTCCAGCGAATCCGGGTTTGTGATAGTCACGTCGACGGCGTTCTGGTTCGCCTGGGTGATGGCGTCGGGTTCGACAACGACGTTGTTCACGTCGCCTGGCGAGCGACTGTCGAGCACGAAGGATAGGGCAGTCTGTGGCGACATTTCGGTTCCGTCGGCGTCTTGCGCTTCCGATACCGTCACGTCGATAGTCTTGTCCACGTCGTTGTCGGCGAAGCGGATCGGGACCTCGTACGTTTTCGCCGTCGTCCAGGTCCCGTCCGCGGTCACTACTGTCGCCGAGCTTTCGGTGACGCCGTCGAGTTCGATGCTCGGCGCGATAGTCCGGTCCATCTCCGTATCGAAAGTCAGCGTCAGCGTGCGTTCGACGTTGTTGTTAGCTTCTGTGTCATCTATCGGTGTTCCGGGGAGTGTCGCCGAATCGATAGCCGGTGGCTCCGGAGCTGGCGTCGCAGTCTCCGTAGCCGGTGTCTCAGTCTCCGGAGTCGGCGTCGCGGTGTCTGTGGTCGGCGTCGGATCAGTAGCCACCGTCCGGCTCTCCCGACCGAGGACCGTACTGCTGTCGACAGCAACGGCGAGGACGGTGACGGTGCCGGTGTAGGAATGAGACAGTCGCACGGTATCGGTCGGTTCGAACGGGCCGGTGACGGCTGACTCATAGCGCTGACTCGCAGTTTCGTTTCGGATGATAACGTCGAATGACCTGCCGTCGACAGTGTCACCGCCGTTGTGTGTGATCGAGACGGTAGTGCTCGTGATATCTATGTCGAGGTCCACCAGCGGCTCCGCGGTCGATTGTGGTCCGGACGAGAGAACACCGGCACCCAGCACCGAGACCAGCACGACGATAACAGCCGTCAGTAACACGATGCCGACCGTCTCCGATTGACCGCGGGATGAGTCAGTCATGTCAAGTCCGACCGCAGCGCCTTGTGTGGAACCGTCGACACATGGTGTCAGCAGGCGTCGGCAGAGCGGATAGTGTACTAGTACTCGTTCGCAGTCAAAAGGGTGCTGATGGTTGAGACATGGTAGGCCATGCTGTGAATTTAAGTGGATTTCCCGAGTGCTATCCATTGGTGCTTGAATCGACTATACCCCGGTCCATACCGCCGTCAGCCTTCAGTACCCGGAAATTACACAAGCACCGTTTTCAGGTACGACAACTGTCTGACCGGGGTTTATCATCGTTGCTGCGTGACAGTGAGACATGATAGTAGAATTTCACATCGACGCCCCCCTCTTGCAGCGAACAGCTGAAACGCTGAGTAAAGCAGCGATACGGATACAGCGACTGCACTGCGAGAGCGGCGACTGTCGTGCCGTCGCCTGGATTGGCCCCGTTGAGCGGCCCGCCATTGAAGCGAATCTGGCCCAGGACGAGAGTATCACCGACTATGCCCACGTAGCGGCAGAAGGAGATGGTCACTGGTACATCCTACATACGACTGATACGACAATCGACACGATCGGAGAAGCGTTGTTGAACGCGGACGGGTTCCTGCTCGGCGCCGCACAGACCGGCGAAGACTGGGTCTTCCGGGCCCGGTTCCCCGAGAAGAGTTCGGTGCTGTCGTTCCGTGACGCGCTCGTGTCCAGTGATATCACCATCGACATTCAGACCATCACTGACGACACGGAAGCCTCCCCGCAGTTCGGCGTGACGGACCCACAGAGAGAAGTGCTGTTGCTCGCGCTCAATCGTGGCTACTTCACCGTCCCGCGGGAGTCCTCTCTCTCGGACCTCGCCGCCGAACTCGGTATCTCCAGCCAAGCCGCTTCAGAGCGGCTCCGGCGGGGAACCCGGACGTTGGTCCAGAACACGCTGGCGGCCCCTGAGCGACCGCTTGTCGGCTCACCGCCAGAGTGACCGGAAGAGAGTAACTTCCGGGTGGGAGAACGCGGTGGTGGTGGGACGCCGACCAGCTGTGAGCAACAGGTCTGTGGCGACACAGTGGTAAGTAGCCGCGTGTGAGCTGACAGTGCCGAAGAGTGGTCCGTCATCGGCACGTCGGTTACTTCAGACAGTGAAATAGCTCATCCGCTGTTATAAGAGAAGGGAGCGTATGATGGCGTATGAGCTCGAACGAGGGGACTGTGTATATGCTGCGGAACCGGGCCACGGAGGGGTCCGACGACTGGGTGAGCCCCGAGCCCGCAGAAGATGTTATTGCCGATGCGGTGCTTGAAGCGACAGATCTGGCTGCGGATGATATTGACAGGCTTGATACGTACGTCGACAGCGAGTCTCTCCGTGCAGTCGTCGGCGAGGGGACGACGGAGTCGCTAACGTTCGCTGTCGAAGGACACGACGTGACAATAACCGCTGACGGAGCGATTTCTGTCGACGGGTAACCGGCGCTGACACGCCCCCGTCCAAATGAGATAAGTCGATGGCCCGAGAGCCCCAAGTATGACTCGCGTCGCGCTCATCGCACACGACGACGAGAAACCCGAGATGATAGACCTGGCACAGAGCTACGAGGACACGCTGTCGGCGTTCGACCTCGTCGGGACCGGCACGACGAGCAAGCGCATCATGGCCGAGACCGACCTCACGGTCGAGCGCAAGGAGAGCGGGCCGATGGGCGGGGACACGCAGATCGGCGCGGAAGTCGCCGAGGGCCGGATGGACGGCATCGTCTTCCTTCGGGACCCGCTGACAGCACAGCCTCACGAGCCGGACATCTCGGCGCTCCTGCGTATCTGTGATGTCCATGACGTGCCGCTGGCGACGACGCGAACCTCGGCGGAGTACGTGCTGGACGGACTGGCTCGGGACCAAGCTGACGACTAATTCCTCGGTGGACGACCGCCCGTAATCTGCTTATTCGGCGTACGTCGGTCGTTCGGCGTATTCGATTGGGTCCCGTTCGCCGATGCGCTGGAAAGCTTCGAGTCGGAACGCACAGGCGTCACACGTCCCACAGGCCGGTTCGTCGTCCCGGTAGCAACTCCATGTGTCCTCGTAGGGGACGCCGAGTTCGACGCCGCGCTCGGCGATGTCTGTCTTGGACCACTCGACGAACGGCGCGACGAGGTCGATGTCCGTCTCGGGCTTCGTGCCGGCGTCGATGACGCCCTGGAAGGCGTCGAAGAAGGCGGGCCGGCAGTCCGGGTACCCCGAGAAGTCCTCGCTGTGTGCGCCGATGAAGACAGCCCCGCAGTCGTTGGCTTCGGCGTAGGAGACCGCCATCGACAGCAGGTTCGCGTTACGGAACGGGACGTAGGAACTCGGAATCTCGTCGCTGTCGGTGTCGGCGTCGGCCACGGCCATCGAGTCGTCGGTCAGCGACGACGCGCCGATCTGGGTGAGGTGCTCGGTCTCGACGTGGAGGAAGTCCGCCGCGTCGACGTGGTCGGCCAGCGCGCTGGCGCACTCGTACTCCCGGTCTTCGGTGTTTTGCCCGTAGCTGGTGTGCAGCAGGTACAGGTCGTCGTAGCCGCGGGTCTGTGCTTCGTACGCCGCCGTGGCGCTGTCCATGCCGCCGGAGGCGAGCACGACAGCGCGGGTGTCGTTAGTCATGCTAAGTGGTATCGCAGGCAGTTACGTTCCCGGTGCGTCGTTCCAGAGGTCGACGTGGAGCCGCGGCGTGTACCGATAGCCGTACTCCAGTGCGAGGTCCGCGACTGTCTCCCGGGTCGATTCGAGCTGGTCGCGCGTCTGTCCTTCCGGCATCAGCAACACGTCGTCGTCATCCACGCGTGCGGACGCGGCGTCGCGGAGTCGGTCGATGAGGCGCTCGATCTCGGCCATGTCCTCGCGGCCGGTGACGACGAACTTCAGTTGCGTGTCGTAGCTTTCGACGAGTTCGGCCAGCGTCGGCACGTCGAGTCGCCGGTCCTCGTGGCGGTCCGCCCACTCGCCGTCGCCGTCGGGGTCGCGGTCGGCCGTCGGCGTACTGGAGGCCAGTTTCGGGCTGACGCTGGCAAGGTCGATAGGGGCGTCCGGGACGACGGTTCCGTTAGTCTCGACCGTCGTGTGATACCCGCGGTCGGCCAGCCGCGCCAGCAGGGTCTCGCTCGAATCGTGAATCAGCGGCTCGCCGCCGGTGAGGACGACGTGGTCGGCGTCGTACTCGTCGATAGCCGCGACCACGTCGCCGACGGTGAACCAGTCGTGGGTCGGCTCCCAGGAGGTGTGATAGGAGTCACAGAACCAGCACCGCAGATTACAGCCGCTGGTTCGAACGAACACGCTCGGGACGCCGGCCAGTCGGCCCTCGCCCTGAAGCGACTGGAACAGTTCGTTGATAGGGAGGTCGCCCGTCTCCGCGTCGGCGTCGGTCCCCTCGATGTCGACCCCGGGCGTGTCGTTTGCGACCGGCATCAGCGGATACAGAGTTCGCTGGTCTCCCGGACGGAGACGGCGACGTCCGACACCGTCTCCGGGAGGCGGTCGGCGAGGCGCTGTTCCAGTATCGCGGCCATGACCTCGGCCGTCGGCGGGTGGTCGAGGACGACCACGGCATCGCCATCGCCGCTGGCGTCGAAGGCTTCGACCAGCGGGTCACCGGCCTCGAGCAGGAAGCGGTGGTCCCACTCGTCGACCACGTCCGTGATGTCTCCCTTATCCACGACCCACCCTTCGTCGGTGAGTTCACCGGTGACACGGACCGTTATTTCGTAGTTGTGTCCGTGCGGGCGCGAGCATTTCCCGTCGTGATGTAGCAATCGATGGCCCGCAGAGATACGGAGCGGCCGATCACCGCCGACGACGAGGTTCCGTTCGCCAGCGTCGGCGAGCGTGTCATCGGCCTTCGATAGTCCCTGAGACATACCACGGTATTATCGGTCGGTGGCTTAACTCTCACGGGAGCTGGCTAGCCAGTGCCTCGGTAACACAGAACTGAGACGAGCGGGGGCGAGTCGTCACTGTCCGACAGTAGGTGCGCAGTGGAGACACCCCTCGGGAACGAACGGACAGCGTTCACCGTGGGACGGCGCTCGACGACCATCGAAGACCGCGCTACGTGTTAGTGGGAGTGGCAAGTCACTCGGAGAGTGAATCGTCGGCGACGGCCGCAAGTCGTCGGTTCATCGCTCGGAGATACTCGGCGGCAGCGTCGGGATGGCCGTCATCTAGCGCCGTGTGTACCTGCTCGCAGCCGTGGAGCAACTGCGAGCGCAACTCACACTCCGGGAGCTTGTGCTGGCTGACCGTCTCGGCTGTCGCAACTGCCTGTCGAGCCGTATCGAACTCCGCGCCGCTGATCGCCGTCTCGCCCTCTTCAGCGAGTTGTGTCAGCACCGCGTGTACGTCGCTGGGCAGGTCACTGGACACAAACGCTGTTAGGCACGCACAGTGATAACGGCCGTGTTAGATGTCCAGCGGGGACCCGAGGCGCAAGCCCGGACAGCACCTGTGGTACCCTCGCCGTGCGGACGCCTGTGGGTGGGCGGGCTGTGGCCGGCAGTGATCTCGGAACACAGCGGTCGAAAGCGATGGACGGGAGTCCCATCTCACAGGCGACTATCGTTCGCGGATATCGGCGTAAGGGATAGGTCACTGCAGCCCACAGGGTTGGGTGTGACACGACGTGCCGTCGAACGGGAGTTCGAGCGTTACCTCTCGCAGTTCGTCGACGAGACGTACGCGGCGTTCGATGTGGCAGCCGTGCTTCGCGGGTCAAACGGGAGCGGCGGCCGCGTTGCGGGCAAACTGCTGAACAACAGCCGCCCGCTGGAACGACACGTTATCCGGCCGAAACTCCAGTCCTACCAGCAGCAGATACTCGACCAGCTGGAGCCGGTGCTGGATTACGCTGCCACCGACGCGGCGTTCGACGCCTACGCTGACGACGTGCTGGCCCGCGATATCTACTGGAACGCGCTCCGTGACACTGTCCGTGGCGACCGACGAGACCAGATTCGGGAGCGGCTGCTGGCCCGCCAGCAGTCGTTTGGAGACGACCTCGCGCCGCTGGTCGCCGCCGACAGCGACGACTTCTGGACGGCTGTCACTGATACATATGACCAGGAGACGGCGACGGATATCGTTCAGACGCACTTCGAGTTTTCCGTTCCGCTGCGGGAGGACCAGAACGCCTTCGCCTTCGAACTCAGCATCGACCCCGGCGAGGTGCTGGGCGGTCTCGCACGGGCCCTGCCCACGCTCAACGTCGAATTCACCGACGAGGCGTTGCGGTCGATGCGCCACGCTGAACAGCAGGTCATTCCGTCGGCGAAGGCTGACGTAGCGCAGGCGTACGACTCATAGAGTGGCCCTGCCGCTACGTGCCGCTTTGCTCAGTCTGCGTTACCAGTCGGTGTTTGGAGTAGTATGTCCGAAAGTGGACACAGCGGCCGTCTTGGCACGTGGACGGCCGTTGTGTCAGGTATTGGTGTTGGTGTTGACTGACGACGGCAGGTGTGGTTACTCACGTCGACTCGGCCTCGGACTCCGCGAGGCCGATAGAGCATGGGAGCTTGGCAGCGAACGCCGGTAACGGCGTTCACATACGGGCTACAGTACGTAGACCAATCAACCTGCCATCGGTTTCCATGTCCCCATATGGTAAATAACCTACGGAATATGTTACTTCTATACCGAGTAAATCATTATAATCCATCGTCAGACACCAGGACTGCCGAACACGAGAGGGGTCCGATATACTAGAAATCTGGTATGTATCCGCCGCCAGTCGCGGAGACCACCGCGGCAGTGGGTCTCAGTCGTCGAAGGGCCAGTCGCCCGTAATCCGCATCCCCTCGGCGAGGTCCTGCGATTCGAGGGCGGCAGCTATCTCCGCGGGGTCCTTGCGGTCGGCGCGCACCGAGCCGTCGGCGAGCGTCACGGCGAGTTCGGTCAGCAGGACGGCCTGCTCGCGGAACGTCCGGGATTCCAGTTTGTCCAGCGTGTCGGCGTGGGTGTGGCCCCAGCCGCGGCCCTCGCCGCCGGTTTCGCTGGTCACGTGGTAGCCGGGGACGCCGCGCCGGACAAACGGCCAGTGGTCGCTGTGGGGACCCTGCTCCGGCGTGAGCGAGATGGGGTGGTCGAAACGGTCGGCCACGTCCTCGGCGGCGGCCGCGAGCGCGTCGAACCCGTGGGTGAAACACTTCAGCGTCCGGCCCTGGACGACGCCGTCCAGATTGAGCACGGCCGTCACGTCGTCGGGGGCCACGTGGGCGGCCAGCCGGTTCGAGCCGACGAGTCCGACCTCCTCCGCGCCGAAGGTGACGAACTCCACGCGCGTCGCCAGTTCGTGCTCGCGGCCGGCCAGCGCCCGCGCGAGTTCGACGACCATCGCCGTCCCCGCGCCGTTGTCCATCGCGCCCTCCGCGATGTCGTGGGCGTCGACATGACTGGTCACCAGCAGTCGTTCGTCCGTGTCCGGTCCGAGTTCGGCGTGAACGTTCTGACTCGTCGCAGCGGGCGTCTCGCAGTCGACGCTAAGGGCGACATCATCACCGGCGTAGCGGCGACCCAGTCGCGCGCCCGTCTCGCTGGCGACGCCGACTGCCGGAATCTCGCCGATGGGGGTCTCAGCCGTGCCGACGCTCCCGGTCGGTGGCAGCACGCCTTCGACGTGGTTGCGGTAGATGAACCCCGCCGCCCCGGCCTCGACGGCGAGGTAGTACTTCTCCCGCCGGTGGATATACCGGTCGTACCAGTCGGGCACGTCAGAGCGGGCCAGCACTATCTGGCCCTCACAGTCAGCGTCCTCGAAATCCTCCGGGAGGCCGTGGCCGACGTCGACCAGTTCGCCGGTCACTTCGCTGGACGGCGACCGCGGGAGGGCGATGCATTCGTGCGCCTGTGTCGCGACCGGTGACCCATCGACGTGGACGGCGCTGTCGCCCCGCTCCCAGCCCTGTATCTCGAACTCGGAGAGTCGAGCGTCGCGGGCGTACGCCGCCAGCGCGTCTCGGGTCGCTTCGGCAGCCCTCCGTTCGCCGTCACTGCCGGCCATCCGGTTCCCGATGTCGACCAGCCTCTCCAGGTGGTCCCACCCGACCGTGCTGGTGAAGGTCTCGCCTATCCAGTCAGTGTCGTCCATACCTCTCGGTGGGGTCGTGCCGGGTTTGAAGGTAGGGGTCGGCGGCCGGCGCGGCGATTACCGGGGCGCGAGCGGACCGAACCGGCTGGCGACTCCGTACCCCAGGACAGCCAGCGCGGTGCCGACGAGGCCGAACAGGAGCAGGGAGAGGAGAAACTCCAGCGGCGTGACGGCGACCGCCGGCTGGTCCAGCAGGCGGCGGTACGCCGAAAGGAGCCCGCTCCCGAAGACGGCGGCGGCGAGGAACCCGCCGAAACTGGCGACGCCGACGGTCGCGGCGGCGACCGCGCGATACCGGCTGGACAGGTCGCGTCGCCCGGCGTCGGCATACACCAGCGCGACCGCGACCGGTGACACGAACAGGGCAGCGAGCACCGGGAGGAGGGTCATGTCCGGATATCGCTGGTCCGAGTCATAAAGTCACTCCCGAGCGACGGCGGCCTCCGGTATTTTGTCCGGAGCGCGCGAAGCAGACCTATGCGCGCCGCAGTGCTTGAGGCGTACGACGAACCGCTGGCAGTCCGGGACCGCGATCCGCCGACCCCGGACCCGGACGGGGCCGTCGTCGCGGTCGAGGCGTGTGGCATCTGTCGGAGCGACTGGCACGCCTGGCAGGGCCACGGCGACTGGGCCGACGACGACGTGCCGATAGGACAGGTGCTGGGCCACGAACCGGCGGGCCGCGTCGTCGAGACGGGCGACCGGGTGACGACAGTGTCGGCCGGCGACCGCGTCGTCGTGCCGTTCAACCTCGGCGACGGGACCTGTGGCTACTGCCGAAACGGTCACGGCAACGTCTGTACGGGCGGGTGGGCGCTGGGCTTCGAGTCCGACGTTCCGGGCGCGTTCGCCGAGCGAGTCGCCGTCCCGCAGGCCGACTACAACCTCGTGGGGCTGCCCGACAGCGTTGATTTCGACGCCGCGGCAGCGCTGGGCTGTCGGTACGTCACGGCCTTTCACGCGCTGGCACATCGGGCTGACATCGCCGCCGGGGACCGCGTCGCGGTGCATGGCTGTGGCGGCCTCGGGCTGGCGGCCGTCCAGATCGCGTCGGCGCTGGGTGCGAGCGTCATCGCCGTCGACATCCGCGAGGACCCGCTGGCGATGGCCCGTGATGTGGGTGCGACCGCTGTCGTTGACGCCAGCGCTGTGGCAGACGTGCCAGCGGCCATCGAGGCCGAAACCGACGGCGGCGCGGAGGTGTCCGTCGACGCGCTGGGCCGGGCCGAGACCTGTCGGAACAGCGTTCGATGCCTCCGACCACGAGGAACGCACGTTCAGGTCGGGCTGACGACCGATGCTGAACGCGGCGAGGTGGCGCTGCCGACCGACTGGATCACCCGCTGGGATATCGACGTGCTCGGCTCACGCGGGATGCCGCCGTCGCGGTACGACGAACTCCTCCGTCTGGTCGCTGACGGGACGCTCAATCCCGGCGCACTCGTCACCCGCCGGGTGGCACTAGAGGAAGTTTCGGAGCGGCTGGCCGCGATGACAGACTACGGGACCGACGGTATCGAACTGGTAACGGAGTTCGGCCGGTAGCGGGTACGCTTTTAGCGCTTCAGCTTGACACCCCAAGCATGTCCAACATACTGCGTGACGCTGTCGTCGACCCAGCCCGGGACGCGCTCCCGTTTCTGGTCATCACCGTCCTGTGGGTTATCGTGATGCTCGTCCTCTACGGCCTCTTTCTGGTCACCAAGCCGAGCGATATCACGTACGACGCCTGGGTCCACGCGACGGTGTTCGTCGTCCCGGCCATCGGGTTCTTGGGACAGGTACTCCAGCAAGCGCTGTCGGGTCACCACCGGACCTGACCGGCTCCCCGTCACTTCCAGGGGTTCGGGACCAGTTCGGCCTGCACCGTCGCGCCGACGGCGAGATGCGTGTCGGTTGTCGGCTCGGCGATACAGAGCAGGACGTAGCCGTCCGCAAGCTGTCGGTCCTTGAGTGCCCGCGGCGAGCGGTGATGCACCACGTCACCGGACAGCAGCCGAGCGGTACAGGTCCCGCACGCACCGGTTCGACAGCCGAACGGCAGTCCGATATCCGCGGCCGCCGCGGCATCGAGTATCGTCTTGCCGTCCGGGACGAAAATCGTCTCCGTCCGGTCGCTGTCCCGCCAGTCCAGCTGGACCTCGGACATCAGCTGCCCACCCGCACCGCCGTCATTGCCACACGTCGCTGGTACAGTCTCCGTCGGGCCACCGAATCTCGTGGGCACGAGCAGGGCCTTCGGGCAGGTCGCCGAAGTCCACGAGGAAGTCCCGGTCCAGCGACATTGTCCCCGTCCGCGGATCCACATCGGCTTTGAGCATTACCGAGCCGGTCTCGGCCTCCTCGGGGAAGAACTGGTTATCCCACGACGAAAACAGCGAGGTCGTCCAGTACAGCCGCTCGCCGTCGAGTGAGAGCTGAAGCATCTGCGGACCCGCGACGATGTCACGGCCCTGTACCTGCTGAATGTCGCCGAAGTAGCCACCGATAGAGATCGAATCGGCCTTCCGGGGGTTCGACGGGTCCGAGATGTCGTACATCCACACCTCGCCGTGGAGCCAGTTCGACCCGAAGAGGTAGCGGTCGTCCATCGAGATGAGGATGTCCGTTACCAGTGCTGGCACCGGCATGTCCCACCCCTCGTGTTCACGGTCGTCGAACTCGATGACTGGTTCGGCATGATACTCACCGTTCGATTCGTGGAAGTGGATGATATTCGAGGATAGCGCCGCGCCGACGTAGCCGTGCGTGCTCTCGGGTGTGTGGAGAAAGCGGGCTTCGAGCGGAATCAGACCGTCCTCGCCGAGGTCGATGGTCTGTTCGACGGTGCCAGCCTCCCAGTCCCAGAAATTGAGATGCTGGCCGTATTTGCCGTCCTCAACGTCCTCTAAGTCGAACCCAGGGTAGTAGGTTTTCGGGGCCGCCCACTCCGTCGACAGCATCACGTTCTGGCGGGGCTGATACCAGTAGTCGTAGTTCATCTCTATCTCGCCGGGCGGGTCCCACCGACCCTGCACCTCGAAGTCGTCGTTCAGTTCCAGAAAGCCGCCGGGGAGGTCGCCGTCGGCGTCGCCCAGCATGGAGATAAGGATCTCACCGTCGGGGATGCAGTGGACGGTGTGGGGCGCGGAGAGGTCGTGGTCGTACACCGTTTCCGGTTCAATGACTTTCGTCAGTTCAGGGTCGCGTCGCTCCTTGGTGTCGACGATGTGAATTCGAGATGACCGCTGGCCGGGAATGACGAGATGCCGGCGCTCCAGTCCGTCCATGTGGCACGATGAGGAGCAGGCGTTCCACCCGAAATGGTGGAGTTCGTCGCCCTTGTTCGGCATTTTGACTCGATTGATTATTTCGCTGTAGGTGTCCGAGTCAGGGTCGACATCGACGACAGCCAGAAAGTCCGGCGCGTCGACGTCCTGACCCACGTGCAGCCCCATCACGTAGGCGGTCCGTTCGCGCTCGGCCTCCTCAATGGCCGCCTGCGGAGTGGCATAGCCCGGCCCCTCGTGGTCGTGATGCTCGTGATGGTCGTGTGTCTCGCTCTCTGACGGCTGTTCGGCGTCACTCATGCTTGTTAGTTACATACACATTACATTTTAGCAACGTGTTCCGGATGAAACGGCCGCTACATGCGGCGTGGTAATGGCAGCGTCCGGCGCGATGCACGGGCCACCGTCGGCTTCACGCCAGTTGTCGCCAGCTCCACGTCGGTTCCCAGTCGAGCAGCTGCTGGGCTTTCGAGGTGTCGATGAGCGCCGCATACGGGTCGCTGTCCTCGCCCGTCTGTCTTCGGTAGTCGGCCTCGGGATACAGTTCCGCTGCGAGTTCGGCGCTCGGTGTCTCAGCACTCGTGTCCGGGGCCGACACCCAGAACCGCTCGTGGCCATCGAACGACGCCTCGATGGCTGCCTCGACGAGCGTGACAGCATCGGTAGCGTGGACATATCCACAGAGCGTGTTACGCTGGGTATGGAAATGCGCCGAGTTCCGGAGTCCAGCGAGGGTACGGTCGGCCTCGACAAACGTCTCGTGGGCCAAGTCATCGTCGACCACCCACGGGAACCGAAGCGACGTAATGGTCTGGGGTGCGTCCGCGCTCCGGCGGGCGAACCCGTCGGCAGCGATCTCCAGTGCCTGTTTCCCCATTGCGTACGGGTTCGACGGCGTGAGGCGGTGGTCCTCGTCAACCGGGAGGAAGTTAATCGTGATGGCGTCCGGTTCGAACCCGCCGCCGATGGCGCTGAAACTCGACGCCAGAGCGACCGTGTCGATACCCAGTTCGCCGGCTGCTTCCAGTAGGTGATAGCTGGACATGACGTTACTTTCATAGGTCCGGTATCCCGGCGTCTGGTCGGGCGTGGGAACCATTCCGAGGTGGACGACAGCGTCGGCATCGCTCTTTGCGAGTGCACCGTACACCTCGCCCGCATCGAGCAGGTCAGTCTCGATGTATACGTCCGAGTGTGTCTCGTCGCGCCGACCGCGGGAGAGATTGACCGTCCGGTATCCCGCTGCATCCAGATATTCGAGGACGTGCGTGCCGACACGGCCGTTACCGCCAGTGACGGCGACCGATTCGGGCATGCAAGGATATGCACCAGACAGACTCAAAGGGGTTCCGCCGGGACACGTCGATGGCCGTCCTCACGCCGCAGCGAGCGCCTTCCGGACAGCGTCCTTGATTGGCGTCTGGTCGATTGGCACGACATCTTGCAGGTCCATTGCCGGGTCAACCGTGACCGGGTTCCGCATACTCTCGGCCAGCGGCCGGGCGATGGCGTACTGTACGTCTGTCGTGAATCGAAGCCAGTGCGAGGACAGGCCCGGCGTCATCACCGGCACGGGGATGATAAACAGTCGCTTGCCCTTCTCTGCCGCGGTGAGTTTCAGCAGCGACTCGTAGGACCACACTGACGGCCCGCCGATGTCGTAGGTCTCGCCACGGGTCTCGTCGGCATCGAGCAACGCCACGAGGTAGCTAATCGCGTCGTCGACACCGATGGGCTGACACGGCGTTCTGACCCACTTGGGGACGAGCATCAGCGGCAGCCGGTCGGTCAGGTCGTTGACGATCCGGAAGCTCGCGCTCTCCGGGCCGATGATGACCGCCGCACGGAGTACCGTCAGGTCGAACGACCCCTCCGCCAGCACCGACTCGACTTCGCGCCGCGACGCCAGATGGGGCGAGAGGTTCTCCTCGTCACCGCTGATACCGCTGAGATAGACAACCCTGTCGACGCCCGCGGCCGACGCCGAGTCCGCGAACCGACGGGCGTAGCGACGGTCCAGCTCAGCGAAGTTCTCGGAAGTGAGCGAGTGGATGAGGTAGTACGCAACGTCGATGTCGTCGCAGAGTCCATCGAGGGAGTCTGGGTCGCCGAGGTCACCCTCGAACGGCTCGACCCCGTCGGGAAACGATTCTTCGCTCGCACTCCGGGAGAACGCCACCACATCGTGGCCTGCGTCGTTCAGGGCACGGACCAGTCGCTGTCCGATGAATCCGGTCGCACCCACGACGAGCACACGCATGTGTTCGTACCTTGTGTCGGAACCTCAAGGACGTTGCGGCGATTCCCGTGCCGTGACAGTCACCGGGGCCGTGAGAGACAGGGACGGGCGTTGCGACTCCCCGGGTTCAAACCGCTCTGATACTGCTATTCGCTCGTCACGTCCGCTCCTCGCAGAATAGCGGGCAGCGAGGGATTTGAACCACAGTCGTTTCGCACCGCTACACTCCCTGATTCAAATCCTCGCTTCCGGTTCGCTCACCGCTCGTAAAACTCGGGTTCGCTGCACGGGCGGCGAGGGATTTGAACCCCCGACCATCTGGTCCGGAACCAGGCGTTCTGTCCGCTGAACTAGCCGCCCACAAGAAGCGCTATCGGACTGCGCGTCTTAACGATTGTGAACCCGTCAGGGCGACTCGCCGGTCTCGATAGTGAACTCGCTGGTCGGGTACGCGACACAGGTCAGACAGTACCCCTCTTCCATGTCGTCGTCCATCAGCGAGTCGTTGTTGCTGTGACGGATGTAGTCCGTCGCTGGGCCGTCCTCGATATGGCCGGCACAGGAGATACACTGGCCCTCACGGCAGGCGTAGGGGAGGTCCCAGCCTTCCTCTTCGCCAGCATCGAGAATCGTCTCGTTGTTGGCGACCTCGATTGTCTCGCCTTCCTTGGCGAATTCGATTTCGTAGTACTCGACCTCGTCGTCGGCGATGTCGTCGGGGTCGAAGCCGTCGTCCTCCTCTTCGACCTCTTCGCCTTCGCCGAGTTCGCCTTCGGCCTCACCGGCCGGAATCGCTGTGGCACCGCCACCGCCGATAGAGCGGTTGTACGGCTCCGGGAAGTCCGTCTCGGGGACTGTCGCGGCCCGCTGCTCAAGGACCTCCTGAGAGATATCTTCCGGTGCCTCCCAACCGGTCCCTTTGGCGTAGTGGAGCGCGACCACTATCAGGGTAAGCGTGGCCCCGGCGGCGAGTCCAACGAGTTCTACCATGTGCACGGCTATGGAATACTGGTTTAATTAGCTGTTGTTTCACCCGCAGCCACCCGCGAACGGCCCGGCCATATTAGCTGTTGTTTCACCCGCAGCCACCCGCGAACGGCCCGGCCATCAGACAACAGTGTGCCCGATGGAGGCGATTAATTTCCATACTGTTTAGTTCTATCAATTAATGGGGAGTGACATGAGAGTAAAAGAGTCGTGGAACAATCTCGGTACCGCTGGAAAGGTACTCGTCGGAATCGGTGTCAGTATGGCTGTTCTGGTCATCCTCATTCCGATTATCATCGTCGTCTCGGCGGTAATTGCGTCTTTCGTGCTGGGAATGGGTAGCGGTGGGGGCGACGTATCTGTGGCCCCACAGGCCTCGTTCTCGTTCGAGCACGAGCAGACACCAGACGGTGTGGTTACTGTTGTAACCCACGACGGTGGTGAGACGATCAGCGCGGAGCAACTCACTATCGAAGTGACGGACGGACAAACAGTGGGGTGGGACGATGACGACGGCAGAGTGACTGTCGGCGATCAGTCGAGCGTTAACGTCGAGGGCGGAACCGAAGTCAGCCTCGTCTGGCACGGAGACGACCAGACAACAGTGCTCGCAAGAAGCACTGCTCCAGCAAACGAATCCTGAAGCGACACGGTAGCACACTCACTCCCGTCGTGGGACGTCGTGGCGACCGAAGCCGTACCTGAGCCGGCTTGCGAGGCGGCGCGAGAAGCGGCCGTCGTCGGCCCGCGAACCGAACCGCTCGGCCAGCGCTTGGTAGATGAGCGGCACCGGGACTTCCTGTTCGAGCGCCTCTTGGACGGTCCAGGTCCCCGTCGACCCGCCCTCGACGCGGTCGGCCACGTCACCGAGGTCGTTGCCCTCCTCGCGGAACGCCTCCTCGCAGAGTTCCAGCAGCCACGACCGGATGACCGCGCCGTTGTTCCAGGTGTTGGCGACCGATTCGAGATCAAGGTCATAACGGCCGTTGGCCAGCAGTTCGAAGCCCTCGCCGTAGGTCTGCATCAGTGCGTACTCGACACCGTTGTGGACCATCTTGACATAGTGGCCCGAGCCGGCCGGTCCCATCCGGTCGTGGCCGTCGGGGCCGGTCGAGACGGCGTCGAAGACGGGAACCAGTTCGTCGTAGGCCCACTGCGGGCCGCCGACCATCAGTGAGAACCCCAGTTCTGCACCCGCCGGACCGCCGGACGTTCCACAGTCGAGATAGGCCGCCTCGGTCGACTCGGCGCGGCGAACCGAGTCCTCGAAGTAGGAATTGCCGCCGTCGACTACGATGTCGTCGCCGTCGAGTGTCGGAGCCAACTCGTCCAGCGCAGCGTCGACTGGGTCTCCGGCCGGAACCATCAGCCAGATGCGTTTCTCCGAGCCGAGTTTCTCCGCGAGGTCCGCGATGGACGACGCCGGCCGAGCGCCGGCGTCCGCCGCGTCGGCGACGCTCTCCTCGTCGATATCGAAGACGACGACTTCGTGGCCGGCTTCGAGTACGCGGTCGACGACGATTCGGCCCATGCGTCCGAGTCCGATGACGCCAAGTTCCATACCGAGGAGTCGCCGACCGAACAGGTAGGGGTTGCGGTTCGACAGAAAACCGTGGCACGAACACCACCCGTGCCGTCGTCAGTCATAGCGCCATCGCCACCCAACTGCCTCGGAAGCGGCCGTGGGAAGCCAGCAATTGCCACGTAGCGCTGTCCCGTACTGCACCGAATACTCCGGCTCTGGAATCCAAAAAAATCTACGGAATACAATCACATCATACGTGATATTCCGAGGACCACCGCCGTTTTGTTCCGGCCACTCTTGGTGAGGGCATGGACGACCGCATACGCGAACACGCTCGGATTCTCGTCGACTGGAGCGCTCGCATCGACGCGGGTGACGACGTGGTCGTGGCCGTTGAAGACGGAGCCCACGACCTCGCAGTCGCCGTGGCAGAGCAGCTTGGCGACCGCGGCGCGAATCTCCTGTCGACGTACCAGTCAGACGAACTCACACGGGCCTATCTGCAGGCTCACGACAGGCCGTTCACCGAGGACCCCGAGTACGAACTGGCGCTGTACGAGCGAGCCGACAGCGTGCTGTTCCTGAAGGGGTCGCGGAATACCACCGAGACGGCCGACGTGGACAGCGACCGGCGGCAGGCGTACTCGACGGCCCGGCAAGGAATCAGGGAGGCCCGCCTGGACACCGACTGGGTGTCGACCCAGCACCCGACGCGGGCGATGGCCCAGCAGGCCGGGATGGCCTACGCCGACTACAAGGACTTCGTCTACGACGCGACGCTACGGGACTGGGAAGCGCTGGCCGAAGAACAGGCCCGGTTAAAAGACATTCTTGACGAGGGCGAGACGGTCCGTCTCGTCGCTGACGGCACGGACATCACGCTGTACATCGACGGCCGTCTCGCCGTCAACTCCGCTGCCAGCGTGGCCTACGACTCGCACAACCTCCCCTCCGGCGAGGTGTTCACCGCACCCTACGACACCGCCGGCGTCGTCACCTTCGACGTGCCGATGACGATACAGGGCCGCCGGGTGAAAAACGTCGAGCTGACGTTCAAAGACGGCGTCGTCGTCGACTGGTCGGCCGAGCAGGGCGAGGCAGTCATCGAGGAAATCATCGGCACCGACGGCGGCTCCCGCCAGCTTGGCGAACTCGGTATCGGGATGAACCGCGGCGTCGACCGCGTCACCGACAACATCCTCTTCGACGAGAAGATGGGCGGGACCGTCCACCTCGCGCTCGGGCGCGCGTACGACGCCTGCCTGCCCGAAGGCGAGTCCGGCAACGACAGCGCCGTCCACGAGGACCTCATCACGACGATGGGCGAGGGGTCGCGTCTTGAAGTCGACGGCGAGGTCGTCCAGCGAGACGGGCTGTTCCGGTGGGAAGACGGCTTCGAGGGGTAGCGTCGCGGGACTGCGGTGCTGTGGGCCGGGAATAGATGTCATGATTCTGTGGGCCGGGAGCGCCCTGCGTGGCGCGACCCGGGGAAGGGCAGGTTTGCCGGCGGTTGTAGCGCTGTTACTGTACCGCGAGCGGAGCGAGCGGTTTCACTCCGAGCGCGGCCGCAGGCCGCGACTCGGAGGTTGTTTTTAGCGTAGATTTTTACAAAGGGGGTTCCCGCAGCGCCGCAGGCGCGAGGAAACCCCCTGCAGTAAAAAGGTACTTCAGATTGCGAGGAACTGCGACACCAGCCACTTCGTGAACGTCCCGGTAATAGCGCCGATCCACGTGAGCATCACGAAGTGCATGTACGTATTGGCGTTGTGACCGCCGTCGACAGTCCGGATCATCAGCGACGATAGCATCGCGCCGAACATGATGATGATGATGAGGAGGAACTCGATGAGCGGGATGTTGTAGACGCTCGTGTTGATAAGCGAGGCGGCGTCAAGACGGCTCCCGGTACTCAGGTCGAGAGACATGCCCGCGAGGATGTTGACGACCTGCAGGCCGATGAAGAACGCGAACGTCGACGCGGCAGTCATCCCGTACAGGAGGCCGACGAGCGTCGTCGTCGCTTGCTTGCGCTTCTGGCGGAGCTGCAGCACCTGATTCATGTTCTCGGAGATGAGTTCGCCCAGTTGCTTTGGCGACCCACCCATCTCGCGGCCGATAAGATACATCTCGGAGAAGGTCTGGATGAGATAGGACCGACAGTCAGCGGTGAAAAAGCGCCAGGCGGATGTCGGCTCAATCCGCATATTCAGCCGCTTGTAGAGGTTATCGATGTTCGGTGAGAGCGCGCCGAAGTCTTTCTTGCGGAGCGTGCGAAGCACCGCCCCAGTGGTCGACTGCTTCGCGCCCTCGGTCGCACCGAGCGCGCGGATGAAGTTTGGAAACTCCGAGTCCCGGTCCTTGATGCGCTGTTCTTCCTGCCGGAAGACGAGACCAGGGATGAGCATCGGCGTGATCGGCGCGGCGGCATACAGCGGCAACGGCACTTCGTCGAACATGAAAAAGAGGTCGTTCAGCGTGACCGGCGAGATGCCGAGCATCCCGCCCAGCGTGATGAACACGAGCAGCATCGACAGCCCCACGCCGGCGGCCATCGACTTGTTGAGCTTTGACTCAATCGGCGACGGGTAGTCGACCGGGTGGAACCACACTGGATCGTAGGGGGCCATCGAGCGGATGGCGAGGTAGAAGCCGGTCTGGACGAACACGAACATCACGATGACGGCGCTGACGGTCATCGTCGGGTTCGTCCCAGTCAGCACCGGGAGAACGACGGCGAACACCAGCGCGAACGTCATCGACAGAATCATCGACAGGTAGAGGTCTTTCATCACTTCCAGGCTGTCGAGCGAGCTCTTGTACACCGTCGAGTAGTGCTGGATGATCTGCTCCTGTTCAGTCAGGAGATAGTCGTCGAGTCCCTGTCCGGCCCCGAGGGTGTACGCGAGACGGTCGAAGAAGTCCGACACGGCGCGACTCGGGACCTGCTTGGCGCGGCGGCGGCAGGCGTCGTCGAGGCTCAGGTTCCAGGTGTCGACGAGCTGGACGATGCGGTGCATCTCCATCGCGAGTTCACCGTACTCGTCCTCTTCGGCCAGCGTTCGGAACACCTCCATCCGGTCGATCTTCGTCGTTGCCAGCACAGTCATGTGCGTGATGAGCAGGTGAAACCGGTTGTTGAGTTCGCGCTTGCGCTGGCTCAGGAGGATTTTCGGGTAGAAAATCGCCGACGCCATCACGAGGAAGCCGAGCAGGGGGATCGGTGCTCTGACTGCGAAGGGCTGCTCCAGCAGTAGGGCAACGACCGTCGAGATAATGAAGAAGGCGACGGCTGGCAGGAGGATGAGAAAGAGATACCGCTCCAGCGGAATCGTCATCTGGCGGTAGGACTCAACGAGCGACTGGATCGTCTCGGATATCGTCAGATCGAGGTCGCTCTCGGCTTCACCCTGTGCCATCGTTAGTCGGGCCGTGCCATGTTGAACGGGATCCCTTCGACGCCGTCACGCTGGAAGTCCGAAATGAAGTCGTTGACCTCGTGATACCCCAGAATACCCTCCTGAATGGCGCGTTCGATGAGGTTCGCGCGGAACTCGAGGTCGTCGTAGATGTCACGCGTGTCCTCGTAGCCGAGCAGCGTCGCGATCTGCTCTTCGAGGACGAAGGAGTTGTTCATCCCCTGGAAGATGATCTCGTCCTCGACGGGGTCCCAGTTGAACACCTGCCGGGTGACGACGCCGTCCATCTCCTTCGAGTACCCCTCTATCTCCTGGACGCTGGTCACGCGGCGCAGGACCTGATCGCCCTGCTTGACGCGGTTCTGGAACAGCGCCACGTCGGCCACGTCCATGAACGTCTCGGGGACGTTGATGGGTTCGCCGGTAAACCGCTGAATCATCGACACGATGTCGCTCGCGTGGAACGTCAGCATCACCGGGTGGCCGGTCTGGGCGGCCTGGAACGCCATCCGTCCTTCCTCACCACGAACCTCCCCGACGATGATGTAGTCGGGGCGGGACCGCAGTGCAGCGGCGACGAGGTCGAACATATCGATACTGGTCCCCTCGTCTTCGCCCTCACGAGTCAACAGTTGCTGCCAGGTGTTGTGCGGGGGCAGCACCTCGGCGGTGTCCTCCGCGGTGTAGATTTTGGCGTCGTCGGGGATGAACGAGGTGATGGCGTTCAGCGTCGTCGTCTTCCCGGACGCCGTCTCCCCGACGACGAACACTGTCTGTTCGTTCTCCAGACAGAGCCAGAGGTACGCCGCCAGTTGCGGCGACAGCGTCATCCACTTGGTAATCTGGAAAATCGAGAGCGGAACGTCGTCGCCCTGACGAATCGTGAGTGAAGGCCCTTTGAGGCTCACGTCGTCAGAGTAGATGAGGTTCAGACGCGATCCGTCCGGGAGCGTCGAGTCGACGATAGGATCCGAGTCGGAGACCGGGTCGCCCATCCGCTCGCCCATGTTTCGGAGCCACTGGTCGAATGCCTCCTCGCTCTGCCACTCGACAGTCGTCTCCAACATGCCGTAGACCCCGTGGTCGACGTGGCACTCGCTACGGCCGATGACGTGGATGTCCTCGTTGGCCGGGTCGCGCATGACCGGTTCCAGCGGGCCGAGGCCGACGATGTCGCGGTTCAGCCGGTAGAGGATGTTCTCGTAGGTCTCCTGTGTGACCTCGACGCTGCTCACGTCGGTCAGGTTCGACAGGCGCGTGAGGACGCCGCTGTCGCTGTCCTCGTCCCTGATTTTGGTCGTCTCCTGCAGGAGTTCCTCGATGCGGTCGTCGAACTGGGCCTCGTTTTCCGGTGCGGGCTTGTTGACGCTACGCTGTAGCAGGCGGTTCCGGACCTTCCCGAAGACGGCCCGCTCGTCCTCGTCGAGTTCCGGCTCAATAGCGTAGTACTTCATGTCCTGACCCACGTCGCCGTAGATATGACAGAAGATGGGGCCACCGACCGGATAGAGCACGTTCGGCCGGTTCGTCTCGTACTCGTCGTCGGCCTCGTCGATGAGCATTGGGAATTCACCGGTGATCTGCTTGAACTTCTTCAGGTGGTCCCGCAGGTGGGGCCGCCGCGCTGCCATCTGTCGAAGTTCGTCCGACGGCTTCGCACGTCCGTGATCTGTCATATCTTAGCTCACCTCTAAGCGACGCTGCGCGATTCGATGACGATGCCAGTCCCCGAGCGGACCGAGAACCCGATGGTGTCACCGACCTGTTCACCCATGCCGGCAAAGCGGAGGACGTTAATCTGCCGGCGCACGTCGTTGCCGACCTCGATCATCTCCAGTTCGATGAACACGTCAGCGATGGCCCGGAACGGACCGATAGCCTCCTCGTCCAGCGTCGACGGGTCGACGGTGAGCATGATGCACTTGCCCTGGGAGATGACATCCCGGAAGTAGGAGATGACTTCCAGAGCGGCCTGGCGCTCCTCGTTTTGCCGGACGAGGGCCTCGAACTTGGGATCGTTGCGGAGGATAGCGTCGAAGGTGTCGATGACGACGACATCGGCGTCCCACATCACCTCGGCCTCCATCAGCCGCTTGAGGAGTTCCTTCCGGTCTGACTGTTCGTCACCGCCGGTGAGGGCGTTCGATTCGCCGATGTCGGCGTGCAGGAACAGCACGTTCTCGTCGAGGATGTGGTCGACCATATCGTAGGACAGCGAGTGCATCTGGTCGAGGAAGCTCCCGACGGTCAGCTCCGTCGAGAGGTAGGTCACCTCGTGGCCCTCCTCACAGAGGCCGTAGGTGAACCGCTGGCTCATGGCGGATTTCCCGGCCCCGTAGTCCCCCTCGACGAGGATGATGCTGCCGGGCGGGATACCGCCGCCCAGTTCCTTGTTCAGCCGGTCGTGATCGTCCAGTCCGAGCGAGAATAGGTCAGTACTTGCGATACTCATGTGTTGAACTCGAACGCCTCCTCGTCGCCGTTGACGATGAGCTTGAGGCGGTGGTCGCCGCTGCTCAGGTTGTCGTTGATATCGATGCGGACGACTTCACCGGGCCGCCAGATGTTGCCACCGTCTGGCTCCAGCGTCACCGTGTAGTCACTGGCGAAAGTCCCGTCAACGAACAGATCCAGCTGCCCGGGAACCGGCGCTAGCGTCTCTGATCCGGTGTTTTTGACGTGAATAGTGATCGTTTCGTCGCCGTTATCGTATATCGTGTCGCTGCCGCTGTCAGAGATGATTTCCACATCGGTCCGGACGTCACTGCTCACGTCCAGTCCCTGTTCCGAAACCGCGTTGCTCAGTTCGCCGATGCTGCTCGTAAAGACGCCAGCCACGCTCGCGGCGATGGCCATCGACGCGATGAACAGGATCAGGTGTGAGACTGAGACGCTCGCCATGTTAGCTCACCACCATCGTTTCGGCGATCCCGTTCTCGGTGACGACTTTCACCCGGTCGGGCTGATTACTGAGCGAGGAGACGGTAATCGTCAACCGCTCCTGTGACGCCCAGATGTCCGTCGACCCGTCACCGTCGACAGTCGTGCCGTATCCTGCGCGGTAATCGTTATCGACCAGCAGGTCGGTTGCGTCGACCGACAGCGTCTCCGAGCCGGTGTTGTCGACGGTCACGACGAGATTGTCGTTCCCGCTGCTGTTCCACGTCGCCGAGACAAGCGAGATGTCAGTGTTTTGCTGATCGAGCAGTCGGTCGCGCTGGTCCTCGCGGGCATCGTTGACGCGCTCGAAGCTGTTCGCGGCCGCGGAGTAGAACATCCCGAAGCCGATGAACGCGGCCACGAAGATGACGGCTGCCGAGCCGCTAACGCTGAATCCCATCGGAACCACCTCCACCCACCAGTTTCGAGAGCGCAACGGCGTCAGCGCCGCTGTCACTGTCAAGCTGCGAGATGTAGTGCAAGCTCTCGGTGTGGTGGTCGATAGACAACCCATCCCCGGTGTCGTTCACGTCGTCGAAGCCGCGGAGGTACGCCTTGAGCTGGTCCGCGACCGACTCGTCGATCCAGTCGATAGTTTCGTAGTAGTCGATTGCGCGAGCCGTCTCGCGGTAGCCCGAGTGCTGGACCAGGAACTCAAGCCATTCGACGATAATGAGGTCCGCCGCGAACCCCTCCGGCATCGTCGACAGGTACGGTTTCCCGTCGTCGTCCGCGCTTGCGTCCGAGTCGTCGTCTACCGCTGCTGCATCGTCGTGACCGGCGGCTGCCGTGTCCGTTTGCGTGGTCTGTTCCGGCTCGGGCACAGGTTCGGGCTCAGGCTCAGGTTCCGGCTCCGATTCTACGGCTGGCTCTGGCTCGGGTTCCGGTTCAGATTCCGTCGCCGCCTCACCGTCGTCGAGCCCGTCGTCCTCGATAACCTCGTCGAAGAGGTCGTCGTCTTCCAGCCCGCTTGCATCGTCATCCGAATCGTCCTCGCCGAGTAGATCGTCGTCCTCGTCGGCCAGCAGGTCAGCATCGTCGTCAGGTTCGTCCTCGGGTTCCTCACCATCGGCCCACTCGGCGTCGCCGGACTCGTACTCGTCTTTGAGCTCTGCGAACGATTTGCCGCCGTCGCCGTCGTCGCTGTCGTCGTCCATACTCTCCTCGTCGTCCATGCTCATCCCATCGTCCATGCTCATGTCGTCCTCCGTGTCGTCGAAGTCGCCGAACTCCTCGTCGAACGACCCGCCGTCGTCCTCGAAGCCGCCCATGTCGTCGCCGTCGTCGGGAAACATGTCGTCGACGCCGCCGTCGTCCATCGACATATCACCGCCAGTGTCTTCAGTCAGGTCCTCGTCGAAGAACCCTTCTGCGTCGGCGTTGGCGACATCGTCGTCGATATCCTCCTCGGTGTCGTCGCTCCCGTCGTCGTCAAAGAGACCGAAAGAACCGCCACCTTCGGCCATGCCACCCATGCCGCCATCGACATCATCGGCGAAGGGGTTGACGCCGCGGGTGACCATCTCGTAGATGTCGAGCAGTTTCCGGACGTTCTCCTCAGTTTCTTCGACGGACTCGGAGATGCTCTCGTTTTCCGTCCGCACAGTGTTGACCGTTGAGGAGAGACTTCCGACCTCGTTTTCCAGTTCGTCGAGTCGGTGTTCCAGTTCGTCGGTGTCTGGCCCGCTCGCGTCCTCCATGTCGCCGAACTCGTCGTCACCGAACCCACCCATGTCGTCGCCGCCATCGTCGAGGCCGCCGAGACCGCCGAGGTCGTCACCACCACCGCCGTCATCGGCCATCAGACCGCCGCCGTCAGCCATCTCACCGTCACCGTCGTCCTCACTCGTGCCCCCGCTCTCGTCGTCCGACAGAATCGAATCGAACATATTCTTGATGCTCATACCAACCAGCCCGCCGGTTAGCAAGACAAAGAGGGCTGGTGCCAGTCCAACCAGTTCCGGTGAGACGGCTGGAGCCAGCGGCACGAGAGCAGGACTACTCATCTCTTGTATATCAGGCCGTTTCTACTCTTGAATATTCCCCTTAGCGTATCATATTTGATAATAATATCCCATTTTCCCGGCTCAGATAGCGTAAATTAACAGACCAAGTACTAGCCTTTTACATTTCAGATTAATTCCGGTCAGACAATTGGAGAACAGATTGTCCCAGTGCGCCCCCGGCAGACGAGCGGCTGTCGTCCGTCTGACGCCGACCGTCAGGCACGGAGACTGCTCACAGACATCACAGTGTTATCGAGTCAGTGTTCGCGCTTTTGACGATGAAATTACCGGTGTCGGCTTCGAGTTTGACGGACCGGCCGTGGTCACCACCTAGGTCTTCACCGACAACGGGAACACCGTGTTCCTCGAGCGTCTCGCGCACCTTCTTCGCGTTTCGCGACCCGATAGAGGAGCCGCTCTCTGAGAAGTCGAGCATATCGCTCCCACCGGCGATTTTGGCTTCCATCGCCTCCGTCGACGCCCCGGCATCCGCCATGGCCTCGATGAGTGCTTCGATGCCTGTGTCCGCGAACTTCGCATGGTTCCCGCCGTCGATATCAGCCGCCGACGGAAGCATAACGTGAACGAGCCCGGCCACCGTCTTGCGGGTGTCGTATATCGCGATCCCGATACAGGAGCCGAGCCCACTCGTGGTCAGCACGGCCGGTTCCGTGGCCACCTTGTACTCGGCGATGCCGACCTTGATACGTTCGGGCGTACCTTGTTCGGGGCTCTCTGTTTGGCTACCATCGTATACTTTCATTATTTGAATATCTGTTCGACATCCGCGCCCGTCTCGGTCGCCCGCTCGACATCGAGGTCGTTGAGGGCGGCGCGCAACTCTTTCTCGTTGGGCAGGGCGTGAATTTCAGCCTGGAACTCGATGTCGTCGGTCTGCATCTGGGAGTCGATAATGAACGCGTGCTCCTGATACTGTCCGACCTGCGCTGCAAGCGGATCCATAATCGCCCGACCCATGTCGTGGACGACCCGTGGTGGCGTGTGTTCGACCGACGTCTGAAGGACGTTCGCCCAGCCGTCGACGAACCCGCTCGTCATGATGTTCCCCAGTTCCTCGATGGCGGCCTTGTGCTGGTCGGTTAGCTCGTCGCTGTCCACCTCAATTGGCATCATCGCCTCCGCAACATTGATTGCAGAGACTTCATCGAACAACACCATAAGGTAGCCACTGGGCGTCCCGGTGAACTCGACGACCGTCCCGACGAACGTTTCCGTCCCGATCTGCTTTGGCACGTCCTCGATGGGAGCGAAGCTGATCTGTGTCACCTCCGACTCAGTCGGAATACCGGTCATCATTTCGACGTTGTCAGCGGCTTTCTGAGTGCCCCGAGTCGTCATCTCGTTGAACGTCTGGAGCTTGTCAATGGGAATCGCGTCGCCGTCCGTGTCGACGTGCTCCACCATCATCTCCGTGAGCGACTCGTACTCAGGGAGCATGTAGATGTAGAAGTTCACCGACTCGTCGATCCATTCGATCTCCGATTTGAACACGAACACCTGCTGGTGGTCGGCGTCCACGGGCGTATCAGGGAGCACGCCACCGCCAGACTCCTCGATATACTCTGGCGGCGAATGGTCGATGGTCGCACCGACGTAGTCGGCCCATCCATCGATGAACCCGCTCATCATGATGTTGCCGATCTCCTTGATGCAACTCCTGGCCATTGCCTCATCGTCGCTGCTGCCGGGCATCATCTCCTCGGTGATCGTTCCGGCGCTGTCCACGTCGAAGGCAAGGACAGTATCGCCCTCCAGTACGCCATCGAAGGAGAACTCGACCCCGACAAAGTCCCGGCCGGCCAGTTCCTCGCCGACATCTGCTCTGTCGAGCAGCGTAATCTTGGTTACGTCGACGACGGCGTCGATGCCCGTCATCTGGCCCATCGACTGCGTGGCCTGTTCGGCCCCCTCGTGAGCGAGTTGGTTGAACGTGCCCAGCGACTGAATATCGACGTTCATCTATGAGGGAACGACGTCCTCGATAGCCTCCATCACGCTGGGTTTCTGGAACGGCTTGGTGATGTACCCGTCAGCCCCCGCTTTCACGGCCTCCTTCATCTTCTCTTCCTGACCGACGCTTGTACACATGATGACGTTCGCGTCGGGATTGGAGGATTTGATCTCGTCCGTGGCTTCGATGCCGTCCCGGATGGGCATCACGATGTCCATCATCACCAGGTCCGGCCCTTCTTCTTTGAACACTTCGACAGCTTCGACACCGTTCTCGACCTCCCCAACGATCTCGTGGTCTTCTTCGAGAATCTCGCGGAGGAGGTTACGCATAAACTCTGAATCGTCGGCGATCAGTACGTCTGGCATGCCTATCAAGCCTACATATCGTGATGAGTTAGATAAAGGTGTCCCGTAAATTATCGCGTGTGATATCGGTGGGTCCCGAAACCCAGTTACACCGCAGGGAGATGGCGTGTGAGAACGCGGATGAAATCGAGCGCGAAGGAGCCATACTGGAAGTACACGAGCCCCGATAGGAGGAGGTACGCTGTCGTTAGTCCTGCCGGGAGTGCCAAGCCCAGTGCGACCGCTCTGGACGGGACCCGTTCAGGAGCGAGTGTGCGACCCAGCACAGTCCCGCCACAGACTGCTGCCCCACCGAGATTGAGGAGAGCGTGAAACTGTACCGACTCTCCCAGCGCCAGATCGAGTCCAGCAACGACACCGAGTCCGAAAATAAGACCTCCGATTGTACTCGCAGCGTACCCGCCGGCAAGCCACTCCTTCGCGTCGCTGACGGTTTCGTGAACTGCGGGTATCCGAACGACGCCGTACATGACGAGCGGGACCGTCGGCAGCAGATATCGAACAGTGAGTTGTGTGTGCAGCGGCAGACGGCTCAGATAGATGAGCGTGAACACAGCGGCGAGAGCCGTAACGAGCAGATCAGTCTGTGTTCGGGGCGAGTACTGTGACGGACGGACACTCCATTGCCGCATGCGCTGATTAGCTGACCGGACCAGGACCGCAGGGAGTGCCGCGACTGCGCCGAAAAGCGGGACGGCCTCGAGCATCGTGAGTTCGATCGCCTCGTAGGAATTAGGGGCGTAGTTGATCCGTGGCGCGGAGCCGCTCCGCAGGAATATCTGGGACATTCGCTTTGGCGTAGTTAGCACGTCAAGGCCATGACTGACCGCATCCGAGACGAACACCATCGCGGGGGCCGCAGGTCCCATGATCCGGTCGAACAGGCCGAGAATCGGGGTGAGTATCGACGTTCCGGATTCACCGCCCGTCACAGTGGAACCACCACTACCAGTCCCGCCAGTCCCGCCAGCCCCGCCGTCCGCACCAGCACCCTCAGTCCCGCCAGCGGCGCTCTTGCCACCCGTTCCGGTATCACCGCCGGGTGTAAACTCGACGTTTGCACCCCCCACAGCGGAAAGCAACCGCGGCGGTTTGACCGGGTTACCGGAGATAAGGAGATTCGTCACGAGCATCGGGAGCGATCCGAGGAAGAGCGCGAGGCCAATACCAGCGAGGTGGACGAGCGAATTCCGCTTTGCGGTGACAAGGTCTATGATGGCCAGTGTCACCACGAGGAAGAATCCCTCGAAGGCATGGGTCCAGGTGACCAGTCCAGCGGTGGCGTACGCACCGGCGCGAAAGCCGAGCCCCCTCTGAAACATAGCGTCAGCATACGCAAGTCGGCTCCGGGCGAACAGGTACACCGACGTCAGTAGCAACAGTCCCACCATGACGTGCCGTTTCGGAAGCGAAGCCCAAAATCCGACAGACGTGGCGATACCGATTGCAGCACCAGCCCCCAGAGCAACCGAGCGGTCATGCCAGATTCCGACGAGGCGGTAGAGAACGACACTGGTCGTCGCCGCTGCAAGCATCGTTGAAATCTGGAACGCAGCTATCGGGAGCGCAGTGTCCGGAAGGGCTGTCGCTGTCAGCGCGCCGGTCAGAAACAGGACGGCGACGACACTGCTACCGACCCACAGAACAGTGCGTCTCGCGGTATTGGTGTGGCGCTGTCCGAGCACGCTGACGTGAGACACGAAAGCGAGTGCAGTGCCCGACCAGAGTCCAAGAAGCAATAGCCGGGGGGTTATGAACGCGGACAGTGCCTGAAGTATCCAGACCAGCGGGACAGCCAGCAGGATCTGGCCGTAGTTTCGGCCGTACAGCCTACCGCCGGACTCGTGCAGGCCCGGTTGTGCGCCGAGTGTCAGGGTGTACGGCGTTTCTGTGATGTGGAGCTGCCCGTTCGACACAGCGACGAGCGCGTTGGCAGTGGTGTACGTGTCGGTGATGAAAATGCCGACACGCCAGTAGAGCCCAAACGTAACGAGCAGACCGAGCCAGAGGACATAGCCGTAGCGGTCACCGAACACAACCGTTCCGAACTGTCGACAGCGACCGGTGAACCACTCGGTGTCTCGGGTCATCGCTCCACCTGCACTGTCACGTTTTCAGCAACGATTGTCTCAGCAGTTTCGAAGCTCTGGACCCGAAGCCGAACGGTGCCTCTGTACACGTCCCGCTCCAGCGACGACGGTCGTACCGCTCTGTCACCCGGTGCGAGTCGGTATGTTCCAGACTGGCCCTCCGAGAGGACCTGCTCGTCTTCGCGGGAGATATCGAGCGCAGGGACCGCGACCTGATACAGCAGCCTCGGGCGGCCCGTGACGGAATCGACGGTTACGCTGGCATCGGGCACCCGGAGATACGCAACGTCCGTGCCGAACCGGCCGTCCGTAATCCGTATCTCCGATGTGGGAAGTTGGACGGAACTGATGACCGCCGTCCCGTCACCGATAGTCGTCGGCTGCGTTCTGACAGCGTCGACGCCGACGAGCGGCCCCGTCACGACGAGTGTTACCAGAACAAACAGGGCAACGACCGTCGGCGGCTGACGCAGGACCATTATCTACCCTACACACTGCTGCGCCCGGATTTAAATCCCCCGTCGGCTGGACAGACTGCTGTCCCTGTTCGCCGCGACAGCTACTCGAGTGCAGGTCGTTGTTTGGCAATCACGTATAGGCGGCCCGTATCAGAGTTCGGCACCGTCGGCATCTTCGACGGCCTCTAAGAGATCAGCGATGGAATCGTCCGGCGTCAATTGTGTCGACCGGACGAGCTGCTTGATGACCGCTGGCGGGTAGCGAACCGGAACGTTCGATTCCGACAGCAGAATACCCAGCACTTCTTCGACCGGTGTCGACCCGTCCATCTGCCGACCGTACCAGAGCATGAAGCTCTCGAACACAGTGACGATGTCGTTGGAAGCAAGCTGTTGCTGGTCGACGTCGCCGTCGAACTTCGCAGTCACGTCGAAGCCGTATCTGGCGTTCGAGTCGGCCATCTGTTCGGCAAGCCACTCGTGGACGTTCGCGTCGGAGAATTCAGGCGTCGACGGCTCCGGGTCTGGTGCAGGAGACGGCGGTGATTCAGACGCCGAATCCGACGAAGCTTGGTTTCCGTAGGTGTCATCGGTGCGGACATCCGACGAAACAACGTAGCGGCCCTCGTCGATTTCAGTGACGTGCTCGTCGTCGGCGATATCGAGCTCTTCGGGCGAAAGTACCTTGCCCTCTTCCGGATTCGGTTCGTCTGACCGCCGAGCCATAGCTACTAGTGTGTGAGGCTATCGTATAACTCCGTCGCTGGTCAGGGTGGGTGAAAAGAGAACTGCGTCAAACCGAATAGATGACCGAATTTAGAGGCTGACTGCGGAGTTACCAGACAGGGTCTCCGGAACGACCAGTCGAACGGTCGTCGTACCACCAGACTGGGTGTTCAGTCGGACAGTTGCCGTTGAACCTTCCGCAAGATTGCTGCCGCGGATGGCGGACGTATCGAACTGGAGTCGGGCTCGGTCAGACGGGTCGTTCAGCACTTGGCTCTCAGATATGGAGCCGTCGTCGTCCTGTACCTGGGTGACGCCGAAGTTTTCTCCGTCTGCCGTCCTTTCAGCACCATCCTCAACAGTCAGGTCGTACGAGCCTGAGGAGTCGACCCACTGAGCAATCGTGCTTCCGATATCGATGTTGGCTGCACCGGGGGCACGCTTGACCGTTAGGTTCACCGTACCGACACCAGTATCAGTGATGTCTTCACCGACGGCGTTGACGAGCTGCAGTCGGTTCGTCACTTGGTCACTGCTCTGTTGTCCGGTTTCCTCGGCGCTGCTCTGGAGGAAGCCAGCCGTGTTAATCAGGACGCCCGCAGCGATTGCCGCCACCAGCACCATCGCGATGAACACGATCAGGGTGCCGATACCGACCTGCCCGCGGTCGTCGTCGTTCGTTAGTTCCGTTAGCATTGTTGATCCGGGTCTGTCTGACCCTATGCAACCGTTCTTTTCGCCAGTAATAATACCTCCCCCCAAATTATACAACCTGATAATGAGGTTTTGAGGGGCTGTGAGAGGGATTTGCCTAGAGAACGCCTATCATTTGACCTGAAGAAGATAGGCAAGCCACGTCGCTTGCAAGAATCAGATTTAATCGCTTCCGTAAGTTGGTATCAGCGATGGAAATGGTCGTCTGGTGTGTAGTCGAGAGGTGTGGTACATTTGGCCTGGTTGGGGCTCGGTAGATAGAAAATGTACATCGAGACCATCGTCGACAGAGAGAGGCCCCAGTCGCAGGCTGGTCGGTCAGTTGGTGTAGCCGAAACGCGTAGTCACTCGTACGTGACGAGACTGTACATCACGAACAGATAGCCGAAGGTCGTCAACCCACTGTTGACTAACAGCAACGAGCGGACACCCTCGAAGTCGTTGATGAACGCGCTAATCATCGTCGCAGCCGCGCCCGCGATGGCGAGCGAAAACCCCACCGAGAGGTGGAGCATCGCCTGCCGAGACGTCTGGATGTATGCCCGCATGGCCATCCCCACCATTGTCAGTCCGGCGACGACGAACACCAGCGTCGATATGGCATAGAGAAGTTCTATCATCAGCACTGTACAGTGCTACAGCGAACCCGTTATTAAATCCACGCTCGAAAATATCTTTCGTGATAACGTCGAGAGGAGACGTTCTACGGCTCGGATAGGGTCCGCCACGCCTCGTCGAGTTTGTTGGTCACTTCCGACCGTTCTTCGATATGGACAGTCAGTTCGTCGTCGAAGTCGACCCGGACCTCGTCGACGTTCCGCCGGTACACCTTGATACGCCGGCGGTCGTCAGAGAGGATGTTGTCGTGTAGTTCCAGGAGGTCGTGTTCGGTCAGTTCGTCGATGCGTCGGTAACACGTCGCGATGGGGATTCCGAGTTCGTCGCTGAGCTCCTGTGCGGAGACCGGTTCATCTGTCGCGTCAAGGATTTCGGCACTGTATTTATTGCCAAGCGTCTGAAGAATCTCCCCTGAATCCATCGTTATCAAATCATAAATTCAGTCGATAATAAAGCTATCGCCTGTGATATCGAGTGAAAGGGAGACAAACACGCGCTGCAGTGCGTTCGTACAGAAACGCCGTTCTATGTCGCTGTACCCGTCGTTCTACGGAGTAATAATGGCTCTATCCTATCGTTAAATTGGTGATTCTTCCTCGCTCATCATCGAGAAGGCGCTGGCGTTCTGGTGGACATCGATGCCGCCGCGGTCAATCTCCATCGGATAGATGTCAGTCTCAATGTTCTGCTTTCGCATCTTGGCGACCCAGACGTATCTGTTCACGCCGGTGTCGGTCGGGGTCTGGATGAGATAGATGTTGCCGTCAGTCAGATAATTCTCGAGCCCGATTTCGGTATCCGGGAAGACGGCCCCCTGTTCGTTGGTCATCAGCGTCGTGAGGCCGCTGTCACTGAGAATGTCGGTGAATTTCAGGAGGTAGGTCCGTTTTTCCTTTTCATTTTCGAAGAACAGTTCGAACATGGCAAGCGAATCAAGCACCAGTCGGTCGTAGTCGCCGTCCTCGAGTTCTTCAAGCAGAATATCCAGCGAAGAGGTGAAGTCGTTCTCGCGCAGGAGGACTTGCTTGTCGTACACCTTGATATCGCCGTTGTCGACGTGGTCCTGCCAGTTTTCGAAGCCGAGGGATTCGGCGGCCTCCCGGAGGTCCGACTCGTCTTCCTCGAAGGAGAGGTAGATACCCTTCTCGTCGTACTTTTCGACGCCGTTGTAGATGTACTGGAGACAGAGGATCGATTTCCCGGCGCCGGGGTTGCCGCTCACCAGTGTCGTCGAGTTCTTCACAATGCCGCCGTTCAGAATGTCGTCGAGGCCCTCGATCCCCGTTTTGGTTTGCTCAATCATAGTTTCGGAAGGAACTGGAAGTTGATTAGATACTTCTCTGTCGGGAATGTTAAAAAGTCTTGCTGGTGTGTCGCTAAACAGACCGGAATCAGTCACCAGCGTGGACGATGGCGGGGTCCACCCAGATAACAAAACTGTCATCTCGCTTGATGACGCCGCGAATCGAGCCCGCGTCGTTCGCAGGGGACCGGTCGACCTGCTCCGGAGTGACCTGCACTACCTGATACACCTCGTCGACGAGCCAGCCGGCCGCGCCCTGTTCTTCGACGATTTCCGGGTCAAAAACGATGATACGCTTCTCCGCACCCTCGTCCTCGATACCGAAGACGACCTTCGGGTCGACGATCGATGTCGTGCGCCCGCGAAGGTCCATGACACCACGGACGTGCGCCGGGGCGTTCGGGACGGACGTGAGCTCGCCGATGTCGACGATCTCAGTCACGTAGTCGATACTCACGCAGTACGTTTCCGAGCCGAGCTGGAACTCGAGTACCTGGCCGGTGGTGGCTGACTGTGCTGCCATTGCGGTTCTTATCCACACTGTCGCAGATAGGAGCGCATAAAGGTGCCTGCTGGGCTATCAACTTTGATTACGTGGGCGGAGTATTTATTTCGGGGCCGAACGGGATTTCGAAGTAGGTATGAGGATGTCTCGTTCGCCAATGTCTCCTATCCGACGGGAGCGTTGGTGATATGGCAGATGGTGTCCGCGCGGTGGTCGCAGACGACTCTCACTTCATGCGGAGTGTCATCTCTGATATCCTCAGTGATGGCGGTATTACTGTTGTTGCGCAGGCGCGTGACGGCGAGGAGGCAGTGTCAGCCGTTGTCGAACACCAACCCGATGTCGTGACGATGGACGTCGAGATGCCGGTAATGAACGGCATCGAAGCCACGGAGCGCATCATGTCTGAGTCTCCGACACCGGTGTTGATGCTGTCGGCACACACCGACGAAAACGCCGACGTGACGTTCGAAGCGCTCGATAAGGGTGCGGTCGACTTCTTCACCAAGCCGGGTGGTGAGGTGTCGATGGAGATGTCACGGCTAAAAGACCAGCTGGTCGAGATGGTCAGTTCCGTCGCGGCGGTCGACGTTGGCGCGACGCGCAGCCACGGCGGGACAAGTAGCGACAGTGGAGCGACAGCGACAACAGCCGGCGGTTCAGCTACTGACCGGACAGAAACCGGGGGTTCGTCAGGTCAGACAGCCTCCGTTGCGAACCCGACGCTCGTTATCGGCTCCTCGACCGGCGGCCCGAAGATGGTAGAGAAGGTAATGGAGAACCTCCCCATCGAGGCAGACCTCCGGGTGCTCATCATCCAGCATATGCCGGAGGGGTTCACCGGCCGGTTCGCCGAGCGGATCAACACGCGAAGCGAGTACGAGGTCCGGGAGGCCACCGATGGGGCGCGCATCGGCGGCGGTGAGGGCCTTGTCGCCGCCGGTGACCAACATATGGAGGTCAAGAACTACCGGAACGGGCGATTGCGGACAAAGCTCACACAGGACGACCCGGTCAACAGCGTCCGTCCGGCCGTCGACGTGACGATGCGAACGGCCGCAGAGACAATCGACGACCCGCTCGTCGGGCTCATCCTCACCGGAATGGGTGAGGACGGCGCGGACGGGATTCGGCGGATCAAGCAGGCCGGTGGCAAGACCATCGCACAGGACGAGGCCACGTCCGCGGTGTACGGCATGCCAAAACGCGCCGTCGAGACGGGCTGTGTGGACACTGTCTTGCCGATCGACGACATTGCGGACGGCATCATCGACACGATTACTACTGAGGTGACCTGACAATGGACGACCAGTATCTAGACGCATTCATCCGTGAAAGTGAAGAAGCGATTACCGAACTCAACAACTCACTGCTCGAACTCGAATCCGACCCCTCCAACACGGAGGCGATGGATTCGATCTTCCGGACAGCCCACACGCTGAAAGGCAACTTCGGAGCGATGGGCTTTGACAACGCGGCGAATCTCGCGCACGCGATGGAAGACCTGCTCGACGAGATGCGCCAGGGCGAGATGGAGGTCACACCGGACCTGATGGACCTCGTCTTCGCCGGCGTCGACCAGATAGAGGTCATCGTCGGTGAGATCGAAGAGCACGGCGAATCGGAGACGGAGACCGACGAGATGGTCGACGAGCTCCGCGCCGTCCTCGAAGAGGGGGCCGCCGCCGCGGGCGGCACGGAGGCGGGAGACGACGGCGACTCGTCGGACAGCGACGAGTCGCTCACCACGGATGCGAGCGTCAGCGATGTCGACATCGATGGCGATGCCGTCGACGAGCAGGTCCTGCAGGCCGAAATCAGCGTCGGGGAGTCGGACATGCTCGGCGTCGACTCGATGCTGGCCGTCGAATCCATCGAGGAGCGATTCGACGTTCTCGATTCGAGTCCGAGCCGCGCCGATATCGAGGACGGCGAGTTCGAGGACACGTTCGTTCTGTATCTCGACGGCCCCGATGCGGCAACCGTCGACGCCGAACTCGGGACGACCGGCAAGGTCGACAACTTCGACGTGACCGACGTGACCGACGACCTGGTGAGCGACGGAGACACCGACGACGGCGATAGCGGTTCGGGCGGGGACGCAAGCGCGGACCCCGACCCCGGAGCGGAAGAGGAACACAGCGTCGACGAAATCAAGTCCGTGCGGGTCGACGTCGACCAGCTCGACGACCTCCACGGCCTCGTCGAGCAACTGGTCACGAGCCGGATCAAGCTCCGGCGAGGCGTTGAGCAGAACAACCTCGACTCGACCAGCGAGACACTAAACGAACTGGACAAGATCACGGCGAACCTCCAGAACACGGTGATGGACATGCGGCTCATCCCGTTGAAGAAAGTCGTCGGGAAGTTCCCGCGACTCGTCCGGGACCTCGCACGCGAACTCGACAAAGACATCGAGTTCGAGATCGAGGGGGAGGACATCGAACTCGATCGAACGATCCTCACCGAGATCTCGGACCCGCTGATGCACATCCTCCGAAACGCCGTCGACCACGGCATCGAACCGCCAGAGGAGCGCGAGCAGGCGGGCAAACCGCGGACCGGCCACATCACGCTCCGGGCATCCCGTGAACGCGACCACGTTATCATCGAAGTCGAAGACGACGGGGCCGGGCTCGACGTGGATGGCATCAGAGAGAAAGCCATCGAGAAAGGCGTCCGCTCGCCAGAGGAACTGGACGCGATGGACGACTCCGCGGTGTATGACCTCGTGTTCCACCCCGGCTTCTCAACGGCCGACGAAGTGACCGATACCAGCGGACGCGGCGTCGGCATGGACGTCGTCCACGACACGGTCTCCCAGCTCGACGGATCGGTCAGCGTCGACTCCGAACCGGGCGAGGGGACGACCGTCTCACTGCGCCTGCCGGTGACGATGGCTATCGTCAAGGTGCTGTTCGTCAAAGTCGGCGACGAAGAGTACGGTGTCCCCATCAAGAACGTCGACGAGATTACGGGGACGGAGGAGGCGAAACAGGTCAACGGACAGGAGGTCATCAAGCACAACGACGAGATTTACCCGGTCATCCACCTCGACGACACCTTCGACATCGAGGGCGAGACGGCCAACGGCGACGGGATGCTCGTCCGCATCCGCGAGTCCGAGCGACAGGTCGCACTCCACTGTGACTCGGTCAACAGCCAGGAAGAGGTCGTTGTCAAGCCCCTCGAAGGGATCCTCTCAGGAACGCCCGGGCTCTCTGGGACGGCCGTTCTCGGCGACGGGAACATCGTCCACATCCTCGACGTGGTGACGCTATGAACAAAGGTAGCGAACGGACCTTCAACGATCTCGTGGAGTTCATCGGCGAAGAGATGGACTTCGAGTCGGGCTTTTACAACGACTCGTATCTCGACCGCCGCATCACCGCGCGGATGCGTCGGACCGACACCGAGGACTACCAGTCCTACCAGCAACTGCTGGAACGCGACGACGGCGAGCGCGAGGAGCTACTGGATTCACTGTCGATCAACGTCACCGGCTTCTTCCGGAATCCGGAGGCGTGGGAGCGGCTGCGGCCGGTCCTCCGAGAACTCACGGACGACAACCGTCGCGTCAGGCTCTGGTCGGCCCCGAGTGCCGACGGCCGCGAGCCGTATTCGGCGGCGATGCTGGCACTCGACGACCGCGATATCGACGCCCGCCGGGTCGAGATCACAGCAACGGACATCAACGCCGACATCCTCGAAGAGGCCCGCGACGGGACCTACGCGACCTCCCAGACGACTGACATCGCCGATGAACTGGAGCCGCTGGACGATTACACGAAGTATATCGAACAGGACGGCACCACGTTTCAGGTTCGGGACCGCGTCAAGGAGATGGTCACGTTCGAGCAACACGACCTTATCCGGGGCGACCCAAAGCGCGATTTCGATCTGGTGTTCTGCCGGAACCTCCTCATCTACATCGACTCGGAGTTCAAGGTCCCCATCTTCGAGACGATCCGCGGGTCGCTTCGCGAGGGCGGCTACCTCATGATCGGCATGACCGAGACGCTGCCCGCGGAGTGTCGGGACTCCTTCGAAGCGGTCGATAAGCGACACCGCATCTACCGGCGTGTGTAGCGACCAATGAGTCTCTACGAACTGGAACGTGACGGCAAGGCACAGGAACTCATCCGCCTCCTCAGAGAGAGCGACAACGAGCGAGTCAAGACCCGTGCCGCGGAGCTACTGGGAAACTTCGACGACCACGACGACCGGCGCGACGTTGTCAACGCACTCGTGGACGCGGCCCAGAGCGACAGCGACGCGATCACCGGCGCGGCTATCGACTCGCTTGACGAACTCGGTGGCGACGCAATCACACAGCTCATCGGGAGTATGGCCGGCGTCGACCTCGAAGACGACGCCGCCGACTGGGTGAAGGCGAAAGCGTACATGCAGGTCCTCGACGCCGACGTACCGGAACTCCGGATGGCAGCAGCGAACGGTCTCGGAAACCTGGACCAGGCCGACGCGGTCCCGAAGCTCGCCGAGCGTTTCGAGGACCCCGACCCGCGAGTACGGGCGCGGGCGGCCCGGTCGGCCGGAAAGATCGGCGACTCGCGGGCAACGACACCGCTGGAATCGGTCCTGTCGGACCCGAAGGCCGGCGTCAGGCGCGAAGCTGCCGACGCACTGGGCAACATCGGGAACCGCCAGGCGCTTCAGGCGCTGTTGCCGCTGTACGAGGATGACGACGAGCGGGTCCGGCGTATCGCCGTCGGCGCGTTCGGGAACTTCGGCAACGACCGGCCCGTCGACTACCTCATCGAAGCGCTTTCCGACGAGTCGGCCGCCGTCCGGCGGACGGCCGTCTACTCGCTCATCGAGCTACTGTCGAACGTGCCGACCGAACAGAGCCACGAGATACGGGATACCGTCGTCGAGAAGCTCTCGAACACGGACGACCGGAGCGTCGTCGTGCCGCTGGTCGAGATCCTCGAAGAGAGCACGCAGGCCGCCCAGCGTCGCAACACCGCCTGGATGCTTGGCCGAGTCACCAGTCAGGAGGAACGAGACCGCGTCATCGAATCGCTGGTCGATGCGCTCAGCGACGACGACCAGATGCTCCGGCAGTTCGCCGCCACGAGCCTCGCCGAACTCGGCGGCGACGACAACATGGTGGAGCGGCGGCTCCTCAAAATCGTGCAGGACGACGACGTCGACCCCGAGGTCCGCGGACAGGCCATCTTCACGCTCGGGAAGGTCGGGGGTGAGCGGTCCCGGAAGACGCTGGATAAACTCATCGACGAGACGGAACACGACGTAGTCCGGAAGAAGGCCTTCTCGGCTATCTCGAAGCTCGGTGGCCGCGGATGAATCAGCCGAGTGGGTTAAGACGCGGCGGGGCGTACACGAGAGCGATAGCTGGCTAACCGATGAGTGACGGAGAACACGCACTGGTCGATACGAAGGGGAAGTTCGTCCAGGTCGTCTCGGACGGGCGCAAACGCAACGACATCGAGTGGCTACCCGGTCGAATTTTGCTCTCGAACAAGCGGCTCGTCCTTGCAACCAACGACGGCAAGCGGACCATCCCGCTATCGAAGGTCAGCAGCGTCACGGCCAGCCAGATGAACCAGCCACTCGCACAGGTCGACAGCTACATCAAGGTGCAGGCTGGCCGGAACGTGACACTCATTTCGGCAAAGAAGGCCGAGGAGTTCCAGGAGAAACTGTACAGTACGCTGCTCGACCAGACCGTTGTCCTCGTCAACCACCCCGCAGTCAAGGGTGGCGTTGTTCAGGACGGCGGCTGGGAGAAGGGGCGGCTCAAGCTCGACGGCGACTGCATCAATCTGGCCATCGCCAGCGGTACGTTCGTCGAACTGGACATCGACGACGTTGGGACCGTCGAAGCCAAGGAGAAGACGATTCGGGGCGACGAGCGACCGTTGCTGGAGGTCGAACACACCATCGAGGGCACCAGCGTCGAGACCCACATCTCGGGGACGCCGCGTCACGTCTCGCTCATCGAGGGGCTCGTCCGGCAGGGCGAGCAGCGCAATATCGCCGACGACGTGGACCTCTCCGACAAAGAGACGCAGGTGCTGATGGCGCTGTACTCCGGCATCTCACCGTTCAAGATCCCGGACTTCGTCGACATGGAGATCGAGGAAGTCGAAGCCGTGTACGACAGGCTGATCGAGGCCGATATCCTCGAACCGGTCCGGACACGCCGGGAGGTACAGCTGGAGGCCCGTGGCCGCTCGATTGCGAGCGATGCGATGGCTGACCAGTAAACGAGACCGTGTGGCCGGGACGGACGGTTCGACGCGTTTTTGAAGCGCGGTTGATTGAGAACAGGTATGGCAGAATTCACGGTCGCCGTCTCCGACCCGGAGGACGGCCACACCTACCAGATCGACGTTGACGGACAGGACGCAAATCGCTTCATCGGCCGCGAGCTCGGCGACGAGGTCGACGGCGGGGCCGTCGGGCTCGACGGGTACACGCTCGAACTGACCGGCGGCTCGGACACCTCCGGCCGACCGATGCGACCTGACGTTCGCGGCGTCATGACGAAAGAGATCATGTCCGATGGCGGCGTCGGCTTCGAGCCGACCACCGACGGCGAGCGCAAGCGGATCACCGTCCGCGGCCGCGAGGTCAGCGATGACACGCGCCAGATCAACGCGAAGATCACGGCCCGCGGCAGCGACGACGTGGCCGACCTTCTCGGCGACGACGAGTAAGTCACGTGCCGGACCGCGTTCCCAGTGACCACGAAACCGTCGAGACGCATCGCGTTCCCGTCGAGTCGGTCGGCCGAACCGACCGACCGCGGGTTGTACTCCCGGACGAACTCGATTTCGACGACGGCGACACCGTCCGTCTTGCACTGGACGGCGACCGGTACCACGCTGTCGTCGAGACGAACCTCGACGGCGAGCCGGTCATCTCACACGTCGCCGACAACCGCCGCCTGGCTCGCGAACGGGACGGGACGAACCGCCTCGCGGAGTGGGTTGCTAACAGCGGTATCTCGCTCGGCGGCTCGGCGCACCTCGACGTGGTCACCGACGGAACCGAGTACGGCCTCCGGACGCCCGGCAAGCGCGTCGTCTATACAGCGACCGGCGGACCGGACGCCTCGCTGTCAGATATCGCTCGAAATCTCGATAATTGACGTCAGTGGTCCCTGTTTTCCCGAGTGAACCCGATTTTTGCTGCTGATACTCGCGCGAAACGCTCAATATCAGTGCTGATGTACATCAGGTAACGGACGAATGTCGGAATCAGTGATCGCGGATTTCGTCGGCAAATTCAATTCCGAAGTGGCCGGTCGGGGCGACCCAATCAAGGGTCGGATCGTCCTCTCCCAGAAGCGGCTGGTGCTGGCCGCGAGCGAAGACGACAAGCTGACGATCCCACTGGATTCGATTTTCGATATCGCCATCGGGCAGGTCCCGCCCGACCTGGGCGATTTCTTCGACTCGACGGTGACCATTGCCTTCGAGCGAAAAGGGAAGCGACTCGTCGCAGCCATCGAAGCTGGCGACGAAAAAATCGAGAAGTTTGGGACGGTGCTGTTCAAGGCGATCATCAACGGCACCGAAACGACGGTCAAAGAGCGCGCCCGCGTCGGTGGTCGCGTCACCGACGAGGCGTTCAAGACGGCGAAGCTGTTTCTCACGCCCGGTAACGTCGAGTTCCGGCGCAGCGACGGGTCGTTCGCTGTCGACCTCAAGACGGTGTCGGACTTCGACCGGAACACGCGGGAAATTAACGGCAAGAGCCGGCCGGTACTGACAGTCCGGCATATGAAAGACGGCACGGCCATGACGACGCTGGCTGCGATGGCGTCGAACCGAAAGATGTCCATCCTCGGGCGCTATCTCCGCCGCGAGTACGCCGAGCTCATGGAGGAGCTCAAAGACGTCGAGCTCACGAAGGACAAGAAGGAGGTGCTGGTCGCCATGTACTCGACCGGCGAGATGGACGGGATGCCGTTGGCGAGTATTCTCGGCAAAGATTCCTCACAGGTGTCGATGATTCTTCAGGACCTCTCCGCCGATGGACTCGTACAGGACGGCTCTGACGGCCCGACGCTTACGCCAACTGGCAAGATCGTCGCCAGCCGCCACCTCGAAGACGTGAACGCCTGACTGCTTGTCTCCGAGCCGCGTTATCCAAAGCGATAATCACTACCGTAGAGTCAAATACGACGGTAGTCAATGTCGGGTACGCTATGACTGAGTGGGTGGTGCCGGCCACGTTCGCGCTCTTCGTGTCTATTCTCGCCGTCGCGTCGGGACCACTCGTTGGCGCGGTGGACGTCACACAGGAGGGACCGCCGGTGGGTGACGGAAGCACCGCCGTGACCGTCGGTTCTGTGCCGACCGAACAGGTTACCCTCGAACGGGGACGGTTCGGGTCCGGCCGGTACCATCTGGACGCACCGCCAGCAGTGCTGACCGTAGATCGTGTCGCTGGGAACCCAGCCGTCAGGTACACCATCGACATTCCGTCGCTGTGGATCACCGCGACGAGCCGGTACGAGCTGGCCGGGACCGAAGGGACGCGGATGGGACTCCGGCCGAAGCCCATCGGCATCAGTCCACAACGGATCAACCGGGGTAGCTACGACGCGGTTCTGACAATATGGATCCGGGAAGGCGACAGGGAGCGCCAGATCACAGTGAAGCAAATAACAATCGAGGTCCAGCAATGAGCGTCCGCGAGCGGTTCACGCCTGACACCGGCGTCGATACCGACACCTTCGGGGTCGCAGTGCTCCGTGTGGCATTCGGGAACTACATCGGGGCAACACTCTGTCTCGCTGCGCTCGCGTGGTTCGGACTCTACTGGCGGCTCGGGTTCTTCTCGAACGACCAGTTCACGTTCGCGAATACGCTCGTCGGCGTCGCCGACGGCCACCTGTTCATCGATCGGGCAGTGTACGGCCCCGCGTCCGGGGCCTCACCGGGAACGTACCTCGTCGACGGCCGCGTGTACGGCCGGAACTACGGCATTGTGGTCGTCTCCGCCGCCTGGCTGCTTGCACTCGAAGCCGTCTCGTTGGTGGCGGATGTCCAGGTCGTAGTGGTTGGTCTCTGGTCGTTCGTCGTCATTGGAGCGGCGGCCGGTGCCGGCGTCTGGCTTGACCGACGACGGCTATGTATCCTAATCGGGACCGCCGTCGGAGCCGTCGCCTTCGTCGGTAACCTACTCGTTGCGACGCCGCTGTCGCCGTACTGGTACCCGCTACTGGCGCTGCAGTGTACGACGGCGCTGGCAGCGGCGTTCACTACCGTCGTCCTCTATCGGCTGGTCAGTCGTCTGTACACCGACCGGCTGGGCGTGGTTGCCGGGCTGACGGCCGCGTTCGCGACGCCGATAGGGTTCTGGGCGAGCCTGCCGAAGCGCCACAGCGTCACCGCGCTGTTTGTGGTCTGTGTGCTCTACACTCTCTACCGAAGCCGGGAGGCTGCGTCCGCGACCGTCGCCAGACGCTTCAGGGCGCTCACCTACGCTTGGGTTGGCCCCGTGACGTGGGTTCACGCACCCGAGGGGTTCTTCTTGCTGGTGGCCATCGCGGCCGTCGACCTGCCGACCGCCCGGTCCAACGACCCCCGGGAGCTGCTGGTGGTCGGACTCACCTTGTCTGTCTCGCTGGTCCCGTTTTTCCTGACGAACCTGGCCATCTCCGGCGAGCCGCTGCAACCACCCCGGCTACTGCCAGAATACAGCGGTGACGTGCTCAGCGGCGACGGCGGAGCGGGCGTGACGGCCGGGAGCGACGCCAACAGCGGGCAGTCCGGTTCCGGCAGCAGCGTGCTGTCGCGAATTCTCGGCCAGTTCGGCGCGTCCTACGCCGTCCTACTTGCCCCCGAACGGATGGGTCGAATATTCATTCGACACGGGTACACCGACAGTCTGTTGCCGCCACAGGACGCCGCGGTAAATCTCAGTGTCCTCGAATCGATGCCGCTGCTCGGTGCCGTCGTGGTCTATCCCCTGCTCGCCGCCCGTCGACTCGCTCGCGGGGCCAGTCTCCGGCGGCCACGTCTCGCCGGACAGACGGCCCCTGTTACTGTCGTCGATGCGTTCACCGTGGTTTACGTCCTGTTGTTACTCGGGCTGGCGCTCACGACACTCCCGCTACACCATATGTTCACGATGCGGTATCTCCACCCGCTCTACGCAGTCGGCGTCTACTGGATGATACGGATACCGGTAGTTCGGCGCGCCCTCGAAACCGCCGGGCGGTCGGCCGTGGTCGGCTTCGGTACTGCGGTCCTGGCCGGCGTCCCGCTCTATCTCAGCGCGATTGCGGTCGGTGATCTAGTCCTCGGCGAGGCCGTCCAGCTGTACGCGCTCACCGCGCTGACGGTCGCTGCCGTCGTCGGGTTCTGGGTACTCCTCGACACAGCCGTCGGCGGGTTCGAGTCAACCGGAGCTGCCGTTCTCGGTGCCGCGGCTGGGCTGACAGCGGTCTATCTCCTCATCTCCGGTGTCACGCTGTTCCCCGATACTGGTGACTTTCTCCTCCCGCTCTCGCGGGCCGTGAGCGAACGGCTTCACTTTATGCGGCTGTACGGAAGCACGCCGTCGTACTGGTAGAAGCAGCAGTCGGGACCGGATGGGTCACTGCTCGTCTGCCGCCACAATCGTGCTGACTCGGGCGTTTTCCTTGAGCTTCAGCCCTGCGCCGCCGACCGACAGCGGCACGCGCGAAAGCGTGTCAACGTGCAGCGTCGGATGGGTCGCCCCGCGTTCGAGCAGTTCCGTCCGCGGCTGGAGCGTCACCGTCGCCTCGCCGGTCAGCGATTCGTTGTACTCAACGAGGTACTGGCCACCCCGTAGCGTCCACCACTCGTAGTCGTCAGCCGGGTCTCGTTTCTCGCTCGAATGGGGTGTGACGCCAGCCGAGTCGAGTTCGCCGCCGCCGAAGTCGATGCGCCCCGGCTCGACGACTTCGTACACCTCGGCGACGGTGAGGTCCAACCCCGGGCTGTCGGTCTGGGTCGGTTCGTGGACGATGTCCGTGACGTACTCCGCGAAGTCGGTCATGTGTGACTGTATGCCGTGAGTGTGCCTAAAAGTGAGGCTACGACGGGGCGGTGGCCTGCGGGAGGAACGCGGCACTTTTGCCCGGCGAGTGACTCCCTGTCTGCATGACCAAACACACGGAGTTTCTGGCCGGCGAGCGGTCCGAAGACGTGCTGTTCTTTCTCCACGAGGACGCCGTCTCGAACCCGGGCGCGCTGGCCGAGTACGCCGACGAAGTCGATGACGGACACGTCCTCGTGTTGCCGGGCGACGACGGCCGGAGCGCGTTCCAGTCGGCGACCGGTATCGACCCGATGGGGCTGGCCCAAGAGGCGATGGGAACCGAGGGCGACATCGGCGACGACCTGACCGGCGCGGTCTGTCCGGTCGCCGAGGAGGAACCGGAGAGCGACCACACGACCCGGTTTATCTTTGCCTTCGCCGAGGAACAGAACGAGGACGTGGGCGGCCTCTACGCCGAGGGCGACGTGATTCACGCCTACGCGGTGTGTGCCTGCGGGGAACGGTACAGCGACAAGTGGGTCGTCGGGGAGTAGCCGGCAGTTACAGCAGGAACGGTTCGGCCAGCCGGACGAGCAGTGCCTTGGGCAGGCCGGTCACGGGGCCGCCGTCGTGTGAGTACGGCACCCCGACCTCGTCGCGGGTGACGCCGTGGCGGAGGTGCTGGATACCGTCGAGGAGGAACCAGCCGCCGAGCAGCGCCCCGGGGACGACGACCCACGTTGGGCCGGCGGCCGCGGCCGTGTACGCCACGAAACCGAAGACGAGCAGTCCGAACACCACGTGGTCGGCGTAGTCGCCGACAACGACCTGCGCGGAGTCGGCGGCGAGCCAGACACAGAAGGCCATCGCGGCCACGGCCGTTGCGTACCGTATCGAGCCATCGAGGACCAGCAGCGTCGCGCCGACGGCGACGGCGCTTCCGAGTCGCCGTCGCAGGGCCGTCTCGCGTACGATTCGCGTGTGGAGGGACTCGGGCATCACCCGGCAGTGACGGCGGAGAGATAAATCAACGTTGCGTCGGGCAAGACTCACCGGCACTTCGCTCGCGGGTCCGCCTGTCGGGTTCTACCGACTCAGCGCTCGGTGTCGACGCCTTCCGCTTCTTCCTCCGGTAGCCGTCGGAACGCGTCTACGATGGCCTGCTTCGCCACCGCGCCCTGTGTCGTCCGAGTCCACCTTTTTCCCGCTCGGGTGGCCTCCGGCCACCACTCGCGGCAAAAACGTGGGCGAAAAAGGCCGCGCTCTCTCGATGTTCGAGCGCGGTTCAGCGGTCGGTGTCTACGCCTTCTTCCCCTTCCTCGGGAAGCCGTCGGAACGCGTCTACGATGGCCTGCTTCGCCACCGCGCCCTGTGTCGTCCAGTGGTGAGCGTAGTCCATCATGTCGTCGTAGATGTCGGGCTTACAGCCCGCGGCCTTCGGGTGGCCGCCGCCGTTGACCTGCTGGGCGACCTCGTGGGCGCGCTCGAAGTTCTCCGTGCCGCGGATGGAGGCGGAGCCGGCGGGCTTGACGATGACGGCGGCGTCGGCCCCCTGCTCGCGCAGGGCCTCGGCGACCTCGTTCTGTGAACAGCGGCCGTAGGTGACGCCGACCGTCCACTCGCCGACCTCGCGGAGTTCCGCCCGCTCGACGGCCTTCTCGATGAGCGCCTCCTTCTCGACGCGCTTCTCGTCGAGGAAGTCGTGGTACTCCGGAGAGAGGTCGGGGCCGTGGTCGCGGACTGCCTCGATGTACTCCTCGGGTTCGCTCCAGTACGAGAGGTCCGCGAGGTCGTCGCTTCGGGGGTCGTCCCGTATCCAGAGGTCGTGGTCGCGGGTGACGGCGGCGAGGTCGGCCCACTGGTCGTCGAAGTCGTAGTCGAGCTCCGACAGCGCCACGTCGGCAGTACACACCTCGTCGGAGTCGCCGACGGTGCGTTCGACACCAGCCGCATCCACGTCGTCTGCGAGGTCATCGGGCCACTGGTGGTGGTCGAACCAGACGACCCGCTGGGCGGTGTCGACCAGCGAGCCGAGCGGGGCGATGTCGGACTCGCGGTCGGGACAGAGGTCACAGACGAAGACGGTCGCGCCGGGGTCGGCGTACTCGGCGGTCCATTCGAGCGCCTCCGTGAGTTCGTGCGGGCCGGCGGGCAGCAGTGCGCCCTCACCGTGTGCCTCACGAATCAGTGCAGTACAGGCCAGCCCGTCGGCGTCCGGGTCGGCGATAACGATGACGCCAGCGTCGTCCAGCGTCTCGGCGGCTTCGGCCTCGGCCTGCTCTTCCTCGTAGGAATCCGGAATAAAGAACCCCTCACCGGGGAGTACGGATTTGCGGCCGATAGAGAGGCGGTCGTCGTCGATGAGCCAATCGTCCATGCCCCAGCAAGCGGACGTGGCGTCAAGAAGCCGTCGGGTTCGACCGTGACAGGACGCTGCCACGGCGGTGTGTCGGCGCGTCGGTCACGCCGTCTCGACACCGTGGAATTCGAACCGTGCGCCGCCGGACTCGCTGTCGGTCACGGTGACCGTCCACCCGTGGGCGTCGGCGATCTGCTCGACGATTCGAAGCCCGAACCCGGTTCCGTTCACGGCAGTCGAGTGGCCTGCCTCGAAAACCTCGTCGCGCTCCTCTGGCGGTATTCCGGGGCCGGTGTCCTCGACGTAGAACCCGCCCGCAAGCGCACCGACGGTCACCGTCAGGTCGTTTGCGTGCCCGGCTACGTCGTCCGACGACATCGCCGACTGGGGGCGTGCGTGTTCGACGGCGTTCCGAACGAGGTTTTCGAGGAGCTGTTCGAGCCGGCCCCGGTCGGCCACGACCGTCTGTTCGGTCCGGACCGAAAGCGTCGCGTCGCCGGTCGGGACGTTCCGCCAGCACCCCTCGGCGAGTGCCCCGAGGTCGAGCGCCTCCGTCTCGGTGACCTCGTCGCCGCTGCTGGCGAGCGTCAGCAGGTCGTCGATGAGCCGGTGGCTCCGCTCGATTGCCGCGGCGACGTCGTCGAGGTGGTCGCTGTCAGACTCGGTCCGGGCCAGTTCGAGCCGCCCCTGGGCGACGTTCAGCGGGTTCCGGAGGTCGTGGCTGACAACGCCAGCGAACTCCCGGAGGCGTTCGTTCTGGCGTTCGAGCGCCTGCTGGCGCTCTCGCCGCTCGGTAATATCTTCCGAGACCGCCAGCCCGGAGATGACCTCGCCGTCGTCGTCCCGGACGGGCAGCGTCTGCACCTGATACTGCCTGTCCTGGTACTGCTGTTCGAACCGGTGGGAGCGGCCGTCCAGCGCCTCGCGGTAGTAGTGTTCGAGTTCGTCGGCAATCGCCTCGAGGAACAGGTCGTGTGCCGTCGCTCCCTCGAAGTCGGCAGATGTGAGGCCGACAGACGAAAGTTCACCGCCGCCGGCAACGGTGTACCGGCAGTCGCGGTCAAAGAGGAACACACCCATCTCGGGGAGGTTCTCGATAAGCGTCTCGTACTGCGCTTTGAGTCGCTGGAGGCGGCGCTCGCGTTTCGTCCGCTCGGTTACGTCCCGCACGAGTCCCTGTACGAACCGAACGGATCCGTCGTGCGTGACCGGGCTGGCGCTGACCTCAACATCAATCAAGTCTCCGTCGGCGTCGATAAGACGCAGTTCGAATTCGCGGACGGTTTCGCCGGCCGCGACCCGAGAGAACCCGTCGAACGCCGTTTCCATGCTCTCGTCCGGAACGTATGTCTGGAATGGAGTGTCGACGAGGTCCTCGGGGGCGTAGCCGAGCAGCGATTCGATGACCGGGGAGACGTAGGTGAATACGCCGTCGGTGTCCAGACGGAATATCGTGTCGGGGCTGACCTCCGCTATCTCGCGGAACCGGCGCTCGCTCTCGTGTCGGCGCTGCTCGGACCGCTGGCGCTGGATAGCGGTCCCCAGCAGGTTGGCGACGTTCTGGACGAACGTCACGTCGTCGTCGGTGAACGTGATCTGGTCGGTCGAGTGAGTGCCGAAGACGCCCCACGGGTCGTCGGTCTCGCCAATGACGACGCTGATACCGCTCACGACGCCGTGGTCCAGTAACAGCGGCGGGCCGCGGAAGCGATCTTCTGTGCGCAGGTCCTCGACGACGACCGGGCCGCCGACCTGAAGCGTATGCCCGGCCTGGGACTCCTCGTCGGCCCCGACGGCCGCGTTCCCGACCAGTCCGTCCTGCCAACCGACGCCGGCCTGCAACAGGAAGTCGTCGCTGTCGGAGCGGTATTCGAGCACTTTGGAGTACTCCGTGCCGAGGGCGTCCGACACGAGTGCCACTGTCTCCTCGAACAGCGTCTGTAGCCCACAGCCGGAGAGGGCAGACTCTCCCAACGCCGCCAGGACCGACTGCTGTTCGATACGTGACTCCAGCCCCGCCTCCGCGCGGTGTTGCGCGACGAGGTTCTGGATTCGGTTCGCGAGCAAGGTGTACCGCTCGGTGCCGCGTCCCTTCTGGAGGTAATCGCTGACACCCTTGGAGACAGCCTCGCTGGCGACCTCCTCGCTTCCCTTCCCGGTGAATAGAACGAACGGCAGGTCCGGATACTCCGCCCGGACGGCCTCCAGAAACTCGATACCGTTCGTCTCAGGCATATCGTAGTCCGAAACCACACAGTCGAAGGCAGCCTCGGCGAGACGCGCGAGCCCCTCGCTCACGTTCGCCGCCGTCTCGACACTGAAGCCGTCGCCCACGCGTTCCAGAAACGTGGCGGCTACCTCAGCGAACTCCGGGTCGTCGTCGACGTGGAGTACGCGGACTTGCCGATGCATCTCAGCATTTATACGCGGCAGATAACAATAACCTTACTGTCAAATATTCTGTCGATCGGACGGTGTGGCCTATGCCGTGGCGCTTCGAGCAGCGCGTCAGACCTCGGTTCGCTCGGGATTCGGCTCGCCTTCGAGCTGACGGACCGTCAGCACCGGCATCGGGGCCTCCCGCACGAGTTCTTCGGCGACGCTCCCCAGCAGGTACCCATGTTCACCGTGGCGGCCGCGGGTCCCGCTGACGATGACATCGGCGTCGTGTTCCACCGCGTACTTGGAGATTTCGTCGGCCGGGTCGCCCTCACGGACGGCAGTGACGAGCTCCTCGTCTGCCTCGGCGTCAGCGGCCTCCAGAATAAACGAGAGGGCGCGGCCGCCAGTGGTCGCCAGCGCGCGCTCCAGCGCCTCGCGAACCTCTTCGGGAGTCGTCTCAACCTCGCCGGTGTCGACGACGTACAGCCCGTGGACAGTTGCGTCGAAGCGCGCCGCCAGGTCCAGCGCCGCTTCGACGGCCCGCTCTGCGCTGCCGGAGCCGTCCGTGGCGATGACCACCGTATCGAACATACACCACGCATCGAAGCCGCGACTAAATACACTGTTGGTCACGGCGAGGGACGCTCCGGATGCCACTGCGGGGGTGGCGCGAACCCCGGTGGATTTTTGCCGGCCGGGGTCACAGTGGCGAGTGATGGACATCGACCTCGTACTCGCGCCGGTCGACGGCAGCGACCAGTCGGAACGAGCGGCCGAGTACGCGATCGCCGTCGCGGAGCGGTATGACGCCGATCTCCACCTGCTGTTCGTCATCGACGAACGGCTCCACCGGGATATCGACAGCGGCAACGTGAGCGCGACCGCGATCGCCGAGGAGCATCGAGCGTTCACTGAGAGCATCCGAGAGCGGTTCCGCGACGCCCACGACGGTGCGTTCGAAACGTCGTCCGCGACCGCGTTCTCGGAGACGCGACTGATGCAAACACCGGGCAGTGTCGTCCTCGACGTGGCAGAGGACGTCAACGCGGATTTCATCGTCGTCCCGCGCGAGGAGGGAAGCGAAGAGGCCGTCGGGCGCGCGGCGACCTACGTCATCGAGTACGCCAGCCAGCCGGTCCTTACAGTTTAAAGCCGGATCGCCATCTCTATCTCGAAGCTCTCGGCGCTACTGATCTCGAACCCGACCTTCTCGTACAGCGATATCGCCGGGTCGTTCCACCGCTCGACGGTGAGCCAGACGTGGTCGATACCTTCGGCCTGGCCGTACCCCAGCAGCGTCTCGACCAGTGCCGTTCCGATACCAGCGCCCTGGTAGCTCTGTAACACGAAGATAGCGAGTTCGTGCTCGTCCTCGTTGTCCGGGACCAGCGTCGCGTGGCCGGCAACAGTGTCATCGTGTTTGGCGACGACGTTGACACAGTCGCCGTCGAGAATCGTTTCGAGCCACTCGCGGATAGCTTCCTCTTTGACCGGCGGGATACCCTGCGCCCGGTCGGCGGGGTCGAAGTCGAGATACATCTCGACGAGACTCTGCGTGTCGGCGTCGTCGGCAGGGATGACGTCGATGGAACGGTCCTCACGGTCGGTGAGCGTCCGCGGCGGCTGTGGGAACGCTTCGGCGGATTCGTCTGGGTACGTGCGAGTCATCGGATGAGAGTCACCGGCGTCTGTGCGTTCAGGAGGACGAACTCGACGATGGGGCCGAGCTGTATCTTCCCGAGCGGCGAGCGACCGCCGCCACCGAGGACGATTCTATCGAACCCCTCGCTCTCGGCGATGTTCACCAGCTCACTTCCAGGAGAAGTGCCTTCGACGCGTCGAAGCGCCGGTTCGAGCCCGCTTTCGTCGATGTGCTCCTGTATCCGCTGCTGGACCGCCTCGATATCGGCGTCGTTGTCTTCGTTTTCGAAGACAGCGACAGTCAGCTCGTCACCTGTTTCGGCGACGCGTTCGAGTGTTTCGGTCAGTGCCTGGTAGGACAGGTCGCTGCCCCCGACACCGAGCAGTATTTTCATACTCGGGCCATGTATGGGAGCGGTAAAAAAGCCACCCGGCTGAACTGTTGGAAGAAGACAACGACAGCGGGACGGCGGCGATACGGCGATACCCTTTTTCGCCGCGGGCACGCATGCTCGGCTATGACTGAGGGCGCACCGCCGGACGAGACGGATGTCGAGGCGGCAGACGATGGCTCGGCCGGCCACCAGCCGGGCGAGGCGGCGGCCGCGGACGACGGGGCCGACGATGGCGACACCACGGGAAGCAGCCCCACCGAGTCGGCCACTGAAGAGTCAGACCCGTCCGATCAAGGCAGCGAGACGCCGGTGTCGGAAGCCGGTGACATCCCGTCGGACGTACAGAAGTACGACCGATTCAAGAAAATTGAGGGCGGGACCTACGACCGCGCAAACGACTTTCTCCGGGACCGGACGTACATCACCGCCCGTGAGTGGGCTATCGCCCGTCTCTGTGCCGATTTCCGGACCGAAACGGGCGTCGAGATGACGAAGATCGGAGAGAACCTCCCCGAACTCGTCCCGTTCATGACGGACACGTACACCCCACAGGCTGTCAATCAGGCCCGCGCGGCCTTCGAGGACAAGGTCCGGAAGGCCGGGGCGACGTTCCTCTACGGTGCGATGTGTGACTTCTTCACCGCTGAGGACCTCGACGACGTGATGTACGAGGCGACCGAGGTCGCGAAGTTCCTCCTCGAAGTTGAGGGCGTCGACCTCGCCGTCGAGGACGAGATGGAGGCTGAAGACCGGATTTCCTCGGTGATGCGGGAAGTCCGCGAGCAGTCGGCGGCGCTGCGACACGACGAGGTGTGTTGTCCGGAGTGTGGCAATGAGTTCCAGGTCGACGAGTAGGCAGGGCTGAGATGGACGACATCGACCCCGATGCACAGCCGTCGATGTCGGCCCACGAAGCGACACAGAAAGTGCTACGGACGGACCTGGCCATCGGCATCGGCGGCGCGGTGCTCGGCTATGCGGAGGCAGGGACAGCGCTGGTCGATGTACTGGCGGTGGTTGTCGGGTTCGGACTCCTGACGGGAATCGCGATGGCGGTCGTCGAACACGACGCGGTCCCGGGTGTCTACCCGGAGGTCGCTGCACTGGCGTCGTTCATCGTGCTTGCCGGGGCTGTCGCCGGCCTCGTAACGCTTTCCGGGTCGCCGATAACGCTCGTACTCTCGGCCGTCCTCTCGGGCTTCGGTGTCGGTGTCATCGGCAACCGACTGCTCTATGGCATCGTCTTCGACGTGCCGGCGTACCGGCTGACCCGAGTCCGAGAGAGGTCGCCGTCGCGCAGCCGGTGACCGCTCTCGGACGGGGTTCAGCCTGGGAAAAACGGCTCGGGGTCCTCGTGGCTGACGGTGACCACCTCGTCGTCGGTAAGCGGGCGGATATGTGAGTACAGTCCGTGGTCGTCGGCGACCTGCGAGAGGTCCGCGCGGTCGGTCTGGTCGTAGTACAGCGGCACGAGCACGGCGAGGTCGTCGCCACATTCCAGCGCGACGAGCAGGAACACCATCCCGTCGCCGGTCGCCCGGAACACCTCGGAGCGGTCGACGGTTCGGTCTTCGAGCGCGTCGGCGACCCGCCGGAATTCGTCGCCGGAAACCACGACATCGAAGCCGAGTCGCCGGGTCTCTGGCTCGTACTCGCCGGTTTGTTCGGCCATTGTCCGCGGCTCACCGGTCAGCACGGTCACGTCGCCAGGGTGGAGTTCGATAGCCTCGCGGCCGTCGTCGCGGTACTGTGTTGCCGTCGCCGCCATGTCGTCGATGACCTGCTCCCAGTGACCGACGACACGGCCGAAGGGGTTAGATTCGGGGTCGGCAGGGTCGTTCATACGTCGAGTGTGGCGGCGGCCGGGATAAATTGTTGGTGGGATAGTGGCACAACAGTTTTACTGGTATTTTGAGAAGTGGGGGACAGATGCGCGACCTCTTAACGTTATCTGACCTCCGAACCCAGTTCGAGACGGACCGCGGCACCGTCAAAGCCGTCGACGGCATCGACCTCACCGTCAGGGAGGGGGAAACCGTCGGTCTGGTCGGCGAGTCCGGATCGGGGAAATCCGTCACAGCGCTATCAGCGATGGATATCGTCGATGACCCCGGTCACATCGCCGGTGGGGAGATCCGGTTCGGCGCAGTTGAGACCGTCACGCGGCTGTCCCGGCAGTATCCCAAAGCCGTACGGACAGAGGACAGCGACAGCGGTTTCATCACTATCGACGCGGCGACGGTCGACCGGAGTCGTCTCCCCGAATCGGTTGAGACGACAGCCGACGACAGGACACTCGCCACACAGTTCATCCGGGAAGCCCCGAAGAAAGCTCTCTCGGAGAGCGGCGACGCGCCCGTCACGATTACCGACGGCTACGTCGATCTGACGGCAGCCCCGGAGCGGGTGATGCGGGACATCCGTGGCGGCGATATGGGAATGATATTCCAGGACCCGATGACATCGCTGAACCCCGCGATAACAGTCGGCGAACAGGTCGCGGAGAGCCTTCGCCTCCACCGTTACGGGAACAAGCGAAACGACTCGTGGTTCAACGCCGTCCGTGAAATCACGCCCTCGATCAGCCGGAGCGGCGAAATGGACGAGGAGATCCGTTCGGATGTCATCTCACTGCTGGAAGAGGTCGGTATCCCGGAACCGGCCGACCGCGTCGACGAGTACCCCCACGAGTTCTCCGGCGGGATGCGCCAGCGCGTGCTCATCGCTATCGCGCTGGCGTGCCGACCGAAGCTGCTAGTCGCCGATGAGCCGACGACGGCGCTCGACGTGACGATTCAGGCCCAGATTCTGGACCTCATCGACGACCTGCAGGCGGACCTCGGGATGTCGGTGTTGTTCATCACACACGACCTCGGCGTCGTCGCGGAGACCTGCGACCGTGTCGCTGTGATGTACGCCGGCGAGATCGTCGAAGAGGGACCGGTCGAGGAGATCTTCCAGAACCCGTCACACCCGTACACGTACACGTTACTCGAATCGATACCCGGCGAGGGGACAGACCGGCTAACTCCGATTGAGGGGAACGTCCCCAGCCTCATCGACATGCCCGAAGGGTGCCACTTCGCCGACCGGTGTCCGTGGGCTCAGCCGGAGTGTCGTGAGGGCGAAATTCCATATCTCCAGCACGGGCCGGACGACGTCACCCACCGCTCGAAATGTATCCTCGAATCGTTCGATACGGACGAATACGGCACCGGCGACGCCGGTGTTGCCGCGACGGAGACGACGCGAACGGACAGACAGCTCATGGAGGTCGACGGGCTGAAAAAACACTTCTCGCGGGCCGACGACCTGCTGGACAAGTACATCGGCAACGAACCGGAGTCAGTCAAAGCCGTTGACGGCGTTTCGATGGACATCTACGAGGGCGAGACGCTGGGACTCGTCGGCGAGTCCGGCTGTGGGAAATCGACGACCGGCCGGACCATCCTCCGGCTTCTCGAGCCGACAGACGGAACGGTTGTTTTCGCCGGACAAGACCTTTCGGAGCTCGACAAGGGCGGTCTTCGGGAAGTCCGTCGGGACCTGCAGATGATCTTCCAAGACCCGATGTCGAGCCTCGACCCGCGGATGACCGTCGGCCAGACGATTATGGAGCCGCTGAAAATCCACGACCTCCCGGCGGACACCGGGGACGGCTCCCGCCGCGAGCAGCGTGTCGAACGGGTGGCCGACCTCATGGAGGCAGTGGGGCTCGACCCAGACCAGTACGACCGCTATCCACACGAACTGTCGGGCGGGCAGCGCCAGCGAGTCGGCATCGCTCGCGCGCTCGCCGTCGACCCCGATTTCATCGTCTGTGACGAACCCGTTTCGGCGCTGGATGTGAGCGTGCAGGCCCAGATAATCAATCTCCTTGAAGACCTCCAGCATGAGTTCGGCCTGACGTACCTGTTCATCGCCCACGACCTCAGTGTGGTGCGCCACATCTGTGACCGCGTCGCCGTGATGTATCTCGGTGAGGTCGTCGAAATCGCCAACACGCCGGACCTGTTCGCGGACCCGAAACACCCCTACACGCGGGCGCTCATGTCGGCGATCCCGGAGCCGGACCCGACCGTCGAGGCCGACCGAATACTGCTGAAAGGCGATGTCCCGTCGCCGATTGACCCGCCGTCGGGCTGTCACTTCCGAACTCGCTGTCCCGAGGTCATCCCGCCAGATATCGATATCGAACAGGAGACCTACCGCGAGGTAATGGACTACCGGCAGCGGGTTGAGGACGAGGCCATCGCCATCGATGCGGTTCGGGAGCAGGCCGGCAAAGCCGACAGCGCCACAGCGGCGACGGACGGTGGCGCGGACCTCGCTGAAGCGCCAAACGGTACAGAACAGGTGCCGGTGGCAGCGTTCAAACAGACAATGGTCGACCGGTTCTTCGAAACGAGCCTGACCGGAGAGAATCGTCGCGTCGTCGAAACGTCGATCGAGCATCTCGCGGACGGAGACTGGGACGCCGCCGCGTCGGTGCTACGCGATAGATTCGAGAGCGTCTGTGAGACGAAACATCCCGAACTCCAGCCGGACGCCCACCCAGCAGCCTGTCACCTTTACGAACAGGAAGACGGCGACAGCGCCTGAGTAATATTACTTAGCTGCACATAACTCTCAGGAGATATATAACAGAATCATTGTTCTATCCGGTACAATTATAATAGATCTGTTTGAACAAAGTCCCATGTCATCCGGTGATTCTCTGGACAGACGGAGCTTCCTTACCGCGGCCGGCAGTGCCGCGGCGGCCGCAACGCTCGCAGGTTGTTCCGGCGACGGCGGCGATGGTGGCGGAACCGAAGGTGGAGACGGTGGCGACGGCACTGGAAGCGATGGTGGCGACGGCGGCGACGGGGGCAGCGACCAGACGCTCGTGTACGCCCGCGGCGACCACCCGGAGAACTACGACCCACAGCAGACGACTAGCGGTGAAGTCGCGAAAGTCACAAACCAGATATTCGATACGCTCATCCAGTTTGCGGCCGGAAGCGGCGGCCAGCTAGAAGATGGGCTCGCAACCGACTACTCTCTCGAGGGAACCACCGCGACGCTGACGCTCCGAGAGGGTGTGATGTTCCACAACGGCGAGGAGTTCACCGCGTCGGACTTCAAGGCGACCTGGCAGCGGTTCACCCAGAGCGACTACCAGTACTACCTCGGCGACGAGACGCGGTCGGGGTACGGCCCGTTCACGCTGGGCGACTGGATCGAGAGCGTCGACGCGAGCCAGGACTACGAACTGACGATCGAACTCACGCAACGGTACGCCCCGTTCCTGCGGAACCTGGCGATGTTCGCCGCGGCCGTCCTCTCGAAGGCCCAGATCGAAGCGATGGGCGACAGTCAGGCTGACCTCGGAGCCGAACCTGCGGGGACCGGCCCCTTCCAGTTCGACACGCTCGATAATCCGAACGAGCGCATCCGACTGACAGCCAACGGCGATTATTGGGGCGACGGTCCGAACGTCGGGACGGTCATTTTCAAGACAATCACCGAAAACAGCACGCGGGTACAGGACGTCATCAACGGGGCCTCACACATCACGGACAACCTCGACTCCTCCGGGTTCCAGCGCGCAGAGGAGAGCGGGACGGCGACGCTGTTGCGGAAGAACGGCATCAACCACGGCTACATGGCGATGAACATGGCCCGGTTCGAGCCGTTCCGGGACCGGCAGGTCCGCCAGGCCATCGCCCACGCCGTCAACACCGAGGCCATCGTCAACCAGATCTATCAGGGCTTTGCAACGCAGGCCTCCCAGCCACTCCCACCCGACGTGCTCGGGCACAACGACGACCTCGACCCGTATTCGACGGACAAAGACCAGGCCCGGTCACTGCTTGAAGAGGCGGGCTACGGTGACGGCTTCGAGTTCGAACTCGCGACGTTCTCGAATCCCCGGGGATACAACCCCAGCCCGGTCCAGACCGCAAACCAGGTGAAATCCGACCTGGAGGACATCGGCCTGACGGTCAACATCAACCAGTTCTCCAACTTCGGACCGTACCTGGACTACACCTCCGCCGGGAAACACGACGCCTGCTTCCTCGGCTGGTACACCGACAACGCCGACCCGGACAACTTCATGTACGTCCTGCTTGACCCGAAAGTCGAGATGGACGCCGTCCCCGACGGCCAGGACTGGGTCAGCTTCGACACCGAGGGGTACTCGACGCTCAACGTCTCCGGGTGGGCCAACACCGACTACATGGAGCTCGTCCGCGAGGCCCAGCGGACCTACGCCGAAGGCGACCGCGAGACGATGTACGAGGAGGCCGCACAGATCGCCTACGACGAGTCACCATGGGTGTTCATCGACTACGCAGAGACGCTCCGGGCGGTCAACGAGGCTGTCGTCGAAGATTCTTACACGGTCAGCTCCGTCGGTGGCCCGTATCTTAACACGGTCGAGCTGCAGTAGCGCTTCAAGAGAACTTTCGAATGAACTGGACACAGTTTCTTTTCAGGCTGATCGAGCCGGTGGTACCGCCACGGTTCGTCATCAAGCGGTTGCTGTTGCTCATCCCTGTGCTGTTCGGCGTGGCGTCGGTCGTCTTCGCGATTCTCCACCTGGCCCCGGGCGACCCGGCTATCGTCATCGCCGGCCAGCGAGCGTCGGCCGAACAGCTAGAACAGATACGTGTTGAGCTGGGACTTCGACGGCCGCTCTGGGAGCAGTACCTGAGCTTCCTGTGGGACGCGGCGCGGTTCGACTTCGGCCAGTCCTACAGCATCAGTCGCGGGAACAGCGTTCGTTCGGTCATCGCAGACCGGCTCCCAATCACGCTCGAGCTCGCGATATACGGCCAGGCGGCAGGCATCCTGCTCGGTCTGCCACTGGGCATTATCTCGGCAGTCAAGCAGGATTCGCTGACGGACCACGTCACCCGAATCGGTGCGCTGACCGGCATCTCCGTGCCGATATTCTGGTCCGGACCGCTGCTCATCCTACTGTTCTCGACCTATCTCGACGTGTTTCCGACCAGCGGCCGTATCAAATCGACGCTATTCCTCCCCGATACCTGGACGCTGCTGGGCCGTGAACTGCCCCTGACTGGGATGATAACCGTCGACACGATTCTGCTCGGGAACACCGAAGCGTTCCTCTCGGCGATCCATCACCTGTTCCTGCCGGCAGTGGTCATCGGCGTCTACTCGACGGCGCTCATCTCCCGGATGATGCGCTCCTCGATGCTCGAAGTCATCCGGCAGGACTACATCCGGACCGCGCGGGCGAAAGGGCAGGGTGCGAAGATCACGCTGATGAAACACGGCTTCCGGAACGCGTTGATTCCGGTCGTCACCGTCATCGGTATCCAGTTCGGCACGCTGCTGGGCGGGGCAGTCCTGACCGAAACCGTGTTCGGTATCAACGGGATGGGGCTGACCATCGTCACCGCCATCGGCGTCTCTGACTACCCGGTGGTTCAGGGCACAGTGCTCACCTTTGCCCTGCTGTTCACGCTCGTGAACCTCCTCGTCGACGTCACCTACAGTTACCTCGACCCACGGATTCAACAATGAGTACGGACACCGAGACACGGGGCACGCTGGGACGCCTGCGAGCGTCTCCGTTCCTCGCCGACCTGCTGACGAACCGCCTCGCCGTCGTCGGGCTGACGATTATCCTCAGCATGGCGGCCGTCGCCATCTACGCCCGCGTGACATACGACTTCGGCGCGCTCACGAGCTCGCAGTTGGGCACCGAGATTGCCGACCGCGCGCCGCCCGGCTGGCTCGGTCCAGCGCCCGCGAACCAGCAGCTGTTCGGCACGGACGCGGCGGCTCGTGACATCTACAAGCGGAGCCTGTACGGTGCGTGGCTGGCCCTGAAGTTCGGGACGATCACAGTCGGGACTTCGACAACCGTGGGCGTCGGTCTGGGGATTATCGCGGCGTACTACGGCGACGTGACCGATAACGTCATCATGCGGACGATGGACGTGCTGTTGGCGTTCCCGCCGCTGTTGCTCGCGCTTGCGCTGGTCGCCATCTTCCCGCGGGACCTCGGTCTCTGGCGGGCCGTGGTGGCGCTCGTGCTGGTGTACACGCCGCGGTTCGCCCGGGTCGTCCGTGGGGCCGCGCTCAAAGTGCTCGAAGACGAGTACGTCGACGCCACGGTCGCGCTTGGCGCGACCGATCCGCGGGTTCTCGTCCGGCACATCCTGCCGAACACGCTCGCGCCGATTACCGTCCAGTCCACGCTGAACTTCGGACTCGCCATCATCGACCTCGCGGCGCTGTCGTTCCTCGGGTTCGGTGCGCAGGCAGGGACGCCGTCGTGGGGCCTGATGCTATCCCGTGGTGTCGAGAACGGCCTCCTGACAGGGGAGTGGTGGCTCTCCTTCTTCCCGGGGCTGTTCCTCGCTATCACCGTGCTAGGGTTCAACTTGCTCGGTGACGGAATGCGCGACGCACTCGATCCACGGATGCGCGAAGCGGTCGACTGATGGCCCAGCGCGGTGACCCACCGCGGCTCCGGCAGTACGTCGCGGCCCGGGCGCGACTGGTTGGGAGTGGGCTGGGCGTCGGCTTCCTGCTTGGCAGCCTCGGCATGGCGGGCTGGACGCTGTACACCGGTGATGCACGGTCGAGTGAAGCGACGGTGTTCGCTCTCGGTGCACTGGTGTTCGGCTTTGGCCTGCTGGGCTGGTCAGGGTCGATACTCGCCGGCCGCGGCATCGAAGCTATGCAGGAACACATGGACACACGGAGCAACTGGACCGAGCGCAATTCGCGGCGGGCGATGGCACGACTCTGTGGCGGTGGCGGCGGGATAATGGTCGGGACGTCGGTCGTCGCGGCGTTATTCTAGTCGTTCGCTGTCCGCGCCCCGGACGTTCTCGCCCTGATGATCGTAGAACACATCTTCCTGGGCTGTTGTGTCGGCAGCGTCCAGCGCGTCGCCGCGCTCGTAGACAACTGTACCCCGGACCATCGTCCATTCAGGGAACACCGCATCGTAGCCCTCAAACGGCGTCCAGCCACATTTCGAGTGGAGCGTCTCACCGCTGATGTCGCTCGTTTCGGTCGTGTCAACGAGCACGAGGTCGGCGTCCTTTCCGGCTTCGATGGCCCCCTTCTGTTGGATGTCGAACACGTCGGCAGGATTGCGTGCGGTGAGGTCGCGAACGCGCTCGTAGGTGAGCCCGCTGTCCGGGTCACGGGCTTCGGCCAGTAGGAGCGGGAGGACCGTCTCGACGCCAGGGACGCCCGACGGCGCGTCCCAGATGCTGGCGTCTTTCTCCTCGCGAGTGTGTGGGGCGTGGTCCGTCGCAATCATATCGACGGTGCCGTCGACGACGCGCTCGTAGAGTTTCTGTCGGCGCTTCTCGCGGCGCAGGGGCGGATTCATCCGCCCGAAGGTCCCCAGCTCAGAGAGGTCACGCCGGGAAAGCAGCAAATGGTGTGGCGTTACCTCGGTCGTCATCCCGGCTTCGCTGGCGATGTCGACGCCCTCCGGCGTGGACGTGTGGGCGATGTGTATCGTCGCGTCGTGCTCTTTCGCGACTGCACAGGCCCGCTCGACGGCTTTCTCTTCGGCCTTTGCAGTCCGGAACGCGCTCCATGCGTCGGCGTCATCGCGGGCCTTGGCATCGTCGTTGAAGTAGTCGGCGTCCTCGGCGTGGACCGTGACCGGTACGTCGTTGTCGGTGGCAGCGTTCAGCGCATCGGCAAAGAGGTCGGCCTCGATACCCATGTCGCCGGTCGAATCCGCGAGAAACACCTCGCCGAGTGCGAACAGGCGACGGCGCAGGAGGACGTTCGGAATCCAGTCGGCCGTAACGCCGCCGTTGATACCCCAGTCGACGATAGAGTCAGCAGCGAACTCGGCTTTCTGGTCAAACGACTCGCCGTCGATAGTCGGCGGGTCGGTGTTTGGCTGGTCGACAACGGTTGTGACGCCGCCGGCTGCCGCGGCCCGCGACCCGCTCTCCCACGTCTCCTTGTGCGGGTAGCCGGGCTGGCGGAAGTGGACGTGGGCGTCGATCATTCCCGGAAACAGCCGCTTGCCGGTCGCTTCGATGACGTGCTCGTCGGACGCGGCGAGATCGCGGCCGACTTCGACGATTGACTCGCCACGCACCCGAACGTCGCGTTGGCGGCCGTCCGGCAGCGTCGCGTTACGAATGAGCATACGCCCTGTCGGCCGGGCGCACCCCTAAGTCTCTCGGATAGCGCTCACCGACACCTCGCGGCCGTCAGCCAGCGACTGCTCCAGCGCCGCGATGACTCGGTCAGGGTCGTCGGTGCCTCCAGCATCAGCGACACTCCCGACGCTCTGTGTGTCGAACCGGACATCGAGTGCCTCGTAGACTGGGGCCAGCACCCCTGCGATGGCCTCGTGGTCCCGAACGACGACGATGCCGCCGACAACGGCGACAGACTGGCGGACGCGCTGGGCGAGTCCAGTTATTTTGCCGTCAGCCTGAAGCGAGTGGCTCCCCGGACAGAACGCGGCGTCTGGTTCCCCGGTCCGAGCGGTGATACCGCAGTCATCGAGGGCACGTTTTACAGCGGCTTTGGTCCACTCGTAGCGGTCGTCGATCGTCCCTCGCGGGTCCTCGGTCGGGACGGCGAGAGAGAACGAAACGGTCGATCCGGTGTATGCGACGGCGCGGCCCCCCACAGCGCGCTCGATGACGGTGTACCCCTGGTCGCGGGCAGCCCGGCACGCTCGGTCGTAGCCGTCGCTGTTCGCGTCACGGCGGCCGAACGCGACCTGTCCGTGCGGTCGCCAGGCTCGCAGGGCTGGTTCGCGGTCTTCGGCGACCGTCTCAGCCATCTCACGGGTCCGCTCGAAGTCGGTTTCGGGGTCGGCAGTGCGGCCCCGTAGCAGACGCATAGGCAGACTGTACGGACCCTCGGGATTAAAACGTCCGCCAGTTCAGCAGACAAGTCTCTCTCGACGGCAGAGAGCGAACAGGCGACACGTGGCCGTCGCGGCGGGACGTGTCGCACACCCGCTGCCCCCGCCGCGGTGGTCGTCAGCGCACACGAACCAGTGGTCACGTCATCCGTCTTGAACGCTTGGACGACAGAGCCATACCGGTACACGCCTAATCGCCGCCGATGGTCGTCACGATATCGCGAGACGTGCTCTTCCAGTACTACCGGTTCTCCCTGTACAACTCGCCGTTCGACGCCCACGACGAGGGGTGTGCCATCGACCTCTACCCCGACGGCGAGCGCGCGCCGTCGCCGGTCGCCGGCGAGGTCGTCGATACGAAGACGGTTCAGGCCCCACCGAAGGCCTACGCCGCCGAGCACGACCACCTCATCGTGATTGATACTGGCGATACTGTAGCGCGGTTACTGCACGTCGACCCGGCCGTCGAACCCGGTGAGACGGTTACCGTCGGCGACGACCTCGGAGAACTGGTCCGGGCGGGCTTTTTCGCCCCGTGGGTCCCGAACCACATCCATCTCGGCTTCCGTGACCCCGGCACGAACCCCTACCGGGCGTCGGGGTCGCTGCCGGTCGACGTGGCAGTGGACGTGACGCCGCTGTCGTGGGACGGGACCGGGACCGTCGTCGCCGGCGGCGAAACGTGGGTCCGACTCGACGAGCCGGTCCATCCAGCACCCGGTGACTCCTTCGCTGGCATCGCTAACGATATCGACGGCGACAATTCAGGCGTCCTCGACGGCGGCTTGCCACACTACTCGGGCGGGGGATTGCTGTCCAGTGACGGGACAACGGCCGCCGCTATCGCCGGAGCGGGTGTCGGGACAGCCGACGGCCGCACGGTCGCGTGGGACGACCTGACCGTACTGGCAAACGGCGACCCAATAACAGGTATCGCGCTGTTCTGTGGCCGCGAGCGTTTCGGCGCGAAGCTCGTCGGCGAGGAGGTCGACCTCGCCGTCGGCGACGAGGTGCGGGTGAGTATCGAACGGGACACGACTGGCGACGACGCCGCGTAGCTACGACTCCCCGTAGCGCTCGGCGTGGGCCTGCCTCGCCTGTTCGTAAGCCGGGTCCTCGCGGACCGCATCGAGGTGCTCCTTGTACGCCAGCGCTATCTCGCGTTTCTCCGGGTCGTACCACTCCTGCGGTTCGCGTTGCTCGCCGTCCACGTATTTCTGCCCGCCCGGATATTTTGCGTAGCGCATCGCCCGCGTCCACCCCATCTGGAGGTACTTGCGAGCCATGTCCATCCCGACGAACTCTCCATTGTCGCGGTACTCACGGTAGCGGTCGTGGATAGATTCGGCGGCCGTCGTCGCCCCGTCGAGGTCGGCGACTGTCCAGTCGGGAAGCAGTTCGCTCTTGTACGGTTCGATTTTGAATGCGCCCTGCTCATCGGCCGTGTGTCGGTAGTGCTCTGGGTGGTTGCGGAAATTCAGGTCGTACTCGGGACCGTCATCGACCTCGCCGACGTCGCCGTGGACCGGGTCCTCGCCCATCGGTCAGGCGAACGTGAGGTCGTCACGGTCAGTCAGTTCACCGAACAGCCACTCGGCGTGGTCCAGTGCGTACTCGCGGTGCTCCTCCTCGATGTAGCCGACGGCGTCCTCGACGAGGACCGGGCGGTAGTCGCGCAGGCCGGCACTGGAAGCGGTGTGGAGCACACAGACGTTCGCGAGCGTGCCACAGATAGCCAGGTCCTTGACCCCGTGGGCGTCGAGCCAGCCTTCGAGTTCCGTCTGGTAGAAGGCGTCGTAGGTGTGCTTGACGACGACCAGATCCTCGTCCTGCGGGTCGAGGTCCTCGACGAGTTCAGTCTCCCAAGAACCTTCGACGACGTGTTCGCCCCACCGGTCGAACTCGTCGTAGTAGTGGGTGTCTTCGAACTGGTCGGGCGGATGCACGTCGCGGGTGAACACAATCTTCGCGCCAGCGTCACGGGCACGGTCGACGAGTTCGGTGCAGGACTCGATGGCCGCTTCGCTGTCCGGTGCGTAGAGGATTCCATCGGGGTGGCAGAAGCCGTTCTGCATATCGACGACGACCAGGGCGGTCTGTGCTGGGTCGAGTTCCATACGGGAGCTTTGGCGGGGCGAGACTACGAAAGTTACTCCGACGGTAGTTCAGACGCGCAAACAGACGCACAAATTCGTTCTGCCGGACGAATGTGTCCACAGTGAGCGTGTGACTTTTCACTGTGGTAACCTACCGTGGAAGTAGATGCGCCGCCCTTTCGCCCTCGTCGTTCTCTGTGCCGTTGTGCTGTTACTTGCGGGGTGTCAGGCACCCACTACGTCGCCAGAGGCGGAGTCGAGCACCGTCGATCTGACGCCGATCGAACCCGCGACCGACTACGGGAACAACGGCTCCGCTCCGGCAGCGCCTGCGACGGACCGGCTGGGCTACGAGAACGGCTACTGGTACAACGAATCGCTGTCGGTAACGACCGAGGACGGACTGAACAAGACGGAGCGGGACGCCGTCGTCGCCCGGACGATGGCCCGCGTCGAGCGGCTTCGCGGGCTAGAGTTCAAAGAGACAGTCCCGGTCTCCGTCGTCTCACGGGCTGAGTACCGCAACAACACGGGCGGCGGCGAGGTCGGCGATTCGCTGCGCCGGTTCGACAACGCGAAGTTCGAGGCGCTGTTTTTCATCGGCGAGGACCGCGATTCCATCGCCGTCCAGAACAGCAATCGCGGGGAGAGCGTGCTGGGCTACTACAGCAGCCAGCGCGGTGAAATCGTCATCGTCAGCGACTCCGAAACGCCGACGATTAGCCGGGGCACGCTGGCCCACGAACTCGTCCATGCGCTGCAGGACCAGCACTTTGGCCTCGGAAGTGACGCGCGGACGCGGGATCAGGTGCAGGGTCGGAACGGCGTGGTCGAAGGCGACGCCGTCGCCGTCACCCAGACCTACACCGACCGCTGTGGCGAGGCATGGCGCTGTATCGACAGGCCTGCCCAGAGCGGCGGTGGCGGCGGTGCTCGCCACTTCGGCATCAATTTCATGCAGTATTTCCCCTACAGCGACGGGCCCGGACTGGTCGGCGACCTTCGAGAACGCGGCGGTTGGAGCGCCGTCAACGACGCCTACGACGACTATCCCGACGGGGCCGCCGAAGTGACCTACCCCGGGCGCTACCCCGAGTGGGAACCCGAGTCAGTCTCGCTTGCGGACCAGTCCAGCGGCGACTGGGAGCGGGTCAGACCCTCGACTGACCGCAACCGTCCCGACTACGCCGTCGTCGGCCCGTCAGCTATCGCGGGGTCGATGGCGTACACCATCGCCGATGACTACAACGAGTCGAGCGTCGTCCGGACGCGAGATGTCATCAACTACGAGGACGGGTCGCTGGACAGTGACAACCCGTACAACTACGACCTGCCCGCCACCGACGGCTGGCAGGGCGGTCGGATGCACGTCTACGAGAGCGGCGACGAGACGGCGTACGTCTGGAAGACAACCTGGGCCAGCGAGGCCGACGCTCGCGAGTTCGCCGATGCCTGGACGGCGGTCATCGCTCACTGGGGCGGCACTCGAACCGCAGAGGGGCACTGGATAATAGCGGAAGACAGCCCCTACACCGACGCTGTTTCGGTCAGGGTCGACGGGCAGACCGTCACCGTCGCGAACGCACCGACAGCCGACGAACTGAGCGAGGTCCACGATGCGTAAGGAACTGCTCATTGCGCTGGCGGTCGTCCTGGCGGGCTGTACGGTCCCGTCCTTCGGCGGCAGCGACCACCCCGAGACGCCGACCGGTGAGGACGCAATCGGCTACGAGAACGGGTACTGGTACGACGACCCGGTGTCGGTGACGACCGGCGACGGGCTAAACGAGAGCGAGCGGGAGGCCGTCGTCGCCCGGACAATGGCCCGCGTCGAGCAGGTCCGCGACTTGGAGTTCAAAGACTCGGTCCCGGTTTCGGTTATCTCCCGAGCCGAGTACCAGAATCGCTCTGGAGGCAACGGTAGCGGCGGCAGCAGCCGTCCACAGGACCCCTGGAACGACCAAGTGTGGGAGGCGCTCTTGCTCATCGGCGAGGACTCGGGCAGCAGCGAGGAAATCGACAACACGCTGTCGACGACGGTCCAAGGCTACTACTCGCCGAGTCGGGACGAGATTGTCATCGTCAGCCCGACAGAGACGCCACAGATCGACCGGCGGACGCTCTCACACGAACTGGTCCACGCCCTGCAGGACCAGCACTTCGGGCTGAACGGCTCCGCAAAGACGCAGGACACGCAGCTGTCACGACAGGGTGTCACAGAGGGCGAGGCTAACTACGTCCGCATCCTCTACGAGCGCCGCTGTGGCGACGGCTGGGGCTGCATCGCGCTCCCCGACCGGACGAACAGCGGGGGCAGCAGCGACGACGGCGACGGCGGGAGCCAGGAGCCGAGCTACAACGAGGGGCTGTTCACCGTCCTGTATCAGCCCTACGTCACCGGGCCGCGGTTCGTCGATCAGATGCGTTCGGACGGCGGTTGGGGCGCTGTCGACGAGCTGCACGACGATTTCCCGGATAGCACCGAGCAGGTACTCCACCCGGACAAGTACCCCGACGAAAAGCCCGTGAACGTCAGTGTCACCGACCGTTCGTCCGACGAGTGGAGTCGCTTCGACCACGACCCGGTCGGCGACACGGTTGGAGAGACCTCGATTTACGCGATGATGTACCACAACGGGCAGGTGGAGGCCGACCGCTACAGCTATGAGAGCGATATCTCGGCCGGCTGGGGCGGTGACCTCGTCGTGCCCTACCGCAACGGCTCGGGCGGCTACGGCTACGTCTGGGAGACCCGCTGGGATACCGAGGAAGACGCGAGGGAGTTCGAACAGGCCTACCGGGCGGCGTTGACAGAGGAGCACGACGCCAGCCAGCCCCGCAGTAACGTCTACGTCGTCCCAGAAGACGACCAGTTCAACGACGCCTTCCGCGTGGTCCGGTCAGGCAAGACCGTCCGCATTGTCAACGGACCGACAGTGGGCGACCTCGACGATATCCACCAGCAAGCAGGGTCCTGAAGGGAAGTCGCCGACCGGACCGCTTTTTTCGCCACACTGAAAACACCGTGCCATGAGCGAGGAGTTCGATATCGTCTCGCCAGAGGCGATTCGCGAGGGACGGGCGACCGACGCCTACTTCGACCGGACGATGGAGGCGCTAGAGCACGCGGGTAAGAACCCGGACGTGGTCGCCGAGGTGACGGCGAACCAGTTCGCGACGGGGACCTGGAAACTGCTGGCCGGGCTGAAAGACGCCGCGCGGTTGCTCGACGGGCGCGCCGTCGACGCCGACGCGCTCCCCGAAGGACAGCTGTTCGACGGCGGTCCAGTGATGCGAATCGAGGGGTCCTACCGGGATTTCTGTCGGCTGGAGACCGCGCTCCTCGGTTTTCTCTCACATCCAACAGGCATCGCGACGCGGGCGTTAGAAGCGCGCCACGCCGCGCCGGAGTCGACGGTGCTATCCTTTGGCTCGCGCCACGTCCACCCCTCGATAGGGGCGATGGTCGAGCGGGCGGCGCTACTGGGTGGCCTCGACGGCATCTCGAACGTCGCCGCCGGCGAGGTCATCGGCCGCGAAGCCGGCGGGACGATGCCCCACGCGCTGATGATCTGCTTCGGCCGAGGCAACCAGGAGGCGGCGTGGCGAGCGTTCGACGAGGCAGTCCCCGAGGAGACGCCCCGCATCGCGCTGACCGACACCTACAGCGACGAGGCCGACGAGGCGCTGCGGGCGGCCGAGGCCATCGACGACCTCGCGGGCGTCCGCCTGGACACCACCGGGTCCCGCCGCGGCGACTTCCGGCACATCGTCCGCGAGGTCCGGTGGACGCTGGACGCCTACGGCCACGAGGACGTGGACTTGTTCCTCTCCGGGGGGCTGACGCCGACGACGCTCCGGGAACTCCGGGAGGTGGCCGACGGCTTCGGCGTCGGGAGCTACGTCGCCAACGCCGACCCGCTGGACTTCGCGCTGGACATCGTCGAGGTGGACGGCGAGCCGGCGGCAAAGCGGGGCAAGCTCACCGGCAAGAAGTCGGTGTACCGGACCGAATCGGGCGGCCACCACGTCGGGCTGGCCGACCGCGAGGGACCGGCCGAGGCCGAGTCGCTCATGAGGCCACTGGTTCGGGACGGCGAAGTCGTCCGGGAGTTCGATCTTGATTCTGCCATCGAGCGCGCGGCGTCGGACGCCGAGCGGGTCGGCTACGAGGGCGTCGGGGACGAGTAACGGGCGTTAAGTCGCCGGCCCGCCTACGCGGCGTATGGTCGACCGCATCATGAAGGTCAACGCGTACACGACCTTCGACTTGCTCGACGGTGAGGTAGAGGGCCACGGCTTCGAGGAGGAGGCCCTGGCCGTCCTGAACGTGACCGCGCCGCGGAAGAACCCGGACCACGTCGAACTCCAACTGGAGATGGACAACACCGACCTCGACGCGGTGAAGCCCCACGCTGACTCGGTGACGCTGTCGGCGGCTCAGGCCCGCGAACTGGCCACCGAACTGGAGGAGTACGCCGAAAAAGTCGAGGACGCACAGTCGGAGTAGTCCGTCACGGCAATAGTCATGCATCGCGGTTCGATAATTCTATGGTGTGAAGACACATACCACGAAATATGTCAACCGAGACGCCCGGTAATCCAGCCGCACGGGAGCTCGGCTACTGCCCGTGCTGTGGCTACCAGACGCTCCCGGAGGGCCGGCCCGGGTCCTACGAGATGTGTCCGGTGTGTCACTGGCTCGACGACCCCATCCAGTTCGGGGACGCGGAGTTCGTCAGCGATACGAACCACGTCTCGTTGACCGAGGCGCGGGAGAACTTCCGCGAACACGGGGCGTGTTCGCCCGACGAAGCCGGGGACTGCGAGACGCCGACGGACCTCGACCGCGACCCGAACTGGCCCTACGACGAGTGAGGTAGGTCAGGCCGCGAGCGCGATGTCCAGGTACAGCATGACGATGACGCCCGCCATCAGCCCGAGCGTGGCGACCCGCTCGTAGCCGCGCTGGTGCGTCTCGGGGATTATCTCGTCGGAAATCACGAACAACATTGCGCCCGCCGCAAAGCCCATCGCGTAGGGGAGCAGTGGCTCGACGGTCACGACGGCGACAGCGCCGAGTACGGCGAGCGGGATTTCCACGGCACCGGAGCGGATTCCTGAGAAGACGGCATAGAGCCGGCGGTCCAGACCCGCGTTGATTGCCGCGACAGAGACGGCCAGCCCCTCGGGTATGTTCTGGATGCCGATGGCAAGCATCAGCGAGAGCGCGCTCCCGATCCGGAGCGGGTCGCCGGCGGCCGCACCAAAGCCGACGCCGACGGCCAGGCCCTCGGGGATGTTGTGCAGCGTGATCGCGAGGATGAACAGAATGACGCCGGTCAGCTTCGAGTCGTCCACCGAGAGGTCCTGAGTGGGGTTGGCCGCGTCCGACCGGCGGCTTCCCGTCAGCAGGTAGTGGGCGTGCGGGACGAGCCCGTCCGCGCGATCCAGAAACAGCGCTCCGAGCGCGACGCCGACGAGCGTCGGAATCGGATTGCCGCCCGAGTACTGCTCGATGCCGGGGATGATGAGGCTCGTGAACGCAGCGGCCAGCATCACGCCGGCGGCGAACCCAAGCGCCGTGTCCAGCGCCCGCTCAGAGGGGTCACGCCAGACCAGCACGAGCGACGCGCCGAAGAGGTTCATCGTCGCGATGATGACCCCGCCGACGAGGCCGTTTATCAGCGGGTCGGTGCCGACGAGGTCGACAAACAGGTCGACAAACCCGGATTGCATTGTCCAGTAGTGCACGTCGCCCCCTCTTGTGTGTACCGACCGTTAGAGCGGGAGCGCTGACCCAATTCGAAAACGTCTCGATGCCTCAGCCACGCTGCTAGAACGGTTCCGGCGAGCCGACGAGCCGCCGCATCTCCATCGCGCTGGCGAAGTCGTCCCGGGAGACAACGCGGGTTCCCTCGGGGCCGTCGACGAATGCGGCAGTGGCTCTGGCGGTGTCGAGTTCGACGAGCGCATCGAAGGCTGCCGTCTCTGAGGCAAAGCGCGGCAGGTCAGTGTCCATCAGGTCGGCGACGGTGTCGGCTTCGCGTTCAGTCTTCGAGAGTGCCCTGAAGTCGCCAACTGTGACGACGCCGATTACGTCGCCGCCGCGCGTGACGGCGAACTCGGTCCGCCGACCAGCGAACATCCGGTCGACGAGATCCTCGACAGTTGCGTCGGCCTCAATAGTCGCGTCGAGTGGGCTAGCCACGTCATCGACGGTCAGCCCCTCAAGCAGCGCTGCCAGGGCGACGGTACGGGATTCGCTCGATGCGGCGCCGTAGACGAACAGCGCGAGCAGCAGCAACAGCGGGCTGAACGAGAGGACGCCGACGACGGCGAACAGCACGGCGAACCCGGTCCCGACCCGAGCGGCGATTCGGGTCGCCGTCGCGTACGGCCGCTTTCGTGCGAGCAGTGCCCGGAGCACGCGGCCGCCGTCCATCGGGAAGGCCGGCAGCATGTTGAACACGGCGAGGAAGATGTTCGTGACGGCTAGCCAGCCGATAACGAACAGCGTTACCTGCGCACTCGCCGGCAAGGCAAACAGTGCGGCGTAGCAGGCAAGCCCGGTCAGAATACTCACGGCCGGGCCGGCCAGCGCGATGACGAGTTCCCGATTCCACTCTTTGGGCATTGCTTCGAGGTTGGCGAGACCGCCAAGAATCCAGAGCGTGATGGACTCGACCCGGAGGTCGTAGCGCATCGCTGCCCATGCGTGGCCCAGTTCGTGGAGGGCGACGCTGGCGAACAGGCCCACGGCCGCGGCGGTGCCGATGAGCCACGGTGTCTGGCCCGCGGTCAGCACCGTAAGGTCGAGTGGCACGCCCGACAGGGCACTCACGATACCGGCATACACAGATATCTGTGCTCCGCTGCCGATAATCCAGGCCAGCACCGGCAGGAAAATCAGCAGTGAGATGTTGACCCGTATCGGAATGCCCCAGACCGTCGTGATGTGGAAGTTTCGCACGGGCGAGCAGACGGGCAGCGCTCGGGTATATCTTCTGCCGAGTGGCGACGCCCACGAGTAGCTGACTTATTCAGGGTGTAACGCGTATCGACAGTCAATGACAGTTCGACACGACGGGCTGACCGTCGACTGGCTGGGGTACGCGACGCTCCGGTTCGCCGGCGACGACACGGTGGTGTATGTCGACCCGGGCCGCTACGGCGTCCTCACCGGCGAGTGGGAACCCCACACGGACGGGATCGGTCATCCACCGAGCAGCGACTACCGTGCGGAAGACGGCGACGTTGTCTGTGTGACCCACGTCCACCACTACGACCCTGATGGTATCGAGCGCGTCGCGAGCGAGGACGCGACCGTTGTTGCCTACGAGGGTATCGATGAGCGCGTCGGTGACCGGGACCTCCCGCCGCTGTCCTCGCTGCCCTACGACGTTGTCGAAGTCGGAATGAAATCACAGACGACAGTCGGGGATGTGCCGATATGGTCAACGCCAGCGTACAACGAACCGGACGGCCCACACACGCGGCCAGATGGCAGCCCGTACCACCCGGAGGGCTTTGGCTGTGGGTTCATGATCGCTGTCGAGGAGACCAGAGCCTTCTATCCGGGGGATTCGGACGTGCTGCCCGGACACCGAACGCTCGACGTCTCGCTACTGTGTCCGCCCATCGGCCCGCGGGCGACGATGGACCGCCACGAGGCCGCTGCCCTTGCCGCAACCATCGACCCGGACCTCGTGATGCCAGTCCACTACAACACCTTCTCGAACCTCGAAGCCGATTCCCGTGAGTTCGCCGCCGACGTGGCCGAAGCTGGTGTGCCGGTCGTGCTAGACGAGCACTGAGCAAGCGACTTTCGGTCTCGGATGTCACCGGCGCTCGGTCCACTCGCTCCGTTCCCGGTGGGCGTCTGCGATTGCCTCAATATCGTTCGTCTCCAGAACGCCGCGTTCGGTGACGACCGTCACTGCCGACGCCGGCGTCACGTCGAAAGTCGGATTCAATACGGCGATGTCTGTGTCGCCGTCGTACACCTCCTGTGGCTCTCGCTCCTCGCTGTCCCACGTAGCGCGTGGTGCGATCTTGTCCGCCGCACACACCGCGTAGCAGTCCGCCTCCGCGGCGGCCGCCGACAGCGCCGCCGAGCGGGTGCCGGCCTTGTTGACCACGCGGCCGTCCGGAAGGACGCGGTCGGCCCCGACAACGAGCGTGTCGGCGCTCCACGCATCCAATTCGTGGCCGAAGGCCGCGTCGGTGGTCAGTGTCACGGCAGTGCTACCAGCGAGTGTCTCTGCGACGCCGACGCCTTCACTCCCGGGCCGTGACTCGGCGACGAGCACGGCCTCAGGCGCAGTGGCGTCGACCACTGCGCGGACTGTCCCAGACCGAGACAGCGTGGCAAGGCGGTCGCCGACGTGTTCGGCGGCGACGGCGGCGGCCACGCGGTCGGCGGTAACCGCGTGGTTCAGCGACTCCGTAACGGCCCGCTCGACGGCCGCCGGCGACTGGTCGGCGACAGCAGCCATCGCTCGGTTGACCCGGTTGGCGACGACGACCATTGAGGGACGGGCCTCGCGGATTTCGGCGGCGAGGGCGGCGAGCGCGCTCCAGTCGTCGCCGCCCCGCTCGGCCGTCTCCAGGTCGTCACTCCGTCCGGCGTCGGCCAGGGCAGCTTCGTCGCGTAGCACCTCCAGCGCCCGGATCGACAGCCACGCCGAACCGTGGGTTCGGTCCTCGCGAACGGTCGCCGCTCGCGGCCGAACGCGGTCCCAGGCGGTCCACAGCCGCGGGACCGTCTCACGGGTCAGGATTTCAGGCGGGTGGACCCACGCGGTCTCGGTCGTCTCCTCGTTCGTCGTGACTGTGCGGGCCTCGCAGTCGAACAGAAACGGGTGAACCTGCCAGCGAACCCCATGATCGTCGTCTGCGACCTGCAATGAGTCGCCGCGCCGGACGAGCGTCACCGCGTCGGCCAACCCGGTCTCCTCGTCGATTTCAGCCCGCGCAGCCGTCTCCGGGTCCCGGTCCCGCCCGGCGTCGTCGGCAACGTGTCCCGCCACACCACCCCACTGGCCCCGATACGAGCCGACCGCACCGCTCCGGCGCAACAGCAGCACCTCGCCTTCGCTACGCAGGAAGCACGTCACGACGGGGCGTGTCGCCATGCGAGGAAGAACGGCCGGTCGAGACAAGAAAGTCCGGGGCTGTAACGCCAGTCACAACAGGGTGCTGTGAAAGCTATAGCGCGTCGAGCAAGCGGTCGATGTCGTCGGCCGTATTGAACGCGTGGACGGACGCCCGGAGCGCCTCAGGATGAGGGAGTGACCTGATGATAATGCCCTCAGCCGCGAGTCGCTCGACGGTCGCCTCGGGGTCATCGGCGGTGAACGTCACGAGTCCCGACTCGTAGTCACGGGGACTCAGCAGTCGGTCACCAAGCCCGTCCTTGAGCCGGTCCGTCAGCCGTTCGACGCGGGGCTGGATCGTGTCGAACCCGACGGCCTCGACCGTTTCGATGGCATGTGCGAGCGCGACGTAGGGAGCTGGAGAGGTGGTGCCGACCTCGAATCGGCGCGCGCCCTCGTAGTAGTCATAACCGTCAGCGCCGGGGTCTTCGACGCTTCGATAGCCAATGCGGGTCTGATGGAGTCGGTCATACGCGTCCGGGTTGACGTAGAGGAACCCGCCGCCCCAGACGCCCAGCAGCCACTTGTGCCCCGCCGCGGCCACGAAGTCCGCACCCCATTCCGTCACGTCGACGGGATGTTGCCCGACAGACTGGACGGCGTCGACGAGTACCTGTGCGCCCGCGTCGTGGGCCGCGTCGACGACGGCCGAAACCGGGAGTCTGGTCCCGTGAGTCCAAGAGAGTGAACTCAGCGCCACCAGTCTGGCGTCAGCCACGGCGTCGGTCACGTCTGCCATGTCGAGTCGTCCGCCGTCTGTTTCCAGCACCCGGACCTCGATACCGTGGGTGTCGGCCAGTCGATCCCACGGAAGCGTGCCGGCAGGGTGTTCAAGGTCGGTCCGGACTACCACGTCGCCGGGTTGCCAGTCTATGGCCCCTGCGACCGTGTTGACTCCGTCGGCGGTACTGCGAGTGAACGCGACGTTGGCGGCGTCGGTCCCGATATGATCGGCGACGACTTCGCGGGCCGCCGCGATAGCGTCCCACGCAACCGTATAGGGCCCCTCAGCCGCGGGCGCGTCGAAAGCGTGACGTTCGAGAAACGACGTTGCGGCGTTGACCACGGGGCGGGGCGTCGGCCCGCTTGCTCCTGTGTTGAAATACGTACACCGTTCGAGTGCCGGAATCGACGCTCGGAGGTCGCCTGGGTCCATGACCGTTCCAATGGCCCCCGATGTCTTCAGCCCTGTGTGCCCCAGTAAGCAGCTACGACGGCGGATTCCCGGGACGGCAGTACGGTTCTATTTCTACGGCAGCTCGGTGTCCTCGAATCGTTTGTTCCGTTGGATATCACAATTGCTATCGGTTGTTCTACTGTCGACGCGTCGTTGCGGGTACCTCGGCGTAGTCAGAGAGAGTCCAAAGTGTCGACTCAGTCCTGGTGGCACTCACAGCCGCCCTGGTCGAAAAACTCCGCGACGGCGTACTGGCTGCCACAGGACTGGCACAGCACCTGTGCGTCCAGAAATACCTCGAAGTCCTCGATGTCGATGCGGCCCGTATCGCGCAGTTTCTCGATACGCTGGTCGGTGACCGACAGCGTTCGGGTCAAGAGTCGCTGAATACTTTCAAGGTCCTTTTCGATCTTCTCGTCGTCGGACAGCCCCTGATACTCCGCGCCGCGCCATTCCTTCAGATATGACCGGATGGCCTGATAGGTGATGAAATCGGTTTCGAGACGGTCGACATCGACGCCATTGCGCTCGAGTCGATTGACGGTGTCAGTCCGAACACCCGTACTGATGTCGTCACCAGTGAGGTTCTCGTAGGTCGATTCTACGTCACTTTCAAGCGCGCTCAGGCCCGCATCGACCAGTTCACGTTCGAGGAGACGCTTGTTGAAAAACTCCGCCAGATCACGGAGACTCATCCGCTCTTCACCGTCACCCGTCCAGCGAGCCTCCATCTCCGCACCGAGTCCATCAAGTTCATACTCGTCGATAAGTCGAGCGACCTTGCTCGACGGCCGGCCGTCTGTCGTATTCGCCATCTGTTGGTCCCACGTACGGTAACCGGAAATAAAAGACTACGGGGTTAGATCGAGGTGATGCGGTTGAAGTCGTCGTCCAGCGCCTGCGCGTCCTCCGGTAGGAGGGCCACGACGAGATGCTCGGCGTAGTCGGCGAAGTACTCGACGAGTTCGGCGATTCGCGCCGAGTCGATGGCTTCCAGCGAGTCAAGCAGCATGAACGGAACGCTCTCGTGGAGGTCATGGACCAGATAGCCCGCGAGGGCAAAGATAAGGCCGGTCACCTCGCGTTCGCTCTCGCTGAGGTGCTCGATGGTGTCCTCGTAAGCCGCACCGTTCTCGGTGGTTCGGACGATGTGGAGCTCGAACACCGTTCGGTCGACCTTCTGTCGCCCCTCGCGGACGGTCTGCTCGACGCGTTCGATCCAGATTCGTTCGAGGTTCTCGTACTCCAGAATACCGAGAATGGCGTCCATGTGCTCGTTGAACTGGTCGACGGCGTTGGCTTCGATCTGGTCGATTTTCGTCCGCTTGTCGGTGAGTTCCTCGACGAGAGCGTCGCGCTCTTCACGGAGGTCGTCGGCCCGATTGACCAGCTCCTCGATCTCCTCAATCTCAGCGGACACGTCATCGAGGTCGGACTCCAGACTATCGATCTCGAACTCGAGCTGGTTCGCCTCCCGGTGTAGCGCGAGGATCTCGTCGAAGTCCTCGGATTCGAGGTTGTCGACCTCGTCTTCCAGCGACTCGACATCCTCGGTCAGTTCCTCGCGCCGGTCTTTCAGCGAGGAGACCTGCTCTTCGCGGCGTTCGATCTCCGTTTCGGTCTCCTGTATCTTCCGTTCGACGTTCTCGCGGCGGCGCTGCTTCTTTTCGGCTTCGCGCTGGTCGGTCTTGAGGTCGTCGAGTTCCGACTTGATGTCGTTGAGGTCCTCGACTTTCTGCCGGCGGAGATCCTGCAAACGGTCGACCGTGTCTTCGATCTGCTCGCGGTCGACCGTCGAGCCACACGTCCAGCAGACGACAGATTCCTCGTCCTCGCTTTCGAGAAGTTGCTCTGTCACCGCGCCTCCGGAGCCTTCGGGCGCGTCTTCGAGCGACTGGATGACGTCGTAGTCTTCCTCTTCGAGCCGTTCCTCGTTGTACTGGATCAGGCTCTGGAGGTCGGATATCTCGCTGTTCAGCCGCTGACGCTGGTCACGCAGGCTTGCGATTTCGTCTTCGAGGTGCTGCTGGTCGCCCATCGGCGTCTCTGGCAGTTCCTCCAGTTCGTCTTCGAGGTCAGCCCGTTCGCGTTTCAGCGAGGAGATGCTCTCCTCCTGTGCCTCGATGTCCCGGCGGACAGATTCGAGGTCCGACCGCGTCGAGCGGAGCTCGTCGAGCTTCTCTTCGAGGACATCCTGTTCCTGACGGCTCTCCTCAATATCCCGGCTGCTGTTGTCTATCTCCTCCTCGCGCTCGGCCAGTTTCTCGCGTTTCTCTTCGATCTGCTCGCGGAGTTCGGTCCGGCGCTGTTCGAGGTCCGGAAGGTCGCGCTGGCGGGATTCAACCGTGGCGAGTTCGTCGTTGATATCGCCTTTCTCCGCTTCCAGCTGTTCGACTTCCGAGCGGATCGCGTCGATGTCGACCGGCCGCATGATGATTTCGCGGAGATCGTCGCCGCGAGCCACCGACCGACGTGCCTCGTTGGTTTCGAGGAGGAACGCGAACAGGTCGGCGACCGATGGATCGTCAAGGTAACTCTCACCGTCAAACTGGACAGCGTCCCCCGCTCGCGTGAGCGTCCGTTCGTACACTTCATCGCCGTACGTGAGGGCAACGCTCCCCTCGTCGGCGTCGCCTTTCAGTGTGGCCTGCGTACTTCCCATCGCCGCCATAATAGACTGTAGAAACGATGTCCGGTTTGTGGCATTCTTCCCCGTCAGGACAGTCACGCCCGGTGGTATATCGACTGCTGTCTCATCGATCCCACCGATATTGGTGACATCAAAATGGGCGACACTAGATCCCTGTTTTGATTCTGGCATTGCTCTGCCGTAGTTGGAGCGGCTATAAAAATAATTTCATTGCCGAAAACCATTTTAGCCATTGGTGTCTCCGACGATGGGTTACTACGGAAGACTCGGCACGATGGGATACACCAGACCGTCGATACGCCGACAGCGATTCCGGAATAACATCTGTACCAATATTATTCCGGTACAGCGTTATCGCCGAGGAAGTTCGGATCGTTCTCGAATATCTTCTGTTTTGTTATGATCTGTAACTTATATCGCTTGTTTTTGTTTTCGACATGCCAATCTATAAGTCGATGTGTTTGGAATCAAGTCCTGTGACCCGCTACGAAACGCTACTTGAGGTCGAACTGGACGAGTGGGACAGTGGGTACGGTGTCTTGCAGATTGTCGATCCGGATGACAGCGACACCGCCGAGTTGCGGTTCTGCTACTTCAATGAAAACGGGAAATTCACGAACCGACCGCTAACGCTACGCCCCGACGAAGAGACGCTAGACCGGACCACGCGAATGGTAGAGAATCTCGGCTACGTCGCCCGGACGTTCGACCCGGCAGAAATCCGTGAACTCGTGGATACGCTCGGCGAAGAGCGAGTTATCGAACTCGCACAGCTCGTCGACACACTCGGTGAAGCACGGCTGGCGGAGATACTCGGAGAGTAAAAATGGCGGATACCAACCCGCTAGTAACGGTCGAAACTATCGTCCTCGTAGGCCTCGGGGGGTTCGCCGGTTCGAACCTTCGGTACTTCGTCGGCCTCTTTTTTCCGGGATTGCAGGGGACGCTGCTGGTCAACGTCTGTGGCAGTTTCGCGCTCGGTGTGCTCGTGTACGAGGGACTGCAGGTCGGTGCACTGGCCAGCGAGACGAAACTGGCCGCTTCGACCGGCTTCATCTCATCGTTCACCACCTACAGCACGTTCGCGGTAGAGACAGTATTGACGCCTGAGTGGGCTGTTGCGAACGTCGTTGGGAGCTACGCGTTGGGGTTTACCGGCGTCCTTGTCGGCCGTGAAACCGTCCGGCTGTTCACCGGAGGCGAGCGCTGATGGTCGCTATCGAATCGGCGCATCTGGTCGGGGCCGGTGGGGCACTCGGGGCACTCTGTCGCCACTATCTGTCGGGAGCGGTCCAGCGAGAACCGGTCCCGCTCGGGACGCTCACAGTGAACGCAGTCGGAAGCTTCGTTTTGGGACTGGTCACGTTCGCTGGTGTGACCGGTGACGCGGCGTTGCTTGTCGGTGTCGGTGCGTGCGGATCGTTCACGACGTTTTCCTCGTTTTCGGTAGAGACAGTCCGACTGTGGGAGGACGGCTACGTAGGGCTGGCTGTGGGCAACGCTGTCGGGAACCTCGTCTGTGCGCTGGCTGGAATCGGACTGGCCTGGGGCCTCGTGCGGGCCGTGTGACTCATAGAGTCGTCATTTTTCAGAACGTGCCACAGAGCAGTCCTGCTCTCTGTCTGCGCCGAGGTCACTTGCCCGCGGGGTCTCGCCGCCGTGGGGCGTCCGCCGTTCGCGGACAGTCACGTGATGGACGGATTCGGTGCCGTCGTCAACAACGAGCGCGTCACCGGTCGTCTCCGGAAGCCGGGCCGCGAAATCGCCGTCGAGATACGTCGGCTGGGCGGCCTGTAGTGCGTCGATGTCAGCCGTACTCGTCAGTCGGTGTGCGACGAGCAGATCAGTCTGAGAGACGATTGTCGCCGGGACCGCGCTGGGTCGCTGTGTCGCCAGCACACAACTCACACCGGGCTGGCGGCCTCGCGTGACGAGACGGCGAAGCGGACGCCGGGCAACGCCGTCAGTAAACGCGTGGGCTTCGTCGACCAATAGCCACGGCAGTCGGCACGTCTGCTCGGCCACCCGAACGTCGTACAGCGAAGTCGCGACAGCAGCGAGGACCGTGCTGGCTGGTCGAGAGGCCAGTCCCGACAGATCGAACACTGTCAGGCTATCGCTGCACAGCGTTTCTGTCTCGATACCCGCAGCATCGAAGATATCCCATGACGCGGCGAGCGCGAGATGGTTCGCTGCCGCGCGAGCGGTACTCGCCGCCGCATCCGCATCGGCTACCCACGAGCGCATCCCGTCGAGTGTCACACACTCGCTCGCCGCTCGCCACACAAGCGCGCCTGCACCTCGTTCCGGGTCGAGGCCGAGCACCGTACACCACTGGCGCGGGTCAAGCGCGTTCGCGCAAACGCTGGGATGTATGACCGTCGCAGACACATCCGCAGTTCCGAGCGGCGTGAACGCCCCCATCGGGTCGATGACGACCGGGGCGACCCCCTCAGCGGCAATCAGTCCCTCGGCGAAGACGCCGAGCGTGTACGTCTTCCCCGACCCACGTTTGCCAACGACGAGACCGACGTGTGGCCGGTCGACATCGAGATTGACTGGAGCACTGCTGCTTCCATCGCGGGCCCGATAGTGGCCCAGCCGCGTCGTTGCCCCCGTCGCTTCCCCGCGCCCGAGAACGACCATGCCGGCGGTTGACCCCTTCCGGTATTTGAACGTTCGTCCAAGGGTTCAAATACGAGTTCGGAACCACGCCTGTCCATGTCAGATTCGCTGTGGCGCGACGAACGTGCTATCGAGGGACTGCCGATTCGCCTCGTTATCGCGCTGGTGGTCGGCGTCGCCTGCCTCTCCGTGATGATGAGTACTATTTCGGGAATCGAGACGCTACAAGTGACGGAGATCGACGTTGAGCCACACCCGGAAGTGGCGAATCCGGGGTCACAGGACATCGTTGTCACTGTCGTCGACTCGAAAGGGTCACCGGTCTCCGGCGCAACGGTCGTCGCGAAAAGCGGGACGGCGACACTCTCGTCAGTCAAGACCGGCGAAACAGGTAGTGCAGGGAACGCGACCCTCTCGCTGTCGCCGTCGCTCGGGCCGAATCAACAGGACGGCACAGTCACGTTCGAGGTGAAACCGCCGGCGGGCAGCAGCTACGAGGACGCCCGCTCGAACACCGACCTGCTCGTCGTCAGGTCGCCCTAGCCGTCCCAGTCTATCCACTCCTGCTCCCAGCCAGCGCGGGACTGGGCCGCCCGGCGGGCGTGCTCGCGGTCCTCGCGGTGAGTCCGGTTGCGCTCGACGGTGTCGGCCTGCTCGCCCTCGACGAGCATTGGCTGGAAGGCGACGGTGCCGTGTCGCTCGACCGACCCGTCAGCGTCGACGACGGCCAGCGACTGCTCGCCGGTTCCCAGCGGCATCACCAGCCGCCCGTCGTCGGTCAGTTGCCGGAGGAGCGCCCTGGGCGGGTCGATTGCGGCGGCTTCCAGCAGGATTCGGTCGTAGGGCGCGTACTCGGGCAGTCCGTCGGCCCCATCGCGGCGGTCGACGAGGACGGCGTCGTAGCCCGCCTGGGCCAGGTTCTGGCGCGCTTCGGCGACGAGCCGCCGCGTGATGTCTATCGCCTGTACGTTGGCCGCGCCGACGTGTTCTGCCAGCACCGCGGCCGTGTAGCCGACGCCGGCACCGACCACGAGCACGTCGTCGTCTTCTTCGGGCGACAGGGCTTCGAGCACTCGGCCGGCGGTGCTGGGCGAGAGCACGCGCGTGCCAAGGCGTTCGAACGGGCGGTCGGAGTAAGCCTGTTGCTCGCCGACGAAGGCCTCGCGGGGGACGGCGCGCATCGCTGTCGACAGCCACGCGCTCCGGACGACACCCTTACTGTCGTGTTGCAGGCTGTCGACCATGTCGTCCCGCAGTACCGCCGGATCCATATCACTATATTCGGCCAGAGCTATATCAATGGCGCGACAACGGCCACGTCTGTCGAAACCGCTACTGGAGCGGGACGAATCGAACACCGCCGTGGTCGGCCCTATTAAGCGTGCCGTCAGCCTGTTTCTCCGCCCGGATAAGGCGCTGTTGTCCGTCGCCGAGCGGGGCCAGGAGGACGCCGCCGTCGCGGGTCTGGTCGACGAGCGGACCGGGGAACTCCGGCGCGGCGCAGGTCAGGTACGTTCGGTCGTAGGGCGCGTGTTCGGACCACCCCTGCTTGCCGTCGCCGGCGCGAACGGAGACGTCTCCGTAACCGGTCACTTCGAGTGTATCACAGGCCTCGTCAGCCAGCGATGCGTGGTACTCCACACTGTAGACGTTCTCGGGACCGACTAGTTCGGCGGTCACCGCGGCGTGGTAACCACATCCCGTACCAATCTCCAGTACCTGATCCCCGGGAGATAGGTCGAGTAACTCGGCCATGATTGCGACCATGTGCGGCGCAGAAATCGTCTGGCCCGACCCAATCGGGAGCGGGCGGTCGGTGTAGGCGTCGTGTCGCCTGTCGGTCGGGACAAACCGGTGGCGGGGGACCGACGCTATCGCCGCGAGGACGGTCTCGTCGGAGACACGCGAGCGCAGGCGGTCGGCCAGCCGCGACCGCTGCCGGTCCCAGTCGGCCATCCTACCACGCCGACCACGCCGTGGTCGACTCGTCTCTGACGTACAGCCGGTTGATGTCCTTCGCGATACCCATGTCGCCGTCGTGGTCCATGTTCTCGTGGTCGTAGCCGTGGGCGTCGTCGCGGACGTGAATCCCCTCAACGGTGAACTCCTCCTCGCCGAACTCCTCGGTTTCGCCGACCACGAACTCGTAGTCGCCGGGGACGTGGAGCTTGAAGCTCTCGGTCTCGTCGTGCGTGCCGTCTTTCGGGTGCATCGTGACGTTGACCGAGACGTTGCCGACGGCCCGCGACCAGATGGTTTCGACGTCCTCGGCGGCCGCCTCGTCTTCGCGGCCGTCCGCGGTCTCTAAACTGGTAATGCGGGCGGTCACGACGGCCTCTTCGGTCTCCAGTAAGAACTCCTCGCCGACGGACAGCTCTTCTTCGGCCGGCACGTCGACCTCTGCGGTGAAGGAGTCGCCGTCCTGTGAGACGACAACGCTTCGCTCTAGTGTCTCCTCCTCTGGCAGTTGCTCCTTGTGGACGTGGTCACAGTCCGTACAGCGGACCGTCACGTGGCCGCCCGGCTTCAGCACCTCGTGAACCGTTTCCAGGTCCGGCGAACAGGCCGGACACGGGAGGGCGATGCGGTCGCCCGGTGTAGCGTCTGTCATATGCAGGCGTTGACTGCGCTCCCGTAAATGGTCGTCGCCACGGCGCTGCTCGTGGTTCTGTCTCGCATAGTCACGCTGCCTTTCTTGAGCCGCCGGATCAAACGACAGGTATGGCGCGCCGACAGAGCCGTGCCGACATCGTAAGCGGTGCCATCATCGCCCTGACAGCCATGGCCGGTGTGGCGGTCTGGTCTCGCCTCCCCGCCGAAGTCGCGATTCACTTCTCCGCGTCGGGCACGCCCGATAACTACGTCTCGAAGCCGGTCGGTGTCGTTCTCATGCCGGCGCTGATGCTCGGAACCCTCATTGTGTTGAAAGGGGCGTTCCGCTACGACCCGCCGGACGTGCCGCAAGTAGCGGCCACGGTCACCGTCGCAACGATGGCGTTCATGGGGGCGATACACGGACTCGTGCTCGCTTGGAACCTCGGCTACCAAGTCCCGTTCGACCTCGTCCTCGTCGGATCTCTCGTCTGGGCGGTGCTCATCGTCGGATATGCTGTGAAGATGGAATACGAACACGAGTAGGAGAAACCATCAGCGGTCGGCATGGGCGACCCACGCTTCCATTCCTGTCTGTCGTGACTCCGTTCTGGCCCCGGGTCGGTCACTCTACACGAGGAAATGTCACTGCCACATCTGCCTCGCGGTTCATTTTACTCACCGCTCGGCTCCGGGAGGTCTACGACCTCCCCGTGTTCGCGGCGTTGCCGCTCACTTTACCCGAGGAAGTTCCACTTCCTCTCCATCCGCATACACGGTCGGCTCCGTCAGAATTCCGTCCAGATGGATCGGCGCGTGCACGTCGCCACCCATTGCGTGGTCGTCGCCGATAGCGATGTGGACAGTGCCGCCGGCCTTCTCGTCTAGAAGAACAGAGCCGACGAGTTCGGTCACAGCGACGTTCGTGCCGATACCCAGCTCTGCGAGATTGTACGCGTCTTGGCCGACTTCCTCGGCAGCGTCCTCGACCTGTGCGCGGATATCGGGGTCGTCGATGTCCGTGACGTAGCCGTCCTCAACCTCGAAGGTGAGACGCTTCCCGTCGAGTTTGCCGTGGGGGCGCATCGTCCCGTCGACGACGAATGTGCCGTCGGCCGTCTCAGGGGCGAGGAACACCTCGCCAGCGGGGAGGTTCGACATCTCGCCGGCCTCGTGGACAATGCCGGTGTCCATGTGCCACTCGCGCGCACCGATGCCGAACGTGATATCGGTCCCTTGGAGTGACGTGACGCGAATTTCCTCAGCGTCTTCGACCTGCGCCAGCACGTCCTCGCAGTGCTGTTCGATACGGTGGTAATCGGCGTCTAACCCCATGAGGAACACGCCCTCACTAATCCCGGGCAGGGTCGCGACGCGGGCACCGGCCTCGTTGGCGTCGGTTCGGGCTTCTGTGTGGCTCAGGCTCTTCGTCGTGGGCGCGAGTACGACATCAGCGGTCTTCATCGCGCCGGCGACCGGCGCGGGCGGCTCTGCGCCGTGTTGCTCACCCGGCGGATAGCGAACGAAAACGGAGTCGTCAGTAATCTCTGTGGCGACGCGATACAGCGCTTCGCCGATTGAGTTCCGCTGGTCATCAGTGACGACCGCACACGATTCGTCAGGCTGGAGGTTCAGACACTGTTTGACGGCAGTCTCGGCGGGCGCGCGAAGCGACGAGTTGTCCATACAACTAAGTGCGTACTCCGCCTGAATAACTCTTGATAGACTGCCGGCGTACGCCGCCGAAACACACTACAGCTCAGTGTTTTCTGATAATTTGTGTTAAAAGCTCACAATGTCCAGAGGTACAACTATCTGAGTTAATTTCTCCGTATATTAATCACAAAGAATATACTCTCCCCGGAGGAAAGGACGTGTATGCTCCACGTGGGCATCAACGGCTTCGGCACCATCGGGAAACGCGTCGCTGACGCGGTGCGTGTCCAGCCAGATATGACAGTTGCGGGCGTCGCAAAGCGCTCGCCGAACTTCGAGGCAACTATCGCAGACGACCGCGGCTACGACCTCTACGCCGCGGACGGCCGCGAACCGTTCGAGGACGCCGACCTCGCGACGGCCGGGACGGTCCATGACCTCATCGAGACGAGCGACGTGGTCGTCGACACCACGCCAAGTGGCGTCGGCGCGGCTAACGCGTCGCTGTATACCGAGCACGACACGCCAGCCATCTTCCAAGGTGGGGAAGACGCTGCTGTGGCAGATGTGAGCTTCAATGCTCGCGCCAACTACGAAAATGCGGTCGGGGCTGACACGGCCCGCGTTGTCTCCTGTAATACAACAGGCCTGTCACGCCTCCTCGCACCGCTCAAGGAATCATACGGCGTTGAAAAATCACGTGTGACACTGGTCCGGCGTGGTGCTGACCCGGGCCAGACCGGTCGCGGCCCGATCAACGACACACTTCCCGACCCCGTCGAAATCCCCTCCCACCACGGTCCTGACGTCCAGACGATTTTTCCCGACCTCGACATCGACACGATGGGAATGAAGGTCCCGACGACGCAGATGCATACCCACAGCGTCAATGTCACGCTGGAAAGCGAGCCAACGACGGAAGAAGTCACGTCCCTCCTCGCCGACGAGTCGCGCCTGTTCCTTATCCCTGAGACGCTTGGTATCGACGGTGCGGGGAAGCTCAAGGAGTACACTCGCGACGCCGGTCGTCCGCGCGGTGACGTATGGGAGAACTGTATCTGGGCCGAATCCATCACGGTCGAAGGACGGGACCTCTACCTGTTCCAGGCCATCCACCAGGAAGCCGACGTGGTGCCCGAGAATATCGACGCCGTCCGCGCACTCTCCGAGCGGACCGCAAGCGCCGAAAAGAGCATCCGACGCACCGACGAAGCTCTCGGCGTCGGTCGCGGCCTCGTCGAACACGACGGCAGCCCACAGCGCGTCGACAGTCACGCCGACGACTGATTCTCACCCCAGTTCGTGGAATTCGACCTCGCCGGTCACCGTCGAGAGCGTCGCAACCGAGAACGGCTCAGGGGCCGGCGGAATCGAGATGCCGCCGGGATTGATTCGTTCCGTCCCCCCGCGCTCCTCGTGGCCGCGTTCGTGGGTGTGCCCGTGGAGCACGTAGTCGTAGGTGCCACACTCGACCAGCGCGTCGACGATCTCGCCGCTGGTGCCGTGGTACATCGCGATGTCGTGGCCGTCGACGGTCACCTCGCCCATCTCGCCGAAGTACGTGCCGAAGTCCGCGACGGTGGACTGGACCGCCCACTCGCCGTCGTTGTTGCCGCGGACGGCGTAGAACGACCAGTTGCGGTCGAACGGCGTCACCGAGAACGGAGCGACGAAGTCGCCACAGTGAACGACCGTCTCACAGCCCGCATCAACGAATGTCTCGACTGCGGCTTCGACCTGCGACACGTTGTCGTGTGTGTCCGAGACGATGCCGATTAGCATACCAGCGACGTTTAGCCGGCAGCGACTTGAACGTATGTCCCACGAACTGGTGTGGCCGCGGGCGTCACGCAGGCGCGGTGCTTTTGTTCGGGCACCGTCTACAGCGACCGATGGCACGGGGGCTCATCGGGACAATCGAGCTGATGGTCGCGGTCGTACTCGCCGCGCGGGTCACCCTCCTCGGCGTCGACAACATCGCCCGCGGCCAGACGACAATCGGTGCAGTCTTTCTCGGGTTAGCCGCCGCCTTACTGGTCATCGAGTGGGTCGCCCCCTCCCCGACGGACATCCCCGGCGCAATCGTCGGACGGGCGCGCAGCGCGCTCCCCGGCGGGAACTCGCCAGACCGTGACGACGATTAGGTCTCGTCGCGCCAGCGGTCCGGGTCGTCGGCCGCGAGGTACTCCCTGAGAAGCGACGGGAAGTTCCGCCCCTTGAGATACCGTAGTCCGAAGTCCTCCGCCCAGTTGATGATGCCCTGGTCCTCCGTGACGACGCCGGCGTCCAGTTCCTGTGCGAGTATCAGGAGGTCGAAGTCCTCGCGGGAATCGAGCACGCCCTGCCGGAGCGTGTCCCGGTACTCGTCGCGCAGGTCCGAGATGACTTTGTCCACCTCCGTCATGTGGTCGTGTTCCTCGACCGTTTCGGCCCGCGACTCCTCGGCTTTCCGGACGGCCTTCTCGGAGACGCGCAGACCGCGGTCCACCCGCTCGGACATCTCGTCGATGAACTCGTAGACGTGGGCCGCCGGAATCCGTACCTCGTGGTGGGCCGGGGACTTCGTAATGACCCACGTGTCCAGTTTCGTCAGCACCTCGTCGCTGATGGCCCGGTCTTCGAGCATCGTCGTCAGTTCCGCCTGTATCGACGGCGGCATGTAACAGGAGATGTTGTGGACCAGTTTCGCCTCCGAGATGAGGTCGAGCAGTTCCAGGCAGGCCGCCTCCAGATCCTCGTCGCCGCTCCTGATTTCCGGGGTGAGAAACAGCGACGTGTCGAGGACGAACCGTTGTTTGAGCGGGCGGTCGACCATACCGGCGCTACGGTAGCCGGTAACTAATGCCCTCTGGCGAGTCCCGCCGGGCGGGACGCGCCAGCAGAATTTTGGTGTCATGTCAACAACCCTCACGTATGTCGAGAGACTGGGGGTCGCTGTTCGACGTCGACGCCGACCCCGCGGACCTGCTGGAACACTTCGACACCGAGTGGTTCCGCGGCCAGCGGTACCGACACCTCAGCGACGAGCGCCACGGCATCGAGCGCGGGACGGCGCTCGTCGACGACGTGGTCGTCCGGGGCTACCCGTCGATGCCGCGCGCGCTCGTCCTCGAACCGGCGGTTCGGGAGACCTTCGAGGGACCCGTCGCCATCGAGGAGAAACTCAACGGCTACAACGTCAGGGTCGCCCGAATCGACGGGGACCTACTCGCGTTCACCCGGAGCGGGTTCGTCTGTCCCTACACCACGCGGAAGGTCGAGGCGCTGCTCGACGCCGAGGCGTTCTTCGACGACCACCCCGAGCACATGCTGTGTGGCGAACTCGTCGGGCCGGAGAACCCCTACACCGACCACGAGTACAGCGAGGTCGAGGAGGTCGGGTTCTACGTGTTTGGGATCCGCCACCGCGAGAGCGGGACGCCGATGGGCGTCGAACGGCGCCTCGACCGGTGTGAGACCTACGGCCTCGAAAGCGTCGACCACTACGGGACCTACACCCCGGCAGCGGCCGTCGACGTCGCCCGCGAACGGATCGATGATCTGAACGCTCGCGACCGGGAAGGCGTTGTCTTGAAATCGACGGACGGGAAGACGGCGCTGAAGTACACGACGAGCGCGATCCATCGGGCCGATCTTGAACACGCGTTCGAACTACCATTCGACTACGGGCGAGACTTCGTTTTCACCCGCGTCATACGGGAGGCTTTCCAGGCCGTCGAGCGCGGCGAGTCGCCGGCAACGATTCGCGAGCGGGCACAGGAGTTGGGTGAAGCCATTCTTCAGCCTGCAGTCGAAACAATACGGGCGGTAGACAGAGGTGACCCGGTCGGCGAAACACACACCGTTCGTGGCGACCCGAAAACCATCGCCGACCTGCTGTCGTACTTCCGCGATCAGGGCCTGGAACTCCATATCGAGCGTGACGAGACGGATGGCAACCAGCGGGTTGTCACGTTTACCAAGGTCGCCCAGTCGACGCGTGACAAGACGCGATACTACCTAGAGGGTGGGACCATCGACGAGTGAGAAGAGTGACCGCTTCAGTCGGCCGCGATGGTCTCACTGGCGTCGTCAAGCAGTTGCTCGATGGAGCGGTCGCTTGGCTCGTTTTCCAGCAAGACGTCGATAGGGAGCGTCGGCGCGCCGTCGACGAGGTTCTCGAGTAGCACGAGTCGCTCGCGAGCGCGGGACATCCCGACGTAGAACACACGCCGTTCGTTGTCGGTCAGCGTCGGCACGGGACTGGTGTGTTTCGTGAACTCATCCATACCGGGTACCTCGATACCCTGCTGGTCGACCGTGGCGGCCATCTGCTCGACGACTTTCTCCGTGAGGTCCGTCGCGACGAACACGTGATCGGCCTCGCGACCTTTCGCGGAGTGGATGGTGCCCACGCGGACGCGGTCGGCGTCCATCCCGGTGTAGTCTCCGCTGAAGTACGCGTCGACGGTCCGCTCCTGGAAGTTTGTCACTTTCCGGAGCATATCGCCCGCCGAGGCCGCGTCGGGGAGGAACGGAACGTGCTCATGGACCACGTCGGGTTCGATCTCGATGTCGGCGATGTCCTGGTCCTCGTGGGCCTCGTCTATCTCTTCGAGCGCGTCGAAGAGGTCGTCGCGCTCGCCGGTGCCGAACGCGGAGTCGACGAGCATGTCGGCGAGGCGGCGGGCCTCAAGCACCGTCAGCGGCTCGTCGGCCTCGACGGCTTCGAGCCCGTTGACGTACTGGGTGAGCCGGTCGGTCCACATCCGCTGGTCGGTGAGACAGGAGAAGGGGATTCCGTTGTCGATGAACTCGTCGATGAACTGGAACATCTGGTAGCGGGCCCGGAACAGGACCATCACCGTCTCGTCGGACTGCTCGATGGTCCGGGTGACGTTCCGCGAGAGGTCGAACATCGAGGGGTTCTGGACCGCTTCGACGCGACCGCCCTCCTTGCGCGGATTGAGGTCTTTCTCCTGGCGCTTCTCGATGTGGCGGACCTCGCGGTTGACGACGTTGAGGATGCGCGAGGGGAGCCGGTAGGAGTTGGGCAGCACCTCGTCTTGGGTGACGACTTCCTCAAGCAGGAGGTCTGGGTCAGCGCCCTGCCAGGCGTAGACGACCTGGTCGTCGTCGCCGGCGATGAGCACCCGCTCCATGTGTGGTTTCCACTCGTCGTACACGTCATACTGCAGCGTCGTGATGTCCTGAAACTCGTCGATAATGAGGTACTCGACGTTGGGGAGCAGCGAGCGCTGGGCGACCCGTTCGAGCATATCGGCGAAGCCGGTCAGGTCGTTCTCGCCCTTGTAGGTGCGCCAGCCGCGAATGGCGCTGGGGACATCGACGCGGTCGTCGTCGGTCGGCCAGGTCGGCGTGTACTTGTTGCCGGTCTGGGCGTTGTCGTCGATTTCCGGCGGGAGCCGGACCTCCTCGTCGTCCCACTTGAAGGGGACGTCGTACCAGTCGGCCACGTCGCGACGGGTCCGCTGGAGCCACTGACTGGTCGCAATAATCTTGTTCCCGAGGGTGGTCGAGCGGGCCGACCGACGCCGAGACCCCTCGTACTCATCCTCGTAGTCGATACCGAACTCCTCGCAGAAGGCCTCCTTGTCGTCTTCGCCGACGACGTCGCCACGGGAGAGGTTCAGCAGTTCGTACGCCTTCGCGTGCATCGTACAGACGTTCCCGCGGAGAGCACGAGGAGACAGGCCGAGTCGGTCCGCGAGTCGCTCACGGATCTCGGCGGCCGCCGCACGCGTGTACGAGACAACCAGTACATCACGGAAGTCTACGTCGTCGTCTTCCAGCAGTTCGTCCACGCGGTCGAGCAGCGCCGTCGTCTTCCCGCTACCGGGCCCACCGAACAGGCGGACAACCTCGGTGGTCGAATCAGTCATTGAACATGTAGTGGAACCGCGGCCAAATAAACAACGTGCTTTACCGGGACGACAACTGACCGGTGCACCCAAACGGATTTCTCACCGGTACAGCGACACGTACAGCATCGCGAACCCGATGATGAACGGGATCGTCTCTGCCATCTGGAAGAACACGCGAACGATGGCACCGGTCTCGCCGGCGCTCAGTTGTGTGATAACGCTGGAGATGGCGACACCCATACTGATGAACGCAAACCCGACAAACGCGTACTGGAGGCGTTCCGACGGCCGCTTCCGGTAGGCCTGGAAGCTAATCAGCGTGATACCGAGTGTCAGCCCGAACACCACCATCCGCATCAGGATGAGCGCGCTACGTGCGATAGTCACGCCGGTCGTCATGTGGTCACCCGTCCACTGGTCGGCACGCTCATTCCGGGTTCAGCTCGTCCCAGAGCTGACTAAACCGGTCCGGGAGGTTCTCTTCCCGATAGATGCGTACTTTATACTCCTCGTCTTCGAGCGAGATGACCGTCGACTCGAAGTTGGACTCGTACACCTTGTAGTGATTCCCGTCCTCGGCGACGAGCGTCCGGTCGGTGACGAGGTCGTACTCGTCGAGCAGTTCGATACGTCGATACACCGTTGGCAATGAGAGGTCACACTCCTCCGCGAGTTCCTTCGCCGACTGCGGTTCTCGGCTGATTGCGGCGAGTACACGGCGTGCGTGCTGGTCGCCGATCGTATCGAGAATCTCCTCGATGCTCTGTTCCTCAGCCACTACACCAAGATTCGCGTCATATTATATAAGCGTTTTCGAGCACTGTGGTGATTTCACGCTCAGAAAACACTGCCCCGTTTATATTATGATAGCCCCTGTAGCACTCACTGCGGATTGCGTTCAGGTGAGACGATGTCCGGAGACAACCTCCGTCGCGTGACGACGGGCAAGATGCAGGGCCAGAGCGCCGATGAGCGAGTGACCCCTCTCGGCGATACAGAGCGCCCGGAATCGCATGACCCACCCAGTCGTGACGCCATCACGGAGTCGTTGTTGGACCCGGTCATTGACGACGTCGTCAACGGCGAAACCGCGGTTGATGACGGAATCGTCACACAGAGTCTGGAAGAGATTCTACTGGCGATGATCGCAGTCGCCGATGGTGGCACCCACGGGACCGGACTGATGGAGGAACTGGACGCCCAGTTCGGTGCCGAACTGAGTCCGGGGACAGTGTACCCCCGGCTGCACGAGTTAGAAGCGGATGGCACGCTCCAGATGCACGAACTCGTCCAGACGAAACAGTACGGAATCGCGGACGATGCGGCTGCGAAAGAGCAGATCGCGACGTCTGCGTACCAACATCTCGCGCTCGGGCTGTTCCTCCATGCGGCGCTTGATTCGCTGTAACCACCACAGGCCGGTCAGTCCGCCGACACACGACCCCCCAATTGTCGGTTCTGAACCGGTCGGCCCGCCGGCACACGACCCCCCCAACCGTCGGCTGGCCACGCAAAGACTCCCCATTTCCTTCTACACTGTAGCGCAGTTCCGACTGTCTGTACCGGTGCTGTCCCGACAAGCGACGGCGTGAGGTGCGACTCGACAGAGAGCAAACTGCCGGTTTTGCCGGTCGCTACTGCCGCTGCTGGATGAAGGTGGAAGACCGAAAAACGGAGTATCCTTACCGTACCGGTGTCCAGCCACACACCGAGCACTGTGCCGCTGTCGACTCGTGAAGACCGCCGCAATCAGGGCACTGCTTCTTGTTATAGCTCTCTTCCCAACCACTCTGGTCCACGTCGTGGCCACGCTGGGAGAGGAACTCGTCGAACATATCGTCACTACTCGGTGCGGACGCCATACATGATATGGTATAACACATCAGTATATAGGTTTAATGGTATTGTGAACCATTGCCACAATTAGCTGCGCGCCACACAGCATGCACTGGTCGGTCACAGCGAGCCGTGTCACTCAAGAGCCGTCCAAACGGCAGACAACATCAGATGAGCAGTCGTTCAGACGGTGTGCTGGCCCGGTTGTCTCCGGTACCACTCGTTAGCTGTCGGTCCCGGCCGGGTGGGTGTAATCAACAGTGAGACGAGTGCTTGCGATAAGCGCGTTCGCGATGGTCTCTGACGCTTCTTCCTGTTCGGTTCCGCCCTCGATAGAGAGTTCCTCACCGAGTGCGTACACCTGAAACCGGTGTTCGTAGGGCTGTCCGGCCGGCGGGCACGGCGGTTCATATCCCGGCTCGTTTGGGGGCTGTGTTCCCTGTCGAGCGCCGCCGAGCGTATCGAGGGTCGGCTCGCGCGGGAGCCCGGCCGGAATCCGCTCGGTCTCGGGTGGGACGTTCCACAGCGTCCAGAACACTGGCTGGCTGAACACGCCGCCGTCGTACTCAGCCGTGACCGCCAGCGCCGCCGTCGGCTCCGGGACACGCTCTATGACAAATGGAGGCGAAACGCCCTCGCCGTCACAGGTGAATCGGGGCGGAAGCGTGTCCCCGGAACTGAACGCGGGGCTCGACACTTCGAAGGCCGGTGTTGTGTCGTCCGACTGCTCGGTACAGCCTGCGCTCCAGACCAGTGCAGACGCCCCGAGCGTCTGGACGAAGCGGCGACGGCGCATACCAGAGTGAGAGTGGCAGGTAGTAATCTGCCTTGTGATACCCCGCTACGTCCCACGTCGAATCCGGGGACAGAACACCACTGGTCCCTGTCAGGGCGAACATGTTCTCCCCCGTCGCCAGCGACTGGGAACGTCTTACCCCCTTCTTATTTTGGGGTACTGGAGTTCCAACCACATGGAGCTCAAACGCAAAACAATCGCGAAGGTAATCGCCGCCGCGTTCGTCTTCAACCTCGTCGTCATGGGGGCCGGCGCGTGGATCGCGTACCAGGAAGCGCCGCCAATCCCTGAGGAAGTCGTCGGACCCGACGGCGAGACCGTTCTCACGGGTGCGGACATCCGGGAGGGCAAGAAGACGTTCCAGAAGAACGGACTGATGAACCACGGGTCGATTCTCGGGAACGGCGCGTACTACGGCGCGGACTACACCGCCGACGCGCTGGAGTTGAAAACCCAGCACATGCGGACCTATTACGCCGAGGAACGCTACGGGACCGAGTACGACTCGCTGTCGACGGCTGAACAGGCTGCCGTCGACGATGACGTCAAACAGGACCTCAGCGGGGAGTACGACGGCGGGAACATCGAGTACTCCGCCGCAGAACTGTACGCCCACCAGCAGGTCCGTCAGGAGTACGTCGAGCGGTATCACGAGGGGAGCCACGAGCGGGGCGTCCCCGAGGAGATGATTGACTCTGAAGCCGATGCCCGGCAGTTCGCCGACTTCGCCATGTGGACGGCGTGGTTCTCCCACACCGACCGTCCGGGCGGCGAACACTCCTACACGAACGACTGGCCGTACGAGCCCGCCGCCGGGAACGATGCGACCGGCGCGGCGATGACTTGGAGCGTCATCGCGATGGTCCTCCTCGTCGGTGCTGCCGGTGGCGGAATCTGGCTCTACAACGCCGTCAGCCTCCCTGAGCCGTCCGCCGGAGACCTCTCGGTGCCCGAGCCGGGCGACGTGAGCATTTTCCCCAGCCAGCGGGCCGCCCTGCGGTTCATCCCGGTCGCCGCCGGGCTGTTCCTCGCGCAGGTGTTACTCGGTGGGTTGCTTGCGCACTTCTACATCGAACGGGCCGGCTTCTTCGGCATCGAGGAAATCTTCGGCGTCCACATCCTCCAGCTACTGCCCTTCGCTATGGCGAAGACATGGCACATAGACCTGGGCATCCTCTGGATAGCCGCGACCTGGCTCGGCGCGGGCCTGTTCCTCCCGCCGCTGCTGACCGGCCACGAACCCAAACGCCAGTCGACCTACATCGACGCGTTGCTCGTCGCGATTGTCGTCGTCACCGTCGGCGGCCTCGGCGGCATCTGGCTCGGCTCGCACGGTTACTTCGGCGACCTCTGGTGGCTCGTCGGCAACGAAGGGCTAGAGTACCTCGAAGTCGGGAAGGTCTGGCAGGTCGGGCTGCTCGTCGGCTTCGGTCTGTGGGCCGTCCTCTCGATTCGCGGTCTGAAGCCGCTGCTGGACCGCGAGCCAGTGTTCGGCCTCGCACATATGATCCTGTACGCTGGCGGCTCCATCGCACTGCTGTTTACCGCCGGGTTCTTTTTCACTCCGGAGACCAACATCGCCGTCACGGAGTTCTGGCGCTGGTGGGTCGTCCACATGTGGGTCGAAGGAGCCTTCGAGTTCTTCATCGTCGCCATCATTGGCCTGACGCTAGTGTCGATGAACCTGCTCAGCCGCCGTAGCGCCGAGAAGGCAGTCATGCTTCAGGCCTTGCTGGTGATGAGTACGGGCGTTATCGGCGTCTCCCACCACTACTGGTGGGTCGGCATGCCCGACATGTGGGTCCCCATCGGGAGCGTGTTCTCGACACTTGAACTGCTCCCGCTCGTGTTCATCCTCTACGAGGCGCTGGGCCAGTACCGGGCGATGTCCGAGACCGGCGGGTTCCCCTACAAACTCCCGTTCATGTTCATCATCGCCAGCGGGGTCTGGAACTTCGTCGGGGCCGGCGTGCTCGGCTTCTTCATCAACCTCCCGCTCATCAACTACTACGAGCACGGCACCTACCTCACCGTTGGCCACGCCCACGCCGCGATGTTCGGGGCCTTCGGCTTCCTCGCGCTGGGGATGGTCACCTACATGCTCCAGCTCGCCATCAAACCCGGTCGCTGGGACGGGTCCTGGCTCCGGGCGGCGTTCTGGTGCTGGAACGTCGGTCTGGCGCTGATGGTGTTCGTCTCTGTTCTGCCCGTTGGCTTCCTCCAGCTGGAGGCGGCGTTCACCGGCAGCTATGCCGCAGCCCGGAGCGTAGCGTTCTACAACCAGCCGCTCGTCCAGACGCTGTTCTGGGCGCGACTCCCCGGTGACACGCTCATCATTCTGGGGACAGCCATCTACGCGGCCGACCTGATCCGCAAGCGATTCGTCCTCCGGGCATCCGAGGACGACCCCACAGTCGAGGACATGGCCGTCGCCGAGGGTGTGATGAGCGACGACTGAACCACTGTCGGATTTCGGCTGTGCGTCGTCACAACCGAAACACGACTTGGCGGACAGAACCGAGAAGAAAGTGAAACGCCGGATCTAGACGGGGAACTGCGTCGCGGTTCCGGCGACAATAACCCACGTCACGAGGACGGCGTTGATCGTCGCGCCGACCCAGACCCGACCCGTCTTCCTGAAGAAGTAGGTGCTAACGAAGGATACGATGCTGAGCAGGGCGACGAACTGTAGCGCCAGAATTGTCAGCAACGGGTGGCCAAGCGGCAGTGGCCGGCCGGACAGCAGCGGGACGTACTGAACCGCCAACAACACGACGAACCCGCCGACGACGATGAGCCAGTTCGTCGCCATTGCACGGCGGAGCGACCGGGACTCACCCTCGGGACGGAGCTGACCGTGCAAGAGTGCGCCGAGGACGACGAAGAAGGCAAACAGTGGCAGGAGATACGAGAAGCTGATCCGGAACTGCGCCGGGGAGAGGAGTTTGATGGCAAACACCCAGATGCGGAAGTCCGTCTGGAACAGGAACGCCACGACGGCTTCCAGCAGGTACAGCACGGCGACGGTAGCGACGCCGGCTAGGACCGAGACGCCGACCGTCCGCGCGCCGTCGCCCGTATCAAGCCCGTAGTTCGCCAGCGAAACCGACGGGTCGTCAGCGTTGGTCGTGTAATGCCACACCGCGAACAGGACCGCCGTGATGACCGCGTTCCCCAGTGCCCAGACGATCACGCCGTTGTTGATCTGCTGTGGGAACAGCCAACTGAGCCCGATTATCGCCGGTGCGGCGTCCTGTAGCGGGAAGTACGTCACAATCGGAATGGTGGCGGCAAGTAGCGACGCCGCGTAGCGTTTCGCGCCGGTCATCCCCTTCCCTTCAGGGTACTCGCGCCGGAGTCTGTCGGTCGATGCCCGTTCGACGAGCAGACCACCAGCCGGGAACAGTGACAGCACACCACCGATGAGGGCGATAAAGGTGCCCAGCGACTTCCAGTACCAGACCTGATTGCTCGGATCCATCTCGTCCTCGCCCTCAAGTGTTAGCTGGAGCCACTCGATGGACGCGCCGATGGCTGCGGTCGAGAAGTGGTCGCCGGGATGAGTCGTTGCCGGCGTGTATAGCCGCCGTGCAGTGCCGTCATCAACGCTCCCGTAGGTGCGACTCTCCGTGACAGCGCTGTCCGTCCCAAACACCGTCTGGAGTTTGTCGCTCTGCTCAACGTCGGACGCACTCGCCGTCCCCCACATCAGCGGGGAGAACTCGTCGTACTCACTGAACACGACGGCGAGGTTCCGTGGGAACGAATCAGTGCCTTCAGGAGCGCGGTTCGATCCAGTCGATGACCCCTCGATAACCATCGACTCGTACCCGTCTGGGTGGGCCGCGGCCGCCGTGACGACGGTCCAGCCGCCCATCGAATGCCCTTCGAGGCCGATGTTTTCGTTGTCGACGTAGTCCAGCGACCGGAGGTATTCGAGGCTATCAGGGCCACCGTACCCGTTCTTGAACGCCGGTGGGTCAGAGTAGCCGTGACCGGTCTGGTCGATAGCGAGGACAACGAAACCCCGTCGTGCGTACTCGATAGCGAACGGGGACTGGGTCTCTTTCGAGTTGATGTACCCGTGGACGGCTAACACCCCTGGTTGCGGGGACGCGCTGCTGGCTTCCTCAGGGATGTACAGCGTTCCGCTCATCATCGTTCCGTTGGTCCCAGAGAACCGCACGTCGCGGACCTCCACGGACCCGCCGTCGGTCTGTACTGTCCACGCGAGGCCGCTGCCGCCGAATATCAGGAGCAACGACACTGCAGCTACGATCCACAGCTGTCTGTTATTGTTCATTATAATTCCACGGGAACAGGTGAGACACTCAGGGAATTAAAGTTACTGTAAACTCCGGACTGACGGTAAAGAATTGAGAGAGCAGCTGGAAATAGGACGCTAGCCCGTTGAAAAGGGGAGAAGCTCTCTATATCACGTATCGTACCGTCATTCATTACCGTCTATTGGGAGTTGCTGATAAACCGGCTTTCTATGCAACGAGAGCAACAGATAGCCGCTCTCACTCCGGTACCCACCCCACCGACGAGGTTACGCGCTGCCGAGTTCGTCAGTCCAGAGGTGGTCGATGTCGGCTTCGATGTCGGCCGTATCGAGCGCCTCGACACCGGACAGGTACTCGCGGGCGTCAGTGAGGTGTTGCTTGACGGCGACCACATCATCAACCGACTTCGCGGCATAGAGCGACACCCGCGCCCGGTTAATCTCCAGTCGCTCCCCGAGCGCCTGCGTCACTGGGATGTCGTGCTCGTCGCCGAGCTGTGCCATTCGGTCTAGCACACTTGTCGGGACTTCCAGTTGCGCCGCAATGTCTCGTGACGGCAGGTCGACCGTCACGTCGGTCGTCTCACACTTACTCTCCCCCCACGGCGCGATAACGTACTCCTGTCCCTCTGTGGACATATAACACGAGACACCCCGGGCACGCATATTTACTCGCAGGCTAACAGATAGAATGAAGCGGATACCAGTCGTCTCGTCTGCGTTAGTCGCCGGCTTCGGCGGCCGCTGGCTGGGGAATCGTCACGTCTGTGAGCCCCGCCTCAATTTCCTCGCGTCGGTCCTCGAACTTCCCGGGCAGCACCAGCCGGCCACCAAGGTCGTCGAGTGGCTCGTCGCTGTCGTAGCCGGGGTCGCTGGTGGCGAGTTCGATCAGGATGCCGCCGAACTCACGAAAGTACACCGACCGGAACCAGTGGCGGTCTATCTGCGACGTGGGGCGCAGCCCCGCCCCGCGGACGGCCTCGCGCATCGACTGCTGGTCCTCGTCGGTCGGCGTCTGGAAGGCGACGTGGTGGACCGTGCCGTGGCCCTGCCGCCCGCCCTCGATGGTCGGCAACACGTCGACGTACGTCCCAACGGTCCCCGGCGCGGCGAATCGAGTCCGTTCGTCGCCGGGCGTGTCGCCCTGTGCCTGCTCGGTACCGACTTCTTCGAGGCCCATCGTCCGGAGCAGCTCCTCCGTAGGTTCGGGGTCAGCCAGCCACAGCGTCACAGAGTGGAAGCCACGGATGGCGGCGTCTTCGGGGACGAACGCCGTCCACGGCTCGGTCGGGTCGTCGTCAGGAATCTCGACTTCGACCAGTTCGACCGGCAGTCCGTCCGGATCGCGGAACGGGAGGACAGTCTCACCGAACCGCTCGACGCGGTCGTCGTAGTCGACACCGTACTCCTCGAAGCGGTCCTCCCAGTAGTCGAGGCTGCCCTCCGGCACGCGGAACGCTGTGCGTGAGACCTGTCCGGAGCCGACTTTGCCCTGTGCGTGGTTTTCCCACGGGAAGAAGGTCATGCTCGTCCCTGGGTTCCCCTCGGCGTCGGCAAAGAAGAAGTGGTACGTGCTGGGATCGTCCTGATTGATCGAGCGCTTGACGAGCCGGAGACCGAGTGTTTCGACCCAGAAGTTCATGTTTTGCTGTGGGTCGCTCGCGATACACGTGACGTGGTGGATACCCGGTGTCGGGGTGACGTTAGTCATTGGTATCGATACGTGCCGAAACTACTTCAATGACTGCTGACGCGAGTGTTACCGGGTTACTGTCGGTAGAGACCGTTGGGACTGAGGAGTTATGCGACGGACAGCAATTATATATGACGCTGGTGGGACATTCGCGTATGGCAGACGCGGACCGGACAGCGATTCTCGGCGGGACCTTCACACCAATTCACAACGGCCACCGGGCGCTCCTGCATAAGGCGTTTCAGACCGCAAGTCACGACGGGAGCGGCGATGGTCACGTCATCGTTGGTCTGACCAGCCCTGAACTGGCCACAGAGACGCGTAGTGACCCGACACACGTCGAACAGTTGGGTGCGTACGATGACCGTCGAAGCGCGCTCGCGTCCGAGCTGGACCAGTTGGGTGAGCCGTATACCGCCACGTATGAGATTGTCCGGTTAGACGACACGCAGGGACCGGCCGCGACACGGGCGGACGTGGATGCGCTCGTCGCCTCGCCGGAGGCGAAGGCACAGCGCCGCGCCTACGAACTCAACCAACAGCGGCGAGACGCGGGGCTCCACCCGCTGGAAATCCACACGCCGCCGTTCGTCGTCGCCGAAGACGGCACGCGAATCAGCAGCACCCGGATCCGGAACGGCGAAATCGACGTGCACGGCCGCCTGCTCGCCTCGGAATGACAGCGGCCGGGTAGAGGTCCGTCCCCGGACCCGGACTATCACTCCACGGTATCCGGACCGTCCGTGTCCAGCCGTTCGGCAGCCCCGTCGACGGTCAGCGGCACGTTCTCTGTTCGGCCCTCGAACAGTCTGACGACCTGTGGCGGACGCAGGTCACAGTCCCGAAGTAGCCCGGTGTCGGTCAGGATCTGTCTGGTCGTCCCCCTCGCGGCAACCGCGCCGGTATCGTCGAGCAACAGAACCCGGTCCGCGACGTGCGGGACGAGTTCGGTGTCCGGCGTCGAGACGACGAGCGTGACGCCATCGGCCGCGAGTTCGTCGAGCAGGTCGAGAATCGTTCTCCGGTTCGCGGCGTCGACGTTGCTCACCGGCTCATCGAGCAACAGCACGTCCGGCTCGACGGTGAGCGCGCTTGCAAGAGCGGCGCGGCGCTGTTCACCCCCGCTAAGTCGGAACGGCGGCTTCGACAGGAGGCCATCGAGGGCAAGCCGGTCCGCGACTCGCCGGACGCGGCGGTCGACTTCCGCACGGTCGCAGTCGAGCTGTGCCGGCCCGTAGGCGAGGTCCTCCCGGACGGTCGGATTGAACAGGTAATCGGCAGGATTCTGCGTGAGGACACTGAGGCGACTGCGGACAGTGTCGGCGTCGGTCGTCTCCCCGAAGTACCGCACCTGCCCGCCGTCAGGGTCGACCAGACCGCCCAGCAGTTCCAGCAGCGTCGACTTGCCAGCCCCGTTCGGACCGAGCAGTGCCACACGCTCGCCGCGCTCGATGGATGCGTCGACGCCGTCGACGGCCAGCGTTCCGTCAGGGTAGGCGTAGCAGAGGTCGGTGGCTTCGATAGCAGTCACGCGACAACCACCACCGCGACAGCGAGTGCAACGATCAAACCGAAGGTGAGGTCGGCCCGCCCGAGCGGTTTCCGGGGCTGTGCCGGCGTCGGGCCAGTGCCGCCGCGGGCGCGGGCGGCCCGCTGGACCCGCTCGCCGCGTTCCAGGCTCCGGACGAGAAACGAGCCCACGAAGTGCCCCGAATCGCGCCAGTTCCGGCGGAGGCTCGGCTCGGCGATGGTTCGGCTCCGTCGAGCCCGAACCATGCGTTCGAGTTCGGCAAAAAAGAGGAGGAGATAGCGATACGTGATTCCGAGCAGCGAAACGACAATCGACGGGACCCGAAGCCGGCGAAACGCCGCCAGCAGGTCGGCGAAGCGAGTCGTCAACAGCAGCACGGACAGAAAGCCGACACACGCAGTTACGCGGACGGCGAACGTGAGCACATAGTCGACGCCAGCGGCCGAGAGGGGAAGCGACCCCAGCGAGGGGCCATGCATCAAGAACGCTTGCGGGGCGACGACAACGAACGCGAACACCGGTGGACCGGTCAGACGACCCAGAAAAGTACGGATAGGTACCCGAGAAATGGCCGCAAGTGCTGTGGCGAGGAGCGCGAGCGCGCTGACGACTGCCAGCGCCTGCTGTGTCACGGTAAGCGCGACGAGCGTCGCAATACCGACGAGCTTGACAGTCGGCGTAACGGCCTGGAGGAACCCGTCTCGATCCGGCAGGTCCTCAGCAAGCAGGAACCACTGGGCGCTGGCCGCAATCGCTGTGACCGTCCGGTCGAGCAGGTCCCTGCCGGACATGCGCTATTGCCGTCCGTCGACGTCCGTTCCGAGTACGCGTCCGATAGCGGCACCGAGGAGGAGCGTCAGCGCGGTCCCGACGACAGCCGATACGAACGTCCCAGTCGCGCCGCCGAGGCCGGGGACGCCGTAGTCCGGAAACAGCGCCGTCCCGACGGCGGTGGCGTGTTCTGTCGCGCCGGTCGCCTCGGCGGCATTTTCCAGCGGTTCGGCGTAGCCAACCTGGCCAGCCGCCCACCCAAACACCGGCGCGAGCAGGGTCAGGACCAGTAGCGCGGCGAGCGCACGGGGTAGCCAGTCGGGGTAGTCCGGTACCATCACGCGCTCACCTCCGGTGCGGCGTTGGGCCGGAGGTCAGGGCGAGCGCGAGCGAGGTACCGGTACACCGAGGCGGTGATGGCACCCTCAATCAGCCCCAGCACGAGATGCCCGACGCCCATTATCGACAGTGTCGTCAGCAACTGGTACTGGAACGCCGAGGAGAGGCCAAGCTGGAGGGCGGCGGTCAGCGCGCCGGCCGTAATTCCCAGCCACCCCGCGACGAAGGCAGCGCGAAATTCACCGTACGGGACGAGCAGACGATAGATGGCATAGCCGACGTACACCTCGACGATAGCCATGTTGAACACGTTCGCGCCGAGCACCACGATGCCGCCGTCGCCGAAGACGAGCGCCTGAATCGTGACGACAGTCGCGACACAGAGTGCGCCCAGATGCGGACCGAGGAGAATCGCCGCGAACGCGCCCCCGACAAAGTGGGCGCTGGTACCGCCCGGAATCGGCCAGTCGAGCATCTGTGCGGCGAAAATGCTCGCCGCGACGACGCCGAGCAACGGTGCACGAGTGTCAGGTATCTCACCGTTGACGCGCTTTGCAGCGACGCTCAGAACGACGACCGCAAGCGCACCGAACAGCAGTGCAAGCGGCAGATCGATATATCCGTCAGGAATATGCATGCTACCCAAGTCTGGTTCCGGCCCGGTAATAATACTTTTTCATCGGGCAGTATTACTGCCGGCGGGTGAGTATTACCGAAGCCCGGATACCCATATGCGGGCCCGTCCCTATCGGCACACATGAGTGAGGATCTCGACCGGATCAGCCTGACACTTCCATCGTCGATGGTCGAACGACTCGACGGCATCGTCGACGAGTGGGAATACGCGAGCCGGTCGGAGGCGATACGCGACTCGCTACGTGACTTCTTTGCGACCTACGAATGGGAATCCGGTGATGAACAACACCACCACGGAACCATTGTCATCGTCCACGACCACCACGTCTCGGGCATCGCTGACGAACTCCAGACCGTCCAACACGAGATGGCCGACATCATCACCTCCGTGCAGCACATCCATCTCTCCCACGACACCTGTATGGAAACGCTAGTCGTCGAGGGCGCGGGCGACACAATCACGGAGTTAGCCAACCGACTCCGGGCGATTGGCGGCGTCCAGCAGGTCAAGGTCGTGGTTGTTGATGAGTGAGCAGCGAACCGCGAGCGAGAGCGGTCCCGGAGCGATAGCACCATTCGATTCAGCAGAGCTCTCTTATACGCGACTTCGAGACAACAGAGATGGGCCCTGCCGGATTTGAACCAGCGCTCAATCGGTTATGAGCCGATCGCTTTAACCAGACTAAGCTAAGGGCCCCTCAGAATGGTGTTGATGAGTCCGCATCTTTAGCCTGTCGGGTTGGAGTAGCGGGGTTCGGAGACGCACGCAGGCCGATACAGAGACAGTCATGCATCGCTTGGGCGTTCACCGTCTAGCAACCCGAAAAGCCGACGGCAGCAGCCGTCCGGCGCTTGTCAGTTAGTGAGTGAAAGAACGACGCCACCGCCAGGGCTCGAACCTGGGACAACCTGGGTAACAACCAGGTGCTCTACCAACTGAGCTACGGCGGCGCGAACGCATTCAGTCATTGCCAGAGTTGGTAATTAGGGCTTTCGTTTCCGACCGGCATCGACACGCTTTCACGCACTTGTGCGTAATCGGCGGTATGAGCGAGGAGTTCGACGCCGTCGTCGAGGACGTGCGAGCGCGGGTCTCGCCGACCGACGACGAACGAGCGCAGTTACAGCGGGTCGCCGACGCGGTGATAGCCGACGCCGAGGCGGCGGTCGCCGACTTGCCGGTCGATGCCGAAGTCATTCAGGTCGGGTCGACGGCCCGCGGAACGTGGACCGCCGGCGACCGGGACGTAGACGTATTCGTCTGCTTCCCGGCGTCGCTCGACCGCGAGCAGCTAGAGGAGTACGGACTGACGGTCGGGCACGCGGTGCTACCCGAGGGCCGCGAGGAGTACGCCGAACACCCCTACGTCGTCGGCGAACGCGAGGGATACGCGATCGACCTGGTGCCCTGTTATGCGGTCGCGGACGCCACCGAAATCCAGTCCGCGGTGGACCGGACGCCGTTTCACACCAGATATCTGCAAGAGCGTCTGGACGACGACAGCGCGGGCGAGGTGCGGGTGGCAAAGCAGTTCCTGAAAGGCATCGGGGTCTACGGGAGCGACCTCCGGACGCGCGGGTTCTCGGGCTACCTGACGGAGCTGCTGGTGCTCGAGTTCGGCGGCTTCCGAGGGTTCGTCGAGGCAGTCGCGGACTGGCACCCGCCGGTTCGGCTCGACCCCGAGAGCCACGGGACCGAGGCGTTCGACGACCCGCTGGTGGTCATCGACCCGACGGACCCGGACCGCAACGTCGCGGCGGTGCTGTCGGCCGCGAACGTTGCCACACTCCAGCACTACGCCCGGGACCTCCTCGCCGAGCCGCGGGCGTCGCTGTTCACCGAGACCGAGCCGGACCCGTTCACAGCAGCAGACATCAAGGCCGTGGTGTCACAGCGGGCGACGACGCCAGTCGCACTTCGCTTCGCGGCCCCAGATGTCGTCGACGACCAACTCTGGCCACAGCTCCGGAAGTCTCTCGACGGGCTCTGCAGCGAACTCGACCGACGCGGGTTCGAGGTCCTGCGGTCAGCCGCGTTCGTCGAGGGCGACAGCGGTGAGGAGGGAGCGCCGGACGGCGAGCGCCGGGAACGGGACGCCGTCTTGCTGCTCGAATTCGCCGTCGCCCAGCGGCCGGCTGTCGAGCGCCACGAGGGGCCGCCGGTGCACGTCCGCGAGCACGCGAGCGGGTTCTTCGAGAAGTACGACGGCGACGACGAGGTCGCCGGGCCCTTCATCGACGGCAGCCGCTACGTCGTCGAGCGACCCCGGGCGTTCACTACAGCTACTGGGTTCCTGTCGAGCGATGCAGTCTACGACGTTGGGCTGGGGCCGCGGATCGAGTCAGCACTTGAGAATGGGTACGACGTACTGGTCGGCTCAGACATCGCAACGCTTGCCGACGGCTTTGGCGTCGATTTGTCGACCTACTTCGCACCGAAGCCCTGATCGGCGAGGTCATCGAGAACATCGCGGGCGTCGTCGCTGACATCGTCGTCCGGTTCCATCGGCTGGTAGCCATCAAAGACCTCGTGAACGGTCGTGACCGAGTCCGAGAGCGTATCAAGGCCGTAGCCGCCCTCAAGGATGATTCCCAGCGCGGCGTCACAGGCGTCTGTGAGTGAGCGCATCCGGTCGGTCATCGCGCCGTACCCCTCCGTAGAGACACGCATCCGTGAGATGGGGTCGTGTTCGTGTGCGTCGAAGCCGGCGCTAATGAGCAACAGATCGGGGTCGTAGTCCTCGATTGCCGGCGCGATGCACTCGTCGATAGCGGCGAGGTAGTCGGCGGTGTCAGCACCGGGCTTGTACTTTACGTTGAGGTTCGTGCCGTCAGCGTCGCCTGTGCCGGTCTCCGAGATGTCGCCGGTTCCGGGGTAGAGCCCATCCTCGTGTATCGAGGCGTAGAACACGTCAGAACGGTCGTAGAAGATGTCCTGTGTGCCGTTCCCGTGGTGGACATCCCAGTCGAAGATAGCGACGCGGTCGGCGCTGGCTTCGAGGGCGGCCTGTGCAGCGACGGCCGCGTTGTTGATGAAACAAAAGCCCATGGCGTCGTCGCCGACAGCGTGATGGCCAGGCGGTCGGCCGAGGGAGAACGGCGTGTTACGACCGGAGTTACCGTCGAGCGCAGCTTCCGCCGCCCAGACGGCGAGGCCGGCCGAGGCAAGCGCGGCGTCCCACGTCTCCTCAACCGCGACGGTGTCGGCGTCCCAGTTCCCGCCGCCGTCGTCACAGAACTCGCGGAACTCCGCGATGTAATCACTGTCGTGGACCGTCCGTACGAGGTCGATGTCGGCGTCATCGGCGGCGACGTACTCGACACCGTGATTCTCCTTGAGCGCGCGCCGTATCGCTCGAAGTCTGTCGGGACTCTCCGGATGTCGCGGGCCGGTGTCGTGGTCCAGACAGACCTCGCGGTAACCGAAGTTCATTCAGTAGTACTGTTCGAGTTCGAAGTACGTTTCGACGTCAGCTGCCTTGATCGTCCGGCGATCAGCGTGACGAGCCAACGTGGCGGCCGCGGCAGCCGTTTCGTCGGCGTACGTTTCGAGGATGGATGCGAGCGCGACGCGAGCGTCCATGGCGACGCGGTAGTCGTCAGCAATGTCGAGCCGAGCGATGCGGTCGACCGGCGCGACAGGGAGTTCGAGACCGTCCTTCTCCGGAACCTGTTCGATACCGAAGTCGGACGGCATCAGCGTCTTTCGACCGTCCGTGGTGGCCTCCGTGGCTGCCGTGACGGCCAACGAGGCGCCGTGCTCCTGTATTCGACGAGCCAGTTCCTCCGCAGCGTCGGCACTCACCCGGAGCCCGTCCGCGTTCCGCCGAATGACCGCGTCCACCGGTGCGAACGGTAGCTCGACACTCATACCCAAACCCGGGAGTGTTGCGGTCTTAAGAGTTTCCGTAGCGTCGCTCGCCGACTCAGAACACGTCCTCAGCGTGGAGGCGGCCATCGCGGAGTTCGCCACGGACGGTTATCTCCTGCCCTAACTGCACGCGCTCGCCGGTTTCGACGCTCATCGTCTGCTCGCCGTCGTCGAGCACGACCGGGTCGCCGGTCTGGACGACGGTGCCGGTGAACTCCACCTGCTGGCCAGCGCTCTGTGCGCCGCCGTCCGGCGACGTGTCGCCGGAGTCGGCGCTGACAGCGGCCGCCTCGTCACTGCTGCTGGCGTCAGCATCGTCCGCTTCCTCGCCGAAAGTTGACAGACCGGCGTGTTCGGCGTCGGTCGTTTCGACGCTGGCTCCCCCGCCTGCGCCACCCGTCGCCAAGTCCGCACCGTCGTCGAGCACGACAATCGTCGAGTTCCAGCTCGCCGACGCTTCCTTGTCGTCCTGCCAGCCGTCCTGAATCTCGACATCGGCTGCGAGAACCTCGTCGCCCGGCGCGATGTCCTTGTCCGCCTTGTCGCCCCACAGCGCCACGCGGATGTCACCTGTCGCATCCTGAATGCGGACGTTCCGGACCTGCCCCTCGCTGCCGTCGTCGCGGTCGAACGTCCGCTTGGGGTCGGCCGAGCGGACGACGCCAGCGATGTCAACCGTCTCCTCAAGTTCGACCTCCGCTATCGGGTCGGCGTCGGGCTCGAAGGTCACGTCGTCGTCCACTTCGTCGACGGCCCCCTGGTCGCCGACGTGGAGTTCGAGTGAGCCGTCCCGCTCCCGGACGTAGCCGTCGACGACTTCGACAGCCGCGCCAGCATCGAGTTCCTCGGCACGGTCAGCGCGATCGTCCCACAGCGTCACTCGGATGCGCCCCGTCTCGTCACCGAGAGTGAGGTTCGAGACGCGGCCCTCGCTGCCGTCGTCGCGGTCAAAGGTCCGTATCGTGTCGGTATCGAGCACAAGCCCGCGCAGCGTCACGTCGGACTGCCCCATGGTCAGCGCGTCGATAGACGAGCCAGCGCCCGGTTCCACGTCGATTGTGGCGTCCTCGTCCGGCTCTGCCTTGTCGACGGACACCTCCAGCCCGTTGTAGCCGTCCTTCGGCCGACCCTTCACCCGGAGTACGTCGCCGACCTCCAGCTTTCCCTCGTCGATATCGACGGCCTGGCCGTCCCAGAAGGCGAGCCTGACGCTGCCGCTCTCGTCGGCGGCCTCAACGTTGATGACCCGGCCGTCTTCGTCCTCGTCGTCGCGTTCGAAGGTCTTCAGGTCGCCGATAGCCATCACCTTGGCGAGGAATTTGACCTCGTCCATTCCGGGTTCGATATCGGCGATGGCGTTGACCTCGTTCTCGTTAAGCTCGTGGGCCAACAGCATCGCGGCCGTCTCCTCGTCGGCGAGCCCGCCCATCTGCTCGACCTTCTCCTCGACGGCCTCGCGGAACTCCTCCTCGGGGACGTCCGTCTCTAAGTCCTCGTAAATGTCCTCTATCGCACCCATTGTTACATCTCCATGTCGGTCAATTCAAAACACGACCGACTAATACACGAACCAATGTCTGACCTACCCGACCGTGATTCTCCCAAGAACCTGTTGCGACAGGCAAGGGAGAGTCTCAAAACTGCTCGTGATGAGGGACGCATTAGTGAAGATGAGTTTGGCGTCATTGCTGAAATAGTCAACGCATATGATGAGAACAGACCATCTACCCCACCTCCTAAAGGAAAATCGCACAACGAAGGAACCACTCTCAAAGCATGGTGTAACCGACTACGGTTGGTGGCAGAACGACTTGAAGTGGACTTGACGGAAGCAACAGAAGATGACATCAACCAGTTATGGGACGATATTCTGAGTGGAAACCACCCTGATGTAAAGGACAGTGGATTGTCACCAAACACTGTGACCGCAAGGCAGTCTACAGTACGTCGATTCTATGAATTTCACGACGAGTTGGGCGTTGACCCAGAACAACTGTCCGTGATTGCACCTGAAAAGAACAACGTCGATGAACGAGATGTCTACACGGGTGAGGAGATTGATGCAATGAGAGAGTGTATCAACCACCCAAGGGACCGTTGTTTATTCGACCTCCTTGTCTACACTGGGCAACGACTACGTGCTGTCCAAACACTCCGTGTCAAAGACATTGATTTGGACGATGGGACATTCTATCTGAATAATGATGCTGGTGGACTGAAAGGGGCTGGTGGGAAACGACCGCTCCTTGGTGCAGAAGCAAGTGTCCGTGAATGGTTGGACTATCACCCAAACCCTGAACCAGACGCATACATCATTACCCAACGTCCCGACTATCGTGCTGATGCTGATGGAAGTAGCCCGTTGACACAGAAGTCAATACGACGATTACTCGATAGGATTGTAGATGATGCAGGAATCGACAAACCGTCAAATCCGCATAATTTCAGACATTCGTTTGTCACTATTGCAAAGCGGAACTATGGTATGGATGATTCAACCATCAAGGGACTCATTGGACACAGACTGGAATCCCGAGTCATGGAGGAAGTGTATTCACACCTGAAGGATGATGACCATGTTCGTGCTGCACAGGAAGCAACGGGAATCCGTGAACCTGATGAAGAGAGTCCTTTGTCACCCGACTTCTGCCCTACATGTGACGAGCCGCTGCCTGATAGAGCAAAGGCCTGCTCTCGATGTGGGACGATGTTCACACCCGACGCCAAGAGTGCGAAGCAACAGATGGACCAAGACCTTCATGAATCGAAGGGTGAAGCAAATGCAACAGACGATGAGCTTGGTCAGCAAGCCATTGAGCACCTGAAAGACGAGATTAAACAGAATCCCGAGCTTATGAATGCACTCCTTGATGAGTTGTAAATAATGACAAACTGATATAAACATACGGGAGTGAGTCTGCACTCAGAGATATGACAGACGACGTTACGGAACTCACCGAAGAGAACATTGAACAACTCTTTCCTGAAATTCAACAGTACAGGGAGACAGTAGGCGACGAAGGTATTGAGCGTATGTTAGATTTGTTGGGCGATTTTTCTGAAGAATTACAGCACAACTGGGAGAGGATTAGTAAAAGGAAGCATAACCCATCACGCAAGGGTGATGCGTTCGAAAACACATTGAAAGGATTTCTTGAGTCATATTTCACTTCTGCTTTCGACATACGGATAGGCTGCTCAGTTGTTGATTCAGAACTTCGTTGCTTCAACGAATTTGATTACAGACAGAACGAGTTTGATGTTGTGTCATCGTTTCGGACAGCAGTTCCGAATATAGTCTTCAGTGAAGATAACATGTACTGGGTACCGTATGACGGTGTTGCTTTTATTTGTGAAGTGAAATCGAAATTGACGAAGGACAAATTAGAAGGAGACCTTTCAAAGTTGGACATTTTACGGAAAATTAGAGGGAACCCATCTGATAGATTCCCTGATAATATATCTGGAACGAATATGATGGTGCCACATCAGCTACATTGTTTGATATATGATAAGAATGAGATTAATCAACAGACACAGAAAGAATTGTTGTATGAATACCCGAATTCTTGGGATTTGCTTCTAATTGTTAATGAAGACAAATTACTAATGAATTCTACTTTGCCATACGCCCACAAATTATTCAATAATGAAGGCCAAGAAGGTGAATTCCAGTGGTGCCACATCGACAACGGTCTGTTGTGGTTGATTGTAACCTTATCAGTATCAATCCCTCAACCGCCTGTTGTATACACAATAAATCCACTTGTAAAAATGGCCTCATTCATGGGTGCTTCAACGGGTGGTGGACACTACAAACACTAATTTGGGATGCATAAATCCGATATTCAGGTATCTGAGATAAACTGTTAGAACTGTATCCAACGTATCTCAAAGGGGCATCGTCGTTAATCCGCAGACATCGGTTGGTTAACCGAGTCTGTGGACGACAGCCCACTGTCACGACGTTCAAGGACTATTTTGGCAATCCATGAGCAAGGATAACCTTGGTCAATGATGTGCCGTAGTTCCTTATCTGTCAGTGTGCCATCGGTCAATGTGTTATGTCCTTTGGTCATAAGGAATCGACCCGTATCGGGTCGTTGTGTCATACACTTTGACCAACGGCGTTAGAAAAGAAGTATATCACATATTTAAACCCTCTACATCAGGAGAAATTGGTGGGACTAATTAATCCTACAATTTCCACACATTATCGAGTTAATATTGTATATAGACGATACTCATTAGACGCGTGAGTGGTTTGAATAATTTTTGAGTGGTATTTGTTCATCTTCACACTCAAACCGTCTGTGTAGCCGCTCATGGACTCTGAGAAAAGTGGAATCACAGCAGTACGAAGATAATTTAGTTTTGATTTACTATTATACTAATATCTATATTAATGCATTTAAGTTCATTGAGAATAAAGGTGGATTGGGAGCAAAGACTCCCGCCGTGGATGCGGCAAACAGGACGGTTGATGATGATTGAGTCGGTGGTTGAATCCAGATTGTTGCTCCACGCTTTCGATATACTATGACTGATTACACGACCATTTCTGTCAGCAAAACGACGAAGAAAGAAATTGACCGTGCAGGGCTTGAGTTGCTTGGACTTGATGCCAGCAAGGTAGCCTACAACGTGATTCTCTCGAAAATGGCGGCTGAAATCAACGAGGGGGACAACTGATGCCTCATTACAGTGATGCTCAAACGGGTGGTGAACTGAGAGAGACTACGTCAGGAGATTATCGGGTGAGGGCAGGGACACCGTTGTTTTTCGATACCGCAGATACTTGTGTTCCATTCAAGCCGTCTGAGCACGACCGTGTTGACGCCGTCGCACTGATGGAACAATCCCATCCATCGTACTCTCGGCATGTTGAGAGCAACATTCAGGAAGATATTGTGTTCACTGTAGATGATGGTGAGCGTTCCATCAAGCCGCTCCGTGGTGGGTACAACAGTGCTCAGAAGTCGGTTTTTTCCAATGACGTTGATTTTCCCTCTGTTCCTGTTGCAGGACTGAATGATGGTGACACAATCGAACTACGGAGTGTCACCGAACAGTGTGATGCCTACAACGGGGAATTTCCGCCCCAGTTCTTTTCACGGAAAACGTCTGTCTCACTCGTTGAAGACATTTATTCAGTTGATGGTGTTCGTCTTGCTCCCACTGATGATGTAGATGAGAACAAGCCATCTTACGAGCTTGGTACGACTGCCCAGTTGGGGGCAACGTTCCGTAACATGTCTTCCAAGAGAGGGTACAGTGAAACGATTTCCGTAACGGTTGACCAATAACTGATTCGGAATTTAGTGCTAAGTACACCGAAGATGGGTGGGTTGTAGATTCATCTTCAAACGACATTGACGCAGAGGTTTCATACGTTGTTGATGTCAGTGGAAAGGGGCGTGTAACCATCGAGGTGATTCCACGAAATTAGGCCCCCCTTCGATGTCCACAAAGAGGTAATATACTCATGTCTATTCTAAGCGTTCTCACAGCCGTTGTGTGAGTATTTGTGATATATCGAGTGTAGTGGGACGTGTTACCCTTCAAACTCCTTCAGTGGACATATATGAGTTATTTGAATTAAGGTTCAACTTCTGTTGATTCAACGCCGTGTGTGAATGATTGTCAACTCATTTTGCCTCGCGTGCGCAAAGAATCCGACTGTATTGTTAACAAAGTGTTAGCATAGAGTGGATGTTGGGAAAACCACTCCGCTGTATTTCTAAAACAGACAGCCTCAAACAACGACTGCGGCTGTCTGTTTTAGAAAGTACAGCATCCGTGGTTTTCCCCCACTGTGTTCGGAGAACAGTGTTAGAAAGAAGTGGTAGAAAGTAGTGTTAACAGCAGGTGGGATTGGTTGTTTGAATTACCTTTTCTCATCGGCAGTTAAGATGGTGGAGTGAAGGAATCAATACTCGGCTGTGAGGGCAACAGACTGTTCCCTATCGGCTTTCGAAAATTGGGAGAAGTATTGAACCAACATCTTCTGCTTAGTGCCCTCACTGCCGTCTGCTCCATGATGAACGCCGTTACAGTGCGAATAGAGTGAGTGAATGGATGGACCGCTAAAGTTGCATCCATCGACTGGGCAACCGAGTACATCAACGGTCTGCTCGAACAGGATGGTGCTATCATCTTGTCCGTCAACAGTAGGTCCACCAGCCAGCGTTTGTTGTGTTGCCGCCATTATATTCGTAAGTTGTACTACTAACTAATAATACTGTCGGAAGATACATTATCCCAAAATCTCATGAAAATTTTAAATCAGAGAATGGGGGTATCGACGTTTCCCATTCATAGACTTTCGACGGGGTATTCTCACCGTCTGACCCCATGCTTTCAGGTTGACAGGCACCATTGCAGGCACTTACTGCTCTGATGGTTTGGTGTAAATAGAGAGATTGGGTGGCCCTCCCGTGGTGTGGAAAATACGCCTTTGGAACCTATGATTGAACGGCGTTGCTCACATGCCACTCCGTCAGAATAACAATAATTTTCGCACACGCCCGTCACACATCGTCTACTGTACAAAGCTCCACGAGAAATAACAATACTGAATAACAGTCTCATTGAGTACCCTACTTTAGTATCCACCATTCGTGTTCTCACTGCGGCTGTTGTCCCAATTCATCTATACACACAGCATCCCAATGCTGTCAGTGGTTCGTGTCGTGTTGCTACTCGATTCAGTACGACGCAGCGGTTTAGCGTCGTACTGTGAGACGTAGCGACCGACCGAACCCACCATACTCTCCCGTTGCACCACACTCAGTGTATCCACCCGTGACGCCGTCTTGGATACGCATCAGTAGTGCCACGGCCAGCCCGTCGATGGTGGGAGAATAAACGGTCCGTAGTACCATCCGCCCAAACACAAAGGTTTAGACGTGAGTGTAGTACTACAATCGACCCGTTTTCTCCAGATTACATATACTCAAATATTGAATTAACTATTCATATCATATTGGGTATGGTTATCGGCGAAGATTCACCGATTCTTCCACCCCTATATTGGTCGTACCAACGCAGTAGATACACCGTGAACGTTGACACCGTCAATATATCAACATAAAGAAACTTGCCACACATTCATGAGGAGTCAATATTTTGTGTATCGATGTTCTTTTTCGGTCAAGATGTCTAATAGTTCGAATTACATTTCACCGAATAAAGACAAGTCATCATACCATTGTCCTCGATGTGGTGTTTATTCGGAACAAAACCACTTTGCACTAAGATGTTCAAACTCGACTAATCGAATTTTGAATGGGACTGCAACGAAATGCACACACTGTAGAGATTACCACCTCTGGATAGGTGATGAACTTGCTGTGCCTTTAGCATCAATTGCTCCACCACCTGCTGAGAATATGCCTGATGATGTGAAGGAGGACTATGAAGAGGCTCGCCAAGTTGTAAACCATTCATCAAAGGCGGCAGCAGCACTACTCAGACGTTCGATAGAATCACTAATTGATGAACTATTAGATGATGCATCAGGCCACCTATACAGTGATATTGAGACTCTCGCTGATGAAGAAATAATAGACGACCGTATTCGGAAAGCGTTTGATGCTATCCGTGTCAATGGAAACGAATACACTCACGCAGGGCGGATTTATGCGCAAGACAATCAAGAAAAAGCATTGCGTATGTTTGAGCTAATCAATGTCATTGTTCGGACGACAATCTCTGATGACCGAATTATACAGGAAATGTATCGAGACCTACCAGAGAACAAAAAGCGGGAAAATAACTGATTCAATAGTTGTACTCGAACAGAGGGTGAATAAGAATTGATGGACATGCAAAGTACTAAACCGCACCCATCTATCTATGGGACGCTGGGCTGGGGCGCGCTTAAGCGTTGTCGTTGGGCGAGCGAGCGGCCGCTGTCGGTCGATTTCGGTGGTCGTCCGTCCATTGTTCGATGGTGGTCATGGGATAGGATATAAACCCTTGTCGGCTGACTCGACAGCAGCTGCCACCGCAGTGACAGCAACACGAGTCGCCGTTAGCGTGTTGCTGTTGTTACAGTACTCTGGCCGTCGCCAGTGTCGTGAGAAACGACCACTGTGCCGGGGAGGCCGTTCGCAAACGTCACCGTAGCCCGGTAGTCAATTTCCATAATAGCTTGGGTACACATATCGCCAGCGTCTGTCATCTCTGTCGGTCCAACGCCGATACTCAGTTCATTCGAGCCGGAATCATACGTAGCATCTGTCAGGTCGGCCGTTTTGCACCCGTCAGCGCCCCAGATAGTGCCTTCGACGACGACCCGGTCCCCGTCGAAAGTCACTGTTGCCGAACTCACCTGTGACCCAGACTGTCGGCTAGTAACGCTGAATGTCGTTTCGTTCACACTCGGAGGATCACTCGGACTCTCTGTGAGTGTTTCCCCGCTTCCGGGAGCATCGCCAGAGCAGCCGGCAAGCGCTATCGAGCAGTTGAGCCCGCCGTATCGCAGGAGGGTGCGCCGTTTCATACCTGCCATAATGTATCCCGAATGAAAGGTCTTCCCGGTCGCTCAAACCAGCGTTGTAGCGACGTGTGTCGACACGTCGCGTGACGGCACACGAATCGTCACCCTTTTTAGGTGCACCACCCTCTCTGGATATGAGTCCGGATAGGGTAGTGGACTATCCTCTTGGCTTGCGGAGCCAGGGACCGGAGTTCAAATCTCCGTCCGGACGTTTTTGCCGACATCCAACGGCGAGCGACAGCAGTCACAGGTGTCGGCGAAACTCTACGCGGAGATCTGAGCAGACGAGGAACGCGCAGCGAAGCGAGCATTTCTCGGCGAGTTCAAATCTCCGTCCGGACGTTCACTGCGTTCACGACCGGACGTGCTCCACGCTCGCGGTGCTCGCGTGGAACTCCGTCCGGACGTTTCTCTACAGTACAACACCGCGGGCGTAGCGAGCGGTCAGTGCTGCGGGCCGTTTCTGCCGACACCAGAACCCGAAGCCACAGCGTCCCGCTCTGGTCGAAACGCCGATGTGGTTTTCCGGCCACGAGGCGAACACACCCCTGTGCGCGACCATCTCCGTGCCGGCATTGCAGTGTACAACGAAGGGCGCTACCACGCCGCACACGATGCGTGGGAGGAGTACTGGCTGGACCTCGGTTCGGGCGACGATGAACGCTTCCTGCACGGTCTCATCCAGTTCACCGCGGTCGTCCACCACGCCAGCGAGGAGAACTGGTCAGGCGCGCGCGGGCTGGCCGAGAGCGCGGCGGAGTACCTCAACGGCCTGCCCGACCCGTACCGCGGTGTAGCGCTGGCGGACGTGCGGACCTTCCTCGACGAGGCGGCGGCTGGCCCCCACCACGCGGCGGCGGACCCGCCGACATTGACACACGACGGCGAAGCGATTGGCTACGACGCGCTGGATTTCGGCGCGACGGCCATCGCCGCCGAGGTGCTTGCGGAAGCGGGCCGGTACGATGAGGCGGTCATCGACGCCGCTGTCGACCGTGCGCGGAGCGAACTCGACAGCGACGGCGGCTCGCAGTTTACCGGAATGCTGTTCTCGTTCGTGCGCGAGCGCGACCAGCGGCCCGTCGTCTACCAGCGGCTCCGGGACCACGTCGAACTAGAACAGCAGAAAGACGACGACGTGCGTGGGCTGTTCGACGGCTCGGGATAGCGTGCGACCGGGGCGGTAGGAGATGCCTACGGCTCCGGTTCGGCGACGCGTTCCTCGCCGTCGAAGTGCGCGGAGTTGTCCTGCGGGTCGTATCCGAGGGCTTCCTTGGCGCGCTCGATGGAGTAGTACTTCCGGTCGTTGTCGGAGATGCCGTAGACGATCTCGTACTCGTAGTCAGCCTGAAGCGCGCAGTCGTGGATGTGGGCACAATCCCGGTAGGAAAGCCACATTGCCTGGCCACGCTCGTAGTCGATGGGCGGGTGGCCGCGCGTGAGGTTACCGATGCGGATGTTGCAGACGGAGAGGCCGTACTGGTCGTGGTAGTAGCGGCCCAGCACCTCGCCGGTGGCTTTCGAGACGCCGTAGAGGTTTCCGGGGCGGGGGAGTTCCGTCCCGTCGAGGCGGTACTGGTCGTCCGGGCGATACATCTCTGGCGTGCGCTCATCCGTTTCGAAGGAGCCGACGGCGTGGTTCGAGGATGCGAAGACGAACTTCTCGACGCCTTCATCGACAGCGGCCTCGTACATCTTCTGGGTGCCGTCGATGTTGTTTTCGAGGACGGAGTCCCAGGGGGCTTCTGGCCGGGGGTCGCCGGCCAGATGGATGACAGCGCCGACGCCGTCCATCGCCGCGGCCACGTCGCCCTCGCTGGACACGTCCCCGACGAGGTACTCGTGGTCGGGCTCCTCGGCGGGTGGGCTGTGGAACATGAGTTTCCACTCGTAGGCGTCCTCGAGTCCCTCGAGGATGGCCGCCCCGACAGCGCCGCCAGCGCCGGTGAGCAGAACCGGGTCGTCCATTCGTATGAGACGATACGTCGCACGCAATAGGTAGCTTGCGGTTCGCTTTTGTGTCGCCCAGCCGGACCGATTGTATGGAACCCACAGCTCCGCAAGAGGCGTGTTTCGAAGCGGGCGTCAAGTTCGGGTCGTTGTATCACCAGTTCGCAGGGACACCAATCAGCCCGGATAGCGCCGACTCGCTCGCAGCGGCAATGGAAGAGGCCATCGAGAACCAGCCGTTCTGTGAGACAGTTACCGTCAGCGTTCGCACGGGGGCACTCGAAGACGCTATCGCCGAGGGGGGTGCGGACTACACGGAACTCACCGGGCGGTTCATCGACGTCGAGATGCGCATCGAATACGAGGGGGTCACAGTCGAGACCAGCATGGCGATGGAGGACGGGTACCCGCTGATGCAGGTCGACGCAGTGCAAGAGTAAAATAGCCAGCGAGCGGCCAGAATGCCTGACACAGCCCCGAAAATTTTACCAGAGGGGAGTGTGAGACTTCCGATATGGCCCTCCACGCAGTCGACGATATCGACGACGCAATCGACGCGACGAAGTCGTTTCTGTTCCCGTTCGAGAAATGGACGTGGCTCCGAATGGCGTTCGTCGTGTTCTTCATCGGTGGCGGCGGTGTCGGGCTGAACAACGTCCAGTCGTTCAGCAACTTCGGTGATTTCGGTGGGAACGGCGGGCCAAGCGGCCCCAGCGGCCCAGGAGGCGGGTTTCAGCTGACCGCGCCGCTTGAAGCTGTGCTGTCCCTGCCGGGGGACCTCACGAGACAGGTCTCCGAACCCGGCGTCCCGTCCGGCGCGCCGGACGAGCTACTCGCCGGGGCCGGACTTCTCGTGTTCGCCATTATCGGCCTGTTCATCCTGCTGGGGCTCGCATACGGTATCCTGAGTAACTTCATGGAGTTCGTGTTGACGCAGGCGCTTATCGACCGCGAGATACACGTCCGCCAGCATTTCAGCGAACACGTCGGGGACGGCATACGGCTGCTCCTGTTTCGGCTGGTCCTCGGGATTATCTGGCTCGGCATCGCCCTCGTGATCGGTGCGGCCGGGTTCTTCCTGGTGCTCGGTGGTGATGCCGCAAACGTCGGGGCGTCGAGCGTCCTCGCGCTGTCGGGACTGTTCATCGCCGTGTTCGCAGTACTGGCCATAACCTACGGTATCGTCTTCGGATTCACCACGGTGTTTGTCGTTCCGCTGATGACGGCAGACAACGACGGCGTTCTCTCCGGGTGGTCGCGGCTCTGGGGGTCAATAAAGAGCCACCCGAAGCAGTACCTCGCTTACCTGTTTTTCTCCATCGTCCTTCAGATCGGTGTCGGTATCGTCAGCGCGATTCTCGGTATTATCGCACTCATCGTCGTCGCGATTCCTGTCGGACTCGTCGCGTTCGGGCTGTATCTCGCCGTTCAGGGAACTATCGGAGTCGTTTTGGCCGGCGGTATTGGCCTGCTGGGCGGGCTGGTTTTCATCGTCCTCAGTGCGCTCATTCAGGTCCCGCTGACGACGTTCCTCCGGTACTACGCGATGCTTGTGCTGGGTGACATCGACGCCGACATGGACCCGATGCCCGAGGTGCGCTCGGACATCCGGGCCGAGTAGCCACAATGCCTTTTCGGTTTCAGGACTGACCAGACGGCCACGTCTTGCGGTTTCACTTTCACTTTCAGGCGGGCTTTTAACCCATCACCACACCAATCGTTCTGTATGAGTCAGTCAAGTCTGGACGACGACGAACTGTTCGGCGAGGCGGCCAATGAAATGCGCACGGATGTTGAGGAGTCACTGGCGAAGGCCCGGGACGCGCTCCCAGAGGCCGATTCTGTCTGGGACGTGGAGGCCGACAACACGCTCGGTGTGCTGAACTCGCTCAAAACGGCACTCGACGTGGGCGATGCCGAGGACCATCTCCGCGACGCGAAGAAGTGGTACACGATGGGCGAACGCGCAGACGCCTTCGAGGACGCCGATGACTTTGCGGAGGAGATTGAGACTATCGCAGACCTCATCGACGACGTCGACGACGCTCGCGAGCAGGTCGGCGACCTCACAGCGACGATTCCACAGCTTCGCAGCACGCTCGAAGAGTTCGAGGGCGACGACGGGGCGGATACAGAGGCGGACGCCGACGCAGAAGCGGAAGCCTGAGTTCGGGAGTCACATTCCGGCGTATGCTCGCTACGTTCTCGCCGGTAGCCAGCGCGCTACTCGCGTCGTCCAGCGACTTTTGACCGACTACCATCACGTCGTGATCGGGCCCGATACGGCGGGAGTCGCGACGCCGTTCTCTCGCTGGAACACAGCAGCGAGGCGACTCAGACGATGGAGTCCGGGCGGGTCGAGAAGTAGTTGAACACCGCGCCGAGGCCGATACCGTAGACCACGTGCGCGACCAGCGTCAGCACCGCATACAGCACCAGCGTGAGTCCGGACTGGCCGGTGTAGAAGGCGAGGACAAACCCAGTCCACATGGCCCCGCCGAAGAACGCGCCGCTGACGTGGTCGGACTGGCCCGGGAGGTACGCCTTCAGCGAGGCAAACAGCAGCGGCCACGGGAACATGCCGCCGCCGAGGAAAATGAAGAACCCGAACAGGACTTCCGGCACGTAGCCGGTCAAACCCACGAGTTCGGTGAGGATGGCAAAGTCGTCGAGGTTGAACGCGCCCAGTGACTGGGCGATGAGGAAGACGACCGTCATCATCGCTGTCCCGACTAGTCCACCAGCGGCCCCGACGACGCCGTCGGCGATAATCCCGGCGAGACTGTCAAACTCCTCGGCCTCAGTGAGACCGTCGTCGTTGATCGGCGGGTCCTCGACGCCAGATGACGTATCTTCCATGGTGTGGTGTAACATGCCAGTGGGTAAAAAGGTTCTCGCACACGTCGAAGGTGGAGAGTATATGTCAACTATCTGTCCCCAATACCTATTACAGGGTGGGAAGAATCATGAAGATAATGCCGGGACCCATGATAACACTTGTCGCGATTGTGTTTCCCTTGCACGGTGGCGACGTCAGGGCACCAAGCGCAGTGTTCGACCAGATATTCGAGGTGTTCCTGCTACTGGGGACGGCTGTCGGGGTGGTCGTCGTGGCTTATACCATGTACCACGCGCTCAAGTACCGCGACGACGGAAGCGGAACGGACCCGTACGCCGACAAGGTCGAGCGGCCCGAGATGGGTGAGCTTCCGACCGGGGGTTCGGGCGGTCGGAAGGTGTTTTACTCCTTTAGCATCAGCGCCATCATCGTCGTCTCGCTCATCGCCTGGACGTACTCGCAGCTGCTGTACATCGAGCAGGGTCCCGACCCGGCCCAGGAGGAGGCGCTGGAAATCGACGTGGAGGGGTACCGCTTCGGCTGGGACTTCATCTACCCGAACGGGCACACGGCGAACACGCTCTACGTGCCACAGGACCGGGTGGTCAGGTTACGGGTGACCTCGACGGACGTGTTCCACAACTTCGGGATACCGGCGGTGCGGGTCAAGACCGACGCCGTGCCGGGCCAGTACACCTCGGCCTGGTTCACGGCCAACGAGACGGGGACCTACACCGCCAAGTGCTACGAACTGTGTGGCAGCGGCCACTCGCTGATGACGGCGGAGGTGGTCGTGATGCCCCAGGACGAGTACGGGGACTGGTATAACGGGACTGCCGGACAGAGCGGGGGCCAGGCGGCGAACGGGACGACTGAGTCGGCAAGCCTCGGAACGCCGACCGCGGGCACTGCGCCCGACGCGACCGCGGGGGGTGTCGGCGCGTGAGCCACGACCACGGCCTCCCGCCCAAGTCGTCGGTAAGCCGGTGGTTCCTCACGACCAACCACAAGGACATCGGCGTCCTGTATCTCATCACCGCGCTGTTCTTCCTCGTCTTCGGCGGGGTGTTGGCCCTGCTGTTCCGCCTCGAACTGATTTCCTCCGGCGCTGACCTGCTCGGGTCGATAGGGTACAACCAGGCCGTCTCGACCCACGGCCTGCTGATGGTGTTCTGGTTCATCTCGCCCTTTGCCTTCGGGTTCGCCAACTACCTCGTCCCGCTGCAAATCGGTGCGGACGACCTCGCCTTCCCACGCCTGAACGCCCTGTCGTACTGGCTGTACCTGTTCTCGGGTATCCTGATGGGCGTCTCCTTCTTCCAGGGGACCACCTTCGCCGGCGGCTGGACGATGTACGCCCCGCTGAACACGCCGGCCTACATCCCCGGCGAGGGGCTGGGCGCGACTTCGGTCGTGCTCGCGCTCATCATGTTCACTGCCGCCGTGACGCTGGGGTCGGTGAACTTCCTGACGACGATGTACCGCATGCGCGCCGAGGGCCTGCGGATGCGGGACATCCCCATCTTCTCGCTGTCTATCAACCTCACCGTCTGGATGATGCTCTTTGCCTTCGCGGCGCTGCTGGCCGCGCTGATGATTCTCGCCTCCGACCACATCCTCGGGACGACCTACTTCCAGTACTCCATCGACGGGACGACGATGGCGACCGACGCGGACAACCCCGGCGCGTCGCTTTTGTGGGCGCACCTGTTCTGGTTCTTCGGCCATCCGGAGGTGTACATCGTCTTCTTCCCCGCGCTGGGCGTGATGGCTGAGTGCTTCCAGACCTTCACAGGCCGACGACTCGTCGGCCGGAAGTGGTTCATCATCTCGATGGTGCTGGTGGCGATCCAGAGTTTCGTCGTCTGGATGCACCACATGTTCCTGACCGGCATCAACCTCCCCATCAAGACCATCTTCATGGCGACCACCATCGGCATCTCCCTGCCGTTCGACCTGATGGTGTTCTCGCTCATCTACACGATGGCGAAGGGGCGGGTCCGGTTCACGACACCGTTCCTGTTCTCGCTGGGCGCGCTCATCCTGTTCATCATCGGTGGTATCACGGGCGTCTTCCTCGGGGCTATCGTGCTGGACTACCAGTTCCGCGGGACCTACTGGGTCGTCGCGCACTTCCACTACGTGATGGTCGCGGGCGCGACCGCCCTCTTTGGCGGCCTGTACTACTGGTACCCGAAGATAACCGGGAAGATGTACAACGAGCGCCTGGGGAAGATACAGTTCGGCGTCTACTTCCTCGGGTTCAATCTGCTGTACTTCCCGATGTTCATCGCCTGGGAGACTCCGCGGCGGGTGTTCGTCTACCCCGAGGGCCTGCAGATATGGCACTCGATGGCGACCGTCGGCGGGTTCGTGCTGGGCGCGAGCTTCCTCCTCATGTTCTACAACCTCTTCGTGAGTCTCTGGCGCGGGGAGGACGCCGGCCCGAACCCCTGGGAGTACGCCACCTCCGCCGAGTGGGCGGTGTCGTCGCCGCCGCCGCTGGAGAACTTCCCGGGCGTCCCCAGCTACGCCACCGGGAAACTGGAGTTCCTCGACGACGAGACGGTGGCCGAGCGGACCGAGAGTGCGCCCGGGGCTGCGGCCCACGGCCACGCGGCGACCGACGGCGGGACCGCCACGGACGGCGGGGCCGTGACGGCCAGAGCCGCGGCGACGGCCACCGCGATGGAGCCGGCCCACGAGACCGCCGGCGAGGAACACGCCAGCCACGCGAGCTTCTGGCCGTTCCTCGTCAGCCTCGGCGGGTTCGTCACGTTCCTCGGCCTCTCGGGCGTGCGGACGGGGAGCATGGTGTACCTGTCGATGGCAGCTATCGGCGGCCTCGTGACGTTTGGCTCGCTCGTCGGGATGACCCGCGAGCCGTTCCACGCGCCGGAGATGGCCATCGCCGAACGGTGGCCCTTCTCGTCAGTCGAGAAGATGAAGCTCGGGATGTGGACGTTCCTGGCGAGCGACATCGTCCTCTTCGGGGCCTTTATCGGCTCCTACGCCTTCGTCCGGGTCGCCTACGGCTGGACGGCCTGGCACCACGACCTCATCCCCGCCGAGCACGTGACGATGCCCGGCCTCATCAACACGTACCTGTTGCTCACGTCGAGTTTCCTCGTCGTGCTGGCGATGGTCGCCGCCGAGCGGGAGAGCAAGCGCGGGACCGTCGCCGCCCTCGTCGGGACGTTCGCGCTGGGCGTCGGCTTCCTCATCAACAAGGGGCTGGAGTGGCAGCACCTGTTCCACATCCACAGCGAAGCGTTCCCGAACGGGTGGACCCTCTCGACGAACATCGCGTCGTCGACGTTCTATCTGACGACTGGACTGCACGGAGCCCACGTCACAATCGGGCTCATCATCTGTGCGTACATGGTCGTCAGGGCCTGGAACGGGGCCTACCAGGGCGACGACAGGGCCATCGAGTACTTCGGGCTGTACTGGCACTTCGTCGACATCGTCTGGCTGTTCCTGTTCCCGCTGTTTTACATCCTATAACCATGGACTGGAAAGGCTACACCGTCATATACGTCGTACTGTTCGCCTTCGCGACCGCGCAGGCTGTCGTTGAGTTCGCCGGCCTCGTCGACAGCGCCTATTGGGTCGCCTTCGCGCTCATCATGGTACTGTCGGTCGTCAAGGCCGTCGGCGTCGCCGCGTACTACCAGCACCTGCGCTGGGAACCTCGGGCCGTCACGTACCTCGTCCTCGGCGGCACCGTCGCTGCGCTCGCGTTGACCGGTGCAGCGGCGTACTCGATACTGTGAAGGGGTCAGGCCAGTAGCTGGAAGCTGACCGCGATGAGGAAGAGGACGCCCGCGACCGTCGCAGACTCGGCGACCGCCAGCGAGCGGGGGTGCCCACGGCGCGTCGCCGAGAGGTACACGCCGAACAGCAGGTATCCACAGAGGCCCGCACCCCCGACGATAGCGACCGCCAGCCCCGCTATCGACTGGACCTCGACGGGGCCGGAGATAGAGGCGACGACACCGACGAGAAGGCCGACGACCAGCACCGCGAACGCGCCTACCCAGGCCATCGGCTGGTCGGCATACGTCTCGAAGCGGTCTTCGCGCTCGCCCGCTGTGGACCGGGCGCTCGTCGACGCTCCCGGACTGTACTGGTACCAGCGGCGTCCCCGGACCATCCATGCGACCACCGCCACCACGAACGCGCCCATTAGTCCCATGCTAGCGAGGTACGTGGTTGACATGTGATAATATTACAATATGACACGTAATAATCGTTTGCGTTCGGCCGGGTAGAAATCGGCGTCTTTGCTATTGAATTGTTGAACCAGCGAGGCGTCTCTCACCGAAAGCCTATACGCATCTGAAAACGACTGCGACCTGTGCAATCCGCCCCGTTCGCCGTTGAACAGTCTTTAATCGGCGCTGCTCTGGCGCTTACGACCGTCATCTACGTTGGAAATCTCATCGCACTGGGCTACTGGGCCCGTGCAGAGGCCAGCGCACGTAACGGCTCAACTCTCTGGACGTTCCTGTTCCTGTATACGGGTTTTGGGCTGGTCTACTACGTTTGGGTCCGCTACGTCCGACACGACTGGGAGTCGCGCTCGGAGCCAGCCGACCGGCGCGAACGGATAGTTACTGCTTACTCGCTTGCTGTTCTCCTCGCATTCATCGTCGGGGCGTTCGTCACGCCGCCAGATCCGATGACGCAAACCCTGACTCTCCCGCCGCTGTTTGCAGTCTCGTTCGTCGTCTCGTATCTGTTTGTCACGCGAGGGTCAGTCGACGGTCGCGGCAGAACTACTGTCTGAGCTGTGGGAGCGTGCTGTCGTCTGTGAGTGTGGGTCAGCTAGCACCGCCAAGTACCGACAGGACAGAGTGACAGAAGAGAACTCTGATTCCTCGGGGCATTGATTTCCGGCGACCAGCTGTCGGCCGCGCCACATCTGAAGAATAAGATGTCAGCAGAGCCAAACGGCTCGAACATAGCGTCCTCCCCCTTCAGTCATCAGCTAATGCCGACCACTGACGGCTCGGACAAGGAGTCCTCGCCGGTTCAGTCGTCGGCATCCGTCCGCGCCCGGCGCTGAATCGCCCGCTCGACGAAGTCTTCGGGAAGTTCGTCGATTTCGCCGGCCTGGACTGCCCAGAGGTTGGCGTAGAGGCCGTCGGCGGCAAGCAGTTCATCATGGCTCCCCCGTTCGACGATGCGGCCGTCCTCAACGACGAGAATCGTGTCGGCGTCTTTCACCGTCGAGAGGCGGTGAGCGATGGCAAACGTGGTCCGGTCGGCGGTCAGGTCGTCGAGGGACCGCTGGATGAGCATCTCCGTCTCCGTGTCCACGTCGCTGGTCGCCTCGTCGAGAATGAGGATTTCGGGGTCTTTCAGCATCGCCCGGGCGATGGCGATGCGCTGGCGCTGGCCGCCCGAGAGCTTGACGCCGCGCTCGCCGACCATCGTGTCGTAGCCGTCGGGGAGATTGCGAACGAACTGGTCGGCCTCGGCGGCCTCCGCGGCAGCGACGATCTCCTCGTCGGTGGCGTCGAAGCTTCCGTAGGCGATGTTCTCGCGGACCGTGCCATAGAACAGGAACGTTTCTTGGCTGACGTAGCCGATGGCACGGCGGATGCTCTGTATCTGCACGTCTTGCACATTCTGCCCGTCGATGCGGACTGCGCCCTCGTCCACGTCGTACATCCGGAGCAGGAGCTTCAGAACGGTGGATTTCCCCGCGCCGGTCGGGCCGACGAGCGCGACCGTCTCACCGCCCTCGGCCTCGAAAGAGACGTCCGAGAGCACCGGGTCGTCGCTGTCGTAGCCGAAGGTCACGTCATCGTACTCTACCCGCCCGTCGGTCACGGCGAGTGGCGGCGCGTCTTCGGCCTCTTCGAGGCGGCCAGGCGTGTCCATCAGCCCGAACACGCGCTCGGCGGAGGCGTAGGCCCGCTGGTACATGTTGATAATCTGTCCGAACTGCGCCATCGGCCAGACGAACCGCTGGGTGTAAATGATGAACGCGACGAACTGCCCGCGGGAGAGCGGCGCCGTCAGCGGGCCGGGTGCCTGCCCGGTGACCATCAGCCCGCCGACGACGAACGTGACGACGAACCCGAGGCCCGAGACCAGTCGGAGGCCGGGGAAGAAGGTGATGCGCGTCTCGATGGCGTCCCAGTTGGCGTCGAGGTAGTCCTCGGAGGAATCCTCGACGCGGTCGGCCTCGTAGGGTTCGGTGTTGGCGGTCTTGATTATCTGGATGCCGCTGAGGTTGTTTTCCAGTCTGGAATTGAGCTTTCCGACCGTCGACCGCACCTCGGCGTATTTGGGCTGGATAGTCTCGATGAACCGCTTGGTGAACACCGCGATAAGCGGCACCGGGAGCAACGCGACCAGCGCCAGCTGCCAGTTCATATAGAACAGGTACGTGGCGATGCCGACGACCATGATTATCATCCGCGAGGCGGAGTTGAGCCCGTCGTTGAGGAACTTCTCCAGCCGGTTCACGTCGTTTGACAACACCGACATCATCTCGCCGGTCTGCTTGTCGGCGAAGAAGTCCATGTTCAGCCGCTGCATCGTCTCGTAGGTGTCGGTGCGGACGGCGTGTTGGACGTGCTGGGCGAACTTGTTCCAGCCCCAGTTCCGACTCCAGTGGAAGACGGCCCCGAGGCCAAAGGAGGCGGCGATGATGCCGGCCGTGAGCCACAACTGCGGCCCCTGGCCGCTGGGAATCCAGGCGTCGGGAACCAGGAAGAGCCCGTACTCGGTCTCTTGGAGGAAGATGGCGTCGATAGCCAGCGCGAGGAGGATGGGCGGCAGCAGGTCCAGCATCCGGGCCACGATAGAACTGCAGAGGCCGACAACGAACGCCCCCAACTGCCCCCGGCCGTAGCCGGTGAACAGTCTGAGCATCGGCCGGTCGACGCGTTCCCTGGCGTCCTCGAACACGTCGTCGTCCGAACCCGCGTCGAAATCCATTATCGAATTCAGGGGCCGAACCCGCAAAAGGTCGTCGGGCTACGTGGCTTCGGGCGGCAGGTCGACCCGGTCGCCGACCTCGACGCCGGTTCGGTTTGTCCACCCGCGGTTCACTTCGAGGACGTACTTCCCATAGCCCGGATACTCCGCGCTGTACTGTTCGCCCTCCGGCGGGAGCGGCGCGTGGTGGATCGTTGTGATAGTGCCGTTAGCGTCGATGAAGATGATATCGAGCGGGAACGACATGTTCCGCATGACGTAGGTGTGTGTCCCCTCGGACTCGTGGACGAACAGCATTCCCTCGTCCGGTCCGAGTGACTCGGTCTCGCTCAGTCCGACATAGCGCTGATTGAACGTCTGTGCGATGCGAACCTCGACCGTGCCCAGTGGTTCCCCAGCGTTGTCTTCACGTACCGCGACGGTCGTCTCCGGCGTCGAAGCGTCCGTCCCGGTCGGTGTCGTCGCCGTCGTCGCTCCCTCTCGAACCGTCACTGTCCCCTCCTCGTACTCGCCAGTTCCCAGCACCTCGACCCAGAGCCCGGTCTGGAGGACCACGGCGGCGGCGACGAGAAGCCCGACGGCTCCCAGGACAACCACGGCAGGGCGCTGCATACTCCGTGTGAGGGACAGGCCGTGGGTAATACTGTCGGTGCCCACTGTCGACTGAGAGAGAAAGCGTTATTCCTGCCGATGGAAAACGGTGGAGTACGGGTCCGTGGTCTAGTTGGTTATGACGTGGCCTTTACAAGGCCGAGGCCGGTGGTTCGAATCCGCCCGGACCCACTTCTGACACCGACTGCGGCGAGTGTAACGAGGAGCCAGCGGTGTCTGTGTGGGGGATAGTGATTCGAACCCTGGAAGACGAACGCAGTGAGTCTTCCTTCGGTTCGGATCCGCCCGGACCCACTGAACCTCTCGCTGCGCTCATTGACGAGCGCCGCGTGTGTGATGCGGCTGGACGGTTCGAATCAGGGAACGAAGCAGCGCGGAGTGACCGTGGTTCGAATCCGCCCGGACCCATCCTGCGACGAACGGACGTGAGGAGCGGACGGTCTCAGTGGATTCGATTCCTGCCAGTCGCGCGCAACGCAGTGAGTCTTCCGTCGGTTCGACTCCACCGAGAGGGCACTACTCTCCCGAGCCCTCGTTCGCTTCGCTCACGAGGACGCCCCGGAACAACTGGGTTCCTTGGGGCATTCAATTCCAAGCTCAGTTGTGGTAGAGCCAGCTACGCCTCGCCGCTTTCGGCCTCAGTTTGAACTCCAGCGGGGCAAGCGCCCACGCGCAGCCGCCAACTCCCAATATCAGGCCCTCTATCTCGATTGATAGTCGCCCGTAACCCATATATCCGGAGTAGTGGTAGTGCGTGGCATGATAGACGGCTCGACGTGTCCGGCCTGTAGCGGGCACGTCTCAACGACCAATGGTACTGAGTACGAATGTGACGACTGTGGCGAGACGTTCGACAGCGCGGACCTGTTTCTCCCGTAATCGGCGGCCGAACCACTCGTCGATACCACATAATCTGCGCCCGCTTTCGAAATGCTTTTTTCTACCCTCGTCATCGCTTGGAGTGCACGCCGCCTTAGCTCAGACTGGGAGAGCACTCGACTGAAGATCGAGCTGTCCCCGGTTCAAATCCGGGAGGCGGCATTTTTCCACGAACTAAGTGAGCAGTAACGACCCTCTCAAGCGGATTTGGACGAGGTGATCAAGTAGCGACTACCGCGCTGCCCTATTGACTTGACTCAGCCGCCGGAACAGGTACGTTCGTGGCGACGAGTAGCATGGGTATGACAGAAAAGTCAGCACACGAGCAGATGGAGCGCCACGCGACCCTGACCGACGAACTCACCGCCCTCAGCGCGGAACGGGGTGCCGTCGCGGCGTCAGTACAGGAGCGGCTTGCTGACGCGGTTTCGGAGGCGATAGCAAAAGCGGGGACGAATGTCGGGAGCCTTGGGCAGTCCAGAGATGGCAGGCGCTTCCGGTTCGAGGCGCGCCTCGACCGGGCGGCGCTGGTGGCGGCGGTGACGGAAGCGCTGCCGGACGGGTTCGTCGTCTCCCACGTCAACGAAGATGGGACACTGAGTGTGGACTGGACCGGTGACAGCATCACACCGTCGAAGCGGGAACACGGGGCCATCCTGAAGGCGATCATCGCAGAGGAGACAGAGACAGACAGTGACGGCTTCATCGAGTCCGTGCCCACCCGTGACCGGGTGCTGGCACGGGCGGTGGAACTGGGCGTCGACGAAGGGGACGCGGCAGACCGCCTCAGTCGGCTGGCGACGCTGGACGTAGTAGATATCACTGACGAAGGGGTATACCCCGACGAGAACTTCTCACGGTATTAGCGGCAGGGGCGGATGTCGGCTGACAGCAGGCTCAAAAGGAGACGGAGACTGTGCCGCCGTGACCGACGTTTATTACTTGATCCGGCCAGTGGTGTCAGACGAAATGGCAGTACTATCGACAGAAGACGAAGGGAAGTTTCTCATGGACGCACAGGGAGAACAGATCGGCATCGTAACCCAGGTTGACCCGAAGGAGCAGGTCGCGTATGTCGAACCGGACCCGGACCTCACCGAGGCTTGGGTGCAGGGACTCGGGTTCGGTGACGCCGACGAGGACGACATCGAGATCGCTGCTGACGCCATCGGAACGGTAACTGACAGCGAACTTCGTGTGACGGTCGATCTGTAGTCACGCGACGGATCCGGGGCGCTCGCCCACCACATGACAAATTGACAATCGCTGGCTCAGGATAACAGGTTACTAAAGATGATATCACTGCCCGTTCAGTTACTATCGACAGAGAATTGTTGAAAAAGGCCTATTCGATTTCGATTCGGTTCGAATCGTCGGCGTCAGCCGCGCGTGGCAGCGTTATTTCGAGAACGCCGTTGTGGTAGGTGGCGGTGATCGCATCGTCTGAGACCGGCTGTGGAACGGCGACTCGCTCGGCGACTCGTCGGCTGTGTCGGCGAGCGCCGGCGCTGGTCTCTTCAGCAACCGTGCTCTCACCCTGGATTGTGAGGACGCCGTCGTCGAAACGAACGGCGAGGTCGTCCCGCTCGAAGCCCGGGAGGTCGACCATCACGGCGTATCCGTCGTCGGTCTCGTCGACGTGGAGGTTCGTGTCGATGCCGTGTCGGCGGTGGTCGTCCGAGTGTGTGCTAACCGGTCGGTCAGTGCGGTACTCGGGACTGTTGTCCGTTCGGCGTCCCGAATCGGCCCCTGTCCACCGGCCGAAACTGTCGTCCATCATCTCCCGTTGTGTCTGTGCAAAGAGTCGGAGCATTGTCTCGAAGGGGTCGTCTTTGTGTGTCATAATCACATTATATACGCTCGTGATTATATTAACAATTGCGTAACACATGCTATCACGGAAATATAGAAGCGCCGTAACGGATCGGCACTCGACCGGGTCGGGTGTGCGTGAGAGGGGGCCGTAGCGGAACTGTTTTGACAGGCGTACAGCTAGAACAGCCAGAGCAAACCGCCGAGTACCCGGTCCGTCGGTGGCCGGGCGGCTGGATACGAAACAAACCATGGCAACCGATTCCGGCACCCGGATGGACCCTTCGGCCGACGAGGTATCGAACTACGACTATCAGAACGACACCGTCGCCCGGTCCGGTCTCGTAGACGACCTGCAGACGCGTATCGACGGCGAGGTCCGGTTCGATGAGTACTCGCGGCAGTTGTACGCGACCGACGCCAGCCTCTACGAGGTACTGCCCATCGGCGTCGTCTACCCGCGCTCGACCGAGGACGTAGCCGCGGTCATGTCCTACTGTGCCCAGCGAGAGATTCCGGTTCTTCCCCGGGGCGGCGGGACGAGCCTCGCCGGCCAGACCGTCAACGAGGCCGTCGTGCTGGATTTCTCGCGGTACATGAACGAACTCGTCGAGACGCGGCCGGACGACCGGCGGGCGCGAGCGCAGCCGGGCATCAAGCTCGGCGATCTGAACGGGGAACTGGCCGACCACGGGCTGAAGTTCGCTCCAGACCCCGCATGGGGCGACAAGAGCGTGCTCGGGGGCGCTATCGGCAACAACTCCACCGGCGCGCACTCCCTGCAGTACGGCAAGACCGACGCCTACATCGAGGAGTGCGAGGTCGTCCTCGCGGACGGCACTGTCACGACTTTCGGCAAAATTAGCCGCGAAGAACTCCGCGACCGGGCGGACCCAGACGGCGACCTCGAAGCCCGGATTTACGCCGAAATAGAGCGGATACTCGCCGAGGAGGGCGAGGAAATCGAGAGCCACTACCCGGACCTGAAGCGCAACGTCTCGGGGTACAACCTCGACTGGGTCCTCGAAGACGCCGAGGACGGGACCGTCAACGTCGCCTCGCTGCTGGCCGGCAGCGAGGGCACGCTTGCCATCGTCACCGAGGCCGAGGTGTCCCTGGAGCCGATTCCCGAGACCAAGTCGATGGCCTTGCTCGCCTACGAGGGACTCATCGAGGCCATGGAAGACGTTTCGGACATCCTCGAACACGACCCGGCGGCCGTCGAGGTACTCGACGACGTGCTCATCGATCTGGCCCGCGACACCGCCGAGTTCGAGGACGTGGTCGGCATGTTGCCCGACGGGACCCGGGCGGTCCTCATCGTGGAGTTCTACGCCGACGACGAGGAGAGCGGCCGCCGGAAGGTCGCCGACCTGCTCGCGGACCGGACCGAGGGCGTCGCCCCCGACGCCGACCCGACGGCGGGCCGGACCGTCGTCGACGCGCCGGTGCGGGCCTTCGACGCCATGGAGGCCCACGAAGAGGCCAAACGCGAGAAATTCTGGAAGATGCGCAAGTCCGGCCTCCCCATCCTGCTCTCGCGGACGACCGACGAGAAACACGGCTCGTTCATCGAGGACACCGCCATCCCGCCCGAGAACCTCCCCGAGTACGTCGCCGACTTCCAGGAGATTCTGGAGGCCCACGACACCTTCGCCTCCTTCTACGCCCACGCCGGGCCCGGCGTGCTCCACATCCGCCCGCTCATCAACACCAAGACAGTCGAGGGCGTCGAGACGATGGAGTCCATCGCCGACGCGGTGACGGACCTCGTCGTGAAATACGGCGGGAGCGTCTCGGGCGAGCACGGCGACGGCCGCGCCCGCACGCAGTGGAACAAGAAGCTCTACGGCCCGGACCTCTGGGAGACGTTCCAGGAGCTCAAGTCCGCGTTCGACCCCGACTGGCTGCTCAACCCCGGCCAGGTCGTCGGCGTCGACGACGCCGCTGTCGAGTCCGGCGCAAAGCCCGAGCGGGCGCGCACGGTCGAGATGACCGAGCACCTCCGATTCGACCCGGCCTACGAGTTCGAGACCGGGTTCGACCCCGCGCTGGAGTGGGACGACGACAACGGGATGCAGGGGATGGTGGAGCTCTGTCACGGCTGTGGCGGCTGTCGCGGGCCACAGGAGACCACCGGGGGCGTGATGTGCCCGACCTACCGCGCCGCCGAGGAGGAGATTACCGCGACGCGGGGCCGGGCGAACATGCTCCGGCAGGCGATGAGCGGCGACCTCCCGGACGATCCCACCGACGAGGAATTCATGCACGAGGTGCTCGACCTCTGTATCGGCTGCAAGGGGTGTGCGAAGGACTGCCCGAGCGAGGTCGACATGGCGAAGCTCAAAGCCGAGGTGACCCACGCCCACCACCAGAAACACGGCTCCAGCCTGCGGGACAAGGTGTTCGCCAACATCGATGCGCTTGCCGGACTCGGAAGCGCGTTCGCGCCGCTGTCGAACCTCGCGACGAAGGTGCCGGGCGCTCGCACTGTCCTCGAAAAGGCGGTCGGCATCGCCCCCGAGCGGACGCTTCCAAGCTTCCAGCGCAGGACGCTACAGGACTGGTTCGACGACCGCGGCCCGCAGGTCCCGGCCGGCGATGCCGAGCGGCAAGCCTTGCTGTTCCCTGACACGTACACGAACTACAGCCACCCCGAGGTCGGGAAAGCCGCCGTTCGCGTGCTCGAAGCCGCGGGCGTCCACGTCCAGTTGGCTGACCGAACCGACAGCGGCCGGCCGGCCCACTCGAAGGGGTTTCTGGACCAGTCCCGAGCCACTGCGCGGGACAACGTCGACGCGCTCGTTCCCGCAGTCGAGGAGGGTTGGGACGTGGTGCTGGTGGAACCGAGCGACGCCGTGATGTTCCAGTCGGACTATTTAGACCTGCTCTCGGGGGAGGACGTGGAGGTGCTCGCCGAAAACGCGTACGGCGTCTGTGAGTACCTCGACACCTTCCGGCTGGACGAGGGGGCCGACTGGGACGCTGGGCGCGAGACGCTGACCTACCACGGCCACTGCCACCAGAAGGCGACGAAGAAGGACCACCACGCCGTCGGCGTGCTCCGGCGGGCCGGCTACGACGTGGACCCGCTGGATTCTGGCTGTTGTGGCATGGCCGGCTCCTTCGGCTACGAGACCGAGCACTTCTCGATGAGCAAAGCTATCGGCTCGATACTGTTCGACCAGATAGGCGACAGCTGCGGTGACACCGTGGTCGCGCCCGGCGCGTCCTGTCGCACGCAACTGGACGACTGGGCAGAAAGTGACGGGGAGCCGCCGCATCCAGTCGAGAAGCTCGACGCAGCCCTAGCCTGACGATTCCTCGGGCTGGCGCACCGCCTGAACGATGCCGACCGTCTGGCCGACCAGCGCAAGTCCGATGCCGGCGAGCAACGCGGTTTCCGCCGGCGGGAACAGCGCGCCAGCGTACACTGCCGCGCCGAGAACACTCAGCACTGCGCCGGCCGTGTACGCCCGCTGGCCTGCCGGAACGTGCTTCCCAGTGTAGTAGAGGCCGACGCCCGGAACAGCCATCCACCCCAGTAGTGTCGTCGTCAGGAACGGAACCCGGAGCGGAGAGTAGAGGAAACCGACGATGCCGCCGACGGTGAGCAGGAGTCCAACGAGCAGAATATCGCGCCAGATACGGAGGACGCCAGTTACCATCTCGTCCCACGAAAGAACGGCGAACGCAGCGATGAGGACGGCGGCGACGACGTGAAACGCCAGCACTGTCCGCTCAGTGACCGCGTCGAGATGCGCAAGTCCCACGAGCAGCCACGCGAGCGGGATGAGTACGGTCGGACCCTGTGCGCGCAAGCGAGGGAACATACCCCCCACTGTGCCCCCCACAATCAAGAAACGTCGGTCGTGCGGTACTGTGTCACGCTCGCGGGAGTTCGACAACGAAGTGCGCGCCGTCGAGGTCGGTGTCGGCGAAGTCCGTGTCGAATTCGCTGGCGGAGTCGGCGAGGTAGATGTCGCCGCCGAAGCTGGTAACGAGCGTCTCGACGAGATGGAGCCCACCGCCGTGCGTGTCGCCCGCTCGCGGGTCGAAGATGTTGTCACGCCGGTCGTCGGGAATCCCCGGGCCGTCGTCGACCACGTGAATCTCGACGACATCGCCAGTTTCGCGGATCGCGACGAACACCGACGGGTGATCGCGCTCGTCTCCAGTCGACTGGCCGGCCTCCGCTCGCGGTGCCTCGCTCTGTAGCGCTGCCCCGTCCGTCGCGGTCCCCTCGGCGGAGAGTTCGGCCGCTGGCGTCCCGTGTTCGATAGCGTTCTCTATGAGATTCCGGAGAACCGGGCGGGCGGCCTCGTTTGTGCGTGCCATCGCGCTGCCCGATGCTTGAAACTCGATAGCGATGGGATGTGTTTGCTCGATTCGCTGTATCACCGCCTCGGCGATTCCGACAACGTCAGTCGGTTCGAAGGTCGGGTCGGGACCGAGGGTCTCGACGACAGCCCCGGCGTTGTCGACCAGGCTGTCGAGTTCGGTTACCTGTTCACGAATCGCGTCCGCTGCCGTTTGAATCGTCTCCGAGTCGGCGTTGCGCCGGATGATTGTCCCCCGGCCGTCAATAACGACCAGTCCGTTCGCGATATCGTGCCGGAGCAGGTCGTTGACGAACGACAGCGTGTTCGCGGTTCGGGTCGCACGGCTGGCATCCTGACGGGCCCGGACCGCGAGCGTGCCCGCGATGAGTCCCGTGACAGCGCCAGTCTCCATCGACAACAGGGTGACGAACACCGGTTCGGCGATCGTTCGGCCCTCCATCATACGGATAAACACGCTCAAACCGATGACCGTCCCGACTGCGAGACTGCCAGCGACGCTCCAGACGAAAACGGTCCAGATCTGCTCACCCGGTGTCGACGACGAGACGAGGCGATAGCTGCCATACACCAGCACCAGCGGCAGTAGTCCGTCAAGGCCCAGTGCAAGCACGGGGCCACCGACCTGTCCGATGCGCTGTGTCTCGATACCGAGGTGCCAGACGACGGCCACACCTGTAAAAGCGAGACCGAAGCCAGCGAGCAGCCACGGCGCAAGGCGGGCCCGGACACCGCGGTACATAGTTACGACTTGTGCTCGAATGGCTAATTCCATTCGATTAGTGAAATGATAGGACCGAGCGCGACGCCGAAGCGTCGACAGCCAGCCGGGAGATCAGCCGACGCGTGTGGTGTGCCAGTATTACACACTCCCTAATCGCCAGACTGCGGGCGGTTTTCTCTGTTTCCTACCAGAGTATCGTACCGACACTGTTATCCGTGGTGCTGGCATCTCTATGGTTGCAATGGCGAAAGGAACGGTTGATTTCTTCAACGACACTGGCGGTTACGGTTTCATCGATACTGAGGACGCGGACGAGGACGTCTTCTTCCACATGGAAGACATCGGCGGCCCGGACCTCGAGGAAGGACAGGAGCTCGAATTCGACATCGAGCAGGCGGACAAGGGTCCGCGCGCCAACAACGTCACGAGGCTCTAACGATGGCGACAGGCACTGTCGACTTCTTCAACGACACTGGTGGCTACGGCTTCATCGAGACCGACGATGCGGACGAAGACGTCTTCTTCCACATGGAAGACGTCGGCGGCCCTGACCTCGAAGAGGGGCAGGAAGTCGAGTTCGACATCGAGCAGGCGGACAAGGGTCCGCGTGCGACCAACCTCACGCGACTGTAAGACCGGTTCTGTCTGCAGTCTAGCACTATAATCACTTGTCAGCGGTCGCGGTGTACGCACGCACGGCAGTGTCGCTGGCACGCACACAACTCACGGCGAGCAACGGCACTCGGCGAGACACGCCACTACGTGAGCAGTGGCGACGCCGCCCGATAGACGGTCTCCATCGGCAGCCCCGCCGCGTCCCGCGGCGGTTCGGGCGGGAGCGTGTACAGTTCTCCGTCATCCGGGACGGCTGTGTACGCGAGGACGACAGCGTCCAGCACGTCGTCGATAGCCACTGCCGTGCCACCAGTCGCTTCGGCGGCCTTCTGGACCGTCGGGGCAGCGTCGCGGTCGTAATGGGCGAGAATCCGCATCCGCTCTGCGTATCCCCCGGCGGTGCGCTTCGAGTAACTGAGCGGCTCGCCGGCGAACGCCCGGAAACAGACCTCTGGGTGAGACTCTCGGATAGCGGCGGCGGCCTCGGGCAGTTCCTGCAGGAGTTCATCGACCCGGGCGAGGCTGTCGCTGCGTTCGAACGCCCGCTCGGAGAGGTCGTTCCCGGTCTTGCGCTTGTGGACGCGATTGGCCGTCGAGTAGCGCTGTTTTCGCGTCGCTTCCCGTACCGGCGGTGTGTGGATGGTCGAGCTGCGCGCACCGAGAACGGACCGAGCGAGTTCGTCACACCGGCGGTCCGGCTCGCCGGATTCGACAAGTCCGATTGGGACGCCGACCAGAATCCGGCGGGCGCGCTCGTCGTAGGCTGACCAGCACGCACCGATACTGTCGAACACCGACGCGTGGTCGAAGCCGTCGCCAGTGAACGCGACAGCAACCCAGGACTCGTCGCTCCGATCAACGCCGACGTACAGCGGTTCCGCCATTGTGGATACTCGTTCCGACGGGCGCAAAAGTGTATCCCGAGGTGTTTCTTGCCCAACCGGTCACGCACCTAAGCTATCGGTCGACGTGCTGACGGCCCCGAGAACGGGTCACGTCTGCCCGAATTTCGTGAGGTCTTTGAGTGGTACCAGGCGGTGTTCCAGCGCCGGTTTCGTGTAGCCAGCCGACTCCTCGGAGACGCCGCTTGTGAACACCAGCACCTTCTGCTGGAGGACATGCGGCACGCCGTCAGTGTCTCTGATGATGTCGACCGACCGCCACGCTTCGTCTTCCATGTGTCTGACTCACACGCCGCTGCCACGTGTCTCTTTCCCCGCTACGAGTCCGGCCCGACGAATATCGTCCGGAGCCGCGCACCGCAGTCCGGACAGTATGCCAGCGCTCGGTATCGAGGTCGCCGAACGTCTCCCGGCGAATCGCGTCCCCGACGCTGACCGACCGGCCGCAGGTATCACACTTCTCCGCCATACGGATCGGTGGCGGGCCAGAATCAAAACCCGCTCGCCCACAGGCATTTAGCCGGCGCGGGCGTGGGGCCGGCCATGGACGGTGTCGTACTCGCCGCCGGCGAGGGAACGCGGATGCGACCGCTCACCGCCGACAAGCCGAAGGGACTGGTCGAGGTGGCCGGACAGCCGCTGCTGACCCACTGTTTCGAGACGCTGCTGTCGGTCGGCGTCAACCGCCTGGTCGTCGTCGTCGGCTACCGCGGCGACGACATCGTCGCCCGCTACGGCGACCAGTACCGGGACACGCCGATAGCGTACGTCCGACAGGAGGAACGGCTGGGGCTGGCCCACGCGCTCGAACAGGCCCGGACCGCCGTCGACGGGACCTTCGTCGTGTTGAACGGCGACAACGTCTGCCGGGCGAACGTCGGCGACGCGCTCGCCCGCCACCGCGAGAGCGACGCCAGCGCCACGCTACTGGTCGAGGACGTGTCCCGGGCCGAGGCTAGGTCGACCGGCGTCGTCACAACGGACGGGGAAGGACGGGTGACTGGCCTCGTCGAGAAGCCGGCGGACCCGCCGTCAACGCTAGTCGCGCGGGGCTTTTTCGTGTTCGAACCGGCTATCGGCCACGCCTGCGCGCTGATACGTCCCTCCGAGCGGGGTGAGTACGAACTCCCCGACGCAATCGACCTGTTGCTGAGTGCCGGCCACCGCGTCGAGGCGGTCGAACTGGAGGGGTGGTGTCACAACGTCAACGAACCAGCCGACGTGGACACGGTTGAGGAACAGCTCGGCTGACGGCGTCGACCGTTGCCAAGCGAAGCAGCGCGCGGACGCGGCGACGGAACATCGAAGGAGCGTCACCCCAATACAGGGGTATGACAGCCGTTCGGTCGCTGGCGCTCGTCGCACTTGCCGCGGTCGTAGCACTGGCGGGCTGCGGTGCGTTTTTCGGTGGTGGCGACTCGACGGAGTCGAAAGCGACGATAACGCCCGCCAACGTGCCAACAGAGGACGCGAAAGCGGCAGAACCGGCGGCGGGCGGGCGGGAGTACTGGGGCAACGTCTCCGTCGACACCAACAGATCGGCCGTGACACAGCCGCGGGTCCTCGAACTGCGGCCGAACTGCGAGCGACCGCCTGGGCTGGTCGTCCACATCCAGGTCCTCGCGTTGCAGAACAACGACCCGGCGACGAGCGAGGGTATCAACACGACCTGGCAGTTCGCCGCGCCATCGAACCGGGACCTGACGGGACCGTACTCGAACTTCGTCCGAACGATCCAGAGCGGGTTTGAGCCGCTCCTGAACGCGACGGGCGTGCGGTACGGGCCGCTCGACCGCGACGGCGACACCGCGTCACAGCCGGTAACGGTCGTGAATGCGAACGGAACGACGACGAGCTACCGCTGGACGGTCGAAAAGCAGACCGAAGCGCCCTACGAGGGCTGCTGGATGACGACTGGGGTGGCCGCTACCCCTCCATCCCGCTGAAGGAGAGGCCGCCCTCGATGTAACGCTGGGCGAACAGGTACGCGAGCATAATCGGCGAGGCGAAGGTGAGCGCGAACGCGGAGAAGCGCGCCCACGGGATGGAGTACTCGTCGACCATCGCGTACAGACCGACCGGCAGGGTGTAGTTCTCCGTCCCCAGTAGCGTCTGGGCGACGACGAACTCCGTCCAGCCGGTGAGGAAGACGAAGATGAACACCGTCGCCAGCCCGGCAGTCGACATCGGGATAATGACTTCCGTCACCACGCGCCACGGCGGCGCGCCGTCGACGACGGCGGCCTCCTCGTAGGAGACCGGGATGCCGTCCATGTAGGTCTTCAGCAGCCAGGTGTTGAACGGCACGGCGGTCGCCGCGTAGTACACCGCAAGCGCCAGTTTGCTGTCGTTGATGCCGAACTGAACGTACAGCGCATACATCCCGATGAGCAGGGCGACACCGAGACCGCCACCGACCTGTGTCATCAGGACATAGAGGAACAGAATCTTCCGTCGGAAGAGGAACTCACGGCGGGAGAGCGCATAGGCCGCTGGAATGATGAGCGACATCGCGATCAGCACGGTGGGAATCGCCACCATGAGGCTGTTCCAGAGGAAGTGCTTGAAATCCGACGGGCGATCGACGCCGTAGTCGGACGCGTCAAGCAGTTCGATCCCCGGCGTCTGGAACACGAAGGCGAGGTCGGTGAACGGAATGGCCGCTGAGATCGAGTACGACGGCACGATGAGGTCGCCGATAACCCAGATGAACGGTTTGACCGTAGGGTTAGACGGAACCAGCGAGAAGCTCTCAGACGTGTACAGCGAGCTTCCGGAGCCGGAGAGGGCCGCCATCAGAATCCAGTAGATCGGGAAGAGGAGCGCCAGCACGACCAGCGTCGCGCCGATGGTCGAGAGGATGACCTTCAGAACTGCCGAAGCGGGCAGTTCACCGCGACGGACGGCCTGCACGGTGTAGGACCACTTTCGAACTGTTCGGGCGGGCATCGTGGCGAGCGTCTTGACATCGTCGCTGAGCTTCCGGGCGATTGCACCGAGCAACATCAGTCGTTCACCCCGTCTGCGAGTTTGCCTTTCTTCACGTTGAGCCACATGAACGCGCCGATGAAGGCGAGCGCGATGATGCTGATTGCCGCGCCGCGGCCGTACTGCTGGAACGACAGCGCCTCGCGGTACCCGTAGACGACGATGAGTTCGTTCGCCCGTGCCGGGCCGCCCTGATTAAACACGAACGGGATGAGGAACTGCTGGAACGACGCCGCCGACGTGAGAATCGACGCGAACAGGACGGGCCGCTTAATCGACGGCAGGGTGATGTGGGCAAAGCGTGCGAGAAACCCCGCGCCGTCGACGACGGCCGCCTCGTGGAGTTCCTCGGGTACGTCCTGGAGCGCGCTGACGGTGATGATGACCATGAACGGGTACGCCAGCCACGCCTCCGTGACGTTGTACGCGACGAAGGCGGTCCAGCGGCCCGAGAGCCACGCGACCGAACTCGCCCCGAACGCGGTCAGTAGCTGATTCATCAGTCCGAACTCGGCGGAGCTGAAGATGCCGCGCCACACCGTGATGGTGAAAATCGGCGGCAGCCCCATCGGGAAGATGATAAGCGAGCGCAGGACGCGCTTGCCGCGGACGAGGTCACTGGTCACGATAAGCGCGATAGCGAGGCTCGCCCCGATCTTGAGCGTGACGCTCGTGGCGACGAACAGCCAGGTGACGCCGAAGGAGTTCCAGAACTGGCCGTCGGTCAGCACGTCGGCGTAGTTCTCTAGCCCGACGAACAGCGCGTCGCCGAACGTGAGCACGGCGACGACGCCCTCGCCGGCGAACAGGTTGGCCGGCTCTGCGTTCGTAAAGGAGATCCCCAGCAGGTAGAGGACCGGGAACAGCATGAACGCCGAGAAGACAAACAGCCCCGGAAGTACTAGCAGTAACGACGCGTCGTCCCGCGTCAGAAACGGGACCGATTCGATCCGGTCCGCCGCTCGTGAAACGGTACTCATGGGCAGTTCTTACTCCCAGTTGCTGCGGATTTCTTCGGCGGCGGTCGTCAGTGCGTCCTCGGCGCTCGCGTCGCCGTTGAACGCTTCGATGAGGGCGTTCTCGAGCGGCGACCACACCTTGTTCATGCGCGGGTCGGTCGGCATCGGGACGCCCTGACTGACGGTCTGGGAGTACGTCTGGACGTGGTCAGGAAGATCGTCACTGCCGACGAGGCTGTCGAGCACCGGAATCGCGCCCTGTTCTTGAGCGAGGCGCGTGGCGTGGTCCTCGTTGGTAGCGAACCACTCGACGAAGTTCCGGGCGGCCGTGGCATCGGCTCCGCCCTCGCTCATTGCGTCCGCGAAGTACCACATCGAGATACCGGTGTACGGCGTCACCTCGCCGCCGTCGATCTCTGGGAACGTCGCCACTTCGTAGTTCACGTCGCTCTGGTTCAGCGTCGCCAGGTACCACGGCCCGTTGACTGCGAAGGCGGCGTTGCCCTCCGAGAACGTCGCGGCCTGCGGTTCGTAGTTCGGGTCGTCGGGCATGTACGGACGGAGGGTATCGAGAGCGAACTGAAGCCCCTCGATAGCTTCGTCGGCATCCAGCCCGAGCGCCGGGTCCTGCTCCGGGTCGAAGTAGTAGCCGCCGAAGGCCTGGATCCACCCGCTCGTGAAGTACGGGTCGAACGGCGCGGCGAGCCCGTACTGGCTGCTGCTCGGGTCGTGGTACTCCTCCATTGCCGCTACCATGTCGTCAATAGTTTCAGGTGGTTCAGCGACGATATCGGTGTTGTAGATGAGCGTTACCGTCTCCGCCGAGTGCGGGAGGCCGACGACGGCGTCGTCGAACTGGACGGCAGAGGCTGCGGCGTCGGTGAACTGGTCGAGACTCACGGAGAGTTCGTCGGACTGGTCGACGACGAACTCCCGCTGGTAGTAGTCGCCGACCCAGTCGTGTGCCCACTCGAATATCTCCGGCCCCTGTCCGGCCGGAATAGCGCTCGTGGTCTTCTTTTCCATGTTGGAGATATCCGACCCATCGACGCCGAACTCTGTCTCGCTCGCGAACGTCTGCATCGCGTCCTTGCGTGCAGGAATCTCCGAGTCCTGAAGCTGGTACCACGCCGTCGCGGTCCCGCCGGACTGCTGACTCCCATCGCTTGCCCCGTCGTCCGAGCCGCCGGAAGCCGTTTCGCCGTCCGAGCCGCCACTGCCCTGCTCTTGCACACTACAGCCAGCAAGGGCTGTAGCCGCCCCGACACCGCCGATCCGTTTGAGCACCGTCCGTCGTTCCATTGTCATGGATAGATATGGGATGAAATAGTCCTTCATAACTTAAATCATTCGGAAATAGAAGGAGACAATGATGACAGATTCAGAGAGACAGCACAGATGTACCTCGCTGTGTGTCGGTTTCAGTAAGTCCGCTTCTCAGAAGTAGTGAAGTGATATTTTTTCTGAAATTGGACCAGAAGCGTAACACTCACAGTACCGACCCCGTACCGTAGGCGTATGCACCATCCAGGCCCGCCGCGGTTCGCCACCGTCGGCGAATCTGTCGAACTGGCCCCGCGCCGGCCCGACCCCGGCATGGCCGCCGAGTGGCGGTTACTCGAGCGGCCAGCGGCGAGTACGGCGACGCTTGACGGCGGCCCAGTCTGTCACCTCGAGCCGGATACCTCAGGTGTCTATCGAGCCGAGCTAACCACCACAGATAGTACACATGAGCAAATCATCCGAGCGTTCCCGGCCGTCACCGAGACCATCCGGTTCAGCGTCACCGAAGACGACTTCGACGGCGAGGACATCGCCGTCGCCGACCGCGCCGTCGTCATCGGGAAGTTCAACGACTTCACGATGGGGACACACTGGGCCGAGCGGGACGGTGACGAGTGGGTCCTCGAGGCGGACCTGCCGCCCGGGACCCACCACGCCATTTTCAGTTTCGACGGGTCCTTCGAGTCGACCGCGACCGACGAGGTCACCGTCGAAGGCCCCGGTCGACCCCGGATCGAGCTCACCAGTGCGACAGAAGACGGGTCCCTCGTTGTCTCGGCGGATACTCACGCGGCCCCGTCAGGGAGCGAGCCCGCGGTAGAGTTTTACCTCGACGGCCGAGACGCGCTGGAAGAGTCGGCTGTGAGCATCCACGGCGACGATCTCCGGGTGCCACGGGACGCACTACCCGAAACGGCCCGCGTTCACGCGGTTGCCGTCTCCGAGCGCCACAGCGTCGCTGATACGCTGGTCGTGGAACACGGCAGGGAAAACGAGAGCGCGGACACAGGCGCGACGGTGTCCGTCTCGCGGCCGGCAGACCCGCCGGCCTGGGCCGGCGATGCCACCATCTACGAGATATTCGTCCGGTCGTTCGCCGGCGAAACCGTCGACACGACCTTCGAGGCCATCGAGCGGCGGGTCCCCTATATCGAGTCACTTGGCGTCGACGTGGTCTGGCTCACCCCCGTTCAGGCCAGTCCGACTCGACACGGCTACCACATTACGGACTTCTTCGATACTGCGACAGACCTGGGAACGCGCGAGGAGTTCGAGTCGCTGGTCGACCGGCTCCACGACGCGGGAATCCGGGTCGTCTTCGATTTAGTCATCAACCACACCTCGCGGGACCATCCGGCCTTCCAGCTCCACCGGACTGGCGTCCCCGAGTACGCCGACTACTACGAGCGCGTCCCGGCCGAGCGCGACGTCTCGGATGTCGACTGGGCGGGCGAGGACGCGCCGGGCTACTACTTCAACTGGACGCGGATTCCGAACCTCAACTACGACTCGCTCGACGTCCGGCGCTGGATGCTCGACGTGGTAGACGAATGGCGCGACGTGGTCGACGGCTTTCGCTGTGACGTTGCCTGGGGCGTGCCACACGGGTTCTGGAAGGAGGTCCGCGAGCGGGTGAAAGCCGACGACCCCGAGTTCCTGCTGCTCGACGAGACAGTCCCGCGAGACGCCGCCTTCGCCGAGAACGAGTTCGACGTGCATTACGACACGGACCTGTTCGACACGCTGCGCGATATCGGGACCGGCGAGGAGCCGGCGTCGGCGCTGTTCGAAGCGCTTGACGCGACGGCCGAGCACGGCTACCCCGACCGCGCCGGCCACATGCGCTACGTCGACAACCACGACGAAGACCGCTATATCGACGAGTGCGGGGCCGCACCGCTTCGGGCGGCCGTCGGGGCCACGTTCACGCTCCCAGGAACGCCGATGATATACGCCGGGCAGGAGCGCGGCGTCGAACAACAGCGCGGGACGATGCGGTGGCACGACGGCGACAGCGCGCTGACCGACTTCCACCGGCGACTGGTCGCGCTGCGAGCGGACCACGCCGCACTCCGCGCGCCCGGGGTGCATCCGGTTCCCCACACGGTTGAAACAGGCGCTTCGGACGGAGTCGTCGCGTACGAGCGCACCGACGGTGATGAGACGCTGGTGATCGTTCTGTACTTCGGCGACGGCACGGCGAGCGTCTCACTTGATAGCGCAGTCGGGGACACTGACCTCCTCAGCGGCACGCCGGTCGGTAGCGACGGGACGATTGCGGTCGGAGATGTCGTCGTGGTACCGGCGACGAGAGAGCGCTGACAGCGCCCGGTTCCGCACCCGAGCCGATTCGGCTAGAACTTCTATGAAAAATCCCATCAAACTTATTAGCGATGGGTGTGAGACTCTGTGTAATGGCGAGTCTCGAACTAGACGGTCTCCGCAAGGAGTTCGACGGTGGCTCCATCGTGGCAGTCGACGACATCGATCTGTCCATCGACGATGGGGAGTTCGTAACCGTCGTCGGCCCCTCGGGGTGTGGGAAGTCAACGACACTGCGGATGATTGCCGGCCTCGAACGGCCGACGAGCGGCCGTATCCGCATCGGCGACGAAGACGTGACCGACGTCCACGCCCGCAAGCGTGACGTGGCGATGGTGTTCCAGAACTACGCACTGTACCCGCACAAGTCCATCCGGCAGAACATGGCGTTCGGTCTCCGGATGAGTACGGACCTCTCGAAGGCCGAACGGCAAGAGCGAGTCACCGAAACGGCCGAGATGATGGGTATCGGCGACCTGCTGGATGACACGCCGGACCAGCTCTCCGGGGGGCAGAAACAGCGTGTCGCGCTCGGGCGCGCCATCGTCCGTGAGCCGGACGTGTTCCTCTTCGACGAGCCACTCAGCAACCTCGACGCGAAGCTCCGGACGACGATGCGGACGGAGATCCAGCGGCTGCAAGAGGAGCTCGGGATTACGGCCGTCTACGTCACCCACGACCAAGAAGAAGCGATGACGATGGGCGACCGCATCGTCATTCTCAACGACGGGAAACTCCAGCAGGCCGGTCGCCCGAAGACGGTGTACGAGAACCCGACGAACCAGTTCGTCGGCGGCTTCGTCGGCTCACCCTCGATGAATTTCCTCGATGTGACCGCAGAGCCGCTCGGGAGCGGCGTGCGGCTCACCGGCGCACACGATGACTTCTCCTATGACCTCACGGGCGGCCGCGCCGGTTCCGTCGGTGATATCCAGCAGGGGTCGTACACGCTTGGTATCCGCCCGGAACACGTTTCGGTCAGCAATGGTGGCGATCAGGACGCCGTCCCGGCGACGGTCGACGTGCTCGAACCCATCGGCAGCGACAATTACCTCTATCTCGATCTGGGCGAATCGAAGACCGGATTCGAGGGCGACGGCGCACCGGATTTCATCGCCAGAGTCAGCACTGACGTGGAGCCGGCCATCGGCGACCGCGTGCAGGTGTCGTTCGACGAATCCGCCGTCCATCTGTTCGACCCGGAGACAGGCGAGGCAGTCACAGCCGGCGAGGACACGCCCGTTGCAGCGCCGCAGTAGGGCGATAGCCAGTGATCCACGGTCAGACGTAGTCGCTGTTTTCGGCTAGTTATAGAGTCCCTACGGCCATCCGCTGCGTTTTCGAACGTCAAGCAGCGCGGTCCGCGTAACGCGGGGCCTCGCGAGCGCCCAGTGACGCGGTGCTTTACTCGCGGACGCTCAGCGGCTCGGCGGTGAGTTCCCCGGCGTCAGCGAGGTGGGCCACAGTTGCCAGCCGGAGCGCGTGGGGCCAGCCAAGCGGCGTGCCACAGTCCGGCGTCCCGTCGTCGAACAGTTGCTCGGGGAGGTACCCGCTGGACTGAACGAGCGAGCCACCGGGAAGAATCTCTGCCAGCAGGTCCCGGGACCGGGCGTAGGCCGCCGTCGCTCGGCTGTCGTCAGCGTCACGCAAGAGGGTCCCCAGCTGTGCGGCACTGTTTGCGCCCCACGCCGTCGAGACGGTCCAGACTTTCTCGCGGTCCTGCGAGCCGCGTCGCCAGTCGTCGCCCTCGAAACGCACGAGGCCGCGGATATCGCCGGTGTCCCGTTCCAGCCCGTCGAGTGTCGTCTCGACGTGGGTACAGAGCCGGTCGCGGGTCTCTGCCGGCAGGTCGACCGTCTGGGCGGCGGCGCGACAGGCCGCTGGGAGGGCCAGCGTCGCAGAGTCCAGTCGGTCGTCAATGGTCCCGTCATGCTCGCGGAGGGCGTAGCGGTCGCCGGTCCACAAAGCGTCAAGTGCAGACAGTACCGTCTCGGCCTGGGATCGGGCGTGGTCCCGGAGCGCGGTGGAAACAGGTGCGCGGGCGACCGCCGCATAGGCGTGCAGGAAGGTCGCGGCAGTGTGCGTGAACCGGCCCTGCATGTTCTCCCAGGCGTTCTGGCAAGCGATAGGGAGGCCGTCGTCAGCCAGCGTGTCGTCGATGCTCTCGACGGCGCGCCCGAGCGTGGCTTCGATGCGCTCCGGGTCGGCCGGGTCGCCGGTCCGGAGGTACGCCGCGAGGAAGGTGGTGACGCTCGCGGTCTGGTCGGCCTGGTAGTCCGCGTCCGAGCCGCTTTCGAGCCGGGCGTTCGCCCAGCCCGGCGCGAGCGTTTCGTCGCCGGGCCAGACGCGGTGGGGCCAACTCCCGTCCGGTTGCTGGGTGCGACAGTAGAATTCGGCGGAGCGCTGGTGCCACGAATCGAGCCCGAGGTCGAACGTCCCGTCGGCTTCGAGCAGGAACGCCGCGATCTCGGCGTCATCGCGGAACCACGTGTAGCCATAGCCCCCAGAAGTGACGTAGTACGGGTCGAAGTCGGGCGCAGCGATTCTGGCACCGTTCGCGGCCGAAAGCAGCGAGAGGACGCGGAGGTCGGCCACGATGCTTTCGTGGCTCGGCGTCTCCGCGGGGACGCTCCACCGCCGCTGTGCCTGGCCTGCTTCGAGCACCGTCTCCGAGGTGTAGTGGTCGCTCACCAGCTGGTCGATGGTTGATAGCGCTGCGTCGCGGTCGGTGTCGGCCGTATCCGTCAGCAGCGTCGCCAGCGTGACGCCGCCGTCGACGAACGGCGCGGACAGCAGGACGCCGCCGGTCAGCGTCGTGTCTTCGTACCGCCGCGCCCCGGTGGCCCGGGGGAACGAGACGGGGTCGTCGTCGACGAGTTCGGGGAACCGTTCGGGAATCTGGCCCACAGCAGTGTCGAGTTCGGTAGAGACGCCGATGAAGTCGTGTTCAGAGCGGTGGTATGCCTCGACAGCGTCTCCGTGCATCAGCAGGCTCTGCTGGCCGTTCCGCCCGTCCGGTGCGAAATCGACGAACGCCCGCAACGACACGGCAGCAGGCGCGTCGCCGCGAAGCTCGAATCGGGTGACGTGGGCCTGCTCGATGGTGCAGTCCGTCTGGACGACGGCCCAGTCGCCACAGTTGTGGACCGTCTCGACGACGCCGGCGTCGCCGCAGTACCGCTGGTCGGCGTCGGGACCGAACCACGTCGTCGAGTCCGTCTCGACGCCGAACCGTGAGCGGTCGATGCCAGTGAGCCCACACAGCGGATAGGAGTAGTCCCGCAGCGAGCCATCGCTGTCGACATGCACCAACCGGCCATCGAGTCCAGAGAACATGCCCGTCGTAGAGCGGAACTCGCCCGGGAACTGGTGGCGACGGTCCCGCGTCCGCTTGAAGTCGTTGAGTGCCGTCCGGAGCGTCATTGGAGAGAGACACCACTGGAGGGGATATAAAATATGGTGTAATAGTTTTTCATCCTTGTGACGGCAGCGTCTGGACAGCCGGTGACACGTCTGCCGTCGACGCTCCGAGGGTGTCTCCGGGCTACAGGGCACCGAAACACAGTTATCCGCCGCCGGTACCAGATGTGAACAGATGGACGATTCGACTCTCAGAGACAGGCTGGGACAACTGGGCCTGTCGGAGAAGGAAGTCGACACGTACCTGTCGATCCTCGGCAGCGGCGAGGCCACGGCCAGCGAAATCGCCGACGACACCGGCGTCTCCAAACGGTACGTCTACAGCATCAGCGAATCGCTCGAAGACCGCGGGTTCGTCGAGGTCAACGACCACGTCGTGCCCACGACAATCCGCGCCCGGCCGCCAGAGGAAGTCATCGACGTCTTGACCGACCGGCTCGAAGAGATGAGCGGGGCGCTCGATTCTCGATACTCGGCGAGTGCGCGGGAACCGCAGCAGTTCGATGTCATCAAATCGCGGGTGACAGTCATCAAGCGGCTCACGGAGTACATCAGAAACGCGGACCGCGAGATTATGCTGTCGGTTCCACAGCAGTACCTGCCCGAGATATCTGAGGAACTGACCGCGGCCGTCGACCGCGGCGTCCTCGTCATGCTTGTCGTCAGTAGCGCCGACGGTCTGCACCCTGACGACGCGAGCGGGCTGGCCTCCGTAGTCCGGTCGTGGGACCAGCCGATGCCGATAATGCTGACTGTCGACGCCCAGTTTGGCCTCGTCTCCCCGACAGAAATGGTGACACGCACCAACTCCGACCAGCGGGCCATCGCCTTCGTCCAGCAACAGCTCGTCCCGGTGCTGTCGGGGTCGTTCCTCGGGAACTACTGGCTGATGGCGACCGAGGTGACCGTCACCGACCCGGCCCCGTTGCCGGCCACCTACCACGACTTCCGCCACGCCGTTCTCCAGGCGACGCTACACCTGCGCGCCGGCCACAGCGTGCAGGTCTCCGCGGAGGTACGGGCAGTGCAGGCCGACGACGACACCGCCACCATCGAGGGGACCGTCGTCGAGACGAAACAGGGGCTCGTCGAGCCGGGGACCAATTCCTACCCTATCGAACACACGCTGATCGTCGCTATCGACGATAGGACCGTCTCGCTGGGCGGCCCCGGGTCGTTCATCGAGGACTACGAGACCGACGCGGTTACGCTCTCGCTGCCGGAGTGACTGCTATCGTCCCGCCGACGGGTTCCGAGCGGCTCAGTTGCGCCGGCTCGGGTCCGGCCAGCGGTAGATGACGTACGTTTCCGACCCCGGTTCGCTTGCGGGCTTCCAGACGAGTCGAAGCGTCGCGTCGTTCAGGTCCAACTGTTCTCCGCTCGGGATGCCGGAGAACTGTTCCTGATGGATTGTAATCTCTGTTCCCGACGTGATCCGCGTCGAAGCCTGTGCCTGTATCGGATCGGAGTCCAGCGTCACGTCACTACCGCCGGTACTCCTGGCACCGGAGACGACGACGGTGAGGTTATCCCTGTAGACGGTGTCCCCGCTTTTGAAGCTGAGGTTCAGATACTCCCCGTTGACAGTGGTCCGCTCGTTGTAGTCGGCCACGATAGCGACCTGCGGAGCTTGTGTCGGTTGCTGCTCGTTGAAACCAAGCGCGAACACACCGACGGTGGCGGCGAGAATTGCAACAATGCCGACGAGAATAACAACACCAATCACCGGGCTCACGGCCCGGTTTCGACCATCTACCCGACTCATTGACCACAGGTGAGAACTGGGTATATAAAAGAGGCCGCGTCGACTCAGCGTTCGATATCTGACAGCGATACCACCCGGTTACGCTGTCGGGAACAGCGTCTCGGGGAGGTCGCCCGGCAGGTCGTCGCGGTCGTGGTCGGCCTCGAAATCAGGGTCAGGGCCCATCGGGACGATACGCTTCGGGCTCACGTCGGGGTGGGTCGTGTAGTAGTGCTCCGTGATGTGGTCCATGTTCACCGTCTCGGCGACGCCGGGGAGCTGGTAGAGGTCACGCAGGTACGGCCAGAGGTTGTCGTACTCGCGGATGAGCTTGTGGTTGCACATGAAGTGGGTGTGGTACACCTCGTCGAAGCGCACCAGCGTCGTGAACATACAGACGTCCGCCTCGGTCAGGCGGTCGCCGGCGAGGAAGCGCTGGTCTTCGAGCACCGCATCCCAGTGGTCGAGGGCGTCGAACAGTTCCTCGACGGCCTCGTCGTAGGCTGACTGGCTGTCGGCGAAACCACAGCGGTAGACGCCGTTGTTGATCGGCTCGTAGATGTCGTCGATGATGCGGTCGACCTCGTTCTGGTAGCCCTCGGGGTAGAGGTCCACGTCGTTCTCGGATACGTCGTCGAACTCGGTGTCCAGCATCCGGAGAATTTCCTCGGACTCGTTGTTGACGATGGTCTCCGCCTGTTTGTCCCACAGCACCGGGACCGTCACGCGACAGGTCGCGTCGGGGTCAGCTTCGACGTAGACCTCGCGGAGATAGTCCGATCCGTTGACCGTATCCGGCGTACAGCCCGCCTTCTCAGGCGTGAACTGCCAGCCGCCCTCGCCGCGATACGGGTCGACGTAGTCGACGGTGATGGCGTCTTCCAGCCCCAGCAGTTTCCGAGCGACCAGAATTCGGTGCGCCCACGGGCAGGCGCGGCAGGCGTACAGGTGGTACCGGCCGGCCTCGGGCTGGAACCGCGCGTCGGGGTCGTCTTCGATCCGGTCACGGAAGGTGGTGTCCTGCCGGTCGAAGGCCCCGTCCTCGTTCGTGGTTTCGTACGCGTCGGTCCGCCACTCGCCGTCGACGAGCATATTCATGGGTATCGTTCGTAGGCGCGCGAAGCGTAAAAGAACGCGGTGACAGCGGTGTTACCGGAACAGCACCGGCCTCTGTCAGACTACTGCAAACAGAGACTCCAGTCGCCACAGCACCGGTCGGTTCGTGGCCACTCACCGGCGTGTGGGACACAGCGACACGCCGCCGGGCGGGTTCGAAGCCCTTATTGGGCCGCTCGGCGACGTATTCTCCAAGAGTACCTATGTCGGACAAACCCGCCTCAATGTACCGGGACATCGACAAGCCCGCGTACACCCGACGCGAATACATCACAGGCATTCCCGGGTCGAAGATCGCACAGCACAAGATGGGCCGTAAACAGAAGGACGCCGACGATTACCCCGTCCAGATCAGCCTCATCGTCGAGGAGACAGTCCAGCTCCGTCACGGCTCGCTGGAGGCCTCCCGCCTGTCGGCCAACCGCCACATGATCAAGGAGCTCGGCGAAGATGGTGACTACAAGATGACCCTCCGGAAGTTCCCACACCAGGTCCTGCGCGAGAACAAGCAGGCGACCGGTGCCGGGGCCGACCGTGTCTCCGACGGGATGCGTGCCGCCTTCGGGAAGATCGTCGGTACCGCCGCCCGCGTTCAGGCCGGCGAACAGCTGTTCACCGCCTACTGCAACGTCGAAGACGCGGAACACGTCAAGGAAGCGTTCCGCCGCGCTTACAACAAAATCACGCCCTCTTGCCGCATCAAAGTCGAGCGGGGAGAGGAACTGCTGATCGCGTAAATCAGACAGCGGCGGTCGCTCTCCGTTCGGACAGCGGACCGGCCGTCTCGACTCCGTTTTCCGCGCCGCTCAAGTGCTGAGTGGCATCCCAGCCGCTGAGTAATGGAACGTAGCTACGTTCTTGCCCCAAGTTACCGACACCCACAATACTCTTGCACCCATCCCGCGTACGTCTACAGATGGTACTCCGACTCACACTCCTGGCTCTCGGCGTTCTCGAACTGCTTCGGCCCCGGAAGGTCGTCGACTTCTGGATGGGGCTCGCAACGACAGAGGCCGACGACATAGACCTCCGCCCGTGGGTGTACAGTGCCGCCCGCGTCGAGGGCGCGCTCCTCGTGCTGTGGGTGCTCCGGCAGCGTCGCAGCGGCGAGTGACTCGGTAGGAAGCTGTGAAACGCTCCGCACACCACAGGCGACCGGTACTGCTGGCAGATGCTACTACGTATCGTCGGGCAACCGGACAGTCAACACCGGTGCGTCTGCTGTCCGGACGACCTTCTCGGTGACGCTCCCCAGCAGAAACCGGTCCAGACCACTCCGGCCGTGGGTTCCCATGACAATCATATCGATATCGGCAGTCTCGGCGTAGTCGATAATTTCCTCGTACGGATCGCCCATTCGGTGCTCGGCGACGACGGGCACACCGTGGTCAGCAATATTGTCGACCGTTTCGTCGATGACCTGCTCGGTCTGTTCCTGCAGCGATTCGATGGTCGTTGCTTCTGCCGCGGCACTCCCGAGATACGTCGAGTCGACGACAGAAAGCACGTGGATCGTGGAGTCGTGTGTCTCCGCCAGTTCGAGTGCGTGTGCGAGCGCTTCGTCCGCGCCGTCGCTCCCGTCCGTCGGGAAGAGGATATCGTTGTACACGCGTGATATATTTTCCCGCAGTATACTTAGTGTTTGTCTGATAATTTCTTCAATTAGTGTCTATTCCTCGATTATACACCGGTGCGCTGTGGTCAGCAGCGAGCAGTGCGCACTACGTGATGGAGCGGTCAGCGTGTATCGAAAGCAGCTGCGAGCGTGTTATATTTCTCCAAGACAACTGCACGCTATGCACAGGCTGGCCGTCGCCACGAACGCCGAGACCTTTGAGCGGATGCAGGAACCGCTGGCGGCCCGGGATATCGAGGCGGGCCACGTCGAGACGGCCGAGCGGACGCTGGCGCTCGACGAGCGTCCCTTCGGCGAATACGACGTGGGCTTCGTCTACCCCTCCCGAATCATGGAGGGGGCCGTCGCCGACGCCATGCTGGACGTGCCGTGGGTCAACGACCGCGAGGCTATCCTCCGCTCACGGAACAAGGCCGACGTGCTGGCGCGACTCGGCCGTGCGGGCGTTCCCGTCCCCAAGACTGTCGTCGTGTCGAACCCGACAAGCGAGGCTGAACTGACCGCGGCGTTCGAGCGGTTCGACCCCCCCGTGGTCGTGAAGCCGAACTCGACGACCCGCGGCGTCGGCGTGGCCAAGGCCCACGACCTGGATTCGTTTCTCGGCATCGTCGACTACCTCGATCTGGTCCACGACTATCGCGCGGTCGGCGACCAGTCGTTTCTCGTCCAGGAGTACGTCGCCGACGCCACAGACTACCGCGTGATGGTCGTCGACGGCGAGTACGTCGGCGCGGTTGAGCGCCGCCTCCCCGAAGCGAGCCGCGAGCAGGGCCGGTGGAAGCACAACGTCCACCGTGGAGCCGAAGCCGAAGGGCAGGAACTGCCAGCGGCGCTACGAGAACTGGCTGAAGACGCGGCCGACGAGCTGGCGATTCCGTACCTCGGCGTCGACCTGCTGGTGACGGCGGACCGGGCGGTGGTCAACGAGACGAACGCCCGCCCGACAATCGACTCGGCGACGAAGTACGAGGACGGCTTCTGGGACGAACTCGCGGCATTGATACGGGAAACGGCGGCGCAGTAGCGACGCGAGTGCGCTGTTCTCGCGTGACAAAACAGACCGTGTGCTATGCGCGCTACAGTTCGATGTCCGCGGAGTCCTCTTCGGGGTCGAAGGTGACTTCGAGGATACCGTTGTTGTACGTCGCGGCGGCGGAGTGCTCGTCGACGCGAGTCGGGAGAGTCAGTCGTTCGTGGTACTCGCGCTCCGGACTTTCGGCGTTGATCGTGAGAACAGTCCCGTCGCACTTGAGGTCGATTGCATCCTTGTCGACACCCGGAACGTCGGCGACGACCCGGATTTCCTCGTCGGTTTCGTGAACGTCGACGTGGAGGTCGGCCCCACCGCCACCGGTGTCCCGGTCGATGTGGACATCGCCTTCAGCCCCCATCATCTCGTCCATCATCCGCTCTATTTCCCGGAAGAACTCGTCGAACGGGTCGTCACTGTCATCGCGTCTCATTCCTATCGGTCAGTACGTCCGTCCGTTTCAAAAGCCTTCGGACGAATCTAGTATCTGCCAACAGATACTGTCGAGGGGACACCCTCAGTCGAGATGGCACCCTCACTATTAATCATTCGAGCCCGAACACGCATAAACAAACACAAATTTACAACAAATCCGAAAACACTTTACACTGACCGACTGCCTCTCTAGACACCAATGAGTGAGCCAGTTCGCGTCGGCCTCAACGGCTTCGGCCGTATCGGCCGCAACGTATTCCGCGCATCGTTACACAGCGACGACGTCGAGATTGTCGGCATCAACGACGTGATGGACGATTCGGAGATCGACTACTTCGCCCAGTACGACACCGTCATGGGCGAACTCGAAGGAGCCAGCGTCGACGACGGCGTCCTCACGGTCGACGGAACCGACTTCGAGGCGGGCGTCTTCCACGAAACCGACCCCACACAGCTCCCGTGGGACGACCTCGACGTTGACGTGGCCTTCGAAGCGACCGGCATCTTCCGAACCAAGGAGGACGCGAGCCAGCATCTCGACGCCGGGGCCGACAAGGTCCTCATCTCCGCGCCGCCGAAGGGCGACGAGCCGGTCAAGCAGCTCGTCTACGGCGTCAACCACGACGAGTACGACGGCGAGAAGGTCGTCTCGAACGCCTCCTGTACGACCAACTCCATCACACCGGTGGCGAAAGTGCTGGACGAGGAGTTCGGCATCAACGCCGGCCAGCTGACCACGGTCCACGCCTACACCGGCTCCCAGAACCTGATGGACGGCCCGAACGGCAAGCCCCGCCGCCGCCGCGCCGCCGCCGAGAACATCATCCCGACCTCCACCGGTGCCGCGCAGGCGGCCACCGAGGTTCTGCCCGAACTTGAGGGGAAACTCGACGGGATGGCTATCCGCGTCCCGGTGCCGAACGGCTCCATCACCGAGTTCGTCGTCGACCTCGACGACGACGTGACGGAGAGCGACGTCAACGCCGCCTTCGAAGAGGCCGCCGCCGGCGAACTCGAAGGCGTGCTTGGCGTCACGAGCGACGACGTCGTCTCCTCGGACATCCTCGGGGACCCGTACTCCACGCAGGTCGACCTGCAGTCGACGAACGTCGTCTCCGGAATGACGAAGATCCTCACTTGGTACGACAACGAGTACGGCTTCTCGAACCGGATGCTCGACGTGGCCGAGTACATCACCGAGTAAGCGCGGAAACGGTTTTCGGCGCTGGTAAGATTTATAATTATTATTCGCTAAGAATAAGGCACACATAGAGTCCAAACCAGCACCTGACCCCTGGTCGGCTCTGTGTGTCGACACAGGCCCGTTTTCACAGCCGGCGCGCCGTGTCCCGGCGTCGGCTGTGTACGGTGCCGGTGTCCCCACCCTCTCCGCCCCCATTTTTTACACTGGCAGCACGGCAAGTAGCGGCGGTGCTCCTCAAAAAGGCCGCTGCTGTTCGGACTCGGAAACCGTTAAGCGGTCGGCAGGTTTCCCTTTCAATGATGACTTTCCAGACGCTCGACGACCTCGACGACGGACAGCGCGTCCTCGTCCGACTCGATCTCAATTCACCGGTGGAGGACGGTGAAGTACAGGACAACCGGCGGTTCGAACGCCACGCCGAGACCATCAGCGAACTCGTCGACCGCGGGTTCGAGGTCGCAGTGCTGGCCCACCAGGGCCGCCCGGGCCGCGACGATTTCGTCTCGCTTTCCCAGCACGCCGACATCCTCGCCGACCACATCGACCACCCGGTCGAGTTCATCGACGAGACCTACGGCCCGCAGGCGATTCACGACATCGCCGACCTCGATAGCGGCGACGTGCTCGTCCTCGAAAACACGCGGATGTGCGACGACGAACTCCCCGAGGAAGACCCCGAAGTGAAGGCCCAGACGGAGTTCGTCCAGACGCTCAAAGACGAGTTCGACGCCTACATCAACGACGCCTACTCGGCGGCCCACCGCTCGCACGCCTCGCTCGTGGGCTTCCCGCTCGTGATGGACGCCTACGCCGGCCGCGTGATGGAGACCGAGTACGAGGCAAACACCGCCATCGCCGAGAAGGAGTTCGACGGGCAGGTGACGATGGTCGTCGGCGGCACCAAAGCGACCGACGTCATCGACGTGATGACCCACCTAGACGAGACGGTCGACGACTTCCTGCTTGGCGGCATCGCGGGCGAACTGTTCCTGCGGGCCGCGGGCCGTCCGGTCGGCTACGACATCGACGACGCGAACCTCTACGACGAGCAGTGGGAGCAAAACAGCGAGAAAATCGAGTCTATGCTCGACGACCACCGCGACCAGATTACCCTCGCGGTCGACCTCGCCTACGAGGACGAGAACGGCGACCGCGCTGAACAGGCCGTCGACGACATCGAGGAGAAGACTGTCTCCTACCTCGACGTTGGCAGCGAGACGGTCATGGAGTACTCGCCGGTCATCCGCGACTCCGAGGCCGTCTTCGTGAAGGGAGCCCTGGGAATGTTCGAGGACGAGCGGTTCTCCGTCGGGACCGCTGGCGTGCTCGAAGCCATCGCCGAGACCGACTGCTTCTCCGTCGTCGGCGGCGGCGACACCTCACGAGCCATCGAGATGTACGGGATGGAAGAAGACGAGTTCGGCCACGTCTCTATCGCGGGCGGTGCGTACATCCGAGCGCTGACCGGCGCGGAGCTGGTCGGCGTCGAAGTGCTACAGCGTTAACCGCGGCCTTTCGTCTCGGCGTGTCGCAGATCCCAGTCTCCGAGTAGTTCGTCGGGCACCTCGACGAGGCGACCGGTTTCGGTCGGCTCGGTCCGGGCGTGGCGGGCAGTCCAATCGTGGTCAGCGTCGGGCGTGGCTGCCATACGCAGCGGTACCAGCGGCGTGAATAAATTCCTTCCGTTTAAGTAATGTAAATAATTACTCGATTCCGAGTCTATATTCCGTCTCCGAGAAGCGAAGTGCTTTCCGCCAGCCGCGACGTATCTGGAATATGTTCACCGGAATCGTCGAGACGACCGGCGAGGTGCAGGCGGTTATTGACGACGAGGGCGGGCGTCGGATGCGAATCGGCGCGCCGTTCGACGGACTTGACCACGGCCAGTCGATCAGCGTCAGCGGCGTCTGTCTCACCGTCGAGAAGGCGGTCGACGGCGAGTGGTTCGAGGTGTTTCTCGCTCAGGAGACGCTTGCCCGGACGTTTTTCGATGCCCTCAACGGTGGGGACCGAGTGAACCTTGAGCGGGCAATGCCCGCCGACGGGCGGTTCGACGGCCACATCGTGCAGGGCCACGTCGATACGACAGCCGAAATCGTCGGTATCGAACAGGAGGGAGAAGACTGGACGTTCACCTTCTCTCTCCCCGAAGCTCATCGGGACTACCTGGTTCAGAAAGGGTCGATAACGGTCGACGGCATCAGCCTGACCGTCGCCGACCGGCGCTCCGAGGAATTCGACGTGGCAATCATTCCGACGACGTACGCCGAGACGACGCTGTCGGAGAAGTCCGTCGGCGATCCGGTCCATCTGGAGGTCGACGTGGTCGCGAAATACGTCGAGCAGCTTACTTAGGGGTCGAACTCGGTCTGCTCCGGATGAATCGTAGTCTCGTCCGGGTCCTCGTGCGCGCGGTTGTACGCCTGCCGATACGCGTGAATCTTCTTCAGCAACAGGAGGCCAAAGATGGAGTCGTACACGATGACGAAGCCGAAGAACGCGACGAGGAAGTCGACGTTGTATAGCGTGGCCGCGATGGCCGTCACTGGGCTGGCCAGCGTGTTGTAAACGGCGTGGATGAGCGAAGCGATGAGCAATCCTTTCAGGACGATGGGGCCGGCATCGTCCGGATTGAATTTCGCCAGGCCGAGATAGTAGCCGGCGAAGGCCGAGTAGATGACGTGGCCCGGCCCCGCAAGCGCTCTGACCGCAGTGATGTCGCTGCTAGCGGCGAGTAACTGTACTGTCCCGGCGGTCATTTCGGTGTTCTGCGTGATGTACAGCGCGTTCTCGATGGTCGCAAAGCCAAGACCGGCGATGGCGCCGTACACCGCGCCGTCAACGACGGCGTCGAAACGGGTGTCACGGAAGGCGTACAGGCGCACCGCCAGCAGCTTTACCGTCTCCTCGACAGGGCCGACGATGAGGAAGAAAAAGAACACCTGGCCGAGAAACGGTACCAAGCCGAACCCGGAGCCAATAGCCTGGACCGGTCTACCGAAAATACCGTTGAGCACGCCCGCGAAGCCGGCGAACAGCACGCCAAGGAGGAACGTCCCCACGAGCAGCGTCAACGGTTCCTGCGTGGTCACGTCGGCGTAGTAAATGTACGCCGCGAGACCGAGGGCCGGGACGGCGGAGAGGATGGCCATGCCGGCAAACAGCGGCTGGTCGCCGAGCGCGCCAAGGCTCCCGAACGCGACCTGCAAGAGGAGAATCGCGATAGCTGTGATAACGACGAGATACCGCAGCGTCCGTATGCCGATGTGGTAGAGCCAGTGGGCGAACCGGTCCAGCGTCGACCGGGGCTCCCAAGTCGATATCTCATAGAGGTCTGCCGACCCGTCCGCGTTTACCTCGACCGGGTCCTGCCGTCGCTTTCCCATGTGCCACGTCTACAGTCCGTCTCACCTAACCGTTTGGTTCGGTTATAGCCGAGCGAGCACCGGGCGGCGGTATGCCTGATACTGTGTGCAGTCAGGACAGTCCCCGCCAGAGCGGACACTTGCAGGAGACGAGAGGCTTTTCGCACGGGGCCACCAACAGGGAGACATGACACTACGCGCGGGTGTACTCGCGGTTCAGGGCGATGTCTCTGAACACGGGGACGCAATCGAGCGGGCAGCAGCGGCCCACGACCGGACTGCGGAGGTCGTCGAAATACGCGAAGCAGGGCTGGTCCCGGACTGCGATGTCCTGTTGCTACCGGGCGGGGAATCGACCACGATTTCGCGGCTTATCCACCGAGAGGGCATCGCAGAAGAGATCGAGTCACACGTCGACGCCGGCAAGCCGGTGCTGGCGACGTGTGCCGGGCTCATCGTCAGCGCGACCGACGCACAGGACGACCGCGTCGACACGCTGAACGTCATCGACGTCTCGGTCGAACGCAACGCATTCGGGCGACAGAAAGACAGCTTCGAAGCGCCACTTGACGTGACCGGGCTCGATGAGGCGTTCCCGGCGGTGTTCATCCGCGCACCGGTCATCGACTACGTGGGCGAGGACGTCGAAGTGCTGGCGGCGTGGGACGACCGCCCGGTCGCGGTCCGTGACGGGCCGGTCGTCGGCACGTCGTTCCATCCCGAACTGACTGAGGACCCGCGCATTCACGACCTGGCCTTTTTCGACTCCGTAGAGTCGTAGCGACGGCCTGAAGGCCCCGCTGGCCGAACAGCGGCTATGAGCGACGACACCGTCAACGTTATCGACGAACTGTTCGCTGTCATCGAGGACCGCAAGGCGAACCTTCCCGAAGACTCCTATACGGCGTCGCTGTTTACCCACGAGAAGGGCGAAAACGCCGTGCTGGAGAAGCTCGGTGAAGAGACGACCGAACTCATTCTGGCGGCCAAAGACGACGACCGCGAGGAGTTGGCCCACGAATCAGCCGACATCGTCTATCACCTGCTCGTCCTGCTGTCGATGAAGGAGATGGATGTCGACGACTTGCGGGCGGAGCTGGCGAAGCGACGGTAAATTCCGCTCGTCAGGTTCAGGGCACGACAGATTGACACCGACACGGTGCATATCGAAGCCCATGGGTCATGTGGCGTCGGGCGTTACAGTCCTCTGTGTCGACGACGAACCATCGTACGCCGACCTTATCGCGACACATCTCGAACGCAAGGACACAGCGATCGATGCAACCGGCGTCACGAGTGCGACAGACGGGCTGTCGTATCTGGACGAGCACGATGTGGACTGCATCGTCAGTGACTACGACATGCCTGGTATCGACGGGCTAGAGTTCCTGGAGACGGTCCGCGCCAGAGACCCGGATATGCCGTTCTTGTTATTTACCAGTCAGGGGAGCGAGTCACTCGCAAGCGAGGCAGTCACGGCCGGCGTCACCGACTACATTCAAAAAACGCACGGGTCACAGCAGTACGCCGTCCTCGCACATCGAATCCGAAACGCCGTCGAGCGCGTCAGAGCGAAAGCAACGGCTGACGCCGCACAGGAACGGACAAAACGAATTCTCGACGCGACAAGCGATTCGGTCCTCATCAGCGTGGCCGACACTGTCGTGTACGCGAACCCGGCGGCGGTGGATCTGTTCGGCGCGGCCAACAGCGATGACCTCTGTGGCCGGCCACTGACTGGCCTCGTCGAGCCGACGACGGACGGCGGGACCGATACCGTCGAGCACGTTGTCAAGGACGACCAGACGGCCGGCTACGTCGAGCAGACGATACGGACACTGGCCGGCAACACCATCCGGGCCAGCGTCACAGCGTGTGACGTGACCTGGGACAGCGAAGACGGTACGGTGTCGGTCATCAGCGACCGAAGCGATATCGACGAGCGCGAGCATCGACTCGAAGCGCTACACGAGGCCACGCGACAGTTGATGGCCGCGGAAGTCCGCAACGAAGTCGCCGGCATCGGCGTCAACGCCGCTGCAGATATCATCGGACTCGACGCGAATGCTGTCCACCTCATCAACGACGATGGAGAGTTAGAGCCCGTCGCCGCGACCGCGGCGGCCCGGGAGCTAGTCGGTGATATTCCGACGTTGAGGCCGAGTGACAGCATCGCCTGGCGGGTGTACGAGAGCGGTGAGGCAACCGCAGTTCCCGACGTGCGGCTGGATTCGGACGTGCAGAACCCCGAGACGCCGATACGAAGCGAACTGTATCTACCACTAGGGAAACACGGCATTCTCATCGCCGCGTCGGCGACTGTCGACGCCTTCAACGAGGCAGACATCGTCGCTGGGCGAATCCTCGCGGCGAACATGGAGGTGGCCCTCGCCGCCGTTGAGCGCGACAGACAGCTCCGTGACCGCGAGCAGGAACTGTCGACGCAAAACGACCGGCTGGAACAGTTCGCGACAGTCGTCAGCCACGACCTCCGTAACCCCCTGAACGTCGCTATCGGGCGGCTGGAGGCGGTAAAAGAGGAGCACGACGACGAAAACATCGCTGCGATAGAGCAGGCACTCGACCGGATGCAGACGCTGATAGACGACCTGCTGTTGCTGGCCCGGACTGGCGACAGCGTCGCTGAAATGGAAACGGTCGCACTGGCGACGGCAGTCACTGACTGCTGGGAGGTCGTCGATACCGGTGACGCGGCGCTGGTGGTCGACACTGACCGCAAGATACAGGCAGACATGACGCGGCTCAAACAGTTGCTGGAGAACCTGATCCGAAACGCCGTTGAGCACAGCGCTACGGACAGTCAGCTACAGTCTGAGGGTGCTGACAGACACGGCAGTCCGGCCGTAACCATAACCGTTACCGAGATTCCGGACGGGTTCGCCGTCTCAGACGACGGCCCGGGAGTTCCCGAATCCGACCGGGAGACAGTGTTCGAAAGCGGCTACTCGACGACGACTGACGGCACCGGGTTCGGACTCTCAATAGTATCACAGATCGCCGCTGCCCACGACTGGACGGTCACACTCACTGAGAGCGATACCGGCGGCGCACGCTTCGAGTTTACCGGCGTCGACGTGATAGCGGGAGAATAAGGCGCTCAGTCGTCGTCGCGGCCCTACTCCTCGATGGGGGCGAATCGGTGCCGGACGACCTCGCTGTCGTCGTCCCACTCGAAACTGCCGTGGACTTTCTTCATGCGCTCCTTGTACGCGTCGAGGTCCTCCGACCCCTCACGCTGTGCGTCCTCGTCGGTCATGTCGCCCAGTGTCCGGCGGGTTACGTCTGTTACCTCGAATTCGGTGCCGTCTATCTCGAAGGTGTCACCCTCGTCAGCGTACTGGTGGCCACGGTGCATCTGGGTGACTCGCCCCTCGGCAGCCATCTGCTGGACGTGGTCGTTGGGGAGAATCTCGCCGGCGTCAATCTGTGCCATATCAGAACTGTGTCCGGGACGCTGAAAAGCGTGACTCGCAACAGTTTGGGCGCGATTGAACGCGCTTTTACGCTCCGGCCGTCAACAGAACCTATGAGCCATCCCTTCGAGGGTCTGCCGACGACGCCCACTGCCGAGGAGCTCGTGGACAAAGCCTTCTCGCGGGCGTCACGCGCCGGCGGGGCCAAGGACGGGAACGAAGCCCAGCAATCGATGCTGATGACGGCGTCGAACATCGCCTCCGACAACATGGAGAACGTGGTGACCGCGTGGCCGACGATTGACGACCTCGATCCCTTCTACGTCGAACTCGCCGACGCTGTCGTCGGCGAAGCCTACCCCGCGGACGACGACCCCGGTATCGACGCGCTGAAACAGCACCTGTCTGAAATCTCGTGGGCCGCCGACAAAGTCGTCGAGATCCGCCAGGAGTACGAGAGCCGCGTCGCCCGCGGCGACATCGACACCGCCCGGAAGCTCCGCAAGCAGGCCTTCGCCCGCATTGCCGACGTGGTCGAGGAGGTCGAGGACGACCTCGCCGCCGTCTCGACCGCCCATAACGCCCTGAAAGGCATCCCCGACATCCGCCCGGACGAGCCGGCCATCGTCGTCGCCGGCTACCCCAACGTCGGCAAGTCGTCGTTCGTCAACCGCGTCACGCGGGCCGACAACAAGATCGCCTCGTATCCGTTCACGACGACGCAGATCCGCGTCGGCCACTTCGAAGACCAGCGCATCCGCTACCAGCTCGTGGACACCCCCGGCCTGCTCGACCGCCCGCCGGAGGACCGCAACGAAATCGAGTCACAGGCCGTGAGCGCGCTCGAACACCTCGCCGACGCGGTCCTCGTGTTTATCGACCCAAGTGGCGAGTGTGGCTATCCGCTCGCGGACCAGCTTGAACTCCGAAACGCCATCGAAGCACGCTTCGACGTGCCCGTGCTGACCATCTCGAACAAGAGCGACCTCTCAACAGACGTAGAGGCCGACCACTACATGAGCGTCACCGAAGGCGACAACGTCGACGGCGTGTTGCAGGCCGCTATTGACGCGGTGGATTACGAACTCGAACTGCCGTTTGACGAGTAGCGAGACATAGCGAGACGCCAACCAACGGGAGGCGTCTCGAAGACTCCGAGCGAGGAGCGCGGTGACCCGCGGGGATTGCGGTCACCAACGAGAGGGGTCTCGAAAGCACCGAATGGGGAGCGGAGTCGCGAGAAAGACGTCTTAGTTTAGCTCGTAGGTGACACTGACAGAGGCGTCGACAGTGACATCGCCGGGCTGGATGCTCGTCCGCCCGCCGGCGTCGGCGGCCATCGCTTCCGCATACACAACGGGCCGGCCGTGGTTGCTGGTCTGAATCGTGACCGCGTCACCGACGGATCGATCCTCCGCAGCGGCGACGACTTCGGCGTCCGTCCGGGCGTTATCCATGGCGGTCGTCAGGGCCTCTTCGCGAGCATCCTGTCTCGTCTCCTCGCTCAGTGAGTAGCGGACACCCTCGACGCGGTCCGCGCCGGCGTCGACTGCGGCATCAATGAGCGTCCCGGCAGTCGAAACGTTGCTCGTTTCCGCTTCGACAGTGTGAATCGCCACGTAACCGACCTGTTCGCGTCCTTCTCGACGCTGCTCGTATTCGGGGCGGATCTGGAACCGCGAGGAAGTCACGTCTGCGCCCTCACCTTCAAGAGCCGACACGATAGCGTCAGCATCGCCGCTGAGGTTGTTTCGCGCCGCTTCGGCGGTCTCACCGCGACCCACTGCGGCGACGGTGACAGTTGCACGGTCGGGCGTGCGTTCGACGGTCGCGTCGGCGCTGACGCTCACGGTCGAATTCGTCGACGGCGCGACGGTCCCGGTGTCCGCGAGTGCGAACCCGACGCCGCCGGTAATGAGCAGTGCCAGCACGCCAGCGATTGCGAGTGGTCGTGATACCATACCGTCTCCGACACACCCAGCGGTATTTATATCGTCGAACGCTCAAAGTCGGTTTTGAGCGTCAGCTGTTCCGTTCGACAGTGACGTAGTGAACTTCCGTCGCAACGTCTCGACCGGCCGCGTTGTCAGCCACAGTATCGAGCTGGTCGGCAAGCAGTGGCTGCTCCGCGTCCGGCGGCAGACCGACAGTGACGACGACGCGGCGCGGCTGTTGGAATATCGCGGTGTTCGTCGACTTGACTTCGACCGACAGGACACTCGCCGGCGGGTCGACGCTTGCTTCAATGCCCTCGCGGATGTCCGACTCCGTCGTCGCTCGCTGGTAGGAGTCCAGCGTCACACCGCCCAGAAACGCTGACAGGACGAGTATTGAGACGACGAGGACGCCGATTCGTTTGACAGTCGCCGACCGCGCGTTGCTCTCCTGAAACCAGTGTTCGGGGCGGTACCCCTGATACCAGAGTCCGACGAGCACCGCGAGGTTGATAGAGAGGACGTTTACCAGCAGCAATACGGCAGATCCGAGACTGACGAGCGGCTGGCCCCACGCGATGCCGATGCCGATCGTGGCCGCCGGTGGAATGAGTGCGACGGCGATCATGACGCCCACCAGTGCCGTCGAGACGCCGCTGGTGAGACTGACGACGCCGGCCGCGCCAGCGCCGAGTGCGACGATCAGCGAGAGGAAGTCGGGGGCGACCCGCTCGCGTATCTGCCCGACAGAGGTCACGTCAGCGAGCGGCGGGATGACGTTGGCATGCCGGACGAGCAGGGCGAAGACAGTCGCGCTTGCCACGGCGAGTCCGAGCCCGATGGCCTGAAGTTTGACCCCCTGTGCGAACATCTCGTGGTCGTCGACGACGGTGCCGACGTTGGCGGTCATCGCCGGGCCGATGAGCGGTGCGATGACCATCGAACCCACGACGACGGCCGGAGAGTCGAGCAGCAACCCCGCGGTCGCAATAATCGCGCTGATGACCGTCATCAGCGCGTAGTTCGACATCGAGGGCGCGAGGTCGTTTGCTTTCGAGGTGAGCTCCTCCCGCGCGATGCGGTCCTCGTCTTCTTCCTCGGCGTACTTCTCCTCTAGCTCGTCGAACTGGCTGGAGATGACGGTGTTCGCATCCACGACGACTGTGTAGCCGTCGTCGTTGATACCAACGTCCCGCAACTCTTCGAGAACTGGTTCGAGTGCGTTGGTTGGGACTGGAAAGGTGACGACAGCGGTGAACTCCCGCCCACTCGTCTCTTCGGTGAGCACGTAATCGATGCCCTCCTCGGCCAACACGCCCAGAACGGCGTCGCGCTTCCCTGTGGGAATCAGTATCTGTACCAGCCGCACGGCTCCGGGTGGGACCCCTGACACCAAAAAGCCAGCTAGTCAGCCGGTCCAGGTTCAGCAACGGATGAAGGGACGATTGTGAATTCCGGAACCGTCGGTCCGCCCAAAACGAACGCGTTTTTCCCCGCTGACGGAGTACACGAGGTATGTTCGAGTCACGACCGGACCGGGACACCGAGGTGATACTCGTCGGCCGGTCAAACGTCGGGAAATCGACGTTGATGCGCGAAATAACGGGCCACACGTTCGATACGGGCCAGCGACCCGGCGTCACCCGTTCACCCAACCACTTCGACTGGGCCAGCGCCGATTTCGTTGTCAGCGACCTTCCCGGTTTCGGGTACATGAAAGGCGTTCCAGAAGACGTCCGCGAAGAAATCAAGACCGACGTGGTCCAGTACGTCGAGCGACATGCCGAACAGATTCTCGTCGGTATCCTCGTCGTCGACGGCAAATCGGTCATCGACATCATCGACCGCCATTCCGGCCCCGACGAAATCCCACACGACGTGGAGATGTTTCACTTCCTCCGAGAGATTGGCGTCGAACCGGTCGTCGCAGTCAACAAAATGGACAAGGTTGACGACAAGGATGAGCGCCTGAACGACCTCTGTGACCGACTCGGACTCCATCCACCATGGCAACAGTGGCAGGAGACTATCGCACCGATAACTGCGAAGCGCGGCGCCATCGAGCCCCTGAACGAGGCTGTCCGGCACCACCTTCACGACGCCCAGCGTGACGAGCTGTTCCAGTTCTTCTGAACAGCGTTGTTCGGGTTCAGGTCACTAGCAATCAGTGCTTAATTTGCACCCTCGTCGGAGTTGTGCTGGCAAATATAGTATGTGGATTACCGAACGCGCGGAGCGCGTATGGACTCGCCGGGTAGTAGTCTGAAATTTACACGACAACGGGGGGTTGTGTTTGGTAATGGTCATGTTAGATTCGCTCCAGTTGCTTCTTTCGAACCGCCATTTTCTCCTGATTCGTCCGCACATCGTAGTGCTCGTACAGCACTTCGAGCGATACGTCGCACCGTTCACTGACGATCTCCGGAGACACGTCGCTGTTCAGGTGGTAGGTGATACTGCCACGCCGGAGTCCGTGGGGTGACCGGGAAGACGGGCACTTGCTGTGGGCCGCACGCGAACCCAGTGCCTCGCAGGTCGACGGGTCCGACGGGTCAGCGTCGTGGGGACACCCACCGAGAACGCACGGCTGGGTGAGCTTGTTCACCCACTTGTAGATGGTATCACCCGCGGGCCGGCCGTGCTGCGAGGTGATTAGTGGCTTGCGGCCGTAGTCGTCGGTCCGCTCGTAGCGGTCAGGGTTGTCGAGATAATCGTCGACGACTTGGTAGTCGCTCGGCCCCAGGTAGACCCACCGCTCGCCGTCTTCACCGTTCTTGAGTTTCGTTCCCTCGTCAATGCGGTGCTCCAGCACCAGCGCGTAGTCGTCGGGACGAAGGTCGTCAACGTCCAGTGACCGAAGGGCCGACCGGCGCATCGCCGTCTTCCACAGGATCAGGAAGACAACGTGATCCCGGCTCGCATAGCGGTACTCGTGAAGGTAGTCGAGTATCCGGTGTGCCCGGTCTGCGCTCAGGTGGACTTCGCGGCTTTCAGCTCCGTCGGGCAGCTCGGGCGCGTGGACTTTCTCGGCCAGCCCATCGTCGACGCCCTCGATGTCAGCCCAGTATCGGAGGGCTTCGCGAATCGTCGAGAGTTGCTTCTGGAGGGTCAATGCCGCTATGTCTCCCCGTCGCCATGCCACGAAATCAGCTAAGTCGCGGCCGGTGAGGTTGTTCAGGTTCTCGATGTCGCGCTCCTCACACCATTCGTTGAAGAACCGGAGTCGCGTCTTCGCGTTCCGCATCGTACTCTCGCGGACGGACGGCTCTCGGTGTCGGAGGAATCGCTCGATGCCTTCCTCCGGCGATAGATCCATCAGATCCTCGCTCATGCTCGCCCCCGCTTTCGCTTCCGATAACAGCCTAGACAGCGGGACTCACCGGGATAACAGAAATTCTCACAGCCGTCAGTCTCACACTTGTCCACGTCTTCGATGACGCGGTCGCTCACGCACGCGCACCTCCAGACGGGACGTACCGGTCTCCGCAGGTTGGTCGACTGGCTATACCGCTGCTCGTTGGGCTACTTTCAATAGCCCGCTTGCTCTCGTACTTCATGGGTCGTCTAAGCCTCAAACGGGAAACGACCCACCCGGCGTGTGCCAGCACGCCGGACCTTTCTGGTCCGATGGGCGGGTCACTTCACCTGTATAACGCCTCTACTGAAATACTTTTCTGTGAATTGCACAGATTAATCTGTGCTACTACGCTGAGATACAAGTGATTGCAAATAGATGTCTAATGCACCGATACACCTATGAGTTCCACAGCCACACCGCTTGATGTGCCTAGGCAGCGTGCTGATTGGATGACTCAGACTGACGAAGCCATTCTGGAAACGATTCGAGATGAAGGGAACATGACTCCCCAAGCTCTCGATGATACTTTCGACATAGCCGCTGCCAACTACGCCCGTGATCGACTCTCTGAGCTTACCCAGTACGGGCTGGTCGAGAAGATCGGGCGCGGTCTCTACCGACTGACCGATGACGGGCGTGCATTCCTCAACGAGGAACTCGACGCCAGCGAACTCGATCCCGTCGAAGACGCCGACTGACATTCTCTTAGACCCTCGCGAGTCGTGCCGTCACGTCACCAGCCCACTCCGGCAATTCCAGATCGGCTAACTCGCCGTCGCGCCAGCTCGTCACGATCTCCGTGTCACCATCTCGGCTAAGGTCGACACGCCACTTCCGGCCGTCTTCTGCGGTGATGTCGAACCGTGCCCCACCATCCCCGAGGGCTTTGATGTGTTCAACGTTCACCTCTTCACCAGTGTAGACTTCGATTGTTCCTTCCATACACTGTGGGATGAGGGGAGAAAACGAGTTAAAAAGGTGCTATACTTCCGGGAGATGAATCAAGGTTTGTGTGGGTTTTAGGGTCTATTTTTGCTCAGGACAAACTTATAAAAGACTTTGCTGCAAGTCAGGATTCAACAATTTCAACCTCTGTACTCGCTCTTTTGATATGTTTCTTCACTTCTTTTTCATGTTCGGATCCAACAACTAACACACCGCGCTCATATTCATTCTCTTTCGCAGTTTGCATAGTGTTCATTGCAATCGCGTAGTTTCTGGGGGCGGCTGTTGAGGCTATGAAACTTACAAATAGTACTGCTACAAACATAACTAGAACAAATAGTGCACTATACACTCCTGAAGAAAAGTATACAAGAGTAACTAAAAGAATAATTAGCCAGTTGGAAAATGCCCAAGCTATCCGTGCTTCAGATATTAGTGGTGTCATGGGTCTATCTACTTTGACTTCAGCAACATCAGGTGCATCAGAGATACTTTGGACAAGCTCCTGATCCGAACCGAATGGAATTCTAAGTGCTTTCAAGCACAGCGACCACAATATCAAACAGCACAAGATCAGAGGGGCTGCAAGGAGGTTGTATTGTTTCTCCCGATCATTATCAGGCTCCGAGCTTGATTCTACGAGAACAACTTGAGGCTCCCCGTTCAGAGCCTGAGTTATTTCTTCTACTCTATCGGTTGAATCCCAGTGAATATGCTTACCTCCAGAGATGTACAAACGCATATTATATTCAGGAATGTATCTGAAGCCCTAATTTTACTTCCTATTGTACAAGAAGTCATATTCGAATACATTCAAAAGGTAAGTTCATCTGTTGGGTTACAGAAACAACAATAGCCGAATCAAATAACGTGGTTTAGCAGAATCTGGGCAACTACTTCTCGATCACAAACTCGATATACCCGGTGACGATTTTTCCCTTCCACCTCAATCAAATCGTACTCCACCAGTTTCGAGATCTTCGTCCGCCGAGCTCGTTCCGAAATCGGAGTCTGCTCACGTCCATGGTATGCCTGGTCGGCAATAGCGTCATACTGGTCATGCAGTTCCCCTGCTTCCAGCCCATCGCCCATACGGATCAGTTCGTACAGCAGTCGATGATGGAATGGCAGTGACTCCAGATTCAATTCGCGGATGTGTCGCTTCGCCCGCTCAAACGATTCGCTCACATCCTCGTCAGTGATTCGATCATGTTGCAACTCTTCAGCCCGAAGTGCGGCCTGTCGAAGTGCTTGTATCCCGTTCCGTGCAACACCAGCCACCTCATCAGCTATTACCTCTAACTGCTCACGAGTGACCGACTCCGACGGGAGCCCAAGGTTTGCCCGTGCTTCGAGAATGTCCGCCAGCTCGTCGACACTGTAGCGGTCCAGACCAAACTCTGCGAATGACAGCCGCCGCCGGAGTCTCCCGTCAAGTCGGGATAACCACTCATCTGGGTCGTGGCAGATAACGACGGAAGATAGGTTCTCGACATCTACCAGCCGGTCCAGTGCGTCCGTCGATGGGAGACCGTCAGCCTCGTCGAGGACGACGATCACCGGACTGGTGACGCGCTCTTGGAGCTGGATACAAAGATCCTCGCGAGGGACGTTCACCGATGGGTCGTTACCAGGGAGATCGTGGAGAACTGAGCGGACAACACCGGCAGTCGTTTTCCCGAGGCAGCGAACATGGGCCGTCTGAACGTCGGCGTGTCCAGTGAGCTTCTGTAGGGAGTGTCTGGTCAGCGCTGTCTTCCCTACGCCCGGTGGCCCGTGAATCAGTACGTCGTGGGCTGGGTCGCCGCCAAGTGCCGGTTCCCATGCGCGGGATAGATGGTCAACGGCGGCTTCTCGATGGAGGAGGCGACGCGGGAGGTGCTCATCATCGAAGACAGCAGGGTCGGCAATCATCCTGGGTGTGGGTGAGAACAGGCGGGGATATAAACTGGTGCGACACTTCCGAGAGCGTCACGGTTTCAGTCTAATATTTTTCTATTACTTTGTAGATATGAAAGATTAATTAATTATTTCAATCAGAATATCTTCATAAATGATCTATCTTAATGCTGTACTGCTACCTAGTGAGTGTTCTTTGAGATTACTTATTGAAACGAGTCGATTTACATCTTCTAGGGGTGGTCCGTCTTCTGACTGGAGTTCCGTTGGTCACAGCCTCGAATTCCTCACCTTTGGGCCCTCTGTAGGCTGTGATATCCGGCTATGATTTACTTCGGACTCTCTTTTGAGGAAGAGTCGTCCCCGCTCCTGTTTGAGTCGTAATAATCACAGGCGGAATTCACTGGACACGACTGACAATCTGGGTTCTTTGGGGTACAGACCATAGCCCCAAGATCCAGAATAGCGAGATTGAAACTCCGTGCTATATCCGGGTCATCTGGAGTAAGAGCTTCCAGTAGGGCATATACGTCATCACTCTTGTGTGGCTGTGATGGCATCTCGTAGCCTAAGATTCTTCCAATAACCCGTGCGAAGTTCGCATCAACGAGTGCCATGGGTTGTCCACGAGCAAATAGCTGGGTTGCTCTCGCCGAGTAGTCTCCGACCCTCCACGGCTTTTTCAACTCCTCCACAGAATCGGGTATTTCACCGTTGAATTCTTCGGTGAAGATTTTACCCACATCCGCCAGCGTCCGTGTTCTGTGGTTTACAAATCCAAGTGACCGTACCAAATCTTCAATTTCGCCCTCTGATGTACGAGCCAGTGCATCTGGGTCTGGGAACTTCTGGAGGACATCACTGTAGATCTTTTCGACGGCGTCTCCCCGTGTACGCTGAAGCAGGATTTCAGCGAGATACACTTCCCATGGATCGGTTGTTTCTCTCCAGGGATAGGATCTTCCGCAGTCTTCGAGCCAGTCCAACAGCTCAGGGATCGCCTCAATAAATCTCTGAATCCGTTTTTCCGGCTGATCCACATTTCCTTTGTTTGCTTGACTTACAGCCTGTTCAGAGTCAACCAGTGACTCAATCGTGTTTACACAGACACTGGTATTGCCGAACGGCAGTGAAGAATTCATTTCTATCGTTTCAGGTCTTCGATCAACCTGTCACCTTTTTCTGTCGCTGTCCATAGGCGTCCCTTCTTTTTTTCTGGAGTTATACACTCAGCGAGACCATGGCTGTCAAGATCAGATAAAACGTTACTGACGTGACTCAGGTAGTAACCAGTCATCTCCGAGAGTTCTTTCGGAGTTCGAGGTTTCTCCTCCATAGCGAGCAGAATATTCTCTCGATAGTCGCTTGCCTTCACCCACGAGTATTCTTCAACGTCCATTCAGTGGTGTGGATTGATGACAGTAATGTATTTAAGTTGGTTACAATATACACACAATATACATATGGTCCGGATAGGAACTTTAAACGATCACGACTGCATTGGTGCCTACAGATGAGCGAAGAACGGCTTACAGCTATCGACCTGTTCTGTGGAGCAGGTGGGCTTTCTCAGGGACTTCATGACGCGGGATTCGAGACACTCTGGGGTATCGATCACGAGGAAAAAACCAAGCCGACCTATGAAGCAAACCATAACTGTGAGATGACAGTTGGGGACATCCGTGAAGAAGAGCCTCCGGACCTCGGGCTTGAGGAAGGCGAACTTGATCTCGTGGCAGGTGGACCGCCCTGTCCAACATTCTCGCTAGTTGGAAGAAGCAAAATCAATTCTATCGATGGCAGGGACAACCAGAGCGACGATCGTCACCTCCTGTATGAAGATTTCCTTCGCTTCGTTGACCATTATCAGCCCAAAGCGTTCCTGATGGAGAACGTCGAGGGTATGCTCTCGGCAGAAAATGAAGATGGTAAGCCTGTCGTCGATACAATCAAGGAGCAGATGCGTGGAGAGCGGCAGGTTGCGGACCTCGATCTGGATCTGAATTACAGTGTTCGAGTACAGTTGCTGGATGCGGCAGACTACGGGGTCCCTCAGCACAGGAAACGTCTCTTTTTCATTGGTAACCGGATTGGTGCAGAGAATCCGGACATGACTGAGTGGGAAACCCATCGGGAGCCAAAGAACGAGGAAGAGAAGAAGATCAAATACAAGGAAGACCCAGCCGAGCGATCTGAGGAGGATCAATCTACACTACATGGGTTTGTGGATGAGGATGAGATTGAGGAGTTCCCTGCCTTTCGCAAGAACAAACAGAACAAGGACCCGTGGAATACGGTGGCTGATGGCATCCTCGATCTTCCTCCTGTTTCCCCCAGTGGAGATACACCCCCAACCAAGGCAGAAGAATACGAAATTGGACCTGTCTCAGAATTCCAGTACTGGGCACGCAACCTTGGTGAAGAGCAGGACTGGGAGGAACAGCCACTTCTAAATCACGAGTGCCGGGGACACAATATGCGCGACCTCACACTCTACAAGCTCCTCGGTGAGGGTACCTCGTACATCATCGGAGATATTCCGGAAGAGCACCAGCCGTACCGGACAGATATCTTCCCGGACAAACTGAAGAAACAGAATCCGAAAGAGCCTGCAACGACAATTGTTGCCCATCTGTATAAAGACGGACATATGTTCATTCACCCGAACGAGGCTCGATCGATCACGGTCCGGGAAGCTGCTCGACTTCAGTCCTTCAAGGACACTTTCGAGTTCCCGGTGTCGCGTACCCACGCATTCAAGCAAGTGGGCAACGCAGTGCCCCCACTACTGGCACAGGCACTTGCTACGGCTATTCGGGCGGAGATTTTTGACCGGCCTGTCTTGGAGCAGGAACCGCAGAAAGCAGACTGAAGAGTTCCTATACGATCCCTTCCCAGCGATTGTCGATATGGTCTATTAAAGATTCAATCGGATATGCAGTTCCAGATTCTCCAGCAGCTACTGTTGGTGAATATCCGAAATCAAACATCTCCACGATATCCTTCGATCCGACGTCGTCGTAGAAATCAACGGTAGCGAAACCCATGTGAATCTCTCGTTCGAAGTCTCCAGAAAAAGAATAGCCGTGAGTGGGACAGTTCGGGTCGGAGCATGAATGCGTCGCTACCTCAAAGAGGATTTTCCACATCCCACTCTGTGCCATTCTTTCTCGGAAGCTCGTCTTACAGGAAATAATGAAGATTGGCCCTCCGCTGGGATCATAGTAGACAATGTCTGAATCTGGTGAAAGAACGGTTTCATCTTCGCCGACAGTCGGTACTACGTCCGACAGTTCAGTTGACCCGAGTTCTTTGCTATGTAGTAGTTTCAGGTCATTTTCCTCGGCGATATCTACTGTAGCATACGAAACAAGTGCCTGAAAATACTTGCCTGCGGCATTCACTCGTGCTTGCGATACATCCTTCCCTTCTTTCCTCGCACGCTCTGTGACACCATCAACTGCGCTGTCCATTACAGTTTCAATATCCCTGAGGATTTCTCTGTTCGTCTTTTTTGCAATTGCCTCATCGAAGATATCCCAGTATTTGTACCTCTCAATTCGGGATTTAACATCTTGATTCATAGATCCGCAGACGCTCCAGTAAACTCGACTATATCTTCAATAAACTGATCTGCTGGACGGAGGGTGTAGGAGAGTTCTTCATCGTCCTGATACCGATTCCAGACGAAAGAGTCGCGAGGGACGTAGATCCTGCTCCCATCGTTGCTGATATCCTGCAATTTCTCTTTAGAGACGTCTGCCATAAGGAGGGAAACGAACCAGACTTCGTCAACTCCAATTTCGGCCTCCCGCGAAAGACTTTGCCGGAACCGTTCTCGTAGCGTTCGTTTACAGGAAAACCCGATATTACCTTCTGGTCCCTCAACCATGTTGTCAATCTCGAGATCCCCGAAATGGGCAGGGTCGCCTGTAGCAGGAATCCCGAACTGCTCGAAGATGTAGTGAAGACCGGTCTCGAGAACGTTCCCTGCGGTAGATGCTCGACTCTGGCCCGCACGTCGTTCGTACTCCTGAACAATGCCCGAAACGATCCTCGCTACTTCTTTCTCTTCTGTCTGTGGATCCGACTGAAGATCCGCTATCTTCTCATGAATATAATCAATGAGTGGTTCACGCTGTGCACCGAGCTGATAGGCCTCTCCCTCAAAATCAACGTTAAACAGGGCATCATAGGTTCTGGCAGGGTCCAGTGTTCCAGATTCCGTCTGGAGCGTCTCGTCGACTATCTCAACGATCTCGGACTTGCCGAAGCTCGGTGTAGTTTCCAGAATTTCACTGGTACGGACCACTGCATCAATCGCAATTCGGAACTCGCGGATGTCGTCCTCTGTGTCTATCCGCCGAAGGATCCGCTCAACAAGATCTTCGGTCTGGCGATATCGCTTTGAGATATCACCAGCATACGTCCTGTTGACCGAATCCGTGATGGTATCTCTTATTATGCGCTTCTGTCGGTCGATAGACGACTCACCGCTGAACCTTTCGTCTTCGAGTTCTTCTCCCAGCTGTGTTGAAAGCTGATTGAGTGTGACTTTTTCTTTTTTAGCGTAACTTCCGTAACTGGAAGCGATGAGATCTCGCGCAAACCAGTACACCTTGAACTCCGAAGGATCTCCGGAATAATCTGCCATCCATCATCGGCGAGGTGGGATAATCTAAAGAAAATAGATTACAACTTAACTACAATATACACACAGCTATCCACTCACGTCCCGCGAAAACTGTCTGTTCCGATCTGTAAGTGTTAGCGCCAGCTACTTTCTACACTCGTCCGATACCGCAGTCCGATCACACTCGTATTGAACTGCTGGATCGTCTCGGGATCCAGCTCCCCACGCGCGTCGTCAATGTTCTCCTCACTCTCGACCAGATGCGTCAGCGCCGCATCCAATACATCGGACATCGGCGGATCGTCGTGCTGATCGCTCGCGACAATCGCACTCGCCTTGTCCAGTAGCCGCTGCCGTTCGTCAGTGATCTTGAGACTGGTGCGTCGGGTCATTGTTTAAACGAGTGTATGTACCGGGGGTTGGTTTGCGTCGTTCTGGAGTGAGCGACAGGGTGGTTCTTCATAAACAGGGGCCGGGCCGTCGGCGTGATCGGGGCAACCTCCCAGCCCAACCATCCCGAGTCTATGCACCGTAGCCCACGGCCCACAGCCCACAGGTGCATACATCGAGGATTGGCGTTACATCTGAGTCTAACCCCGTGGGGTCGGGCTCGCATCATGGGCTGACCAACTCTAATCGGTAGTCGCCTTCGTCGTCCTGGTCAAGACTCTCGACCTTCGCCCAGTGGTTGCCCACCAGCTCGCCATCTTCGTCGACGACTCCGCGCTCGCGGAGATCGTCTATCGGTATCGAGACGGTCACACAGCCGCCTGCCGGAGAGAGTTTTCGCATCTCCATGCCACCGGCGGTGCAGTCCCGATACTAAAATTTACTGAGTCCCGGGAATACCGCGATTCGGTGCTTTCTAGCCAGCAGACTGCACGGCCGGAATACGGTCGTACTCACGGCCGGTGCAACCCATGTTCGGAAAGATAGACATCGAAGACGCCCTGGCCGGTGTGATTTTCACCGCCAGCGCGTTCGTCACCAACGGTATCGCCTCAATCAGCCTGCTCGGCTACGACCTCGCCGCCTCTGTGTTCACCGTCCAGAGCACGAGCATTGACCTCGCGTTTCTGCTGTCGCTCGCTGCTCTGGCGATGGCATATGCCACCAACCGCGTCAACGAGAGTCGCAACAAGAACTACCAGCTCGACACCGATCTCGTTGAGATCGCCAAGGGCTCGGCCACTGTCGAAACCTATCTCGCGCTCGGGACGCTCGTCATCGTTCTGTTCACCGGGCTGAACATCCTTGGCGCGCAGGATATCGTGGTCGGTTCGGCCGCTATCGGTCTTGTCGTCGTTGGCGTCGAGGCTGCCGGCTACTACGTCATCAGCTACCTGGGGTGAATCCGATGGACCGCATACTCAGCTATGGGCTTATGGGCGTCATCGGCATCTCTGGGTCCACAATTGCCGCGGCTGTCATCGGTTCCCCGCTCCCCGTCGTCAGTCCCGCCGTCGTTGCCGGCGGCGTGATCGCCGCGCACCACGCACAGCAGAAGGACACCGCCACCGGTGCTGACGATCAAGAGGTTCGTGCCAGCGTCGAGCAGGTCGAAACCGACGGGGGACGCGAGCAATGACCCGCGCTCGTTCGGTCCTGCTCGCCGCGCTCATCGTCTGTTCCGCCGTCGTGGGGGCCGTCGGTCCCGCACTGGCACAGACAGCCACCGACAGCGGACCAGTCACCTACGGGTACACCGGTTCCCCAACGACGCTGATTGTTGATACCAGCAATCTCGACGGTGGCACGGAGTTTACTGTCGAGTACACCACCCAGGGCGGCCCGTCCACTGGGACGACCGTCTTAGCCCGTGAGACGTACAACACCGCGAACCTCAAAGAAGACCAACTCCTGTTCTTCAACGACGGCGCGTATGAATCCGTGAACGTCACCGTGTCGGACTACTCCGGCGGCGAACCGACGTTCGACTCCAAGAGCGGGCTTCTCGGCGGTGTGAACCTCGTTCGGACCGTCGTCGGAACGACCGGCGGCGACTCTGATTTGACCTGCGACACGTCCGACAAAATCGGTAATGCACTCTCCGGCGTCGAGAATCTGGACTGTACGCCTCAACCGGGCACGACGACCGTCAACACGACGAATACGGACACTGCACAGGTCAAAACGGACATCTATCAGTCTGCCCTCAACAGCAATGCTAGCACTGACAACACGCTAACCGTCCTGAACAACGACCTGAAGGATGCTAAGACGCAAGCTCGCATTGAGGGCAAAAACGCCTATATCCGCGCACTGAACAACGGAAGCAGTAAGTCAGCCGCTAAGAATGCGGCTAAAGAGGCTGTAAGTGATTTCTACGCGACCCACCAGCGGAATCTGCTGGCTGAGTACACACTGACCGTCTCCCACTTCAAGTACCTGCGTAGTACTGCCCTCAACGAGAGCATAGACAGTAGCTACGTGGATACTGACGACCAGTCGCTATCAAGCACCGGAGACTACACTTACAACTGGAATCAACCGACAGACTCCGTAACTCTCACTGATGGCACGACTGAGGACTACACATACGTACAAATATCCAAGACCTACGGTCCGGGTGGCGACACCGAAACGTACGACCACTACATCACAAACACTGCGAAATCTGGTGCAACCCTCGGTATATCGGCTAAGTCGCTCGGAGTCCATGGATACAGTTCCGATACGTCATATGTTGCTGTCGTCCCCTTCGAGCGGTTCCAGTCTACGTGGACGACTATCGAGAATCAAGACCAGACTGTTCGGAATGAAATGGATACGCTGGCAGAGAACACGTATAGCGCCTATCAGGCTGGCGAAATCAACAATAGCGACCTCGTGGACCCGTACGTGCTGGCGTCCCAGCAGTCGCCGGGCGACGACTTCCAAGGCTGGGCCGCCGCACAGCTCACCCTGCTCGGCACGAACTCCCCAGAGAACTTCGACCAGATCGGGAGCTTCCAGATCACCACTGAATCCGGGACGCAGTACGAGGGCGTACTGTTCTCTCAAGAAAATCCAGCCAGCGGTCAGTTCGAGAACGGAACGACCTACAACACGTCCAATATCGGTGGCACGCAGTACGTCGTTACCTCGGATCGCATTGTCGAGCTGGATGGAGAGTTCACCATCGACAGTATCTCGACGCAGGACGGTCAGACTGTCCAGAACGTCACTATCCAGAAGACGACATACGAGACGACCAACGTCACCGAACTCAAGCAACAGTACGAGGATCTGGCATACAAGCGTGCACAGATCGAAGCTCGCGAGAAGGCCTTGAAACAGTCTGCTGGCGGTGGCTTCCTCGGCGGCGGCAGTGTTCCGCCAGTCGTTGCATTGGCCGTCATCGGCACGCTACTGGCTATCGTCGTTCTCCAGAACTAACCCACCCATGCGTTCCATTTTCTTTGTCGCGCTGCTCGTGGTCAGCCTTGGCTGCGTCAGCGCTCCGACCGTCGCACAGTCCGCGGGCAACCTCCCCGCCGAAACACCCGGCCCACAGCCCACAGCCAACGCTACTGATACCACGCGCATCGACGGACAGACCGAGATCGTCGGCTCGGAGTACCTACCCGAAGAGGGTATCGCCCGAATCACGCTCCGGTCGAGCGGAGTCCAGACCGTAACGATCTCCGACGCCGGCCACTTCCAGGAGGGCGGGAAGATTCCCGTCCGCACAGTCGCCCTGCGCTCGGATGATACCGCTACTGTCGAGATTCCCGTCACCGAGAAGGACGGCTACGTCGGTGTCGCCATTTCCACGGCGAACACGCCACTGTACGCCGAAATCGTCCAGCAGCCCTCCGGTGGCGGGCTCGACATCCTCCGCGCGCTCTCGTCATTGCAGGCGTGGCTCGCCGGGGCAACTGTCGCGTTCATCTGGATGATCGTAGCTGGCTACAACGTAATCCGCGGCGAGAACGGCCGTCCGGAGGTAGCATGAAGCCCGCACCGACTTTCCAGAACAACCGCGACCGGCTTGTCTACCTGCTTGCCGAGTACAAGCTACTCATCGGTGGGATGCTCGCCGGTGCGGCCGTGCTGTTCGCCTACTACCAGCCACAGCTGCCGACCCTGCCGACGTGGATTCCCGCCATCGCCGTCGGCTGGCTTGTGCTGGCGATCCCCTGCTATCTCGTCGGTGCGAAGATCGCCCGCTGGCTCCGTCGACGTAACTGGGTCGAAGTTCACCACGTCAACGCCGTCGAGGACACGACCGAGAAGTACTACGTCCCGCCCGAACTCTGGCGCGAGAAAGAGATCGACGGCCCGGACCCATATCCTGTCAACGGTGGCAGCGCGTGGGCTGTCCGCGAGTACGAGTATCTCGAAGACATCGGCCAGCTCCGCGTCAAGGGCGTCTGGCTCGAAGGCTGTCAGGACACCCAGCTAATGACCAGCAAGAAGCAGATGCAGGATATCCACGGCTGGCTCATCAACCGCGCCGAAGAACTCGCCGCAATCCGTGGTCGGTGGTCCCGTGGGTCCGTCGAGCTGCAAAAGAAGCTCGTCACCGCCGACGCCGAAGCCAACGAGCGCGGCCAGATGATTCAGAAGACAGCGGCCAAGGAGACCTTCGGTGACCTCATCGAAGACGGCGAGAATCCCGAAGACGCACCCACCATCCACGACCTCACCGACGCACCCGATCCCACAGCAGACGCCGCTGTGGGCTATGGGCAAGACGAACCGACCAGTGAGCAACCGCAGGACCCACGACTAAACGATGACTGACGACGGAAACGACCTCTACACGCCTGCACAGTTCCGCGAGTATCAGGACGGCTACGGCCAGCGCGATCCCGACGAGGTACACCAACACGCCGGAATCGTCCGTGATGAGAAACTATCGCGCTATCTCTCGATCCTCGAAACGCATTACGATCCACGCCACTGCGACCGGCCCGGAAAGATGCCGGGACAGGCTAAGGATCTCTCGCACGTTCGGGAAATCATCCGCATCGAAGGCACTGAAACAGCACGGCGGGCCATGGCGAACGGTGATATGCAATCGTTGAAGCACTTCACTGGAGACGCCGGCCAGCGGGCCGATATCTCCGGAATCAAAGCTATCGACCAGCTCCGGGCACAGATGACCGGCCCCGCTCCGATGTTCTACGAATGGGCCGAGCCCGGTACTGGCAAGTCGAACTTCGCCTGTCTGCTCGGACAGCTCTGGAAGGAACAACAGCCCTCAGACGCCCTGGTCGCATCGAACATCCGGACGCTCGAAGAAACCGATGAGTGGACCGACTCGGACGGAGATCGTCGTGATGGCTGGCTCGCCAACTACGGCGAGCTGAACGAGTGGCTCAAACAGGACGGTGACCCGATGCACAACGAGCAGGTCCCGAAACTGTTCATCTTCGACGAGGCCAGCAGTAACGCCGGCGGGAGTGGATCGGACGGATATGAAACGAAGACGAAGCTCGGACCGCTCACCTACAAGATCCGGAAGTACGGCGGTTCGCTCATCATCATCGGCCACGACGGTCGGGACGTCCATCCACTCGTTCGGGAACTCGGTGTGTGCGTCCACAAGGAGGGGCTGAAAGAAGCGACCTTCTACGAAGACGTGCGGAACCGGAAGGGCGTCAACCCGATTTTCTCCGTCTCGGGAATTCCCGAAACGGACTGGAGATATGATGACAAGGAACCAACTACGTGGTCGTGGTCGAGCGGCGAGGATGACGGCGACGAGGTGGACCCAGAAGACCTCTCTCGGAAGCTCGCGATTTACACTGTCATCACTGCTAAAGAGTCAGAACCGGACAGACCAAACCACGAAATTGCCGATTTCGTCCCGTACAGCGCCGAATGGGTCCGACAACGTTGGAACGAGTACCAAGACGATGGAAAGCACCGAAACGTGGTTGGCGAAGTGACGGAGCTAACCGCATGACAGCGACGGAATTCGAGCAACCCAACAACAATCAACCCCCCGGCGCAGCCTTGGTATTGGCCCATGGCGTGCGCTCGCGGTGCGAGCACGCGCGAGCCATGGGCAGCGGCCGCGAACAGCCCAGAGGAGTATCTATATATGACGCACGCGAGGTGCGCGAATGAGTCGGAGTCACAAGGCGAATCACTATGGCACGCTCGTCGAGCGGAAAGCCGCTGAGCGATATGACCTCAATCTCGATAGGTGCAGCTGGCACGACGCGAAGCGGCTCGATGGAACGCCTGTTGAAATCAAGGCCGCAATGCACCGGCATTCTGACGGTCAGCCGGGGACGTTTAAGCTATACGATCAGTACCACGAGAAGCTACGCGCCGCGAACGGGTGGTATGTGTTCGGTGTGTATCGCGTTCGTGGTCGAGGCGTAGAGATACTGGAGTGGGAGATGCGACACTCCTCACGTTTGCCAACTCTCGACTGGCACGGAGGGGGGAGGCATAGGGATGCATTTCAAGCGAAATTAGCTCTCAGAGAGCTATTCTGACGGCGACCGTTTATGTGCTTGTGAATTTCAATTTGTTATATGTACAGTCCAAGTATAGCACAGATACAGTATGATCTGGTGATTGGTCTGATAGCAGGGTTTGCAGGAGGTTATGCCAGTTCGCTCTCTGCAACGATCACAGTAAGGATAAGCGATCGGTTGCGCTCTCTGATCAGATCTACGAATTCTGTTCAAAAGGTCGGACTATTCATTGGTGCTATTGGGGTTGTTACCACACTCAGCTTGATTCTCCCCATAATGATGGATGTATTGATAAATATGCGCGACCCGATTGTTGAAATAAGAAAATCGGTACAAGATAATTTTCTTATAAATGCAGTAGCCATTCTGAGTCTGTGGGTTGGGTACCAGCTGTATAGTGAGTTCGGCAGTCGCGACTGAGACCGTGCGGTGTATTTTGATGAAGTGGCCTTAGCCACACCTCTAAACGGAATCACAACCCCCCGGGTTTGATTCCGTTCGGGCGACGGCCGAGCTATGGGCTCGGTCAAGCCTCGATCACGCCGGCGGCCATGCCGGTCAGGGAGAAAATCGGCAAAACAAGCGGTGTTTTCGGGGTGCTGGACAGTGATGCCTCTCAGCAGGCGGGCCGCTACCCGGTGGCGAGCCAGCGCCAGGCCGTCCCTCGCGAGCCGTCCGCGAGCTGGACCTGGGCCTGCCGGTAGCGTTCTTCTGGCATTCCCGCGTCTTTCCACACCCGGAAGCCTTCGCGAATCGCTTTCCCGTGCTTCTCGATCTCTCCGAACCGCAGGGTCATCTGTGCCTCTCGGGCGTCCTTTACATCGATACCATGGCGGGCTGCCCATGCGATGAACGCGCTCATCGTATTCTCCAGCCCACGCTCGGCAGCTTCCGCGGCCTTCGCCGCGGTGTCAACAGCTCGCCGGGTGGCTTCACGCGCCTCGTCGACGGCCGCGTGAACCATCTCCGCGACGTACTCCGACCGGAGCGACACGTCGGCATAGTCCGATATCACCAAGTCTTCCATCTCTCGAAGCGCTCGACGGACACTCTCGACATGACGGCTGTACTCGTCGGCTATATCCGCCGGAGCAACCTGCCCGCCGTCTGCCACCAACATCTCCAGGGCTTCCCACTGCACCGGCGAGAGCCCGTCTGAGAGATGGCGCACGACGACACTCTCCTGCTTCTGCTCGACTCGCGTCAGATCCAAGCCCACCGGTTCGGGGCCGGAGTGGTCTACCTCCGGCTCGAAGTACGAATCTTCGACAAATGGGCCGGAACCAGATGGTGCGATGTCGATACCCGCATCGGCCAGTACCGACAGCACAGTCTGGTCTAACTCCCGTTCCAGCGTCTCCAAGTCGCGCCACCGGACAGTTTCGTCATCATCCAGCAGCGAGGCCTGCAGAGACGAGCCGACTTTCGGGTGGGATAGCGGATGGTCGTCGGGCACAGACAGCGCCTCGCGGGCGTAGTAGTGCTTCACCTCCTTGGGGAGGTGGTGGTCGGGGAACGCCTCTCGAATCCGCTTCGGGCCGAGTGTGGCCGTGTGGTAGTATCCTAGCAGGTTCCGCCCGCGCTCGTCGTCATCGTTCTGGACGATCTTCCGATAGCCACGGCGATCTGACTCCAGGAGGTGACCCATCGCCGCAATCGGCCCATCGCGAGCGTGGACCGGCCCGCTGGCGTCGCGATGAACCCGGGCGTACTTCTCGGCGTCCTGAACGTTGCTGTAGGGATGTGGCTCCTCGAAGTACCGACCGGTGACGCCGATCTCGATGGCAGCCCGCTGCAGTAGCTCGGGATATCGGTGGAACTCGATATTCGATCCCTTCACACGGACGTTCACACCTTCGCCGAAGCCGTCCGGAACGGGAATCTCGATACGGCTGCCGTCGTCACGCTCACCCTGCATCCCGGGCCAGCGTGGGGCAACATGGGCTACGAAATCCTGCTGTCCGACCGAATCCTCCTCGGGATGACGGGCAACCTTTAGCCGGTACTCGCGCATGGTCTGCAGCTGCCAGTCCGTTCCCTGTGGCGTCCGCTCGCCGGGGTGAACGATATTGCTGTCCTGGTAGGAGAGACGAACGACCCACCGCTCGCCGTCCTGCAAGAACTCGCCGCTCTTTGACCCCTCACCAGCCTTGACCTCACTGTCCAGTGCAAAAAACGGCGCAAGGCCGTCGCTATTGAACAGGAGATTGGCGTGGAGTTCGTGAGGGGCCAGCCCTATCGTTCGCATCGCCCCCCGTCAGTCTCGACGGCGGCCACCGCCCGCTCGACCTCGGCTTGACTCTTTGCGAGAGGTTGGAAGTTTGTCCAGTCGAACTGAAGGGGTTCGCCTGCTTCTACGTCATATAATTCCGAAGCACGAACGAACCCAGTCACGCCGGAACCACCTCCAGTTTCTCGCGAGCACGGCCAAGGAGGTTGCCCACAGTACCGGGTGAACGGCCAGTCTTCCGGGCGTACTCCCGTGGCCCATACTGGCCCATGCCCACAGCCTCGTACACCTCTCGCTCGGCGTCAGTCAGTGGCGACAGGTCCGGTTCGTAATCGAACAGCGAAGACTGCGGAGTCACAGACTCTCACCCCCGTCAGTCCGGGCTTCCACTCGACCGCCCTGATTCCGCTGTGGCTGGTCTTCTGGGTCGGGGTAGTCGAGTTCTTTCCCAGCTGCGGTGCCCCGCGAGATACGGGGCATACAGTCACACGCCGGACAGCGGTGAGCGATATCATCGCCGTCGCCGAACGTCCGCCGGAAGTCACGCGAAACGTGTGCCCCGCAGTGCTGGCAGTTCGACTTCTCGATAGTTGCGTTCTCGACAAGTCGGTTACTCAAGAGAAACCACCCCCGTTCGGGAAACGGCCAAATCCTTCGCAAAATCGCAAGACTGCACCTCAGATAATTCGTAACCGTTCGTGGTTCGATTTGACTTCGACTTTATACGCAGATGGGTCTGCGAGTAAGATTCAGATAGAAGGGCGTAGCTGACGCTTTTCGGGATAGTTCGCCAGAACGAAGTAACGCTATGGACTCGCCGGGATTTGAACCCGGGGCCTCTTCCTTGCGAAGGAAGCGATCTGCCACTGATCTACGAGCCCGCGTAGTCTGCCACTCGAACGCGGAGTTATAAAAACCCTGCGCGTGAGAGCGGCCTTCGATAGCGATTCACACTGTCCCGGCCAGCGGTTCGGACGGGCGTACACAACGACGCTGTCGCAAAGCGACAGTTTCCCCGAGGCTCAGTCCTCGAGGACGATCTCGATGGAGACGTCGTTGGGAACCTGGATGCGCATCAGCTGGCGCAGTGCCCGTTCGTCGGCGTCGATATCGATGAGCCGCTTGTGGACGCGCATCTCCCAGTGTTCCCACGTCGCAGTCCCCTCACCGTCGGGGGACTTGCGGGTGGGAACCTCAAGCGTCTTGGTGGGGAGCGGAACCGGACCGGAGAGTTCGACACCGGTCTTGTTCGCTATCTCCCGCACGTCGGCGCAGATGTCGTCGAGGTCCTCGGGGCTTGTGCCCGCGAGCCGAACGCGTGCCTGCTGGGACATACGTTATCGCTCGTTGACGCTGAGGACTTTGCCGGCGGCGATGGTCTGACCCATGTCGCGGATGGCGAACGAGCCGAGCTCCGGAATCTCGGAGGACGGCTCGATGCTGAGCGGCTTCTGTGGGCGGACCGTCACGACGGCAGCGTCCCCGTTCTGGATGAAGTCGGGGTTCTCCTCGGCAACCTCACCGGAGGACGGGTCGATCTTCTTGTCGATGGATTCGACAGTACAGGCGACCTGTGCCGTGTGGGCGTGGAAGACCGGGGTGTACCCTTCCGTGATGACGCTCGGGTGCTGCATCACGACGATCTGGGCCTGGAAGGTCTCGGCGACCGATGGCGGGTCGTCGGCCGGACCACAGACGTCACCGCGTCGGATGTCGTCCTTGCCGACGCCGCGGACGTTGAACCCGACGTTGTCACCGGGCTCGGCCTTCGGGACTTCCTCGTGGTGCATCTCGACGGTCTTGACTTCGCCGGAGACGTCGGACGGCTGGAAGCTGACGTTGTCGCCCGTGTTCAGGATACCCGTCTCGACACGGCCAACCGGGACCGTACCGATACCGGAGATGGTGTAGACGTCCTGAATCGGCAGTCGGAGCGGCGCGTCCGTCGGCGGCTCCGGTGCCGGCAGTTCGTTGAGCGCTTCGAGCAGGATTTCGCCGTCGTACCAGCCCGTGTGCTCGGACTCGTCGGCGATGTTGTCGCCTTCGAACGCGGAGACCGGAATGAACTTGGCGTTCTCGGAGTCGAAGCGGACCTGGGTGAGGAGGTCCTTGACCTCTTCGACGACCTGCTTGTACTCGGACTCGCCGTAGTCGACGAGGTCCATCTTGTTGACGGCGACGATGAGTTCACCGATGCCCAGGGTGCGGGCCAGGAACACGTGCTCCTGAGTCTGCGGCTGAACGCCGTCGTCGGCGGCGACGACTAGGACGGCGTTGTCGGCCTGGGACGCGCCGGTAATCATGTTCTTCACGAAGTCGCGGTGCCCGGGACAATCCACGATGGTGAAGTCGTAGGCGTCGGTGCTGAACTCCTGGTGGGCGATGTCGATGGTGACACCACGCTCACGCTCTTCGGCGAGGTTGTCCATGACGTAGGCGAACTCGAAGCCGCCCTTGCCTTTCTCCTCGGCTTCTTCCTTGTGCTGTTCGATGACGTGCTCCGGTACCGATCCTGTCTCGTACAGGAGTCGGCCGACGAGCGTGCTCTTCCCGTGGTCGACGTGGCCGATGATGGCCAGGTTCTGGTGTTGTTCGTCGCTCATTGTTATCTCTCACGCGCAGAGGCGCTGTATCGGGTTTATTAGCTGGTGGTTCATAAAACGATTTCGAAAGCGTGTAAGCGTCAGGCCGTCGCTTTCTTGCGATTCGCCACGACATGGCATGGTAGTGTGGCACCCGATAGCTTGGTCAGGAAGACGCTGATACCGACAGTCACAGCCAGGATAGTGTTGTTTCGAGTGACAAACAGACAGGTGGCTGTGACAGACAGTGAATACAGAAACGGTGTGGCTGCGGTAGAAACCTTGCTGTCCCGTTATAGTCGGCCGATATCTGCGAGTACCGCGCTCGCCGTCTCTGGGCCGCCGGCACCGCGACCAGAGATGTTGAGCTGGCCGGCGTGTTCGGTCTCCAGTTGGGCGATGTTCCGGGTCCCGGAGACGGCAAGCGGCGCGTTGTCCGGAACGAGTCGCGGGCCGACACGGACAGACCCCTCGACGACCTCGGCGACGAGTCGGACGGTCCGGCCGTCCGCCCGGGCGAGTTCGAGGGCGCTGCCGGAGATGTCCTGAATTCCTTCTACCGCAGCGTCATCGAGCGTGTACTCCGTCTCGTCGTCAGCGAGGACGTTCGCGATGATGACACCTTTCAGCGCTGCGTCGGTCCCGTCCACGTCAAAGGTCGGGTCGGCTTCGGCGACGCCCAGGTCCTGTGCTTCCGCGAGGACGTGTTCGTAATCCAGCCCTTCGGTCGCCATCCGCGAGAGGATGAAGTTCGCGGTGCCGTTGAGCACCCCGCGGACGGCGGTGATATGGCTCGGGTCGAAGTCGTTGATAGTCGAGAGGACCGGCATCGCGCCACCGACGGTGGCCTCAAACAGCACGGACCCCTCGCTTTCCCGTTCCAGCGCGCGAACGTCCGCGTATCGTTCGGCGACCGGGCCTTTGTTCGCCAGCACGGCGTGGCGGTCACGTTCGAGTGCGGCCCGCACGTGGCCGAATCCCGGCTCAGCGTCGCCAAGCGTTGTCGGCGTCGCCTCGACGAGCACGTCGTACTCGGCCGAGAGCGCGGCCTCAGGTGCGTCGGTTCCAACGACGCCGTCGGCCCGCTTCCGGTCGAGCGCTTCAGCAGTGTCGATACCGGTGCTGTCGATGACGGCGCTGCTGGAATCAGCGAAGGCAGTGACGGAGTGGCCGTGGTCGGCCGCCAGTTCGACGACAGCGGAGCCGACTGCACCGGCCCCGATGACGGCGAGTCTCATGCCTCACCTCCCGCAGCGAGTGGCTCAATGACGTGGAGTCCCTTCTCGTTTGCGACAGCACGAATAGCGGACATCGTCTCGTTGACCGCCCCTTCCTCCGTTGCCAGTCGGATGCGAGCACTGGAAGCATCGTCCGTGCCCTCCGGTGCCGACAGCGAGAGGTCGGTTACGGTCGCGTCCGTGGATTCGTGAATCCGCGAGAGCGTGTCAGAGAGATCAGTGTTGACGAGGTGGCCGGTGAGAATGATCGTCAACGCCTCGCTGTACTGCTCTGCCCCGGCCTGGATGACGTTGATGCCCGCGTCCCGGAGTGCGTCGACGATCCCGTCGAACCGTTCGGGGGTCGCCTCCAGGTCGACCTCCACGGGGATGTGGCCCCGCGGGGTCACGTTCCCCCGCTCGTGGAAGATAGAGAGGAGGTTCCCGCCGTTGTTGGCGATGGGCTCGAGCGCCCGCAGCAGTTCGCCCGGTTCGTCGACCAGTTCCAGCCGAACTGTGTAGGACCGTACCTCGTCGGTCGAGTCGCTCATCGCCCGCTCACCTCCTGGATGTCTCGGCTCATTGTGGATGACTCAGCAGGGGCACGTATAAGAAACCGTTCGTTTGGTCTCACGGGAGATAGCGGTCATACAGGTCATCGATCCACTCGTTGTACGCCTCGCCGCGGGTCGATCCCCAGGGATTGCGAGAGAAGTAGTACATCGCCGCGAACATCCCCGCGAGCGTCAGTGCCAGCCCCGTCGGCAGGACGTAACTCCAGATGAACGTTGACGTGCCGGCGATGACAGCAGCGACGAGGAGGTCCACAATTTGATGCAGCCGGTCGCTCATACCCTGCCGTTCGGTGCCGGGCGACCTAAGCGTGGGGCCTCGACGTGACAGGTGCTGACAGGGGAACGCTACGTTTTTTGCGCGATGGCGAAGCATGTCGTACGTGTACGCCCTCCAGTCACCTCCGATAGCGGTAGGTACGGCGGTGGTCCTCGCCGTCATCCTCGCCATCGCCGGCCTCGCCCTCGGCGCACTCGGTAGCGCAGTCGTACAGCGGCTCTCGAACCCTGTCGCCAGGTACCGGCAGTTGTACCTCGGGGTCCTGCTCCCGTTCGCCCTGCTGTCGTACGTCCTCTTTCGGCTACTCGGATTCGGCTACGCAGTGGTCGGCGGCGGGGGCGGAACGGTCGGAACACTGCTGGCGATGTTCGCGGAACTACTCGTCGCCGGCGGTATCGGACTCGCCGCCTATGCGCCGACCGTTCGGGGCGTCCGCAGGGTCCGTGACATCAACCTCTCGACCGGCCGGGCGCTCGTCCGGATGGGGCGGTACGTCTTCGGGCTGTCGGTTTTCGTGACGGTCGTCATCGCGCCGCTGGAAACCGGTCTGTCGCCGGTCGTCCTGCTGGCCGTCGTCGCCGCGCTCGTCGTTGCCCTGCAGGCCGCGGCCCCCTGGATTATCCCGGTCGTTCGGTCGGTCCGGACGCCGGACGAATCGACCGAAGCGACGCTGAATCGGCTCGGGGAGCGCACGGGACTGACCGTCCGTGACATCCGGATACTCGACACCGACCGCGAGGGGACGGCGAACGCGACCGTCCGCGGCGTCCCCGGATACCGCCGCCTGTTCGTGACGAGCACGTTCCTCGACGCGCTCGACGACGAGACGGCGACGGCCCTGCTCGCGGTCCAGGCCGGGCGACAGCAGGCCCGAGTGCTGGCCCGAGTCGTCGGCGGCCTGCTGCTCGCACTGGTCCCGCTGTTCGTGGCGCTGGCCGATATCGGCCCGTTGTGGCCGCTTGCCGGCGTGAGCCTCGGCCTCGCCCTGGGCAGCCTGTGGGCCACGCGCCGCGGCGTCCGGGCAGCCGACGACTACGCGGCCGACCGCCTCGGCCCGGACGCTGTCGCCGACGCACTCGAACGGTACGCCGCCGTCCACGACATGGAGCCATCGAGGCGACGGTTCGCCAACCCGTTCTCGAAGTCGCCGCCGCTGGGGAACCGAATCGACCGCCTGCGAGCACGGGCGGGAGAGTGAACGCAGTTCAGTAGCAGAACGAAGGGCGGTGAAAGCGCGGGACGGCATACCGCGCGCCAACGGCGCGCGGTTTCCCGCGAATCGCTTCGCGATTCGCGCCTTTTTCGCCCACGTTTTTGCGCGGGGGTTGAGGGCGCGTAGCGCCCGAACCCCCCGTCGAAAAAGGTGGTCTAGAAGTAGTCGATAGCCGGGTTCAGTTCCTGCTTCATGCCCTTGCGCTCTCGGATTTCGCTGATCTTGTCAGGCTGGAGGTTGTCGGCAAGGACCTGGAAGCCGGCGTTCTCGGTGTTCCAGGAGGCACGGCCCTCGGTGGCCGAGCGGATGTCGGAGGAGAACCCGATCATCTCGTCGACGGGCGCGACGCCCTCGACGACCATCAGGTCGCCTTCCTGGTACATGTCGTCGACGCGGCCACGTCGGCCCTGAATCTCGCCGCTTGCGGCACCCATGTGGTCGTTGGGCACGTCGATGCGGACCTGCTGAATCGGCTCCAGCAGCTTGATCTGCGCGTCGATGAGCGCGTTGTGGACTGCCTCGCGGACGGCCGGGATGACCTGGGCCGGACCGCGGTGGATGGCGTCCTCGTGGAGTCGGGCGTCGTGGAGACGGAGCAAGGAGCCCTGGACCGGCTCGGACGCGAGCGGGCCGTCGTCGAGCGCTTCTTCGAGGCCCTCGATGACGAGCTCCATCGTCTCGTTGAGGTGCTGGATACCCTTCGTCTCGTCGAGGAGGATGTTGGTCCCGTGGATGTGCTCGATGTTCTGGGAGTCGTCCTTGTCCATGCCGGCCTCCTGCAGCGCTTCACGGCGCTCCAGTTCGGGCATGTCCATCGACGCTTCGCCCATCTTGATCGTCTCGACGATATCGTCGCCGAGCGGCTCGACGGAGATGTAGAAGCGGTTGTGGCGGTTCGGCGAGATGCCCTCGACCTCGCGGCTCTCGCCCTGCGGGGCCTCGCGGTAGACGACAATCGGCTCACCAGTGTTGATCGGGATGCCCTGGTTGCGCTCGATACGCTGGCCGATGACTTCCAGGTGGAGTTCACCCTGCCCGGAGATGAGGTGCTCGCCGGTGTCCTCGTTGATTTCGACCTGGATGGTCGGGTCTTCCTTGGCGACCTGCTGGAGCGTCTCGATGAGCTTCGGCAGGTCATCCATGTTCTGTGCCTCGACGGACTTTGTGATAACTGGCTCCGAGATGTGCTCGATAGACTCGAAGGGGGTCATCTCGACGCTGGAGACCGTGGAGCCGGCGATGGCGTCCTTGAGCCCCGTGACAGCGGCGATGTTACCAGCGGGAACGCGTTCGACCTCCTCGCGCTCGCCACCCATGTAGATGCCGACGCTCTGGATGCGGTTCTTGCCCGCGGTCCCGGAGACGTACAGCTCCTGGCCCTTCTCCAGCGTGCCGGAGAAGACACGGCCGGCGGCAATCTCGCCAGCGTGAGGGTCGACACCGATGTCAGTGACCATCAGGACGACTTCGCCGTCCTCGTTGACCAGCCGCATGTCCTCGGCGAGTTCGGACTCGGCGTCGCCGCGCCAGATACGCGGGACACGGCGGGGCTGGGCGTCGACGGGGTTCGGGAAGTGCTCACACACCATGTCCAGAACCACGTCAGACAGCGGCGTACGCTCGTGGAGTTCCTGGCGCTTGTCGTTGCGCTCAAGTTCCATGATTTCGCCGAAGTCCATGCCGGTCCGCTGCATCGACGGCATCGAGACACCCCACTTGTACAGCGCGGAGCCGAAGCCGACGGTCCCTTCCTCGACGGAGACTGTCCAGTCCTCGATGTCGTCCATCTCCTCGGTCATGCCGCGGATGAGGTCGTTGACGTCCTGGATGACCGCGAGCAGGCGCTCCTGCATCTCTTCGGGGCCTTCCTGGAGCTCGGAGATGAGGCGGTCGACCTTGTTGATGAACAGCGTCGGCTTGACGCCCTCGCGGAGCGCCTGCCGGAGCACCGTCTCGGTCTGTGGCATCGCGCCCTCGACGGCGTCGACGACCACCAGCGCGCCGTCGACGGCACGCATCGCGCGGGTCACGTCGCCACCGAAGTCGACGTGGCCGGGGGTGTCGATGAGGTTGATGAGGTGGTTCTGGTCCTCGTACTCGTGGGTCATCGAAACGTTGGCCGCGTCGATGGTGATCCCGCGTTCCTGTTCGTCTTCCTCGGTGTCCATCGCCAGCTGTTCGCCGGCGGTGTCGTCGGAAATCATGCCGGCACCGGCCAGCAGATTGTCCGTCAGCGTCGTCTTTCCGTGATCGACGTGAGCAGCGATGGCGATGTTCCGGATGTGCTCCGGATCGTCCATCAGTGTCTCACATTCTTGGACGATTTTCTTACGTCGGCCCATTATACAGCTTTCTATCAACAGCAGGGTCAAAAGGATAGTGTTTCACTACGGCCGTGACCGCTCGAAATCCGGCCGTTCGCGTGGCATGGTCTGGCATTCCGCTCGGCCGGTAGTCGGGAGCGTATGCTCTGCGATTATAATTATTTGCATACGGATGAGTAATGATTGCAAAGGTATTAGCGCCAGCCAGCGGACGGGAGCGTATGACTCGGCGTCCACACCTCGACACGATCGCAGTCGGTACCGAGACGGCGTCAGCAGCGGGGGATGTCACGCTCCCGATACACCTCTCTTCGACCTACGAACTGGCTGGCCTCGACACGGATCTGTCTCTAGAGGACATCGACCCCGGTAACGGAGAGTTCCTCTACTCGCGGCTGTCAAACCCGACCCGACACGGCCTCGAACAGGAGTTAGCCGCGCTCGAAGGCGGAGAGCGGGCCTATGCCTTCAGCTCTGGGACGGCGGCCGTTGCGACAGCGGTACTCTCACTGGTCGAACCGGGCGACCACGTCGTTGCATTTGATGACCTGTACGCGGGCACGCGACGGATGTTCGAAACGCTGTTCCGGGACCAGCTTGGCGTTGACGTGGAGTTCGTCGACGCGACTGATGCCGACGCTGTCGCGGCCGCGATGACGCCGGAAACGGAGTTAGTCTGGGTCGAGACCCCGACGAACCCGCGTATCAAGCTGTGTGACATCGACGCGATTGCGGCCGTCGCCGCCGACTACGACGCGACGGTCGGCGTCGACAACACCTTCGCGAGTCCGTACTTCCAGCAGCCGCTGTCGCTCGGTGCGGACCTCGTGGTCCACAGCACAACGAAGTACCTCAACGGCCACAGCGATGCCGTCGGCGGCGCGCTGATTACCGACGACCCCGAGGTGGCCGAACGAGTGGAGTTCCGCCAGCAGATTGCACTCGGGAACATGCTCGCCCCGTTCGACAGCTATCTCATCTCGCGAGGAATCAAGACGCTGGGCGTCCGAATGGCTCGTCACGAGAGCAATGCCATGGCCCTCGCGCAGTACCTTGACGACCACGAGCGCGTCGAAACGGTCCACTATCCCGGACTTGAGAGTCACCCACAGCATGAACTGGCTCGCGAGCAGATGCAGGGCTTTGGCGGCGTACTCTCGTTCGAACTGGCCGGAGATATGGCCGACGCCAAGCGCTTTCTCGAAGCATTAGAGACGGTGACGCTGGCAGTCAGCCTCGGCGGCGTCGAGAGCCTGGCGGAACTTCCGGCGGCGATGACCCACGAACCACTCTCACCGGCGGCACGGGACGAACTGGGCATCTCTGATACGCTCATCCGCCTTTCCGTCGGTATCGAAGATGTCGAAGACCTCAGGGCCGATCTGGAACGCGGTTTCGCGGGGCTTGAGTACTGAGCGCTGCGTGCGAACGCTGCCCCCACCCGTGCATTAATAGCGCTGCGCCCCGTGGCATAGTGACACATGGACGTGCACGTGCAGGGTGGGCCGGCCGAACCGTTTCTCGGAGCGAAGGACCTCTTCTCGACGGAACACGACCTGAAACGACCAGTGACTGTCCGGGTCCGAGAGGACCCCGATGAGCGCACCCGCGTTAGCCACAGCGACGACGCCCACCGGCTAACAATCTCCCGCCAAGCCGCCACGAGCGCAATGGCCCGCGAACTGGCGTTACACGAGTACGCGCATATGCACCACCACGAACGCGGACATCCGTCACACACCCAGTCGACACGGGAAGCCATCTATCTCGCGCTGGCGGGGCGTTCGGTCGAACAGCGAAAACTCACGCACTGTTACCAGATCGCCAACCACATGAAAGACGTCTACGCCGACGATATCTGGATGCCGGTGGTGCCCGGAGACAAGCTGGTGCCGTTTCTGGAAGCCAGTCTCGCGGCTGCCGTCGCAGACCGACCCGGTGACCCACCGACATGGGACCGCTCGACATCGTCGACCCGGGTTCGACAGCCGGGTGAACCGGCCGCGCGGCTGACGCCGGCTGCAGACCCGGATATCACGGCCGTCAACGCAGCGTTCGCTCTTGCGCTGTGTGAACGCCACAATCTGGTCGAGACAGACCACCGGCTGTACGACCTCGCGCATGCCGCGGCACAGGACGCCGAATCGGTCGACCTTGCGGAGTTCAAGCGCCACTTCGCAGCACTCTCGCCCGAACCGGACGAGTCCGAGTTCCGGAAGGCGCTCGTCGACGTGACTCGCGCATACGCCGGTGGCGGCGGCCGCGCGGCGGATTGAAACCACCTGTCCCGGGCAACCGATCCAACGGCGGTCGGCAGTACCACACGTTCGGTAAGGTCTCATCGACATTGGCTGCCGGTTCGGTCATACGCGAACGCGAGCTAACTGCCAGAACTGTTTTTGCGTGGACCTGTGAACTAGTTGACTATGACTGAGGCGCTCCGCGGCCGGCACCCGGGCCGGGAAACCGATGTCGTCGGCGACCGGATTCGGGTGTTACACATCGACGACGACCCCGACTTCGTGGCTGTCGCAGCGGATTCCCTAGAGGCCGCGGATGACCGGATCTCCGTCGAAACCGCGACCAGCGCACGGGACGGACTCGACCGACTCGCGGAAAACGGGTTCGACGCTGTCGTCTCCGACTACGATATGCCGAGGATGAACGGCATCGAACTGCTCGATGCGATTCGGGAGACGAACCCAGATCTGCCGTTCATTCTGTTCACCGGGAAAGGGAGCGAAGAGGTAGCCAGCGAGGCGATCTCGATGGGCGTTACCGACTATCTGCAGAAGTCGTTCGGCGTCGAGGTGTACGAACTGCTGGCCAACCGCATCGAAAACGCGGTCTCCGAGTACCGCGCGAAGCGACAGGCCGCCGAGTCAGAGCGCCGCGTCCGAGAACTCACGGAAGCAACCAACGATATCCTCTGGGAGTTTACCGCCGACTTGAGCGAGGTCCTTGTTATCAACTCCGCCTACGAGGACATCTGGGGGCGGTCAGTGACCAAGCTCCGTGACAACCCGTACGACTTCCTGAATGGGATCCACCCTGAGGACCGCGAGCGGATGAAAGACGCGATGCAGTGCCTCATCAACGGCGAGTCGGCCGATGTCGAATGCCGCGTCAACGAAGCGGAGGAGTACCAGCGCTGGGTCTGGATACAGGGTGAGCCGATCACCAACGACGCCGGTGAGATAGTTCGCGTGGCCGGCTTCGCTCGTGATATCACCGAGCGGCGGAACCGCGAGCGTGAACTCGAAGCCACAAAGAACCAGCTCGCGGAGCACAACCAGACGCTCCGGACGCTCTACGAGATCAGCGCCGACCCCGACGCTACCCTCGATGAGAAGATCCAGGCGGTTCTGGACCTGGGCCGGGAGCGCCTCGGGACCGCCGGCGCGTTCCTGTCTTCGAACGATACTGACCGCAACGAGTTCACCATCCGCTATGCGAGCGGGAGTGACGAGCGGCTCAAACCGGGAACAGTCACGCCGCTGTCGGAGTCGTACTACCGGAAGATGGCCGACACAGAGGGCATCATGGCAATCGCAGAAGCGTCCGAGGAGGGCTGGGTGTCCGACCCGGCATACGAGCGCTGGGAGTTCGAGACGTACATCAGCGGCGAGGTCCGTGTCTATGACACGTATTCGGGGACGCTCTGTTTCGTCGACCGATCGCCCCGCGAGACACCCTTCACCGAGGATGAGAAGACGTTCGTTCATCTCGCGGCGCAGTGGGTGAGCTACGAACTCGAACGGCAGCAACGCGAGGAGCGCCTCGAACGGTACAAGAAGTACACCGACGACATGCTGGATGCTATCGACGACGTGTTCTACGTCCTCGACAGCGACGGCCACTTCCGGCGCTGGAACGAGAGTCTGCTCAACGTGACCGGCTACTCGGCCGCGGAAGTAGCCGGGGCCCACGGAGCCGATTTCTTCCCGGAAGAGCATCGAGATGTTGTTCTAGCCGCGATCGAATCGGTGTTCGAGGGAGACACCACCCGCGTGGAGGTCCCGTTTATTACTAAATCCGGAGACCGGATTCCCTACGAGTTCACAGCAACCCGCGTCGAGGACCCCGACGGAAATCCGATGCTGGCCGGCATCGGCCGGGACATTACCGACCGAAAAGCACGCGAGCAGGAGCTTACGCGGACGAAGGAGCTCCTCGACCAGGCACAACGGATTGCAAGCGTCGGCGGCTGGGAGGTAGACGTGACAACCGATCCGCCGGCGATGACAGTGACACGCGAGTTCTACCGGATACACGAACTGCCTCCGGACGACGAACTGACCCTCGAATCCATCATCGACCTGTACCACACCGATGACAGAGACACTATCAGGGCGGAGTTCCAGCGGGCGATAGAAACGGCCGAGGGGTACGATATGGAGGTGCGTACAGGCGACGACGACAACTACCGGTGGGTCCGCGCGCTGTGTGAGCCAGTCACCGAGAACGGCGACGTTGTCAAGCTCCGGGGCTCGGTCCAGGACATCACCGACCGAAAACTGCGGGAGCGCGAACTGGAGGAGGCGCGCGAGCGGATGGAGATCGCGCTAGAAACCACCAATGCGGTCGTCTGGGACCGCGAGTTCGAGTCCGGCGACCTGGCGTACTACCCCGGGTCGGAGACGCTGTATGGTACTGACATCGAGTCGCTGGACGAGTTTCTACCGATGGTCCACCCAGAGGACCAGGCGGACGTGGCGGCCCGCATCGAATCGGCAACCGAGACCGGCATGTACGAAGCCGAGTTCCGAATCGTCCGTGAGGGTGAGATTCGGTGGATGGAAGCAAAGGGCCGCGTCGAATCCGACGGCGACGGGACGCCGGTCCGGGCAATCGGTATCGACCGAGACATCACCGAGCGCAAGCGCCGCGAGCAGGAACTGGAGGAGACGAACGAACGCCTCGAAGAGTTCACTAGCATCGTCAGCCACGACCTCAGGAACCCACTCTCCGTCGCCGAGGGCCGAATCGAACTGGCCCGGCAAGAGGACAGCAGCGAACACCTCGACAGCGCCAGCGACGCGCTCGCGCGGATGCGGACACTCATTGACGACCTGCTCGCGGCCGCACGCGACGAGCAGTCGGTTGATGCCGACGTCGTGGCGCTTGCGGACACGGCCGAGCAGTGCTGGCACAACGTCGAAACCGGCGGCGCTGAACTTACTGTCGAGGCCGACGCTGTCATTCGTGCCGACGGAAGCCGACTGGAACAACTGCTCGAAAACCTGTTCAGCAACAGTGTCGAACACGGCGGCGATGACGTGACAGTCACCATCGGAGGGCTTGAGAACGGCTTCTACGTCGAGGACGACGGCGATGGTATCGACGAGGAAAACCGATCGCGCGTGTTCGAGACGGGCTACTCGACATCGGACGACGGCACTGGCTTCGGGCTCTGGATCGTCGCGGAGATCGCCGACGCCCACGACTGGACGGTGACCATCGACGAGGGGAGCGAGGGCGGCGCACGGTTCGAGATTACCGGTGTCGATATCGTGGAGTGAAAGCACGTATATCAAACCGCTACACCGGGGCGAGCGGCGACACCGCCAGCGCGATACCGATGGCGAGCACCGGGTAGTCACGACGGTCGAAGGAAAGCGGCGGAAGCGTCGGGTTCCACGCGAAACAACGGGCCCGGAGGGCGACTGAGAGCCGGTCCGAGCGGTCGAGCGTGCGTTCCAGCGACCGGACAGCGAGCAGCCGAGCGCGGTCCCGTAACGGGCGGGCCTCGCCGCCACGAGCGTGTATGGCGTCCCGGACTTCCCGCACGTCAGCGAGCACCAGCGGGAACAACCGGACGACGAGCGCCATCCCGATGCCGAGAATCTGGCCGGGCTTGCCGGGAATCAGTCGCTGGACCGCCGCCCGGGTGTCCCGGACCGGCGTCGACGTGAGGTAGGCGGCGCTGACGAGCAACACCGGGAGAATACGCCCGACGTGCAACGCCGAGCGCAGCGCCGGGTCGACCCGAAACCACGGCGGGCCGAGCGCCACGCCAGCGATGAACGGGGCCAGCGCCAACACGAGAAGGACGACCCGATACGAGCGCAGGACGGCCAGTGGCGAGAGCTGGGCCGCCGCGAGCGTACACAGCGCGAACGCGGTCGTCCCGACGAGCCACGGGAGGGTGGGGTGCGAGACCGCGGCGATGGCGAGCCCGAACTGGACCAGCAGCTTCGACCGCGGGTCCAGCCGATGCGCAAACGTCGAGCCGGGTCGGTAGCTCAACATCGCGGGTCTCTGATGCCGAGGTCCGGGAGGCTGTCGAGCGCTTCGGCTGGCGGCACATCGAGAACGACCCGCCCCTCGTGTAACGCGACGAGGCGGTCGGCCCGCTCGTATAGGTCCCGGAGGTCGTGCGTGACAACGATGATACCCGTCCCATCGGCGGCCAGCGCGTCAAGGTGGTCCAGCACTGAGTCTCTGGCCGGCCAGTCTAACCCGACGAGCGGTTCGTCGAGCACAAGATAGTCCGGTTCCATGGCGAGTGCCCCGGCGATAGCGACGCGGGCCTGCTCGCCGCCCGAGAGAGCGTCGATGCGGCTCTCGGCGGCAGCACCGAGGTCGACAGCGTCGAGCGCCCTGTCGACCCGGCGGTCAATCTCTTCCCTGTCGAGCCCGAGGTTCTCCGGGCCGAAGGCCACGTCAGCCGCCACGGTCGCGGCGACAAACTGGTCGCGGGGATGCTGGAACACCATCCCGATACGCGTCCGGGCGACGACGGGGTCGTCCGTCACGTCGGTCCCGTCGACAGTGACCGCTCCGGCGTCGGGCGTCAGCAGCGCGTTGAAATGTCGGACGAGCGTCGTCTTGCCGCTCCCGTTCGGTCCGACGAGCAGACAGTACTGACCGTCGGGTATCGACAGCGTGAGCCCGTCGAGGACATCGACATCGCCGTACCGGTAGCGCAGGTCGCTGACCTCGATCATCGACCGGCGAGGTACCCGCCCTGCACGACGCCGACCGCGATACCGAGCTTCAGGAGGTCAAGCGGGATGTACGGAGCCATCACGGCCGCAGCGCGGGCGAACGGCAGCCCGGTGACCACCGCCAGCCACGGGACGCCGATAGCGTAGACGACAGCGACCGCCGCGGTGAGGGCGACGACCTGCACCGGGACAGAGAGATCAGCGACCGGTTTCGGTGCTATGCTCCGGTGTGCAATAGCGCCGGCGACGACCGCACCGACGAGGAAGCCGACGAGGAAGCCGCCGGTCCCCTGCCCGGCAATGACATAGCCCAGCCCCGCGTTCGCGTTCGAGAACACCGGTGCGCCGGCGATACCAACAAGGACGTACAACAGCAGGGCAACGCCGCCCCACAGCGGCCCCAGCAGGAGGCCGGCGAAGAACATTCCGAAGGGCTGCAGCGAGAACGGCGGCAGCGCCCCCGGAAGCGGGATCGATATCTGTGCAAGCGCTGCGGTTAGCGCCGCGAGCAGCACCGCCTTCGTGAACAAGCCCACAGTCTCGTCGTCGACGAGGTCGACGGATTGCTCTGTTGCCATGGGTCTCCCTCTCTCGTCAACCGAAATATAGCCAGTGGTTCACGGAACGCGCGACCGCGGCCGGCGTTCCAGTCACTCGGCCGGCGTGACGCGGGCGAGCACGTCGTCGCGCTCCCGCGGGAAGCCGTCGCCGGCCCGCCCGTCGCGGTTCGACGTGACGAGGTAGAGGCCGCCGTCAGGCCCCTGCTCAATATGGCGAATCCGACCGAGTTCGTCGGCCAGCAGAGAATGCGTGGTCGCGGTGTAGGCGTCGTCGGTCCAGTCGGCGTCATACACCTCAGCGTCGTCGCCCGGCGGCGGGTCCGCACCGTCTGGTGTCAACGTCGTTGCGAGGAGTTTCTGTCCCTTCAGGCCGCCGGTGAGCAGTCGGTTCCGCAGCGACGGCACGGCGTCGCCGGTGTAGAACAGCGAGCCGGAAGGTGCCCAGCCGCCGGCGTTGCCCGTGTTTGCGAGCGGCCGGCGGACCTCGGAGCCGGCGTCGGCGTACTCCTCGTGCTTGCGGGTGTCAGGCCAGCCGTAATAGCCTCCAGCCACGAGGCGGTTGAGTTCGTCTCGTCCGGTCGGACCGTGTTCGGAGGCGATGACGGTGCCGTCTGGGAGCCAGGCCAGCCCTTGTGGGTTCCGGTGACCGTAGGTGAACACCCGCGGGTCCCCGCCGATATCAGGGTTCCCGGGTGCGGGGTCGCCCGCGGGCGTCACGCGGAGGACCTTTCCACCGAGCGAGTCGGTGTCCGCGGCCAGTTCGCCGTCGCCCGCGTCCCCCGTCGTAATCCAGAGATACTTTTCGGGGCCGAATGTGAGCCGACCGCCGTTGTGTATCTTGCTTCCGGGAATGCCGTCGATGAGGACGGACTCCGTGGCGGCCGGGTCTTCGGCCGAGACATCCATCGCGACGACCCGGTTGACTCGCTCGTCGTCGGTCATCGTCGTGTAGTAAACGTACACCACCGGCGGGTCGGGATACGTCGGGTGTGCGGCGACGCCGAGCGTCCCGCCTTCGCCGCCCGTTACCCACCAGCCGTCGTCGCTCGATTCCGCGTCGATGACCGCTGCGGGTTCGGTGACTGTTCGGACGTTCCCGTCCACAAACGAGAGGACACGACCAACACGTTCGGTGAGAAACAGCGTTCCGTCGGCGGCAAAGGAGAGGTCCCATGGAATTTCGAGGTCCTCGATGAGTGGTTCCGTGGCGAGCGGCGTGTCTGTCGGCGACGTGGTCGGAACGGTCCAGTCGGTGTCGGGTGACTGGCCGCGCTCGTGGCTGAGAGAGACGTCGTAGCGGTCCAGCGCGTGTGTCGGGCCTGCCGTCGTTGTGGCCGTCGGTGTCAGGTCCGACGACTCCGTCTGTGTCCCTGACTCACCGCGACAACCGGCCAGCACGGTCGCCCCGATACCGCCGAGTGCGGCGAGGTACTGGCGGCGGGAACGGGCGTCACAGCTGGACTGTCGCATAGATTTCTCTGCCAAGTATAGAAGAATAAAGATGTCGGAGACAGCCGAATTAGCGAGCGGCAGCCGCGACGCGTTCTTTCTCTTCTTTCTGGTTGACTGCGTAGGTCTGGACGTCGTCGTTAGCAGCACCGATGAGCTGCTGTGCGAGCGCCTCGGCGGCACTCGTGGTGGTCTTGAACGAGCCACCGTAGACGCCCTCGGCGAGGAACTTCAGGGCCTGGTCGACGCGGCGCTGTGGCGCGACATCGACGGCTTTCGGGACCGAGATACCACCGTATTTCAGGCGGACAGTCTCCTCTCGGGGAGCGCTGTTCTCGACCGCACTGACGAGCACCTGAATCGGGTTCTCGTCGGTGCGCTCGTGAACGAGTTCGAACGCCTCAGTGACGATGGATGTTGCAAGCTGTTTCTTGCCCGTATTTTCGTCGGTCTGCATCAGGCGGTTGATGAGCCGCTCGACGATGCTGATCTCGCTTTTCTTGAACTGCTTGTCCGCGTGGCGCCCCATCGTGTGGGCGATCGGCGTGACAGTGATGTAGCGCTCGGTCGAGGGGTCGGAGTACTCGATCTCCGTGATCTCCCACTCGCCGAACAGCTTCGCACGGGCCGTCTCTGGCTCGCTTTCCTCAGCCGCGTCAGCCTCGGGTGTATCTTCGGCACTCATGGTTATCGGACCGGTTTCTCCGCGTTCCCGCGAACGAGTTCAATGAGAGAGACGCCGTTGACTTTCTCGACCTTGTAGTTGACACCGGAGAGGTCGCCCATCGCGCGGCCCTTCGCCCCGCCGATACCCGCGATTGTGACCTCGTCGTGCTCGTCAATGAAAGAGATAGCGCCGTCACCGGGACAGAACGCGGTGACCTGCTTACCGTTCTTGATGAGCTGGACGCGGACACACTTCCGGATAGCGGAGTTAGGCTGCTTGGCCTCGATGCCGACTTTCTCCAGTACGATACCTCGTCCCTGGGGCGCACCCTCGAGCGGGTCGGACTTCTTGCCCAGGCCGCGTTCGCGACGCGCGTAGTCAGTGTCGGACCACCGGTGCTTCTGGCGGTCCTTCTTGAGCTTGCGCGCGGCGTACTTGCCGTTCGCCATAGTAGGCACTGGTACCTTTCGGAGGTACTTAAGACTCCTCTTTCGGACTCAGACGGTAGCGTCGGCGTGTGTGGCGTTCTGTGGCATAGACGGGGCAAGAAGGACGGTAAATAACGCGGCGAGAGCGCCACGGCAATGAGGAAGAAGCTGTCAGTGGGGTGTTTCGGTCGCGTCTGGCGGTCAACACAACACTCCCCCGCTCTCCGTGACATTGCCCCCGAATGATATTTCGCTTACACCATCGGTTACAGGTACTGGGGTACTGCAAAGAGTAGCGGGCGGCTACGCAGTCGTACAGCGAACAGAAGACCTATCAGGGGCCACGACTCTCAGTGCCGGACTCCGTCAGACGATGAAATCGATCGCGCACACGCGGAATCAGGTGTGATAACTGGGCAGGTGGTTTCTAGTACCGCCGCTTGAGTTATTCACACAGACCTGCCGGAGTAGCTATGAAACTTGAACAACGTCTCCCAGATATCGTCCGACAAACGTATCTCCGGAAGTTGGCGCTTATCATTCTCTGTATCGCCCTGCTCGTTGCGGGCGTCAGCGTCACCGCGGAGCGGACGGTTGCAGACGAGCTGACAGAACAGCGTGAAAACGAACTCCAGACCGGGGCCGTCCAGACGGCTACGACAACAGCTGACTGGGTCCGTAGCCAGCGCAACGCCGCTCGAACCCTCTCAACGCTGTCTGACGTTCAGGAGGGAAGCCCGACGATGATCCGTGGCGCGTTACAGCGGCAAGCGTTCTACCAGCCGGAGTCAGTGTACGCCATCCACTACGTTAACGAAGAGACACTGGAGATCAAGGAATCGTCACTGAGCGACCGACGGGAGACGTCGCTCCAGACGGGCGACTTCGAGTGGGAGGGCGGGAGCCTCTCGGTCACCGGGTCGAACTCCGTCGATATGTCGAAAGTGTACACCTATGAGGGAGGGAAGTACATCGCCTTCGCAAGCCCAGTCGCCCGAAGCGACAAACTGGTCGTCGTGGTCCACAACGTGACTGCACGGACGGCCCAATTCCGTAACTCAATCGAGGGCGGTGAGACACGGATCGTCCGACAGGACGGGACGGTCCAGTTCGCCGAGGACGCATCGACCATCGGCACCCAGTACAACGTCTCCGCCAACCTGACCGCACTCACAGCGGAAGATAGCGGCGTGGCCAGAAGCGGGTCGTTCCTGATCGCCGCGGAGTCTGTCGATGACACGCCGTGGATCGTGATCAAGCAGGCCCCGAAATCGACCGCCTTCGCCCTCCGCGACAGTATTCAGGGGAGCTTCGTCGCCATCATCGGTGTTTCACTGGCCGGGTTCGCACTCATCGGCGTCCTCGTCGGTCGCGGGATCATGCAGTCGCTCAGGCGACTCTCGACACAGGCGGAAGCCCTCGCAGTGGGCAACTTCGACACCGACATCGAGCAGTCAGACCGCCTCGATGAGGTCGGCGATGTCCAGAACGCATTCTACGAGATGAAGACGTATCTCGATACCGTCGCCGCACAGGCTGACGCGCTCTCCAGACAGGCGTTCGACGACCCGGCGCTCGACAAGGACGTGCCCGGCCAGCTCGGTTCGTCGCTATCGAGCATGCACGGGAACCTCGAATCGTTCATCAGCGACCTCGAACAGGCCCAGCAGGAGGCCGAAGAGTCCAAGGCAGAGGCAGAAGAGATAGCAGAAACCCTCGAACAGCAGGCCGAGGAGTTCTCGGCCGTGATGCGGAAGGCGGCCGACGGCGACCTCACCCAGCGGCTCGACACCGACACTGACAACGACGCGATGGCCAACATCGCCACCGCGTTCAACGATATGCTCGCCCAGCTCGGCCAGACAGTCATGCGTATCCGTGAGTTTGCCGACGACGTCGACGGCTCCGCAGACCAGATCACCGCAAGCGCCACCGAGGTCCGGAGCGCCAGCGAAGAGGTCAGCGAATCCGTCCAGGAGATCGCCGACGGCGCGGAGACACAGTACGAGAACATCGAGGAGACGGTCGACGAGATGTCGGGCCTCTCCGCAACGGTCGAAGAGGTCGCAGCGCAGGCCGACGAGGTTGCGGCCACGTCGGACGAGGCCGCCGAGATCGGCGAAACCGGCAGCGAGCGTGCTTCTGAGGCCATCGATGTGATGAACGACATCGAGACGCGAGCCGACGAAACAATCGACCGCGTCGAGTCACTCGACGAGGAGATGGAGCAGATCGGGGACATCGTCGACCTCATCGACGACATCGCAGAGCAGACGAACATGCTCGCGCTGAACGCCTCCATCGAGGCCGCCCGCGCCGGTGAGGCTGGTGAAGGGTTCGCCGTCGTCGCCGACGAGATCAAGGGTCTTGCGCAGGAGACAACTGAAGCCACCGAAGAAGTCTCGACGGTTATCGAAGACGTACAGGACACCACCGGTGACGCCGTGACCGACATCAGACAGATGGGTGATTCCGTCACTGACGGTATCGAGACTGTCGACGATGCCATCGAATCGCTTGAGGCCATCGTCGACCGGGTCGAGGAGGTAAACGACGGCATTCAGTCCATTAGCGACGCCACCGACGAACAGGCCGCGACGACGGAGGAAGTCGTCGCAATGACCGACGAGGTCGGGACAATCAGCGAGGAAACCGCTTCCAGCGCCGAGAACGTCGCCGCCGCCGCTGAGGAACAGACAGCGACGATCAACGAAGTGACTAGCGGTATCGAATCTCTGTCTGATCAGGCTGGCGACCTCAGCGAACTCCTGCAGACGTTCGATGTCGATAGCGGAACTACACACAGCGATACCGACGTGTACGAACACGACGCGCCAGACGCCTCAGCAGACGACGACTGAGTACGTAGTTATTTTATTCTGATACCTACAGTTCTGGTTCGACACTCTGCTCGAACCATTGATAGAGACTGTAACCATCAAAAAGGATACCGATGCCAGAGCCGAGATCCTGCCGCTGACTGAACCGGACAAGATAAAAGAGCGCAACTAGCCCCCCGCCGGTAAGCGAGTACGGCAGTGACGCGAGCAGTCCCTTGACGGGTATTGTGGCTAGCAGTAACACGAACAGCGCGAGAGTAGACGTGCCCTCGAGTGCGGACGGCGGATTCCCCAGAACGTGTGCGTGAGACAGGTAGATTCCGACGATAGTCAGTGGAGCGAGGAGGTTGCTACCGTCTGGACGCCGGAGCGAAGGCATAGCAGTCCGTTCACAGCCGACGAAAAAACAGTTTCTGCCAGTCACCGCATCGACTGTCCGGCTACTCGGGTCCACACCCCGTCCGAATCGCCCCGCTCAGGTCAGTTCGATGCCGTCGATGTCGAAGTGTCGCTTGGCCAGTTGCCGGGCGGCGTCGATGTTGCGCCCCTCGCGGCCGATTGCGGCCCCGCGGTCCTCCTGTGCCACTTCGACGTAGGCGACGGTGTCGTCGTTCTCGGAGACGGTGACGTTGTACACCGCGGCCGGTGCGAGCGCGTTGGCCACGAAGTCCTCGGCCGTCTCGGCGGCCTCGACGAGTTTCACCTCGCGGCCCAGACGCTCTTCGACGCGCTCGACCGTCTGACCGCCCGGGCCGATAGCGTCGGCCATCTCGCCGCGTTTGACCAGGTACACCACCTGGTCGTGCTCTTCGTCGACGACGCAATCCCGGACGGTGACGGCTGCCTCGTCCTCGAAGAGGGCGACCAGTCGACGTGCTTCGTCCGAGAGTTCGACCCGCATCAGTCCTGAGTCGTACCCATCCGGAGGTTGACGTCACCGGTGCCGAGTTTGATCGGCTTCCCGACGATGACGTTCTCCGTGACGCCGTCGAGTTCGTCGACCTCGCCGTGGATGGCGGCGTCAAGCAGGTGGTTGACGGTGACCTCGAACGCTGCGCGGGCGAGCACGGAGTCTTTCGACCCGGAGATGCCGTGGCGGCCGATGGACTCGATGGTCCCCTCGTTAGTCATGATGTCGGCCACGAGCATCAGGTGCCGGACGTTCACGTCGTCCAGCCCCTGCTCTTCGAGCGTGTTCATCGTCTCGTTGATGAGCGTTTCACGGGCTGCTTCGACGCCGAGTTCCCGGTAAATCTCGTGAATGTTGTTACACGTGGTCCGGGAGGCGTCGACACCCTCGATGTCCAGCACTTCGCCGAAGTCCGACCCCTCGGTGTAGAGGACGAACTCCTCGCCGTTGTCGGTCTCCTCCTTGCGGATGACGACGCGGGTAATCTCCTCGATGCCCTTGAAGACGATCTCTCGAAGCTCCTCGACCAGCTGGAGCAGGTCGCGGTAGCTGGGTTCCTCCGGGCCGAACTCGATGACCGTCCCGACCTGCCGGGTCGAGACGCCGAGGTTCGACTCGATGGTTTCGGCGATTTCCTCGGCGATGGCGTCGGTGTCGTTGACCGTCGGCCACCGCTCCAGCAGCGTGTCCTCGTTGAGGTCTATCTCGACGAGCATGTCCGCGACGTTCGTCGAGATGTCTCCCAGCGCGAGGATGCGCGTCGCCTCTATCTTCCAGACGACCTCGTGGGCGCGCTCGCGGTCCTGGGCGTACTCCTCGTCCAGATGGACCGTCATCATCGGCGTGTCCGGCGTCTTCCGGGCGTCCACCAGCTCGATGAGCCGGGGTAGCCCCTGAGTCACGTCGATTTCGGCGACCCCCGCGTAGTGGAACGTGTTCATCGTCATCTGCGTTCCCGGTTCGCCGATGGACTGGGCCGAGACGGTTCCGACCGGGTCCAGCGGGTCGACGCGGGTGTCGAGATAGCGTGACTCGACGGCCTTGGCGATGCGGTCGGCGTCGTCGACGCCAACGCCGCGTTCCTCGATGGTGCTGTACACTTCGTCTTTCAGCCGTCGCGGCAGCTCGGTGTCCTCGACGACGGCCTCGATGTCTGCTGATACGTCGTGTGCTGTCATTGTTAGTCGTCACCCTCGGCCATCCACCAGTCGTCCGCGTGCTCCGAGAGGTTGGTCCGCTCGGTGCGGGTCCCGAGGAAGCTCTCTTTTTGCTTTTCGCTCTCGAACTCCTCGTCGAGGACGCTGTCGGCGATCTGCTCGACGTCGACGGCGGCCTCGTCCTGGTTCGAGGAGACGTCGACCGGCGACGTGCCGTCCTCGCCGAACTCGAACTGAACGATGGTGTCGCTTGTGTCCCGGACGGTGCCGTCGTACTGCGTCTCCAGTTCGGAGAGGGCGTTGATGAGCCGGCGCTGGAGGTACCCGGACTTGGAGGTCCGGACGGCCGTGTCGACCAGCCCCTCGCGGCCACCCATCGCGTGGAAGAAGAACTCCTTGGGGCCGAGGCCGGAGCGGTAGGAGGCCTCCACGAAGCCGTGGGCGTCCGCCGACAGGTCGTTCTCCTCGAAGTGCGAGAGGGTGCGGTTCTCGTACCCGCGGTTGATCCGCTCGCCGCGGACTGCCTGCTGGCCGACACAGCCGGCCATCTGGGTCAGGTTCAGCATCGACCCACGCGCACCGGACTCGGCCATGATGACGGCCGGGTTATCCTCGCCGAAGTGGTCCTCGGCGATGTCACCGGCGGAGTCACGCGCCTTGCCCAGCGTCTGCATGATTTTCATCTCCAGCGTCTCGTCGACGGTCCGGCCGGGCAGGGATTCGAGTTCGCCCCGTTCGTAGGTCTCGATGAGTTCCTCGACGCGGTCGTAGGCGCTGTCGATGGCGTCGTTGATCTGCTCTTCCGCTTCCCGCGGGATGGACTCGTCGTCGATGCTGATGGAGAACCCGAAGTGCATGATAGAGCGCATCGCCAGCGCCGAGACCTCGTTGACGAGAATCCGGGCGCGGGTCCGGGAGTACTCCTTGGCGATAGTGTCGACGATTTCGCCGCCGAATGCGCCGACGGCGTCCTCGTCGATGGTGCCGCCAGTCATCTGGCCGTCCTCGACGACGACCGTGTCGCCGGCGGAGGACGTGAACTCCAGATTCAGGTCGTCGGGCAGCAGTTCCGAGAACAGCGAGCGGCCGGTCCAGTACTCCTCGCCGTCCTCGTCGACGCCGTCCGGCTCGGGCAGTTCGTCGATTCGGGTCGCACGCAGGAGGTCGAGCGCCTGCGTCTCGTTGAACTTCGGATTGGTGTGGGTCAGCAGGTACGTCCCGCTGATGTGGTCCTGAATCGCGCCGATGATGTTCTCGCCGAAGCGCGGCGAGAGCATCTGTTCCTGCACGCGCATGAGGACCCGGGCCTCCGCGCGGGCCTCCTCGTTTTGCAGGGCGTGCATATTCATCTCGTCGCCGTCGAAGTCAGCATTGTACGGCGGGCAGACCGTCGTGTTCAGCCGGAACGTCTTGTACGGCATCACGACGACCTCGTGGGCCATGATGGACATCCGGTGCAGCGACGGCTGGCGGTTGAAGATAATGATGTCGCCGTCGACCAGGTGGCGGGACACTTCCCACTCGGGTTCGACCTTCTCGGCCAGTTCCTCGCAGTTCTTCTCGGTCACCTTCAGCCGGCGGCCGTCGGGCCGCTTGACGTAGTTCGCGCCGGGGTGGGCTTCCGGCCCGTTGGAGACGTAGCGACGGGCCTCTTCGAGGTTGCGCTCGGTGACGTTCATCGTCTGGGTCATCTCCTTTGCGACCCGATCCGGGACGCCGACCTCATTGAGCGAGAGCGTCGGGTCCGGCGAGATGACGGTACGAGCGGAGAAGTTCACGCGCTTCCCGGACAGCGAGCCGCGGAAGCGGCCCTCCTTGCCCTTCAGGCGCTGGGAGAGCGTCTTGAGCGGCCGGCCGGAGCGGTGTCGCGCCGGCGGCGTGCCCGAGATCTCGTTGTCCATGAAGGTGGTGACGTGGTACTGCAGCAGTTCCCAGAGGTCCTCGATAATCAGCTGTGGCGCACCCGCCTCGCGGTTCTCCATGAACCGCTGATTGATGCGGATGATGTCCACGAGCTTGTGCGTGAGGTCGTCCTCGGAGCGCTGGCCGTTGTCCAGCGTAATCGAGGGCCGAGCGGTGACCGGCGGCACCGGCAGCACCGTCAGAATCATCCACTCGGGCCGTGAACGGGCCGGTTTCATCCCCAGCACTTCGATGTCCTCGTCCGGGATGTCCTCGAACCAGTCCCGGATGTCGCTGGGCATGAGCTTGTTCATGTCCTCCTCAGTCAGGTCGACCGACAGCGCCTTCTCTAGGGCGCGGCGGTCCTCCTGGCGCGGGCGGAACTCGCCGCTGAGAATCTCCTGGACGCGGCTGCTGTCGATGCCGGTCTCCTCGGATAGTTCGACGGGCGAGATCGGCTCCTCGGCCTCCTCCATCGCGGCGGCGATTCGCTCGGGGTAGTCCGAGGCCAGCACGTCCTGGACCTCGTAGTAGGTGGTCGGCTTCTCGTGTTTGATGTCGTACTGCTTCTCGCCACAGAACGGACAGCGGTCCTTCTTGCGGGCCTGCCGGATGGCGGCCTTGGTCACGTCGTTGAGGTCGCGGCCGAGGTCCTGGGTCCGTGTCAGTCGGTCGGCGAACTCGTCGCGCTCGTGCTCGTCGAGACAGAGCCGAGAGCACTCCCGGCAGGTCCCGCGCAGGAGCCGGCGGATGAGCTTCGCGAAGCCGACGTGGATGACGGGCGCGGCCAGTTCGATGTGGCCGAAGTGACCGTTACACGACCCGCTGTGTTTCCCGCAGGTCTTGCACTCCAGTCCGGGGTCGATGACGCCCAGTCGCGGGTCCATCAGCCCCATGTCGATGGGGAAGCCGTCGTCGTCGTACGTGTCGGCCGTAATCACTTTGGTGGCCGACATCTCGCGGTACTCCTCCGGGTCCATCAGCCCGAAACTGAGCTGACCGATTTCCTGTGGTGTCTGTTGTGAACTCATACTGCGTCCTCCAGTTCGATCCGCGGGGCGATTCCGAGCGCCTTCATCTCGTCAAGCAGGAGCTTGAACGCGTAGGACATCTCGACCTCGTGGATGTCGGTCTCCTCCTCGCAGTTCGGACAGTAGATACGCCGCTGTTCGACGTTCTCGACGGCGGTCATCCCACACTGCCCGCAGACGTTTATCCACTCGCGGTCGGACTCATCGAGCAGTCGCTCCTTGAGCGCCATCGCCGCGCCGTGCCCGATGAGCACGTCCCGCTCCATCTCACCCACACGGAGGCCACCCTCGCGGGCGCGCCCCTCGGTAGGCTGGCGGGTGAGCACCTGCACCGGCCCGCGAGAGCGGGCGTGCAGTTTGTTCGACACCATGTGGTACAGCTTCTGGTAGAAAATGTCGCCGACGAAGATTTCCGCGTCGATTTTCTCGCCGGTGACGCCGGAGTACATCGTCTCCTTGCCCGACGAATCGAAGCCGTGCTCTTCGAGCGAGCCACGCAGTTCCTCCTCGTCCTCGCCGGTGAAGGCGGTGCCGTCGACGCGTCGGCCTTCGAGCGCACCGACCTTCCCGCCAATCATCTCCAGGATGTGGCCGACGGTCATCCGCGACGGCAGCGCGTGCGGATTGATGATGAGGTCCGGGACGACGCCCTCCTCGGTGAACGGCATGTCCTCCTGGGGGGCGATGTGGCCGACGACGCCCTTCTGGCCGTGGCGGCTGGCGAACTTGTCCCCGAGTTCGGGGATGCGCTCGTCACGCACCGAGACCTTCGAGAGCTTCGAGCCGTCCTCGCCTTCCATCAGCGTGACCGTGTCCACGACGCCGGATTCGCCCGAACGCATCGTCACGCTCGTCTCCCGGCGCTTCTGGGGGGAGAGGCCGCCCATGTCGTCCGGCTCTTCGAGGAACCGGGGCGGGCTCGTCTTGCCGAGCAGGACGGCGTTCTCGCCGACCTTCGTCTCGGGGTTGACGAGACCGTCGTCGTCGAGGTGCGTGTACGCTTCCTCGCCGCGTGCGCCGCGGACCTCGTCGTCGGGAATCTCGAAGCGGTCCTCCTGACCGCCGGGGTAGCGCCGTTCCTCGCCCTCGTAGGTGCGGAAGAAGTGCGAGCGGGCGAGCGCGCGGTCGACCGACCCCTGGTTCATCACGAGTGCGTCCTCGATGTTGAAGCCTTCATAACTCATGACGGCGACGACGAAGTTCTGTGCCGCGGGGCGGTCGTCGTAGCCGATCTGTTCGGTGGTCTGGGTCTTGACCATCGACAGCTGCGGGTAGTGCAGCAGGTGCTGGCGCGTGTCCGGGCGGATGCGGTAGTTCGCCGACGGCAGGCCCAGCGACTGCTTTATCATCCCCGACCCCATCGTAATCCGGGGCGAGGCGTTGTGTTCGGGGTACGGAATCATCCCCGCACCGATACCGAACATCAGCTGCGGGTCGACTTCCAGGTGCGTGTGCTTCTCCGTGAGTTCGTCCTCGTCGACGCCGACGAGGATGTCCTCCTCTTCCTCGGCGTCGATGAACTCGACGAGGCCACGCTCGACGAGTTCCTCGAATTCGAGCTCGCCCTCTTTGACCTGCTCGACCTCCTCGTCGGTCATCAGCGGTTCGCCGTCTTCGACGACCAGCAGCGGGCGTCGGGCACGGCCAGCGTCGGCGTTGATGATGACCTCGCCGGTCCGGTTTTTCACCGAGACGTTGACCATCTGGGAGACGTCTCCCCGTCGTCGCGCCTGTCGTACCTGTTCTGCGAGCTGTTCCGGGTCGGGGTGTGTGCCGACCAGACTACCGTTTACGTATACTTTGGCTTCGCGTCCCTGACTCATGTTAATCGTCCGCGGGCTGCTGTTCTATCGACTCGATACCGGGGATGCCCTGAACCCCCATCTCCGCGAGTTCCTGTTTGAGACCCTGTGGATCCTCGACGTCCTGTGACAGCTCCATCGCCTGGGCGAAGTTCTTCACCAGCCCACAGTTGGGGCCCTCCGGCGTCTCGGAGGGACAGATGCGCCCCCACTGGGTCGCGTGCAGGTCCCGTGCCTCGAAGTGGGGCTGGGAGCGGCTGAGCGGCGAGCGCAGCCGCCGGAGGTGCGAGAGCACCCCCATGAAGTCGGTCCGGTCGACCAGCTGGCTCACGCCGGAGCGGCCGCCGACCCAGTTCCCCGTCGCGATGGGGTGTTCGAGCCGCTCGGTCAGCACGTCCGAGCGAACGACCGTCGAGACGGAGAGCTGCCGGTTGCGCATGTTGGCCCGTTCGAGCTGGTACTTCACGTCCCGGGCGAGCTTGTTCAGCGCCGTCCGGAACAGGTCCGTCATCAGGTCGCCGCTGACCTTCAGCCGCTTGTTGGCGTAGTGGTCCTTGTCGTCGGATTCGCGACGGCCAAGCGCCAGTTCGAAACACGCCTCGGCCATCCGGCAGAGGTAGAACGCCTTGTTGATGCGGACCTCCTCTTCCTCGACGCCTTCCTCGTGCAGATGCGGGAGGAGATAGCGGTCGATGACGTAGTTGGCTCGCTTGAGCTGGTAGTTCTTGCCCTGCCCGGAGGCGACGCGCTTGCCCAGCGTCTCGATTGCTTCCTCGGTCGTCTGGACCTCGGCCTCCTCTAGGTTCTCCAGCATGAACTTCACGATTTCCGGGTCCTCGCTGACGCGGTGGACGATTTCCTCGTCCGATTCCAGCCCCAGCGCGCGCACCAGCGTAACGAAGTCGATACTGCCCGAGACGGACGGGAACGAGACTTCCAGCAGTCCGTCCCGCGTCCGCTCACACAGCACCAGCGCGCGGTAGCCACGGCGCTGGGAGAACGTCTTGGCGACCTGCACCTCGTCGCCGTACTTGGTGTCGTACTCGGCCAGAATCTTGTTCGGGGCGAGGTCCTCGCTGGTCATCAGCACCCGCTCGGAGCCGTTGACACAGAAGTAGCCACCGGGGTCTGCGGGGTCCTCGCCGATGTCGATGAGCTCCTCGTCGGTGAAGCCCGCGATGTTGCACTTGTTCGACCCGACCATGATGGGCATCCGCCCGATCTTGGTCTCGGTCCGGTCGACGACTTCCTCCGGTTCCTCTTCGCCACCGCGGACGATGGCCATCTCCATGAACACCGGCGCGGAGTAGGTAATGTTGCGGAGGCGGGCTTCCTGCGGATACAGCAGTTCCTCGCTGCCGTCGGCCTCGCGGACTCGAGGGGTGACGACGCGGACGTCGCCCAGTTCGACCCACACCGGTTCCTGTCCTTCCTTGTCGCCGATGTCAGTCTCGATGGTCTCTTTCTCGTCGACGACCTGCTGCATCCCTCGGTCGAGGAATGCGTTGAACGAGCGGAAGTGGTGTTCGGCGAGCCGTTCCTTGGCGAAATATTCACGCGATATAGCGCGGCGATCTTGTGTGTCCATTATTCTACCACCAGTCGATAGACAACTGCGGTGTCGGTCGTCCGGGAGTCGCGTTCGATCCGAACCACGTCACCGACTTCGGCGTCGTCCGGCAGCGCCTTGTCGGTGCGCTTGATCTTCGGAAGGTCCGTCTTCTTGATGTCATACTCCGTGAGTACTGCTTCGAGGTCGTCCTCGTCGACGACACTGTGGTCTGGGACGAGGTCGTGTTGACTTACATCTACCATGTGTGTGCGTGTGCGTTTGGCCTGCTGCTGGAGAAGGTGGCTGTCACGAGATACTACAGGGCCGTACTGTCGGGGCGCATATAACACTTACCAAGTCGCTCTGCCGTGGCTATCGGACCCGCCCACCCTCACGGACTGCGGGCGTGGTTGCTCTTACCAACCACATAACGCAGACCGGACATAGAACTTTGGGTCCCGTCATGTGCATTCATCCCGGGGCGGGTCTCTTTGGAAAGTCTTAATACTGACACCAAGGTACGAAAGAATGCAACGAAGGCCCGGATGGTGTAGTGGCCCATCATACGACCCTGTCACGGTCGTGACGCGGGTTCAAATCCCGCTCCGGGCGTTCTATTGCGACCAAACTGACGAGCGCTATGCAGTGCGTGCTCGTAGGCTGCCCGGATGGTGTAGTGGCCCATCATACGACCCTGTCACGGTCGTGACGCGGGTTCAAATCCCGCTCCGGGCGCTTCTTCGAAATCAAATCATCAAGCGACGCGTTTTATCGCCGTCGTACGGACCGCTGGTGCGTTATTAGTAGCCGTCCAGCAGGCAGTAAACACCGCCTACGTGCCGAGAAAACGGCGTATACTGATGTCACAAGAGCAGTAGCAGGTGGCCGGGGAAGTTCCCCCGTGGCCTGTCATAGTGTCCGTCCACCGGGGTCGGACGTGCTATCACTTCACGTGGGATGGCATATGTTTTGTGTTGGGTGTAAGGCGTGCCGATTAGCGGCTGCCAGCGACAAACTGTTTACCAGGCCCCGCAAAAGAGAGGCCATGGAGGACGTGGATGGCGAGGACATGCCCGGCGCAATCGTCGAGGCGTTCCTCGAACGCGAAGAGGGCGTCCGGGCGCTGCTTGAGGAACTGGAGAAGCTCACTATCGAGGGCCGGCACGAGGAGGTCCGCGACCGTGTTCGCAATCTGGCCGACAGCGACGAGTCGGTGTTTTACACCGTGGCGTTCAGCCTCACCAATTCGCGGCAGTTCTTCGGCGACGTGGAAGCACAGCTGGACGTGACCGCCGCTGACCGGTTGCGGGACCTCGCCGACACGTTTCCCGCACTAGCTGAGCCGTTCAACATCGTCCGGACGGAGCGGGCGGACGACCGCCTCAATCCGGTGACAGACACGAGCTACGCGGTGAGCTACCACCGGGGTGTCGAATCGCCAATGGTGACCTACAGCCCGCTGTCAGGCGAACAGGAGCTGTACGAATCCCGCGGGACACCAAGTGAAGTGTTGCGGGTCGCGTCTGACCTCACGGGCGCGACGACAGACGCGCTGGACGTGGCGATGGATAACGACTACTCGGTCAACACGGAGGAACTGAGCGCGCTCATCGACCGCCGCGAGGAACTGGAGACTGAGCTGAGTAAGCTCCGAGACCAGCTCGACGAACTCCGGCGGACACCGGTCTCAGACGAGTAGGGGTCGTGGACACCGAGCGCACAGTTTCAGCTGACAGACCCGAGCCACAGTGCCGCAACTGGGGCGTTTATGTATCGCGGCCGTAAATGCACAGGTACGACTTGCTATGGGAATGGACCGACTCGAAGATCAGGTCGAGAAGGAGGGGCGGGACCTGTCGATCCTCGAAGCCGTCATCGAGAACGGGCCGATCGGCATCGTTCGGCTCGCCGAGGAGACAGGGGTTCCGAAACACAAAGTGCGATACTCGCTACGGATGCTGGAAGACGACGAACTCATCGAGCCGACGCCGCAGGGAGCGATTCCGGTCGACAACATCGACGAGCGGGTAGCGACGATCAACGACGGCATCGACAGACTTATCGAGCAGTTGGACGGGCTGCGAGACGTATTCTCGTCTACAGAGTAGCCAGAACGGTCAGTCGAACCCGTTTCCGTGGCAGTAACCCTTTTCGAACGCCGATGCGATGGGTCGATATGGATGTCGCTCTCATTAGCGATTCGCATATTCCGTCCCGGGAACACGAGATTCCGCCGTCGTTCCGGGAGCGCATCGAGGTCGCCGACCACGTCATCCACGCCGGTGACTTCGACAGCAAAGGAGCACTCGCTGACAGCCAGCACATGGCGGCGGAACTGACCGCCGTCTCGGGCAACATCGACCCGCAGATCGGGTTGCCAGAACGGGCGACAGTCGAACTCGGTGGCGTCACGTTCGTCGTGACACACGGGACTGGCTCACAGCAAGGCTGGGCAGACCGTGTCGCCGCTGCGGTCCGCGAGGAAGCCGACAGTACCGCTGTCGGCGTCGCCGGTCACACTCACGAACTTGTTGACACCGTCTACGAGGGCGTGCGGCTGCTTAACCCCGGCAGCGTCACGGGAGCTTCGCCAGCAGACCGCCCGACGATGTTGACCGCGACAGTCGAGGATGGGACGCTCGACGTAGCAGAGCACGAGCTGTAAAGCGCAGCGCTGTCGCGGCTCGCTCCCGCGTACCGGCAGCTGTTGCCACTGTTGGCCGGCTTTGCAGCGAACGCGGGTCTTTTTCCCACAGGGTTCTCAGAGGCGGTATGGAAGTCTTCGCGGTCGAGGGGTTGCCCGAGGTCCGCCCCGGCGACGACGTTGCCGAGTTGCTCGTCGAACGGGCCGACCTCCGCGACGGTGACGTGGTCTGTGTCGCCAGCACCATCGTTTCCAAGGCCAACGGACGCGGCCGGTCGCTGTCGTCGTACGAGCCAGGCGAGCGCGCCGAGCGCATCGCGGCGACCATCGAGGACATCGCCGGTGAGGAGAAAGACCCTCGAATGGCACAGGCGATTCTCGATGAGTGTACTGAGGTGCTGGTCGAAGCCCCCTTCATCCTCGGCGTGACGGAGTTCGGGCATATCACTGTCAACGCGGGCATCGACCGCTCGAACGTGCCCGGCGCGGACCTCCTCTTGCTCCCCGAAAACCCGACGGCGGAGGCCGAAGCCATCCGTGCTGGCATCCGCGAACAAGCGGGGGTGGAACCCAGCGTTATCGTCACCGACACGTCAGGCCGCCCGTTCCGCCTCGGCCAGCGCGGCGTCGCACTGGGCTGGGCCGGGCTCCCTGCCTCGCGGGACTGGCGGGGCGAGCACGACCGCGACGGCCGTGAACTCGAAGCCACCGTCCAGGCCGTCGTCGACGAACTCGCCGCCGCGGCCAACCTCGTCACCGGCGAGGGTGACGGCGGAACACCCGCCGCAGTCGTCCGCGATTTCGACTTCGGCGACCACGCGGGCAGCGAGCAACTGTTCCGCGACCCCGAAAAGGACGTAGTCAGACAAGCACTCAGACAGTGGTCACATGTACGCGATTGAACTCACCCCGGAACACCCGGTCGCACAGCTCGCCTCGTTTGCCGAACAGGCTGAATCGAACGCGCTCGACGCCGTCTACGTCAGTCACCACTACAACAACCGCGACCAGTTCATGTCGCTGACCGCGATGGCCGAGCGGACCGACGAGGTACTGCTCGGCCCCGGCATCGCGAACCCCTACGAAACGCACCCAGTGACGCTAGCGTCGCGGGTCGCAACGCTGGACGAACTGAGCGACGGCCGGGCGGTCTTCGGCATCGGGCCGGGCGATAAGTCGACGCTCAGCAATCTCGGCTTCGACCACGACGACGCGCTGCGACGCGTGCTTGAGACGTTCAAGACCGCCCGGAAGCTCTGGGACGGCGAGCGGGTCGACCACGACGGGACGTTTGAGGCCGTCGACGCCGGGCTGAACTACGAGGTCGGTGAGATTCCGGTGTACGTCGGCGCGCAGGGGCCGCACATGACCCGGATGGCAGCGAAACACGCTGACGGCGCGCTGTACAACGGTGCGCATCCGAAAGACCTCGCGTGGGCACGCGAGCAGGTGGAGGACATGGCCGACGAGCGACCCGAGGAGTACGGCGAGTTCGACCTCGCGGCCTACGCCAGCGTCTCGGTCGCCGAGGACGCGACCGAGGCACGGGAGGCCGCGCGGCCGCCGGTCGCGTTCGTCGCCGCCGGCTCACCCCCGGCAGTGCTCGACCGCCACGGCATCGACCACGAGGCCGCCGAAGATATCGGGCAGGCGATCTCCGCCGGCGATTTCACCGCCGCATTCGACGGCGTTACCGAGGCGATGCTGGACGCGTTCTGTATCGCCGGGACGCCGGAGACGGTGGCCGAGCGCACGGCGGTGCTGGAAGAACACGCAGACAGCGTGGTGTTCGCGTCGCCGCTCGGGCCGGATGTCGAGACGGCTATCGATTTGCTTGGGGCGGTCCGCGACCGCCGGAGCCGCTGAACAGCGAAAGCACGGCCCCCAGCGACAGGTACCCGAAGAAGGCGACCGAGACGGTCGTGATGACGGCACCGACGGCGAGCATAAGCGCCGCCAGCGGGTCGTTCAGTGCCACGTCGATAAACCAGCCGGGCATGTCGATGATGCTCTGGAGCAGTTCCGACAGCAGTCCTTGCATTACCTGAACGTTAGCGTGGCCCTACTTTGCGTTTGCGTTCCCGGCCACCACACGGGCGCTCGAGAGCCGCTCTCGTCCGGAGTTACAATCGAGCGCCCTTACGCGACGGGTTCGAGTTCCGCTGAGAAGTGTCTGAGTTCTTCCATCGGTGGCTCCCAGACGATTTTCAGGCCGGTGTACTCGTCGCGGCGGTCGCGGACGCGAGCAGCGGTCTCCGCGATGTGTTCGAGGTGTTCGCGCCAGTATGTCCGGCGGGGCAGGGCGAGGCGGACGAGTTCCGGACGGTCGGTCCCGGGGAAGGCGAACGAGCCGAGTTCGACTGTCCGGACGCCGCCTTCGCGGTAGAGTTCACAGACGAGGCGCTGCCCGGGGAACTGGTCGGCGGGAATATCCGGGAACAGGGCCGCGGCATCAATGTAGACGGCGTGACCGCCGGTCGGCGTGACAATCGGGATGTCGCGCTCACGCAGGAGGTCGCCGAGGGTCGCGACCTGTTCGATCCGCTCGGCGACGTACGGCGGTTGGACCGCTTCCCGTAGACCGGTGGCCATCGCTTCGAGATCGCGACCCGCGAGGCCCCCGTAAGTCGGGAACCCCTCGTACAGGATCGCGCGCTGTTTGCACTGTTCGAACAGGGCAGCGTCGCGAACGGCGGTGAACCCGCCGATGTTTGTGAGTGCGTCCTTTTTCCCACTCATCGTGATTGCGTCCGCGGGACGCAACTGCTCGCGAGCGATTTCATTGAGGGGCGTGTCGGCGTATTCGGGGTCCCGTTGTTTGATGAACTGTGCGTTTTCGGCGAACCGACAGGCGTCGATGACGAACGTTGCGTCGATTTCCGTGGCAAAAGCGGCTGTTTCACGGATGTTCTCCATGGACACCGGCTGACCGGCGGCGGAGTTGTTCGTGATCGTCAGGACGACAGCCGAAACAGCGTCCTCCCCGTACTCCTCGACGGCGTCCCACGCACGGTCTGTGGAGAAGTTTCCGGCAAACGTCCCGACGCTGTCGGAGGTCAGATCCGTCTCTGCCGGGCAGTCGACCGCAGTAGCGCCTTGATTCGTTACGTGTGCGCGGGTGGTGTCGAAATGCGTGTTGTTGAGCACGACGTCACCCTCGTCCAGTAGCGCCCCGAAGAGGACGTTCTCCGCGCCGCGGCCCTGATGAGTCGGGACCACGCGGTCGAATCCCATCACGTCGGCGACCGCTTCACGGAAGCGTTCGAACGAGCGCGAACCGGCGTAGGCCTCGTCCCCGCGGACTACGTCCGCCCACTGGTCGTCACTCATCGCGCCAGTCCCCGAATCAGTCAACAGGTCGATAAAGACATCATCCGAAGCGAGGTTAAAGACGTTGTGTCCGGCCTCGGTGAGCGCGGCCGCACGTCGTTCACGGGGCGGGAGCTGTATCGAGGTTACCGATTTGGCCTTGTACGAGCGCATGCTGTGTCGCAGTACGGCGACCGACTTATTCCCCATCTGATAGTCTGTGTACAGCGGTGGGCTGAGATGTCCATCACCAGCCGAGTGCGGCTATCGGTGGACAGGTGTTTCTGGCAGGCCAAAATAGCGGGCATTTTGAGGCCACAACTGCTGGAGGGACGTATGAGCGTTCGCGAGGAATTCGACGCGTGGGCGGCCGAAGGCAAAGACAGAGGGATGGAAGACCGGCACTGGCACACCGCCAAGCACGTCCTCGCCCGGATGCCGGTCGAACCGGGCGACACGGTCCTCGACCTCGGAACGGGGTCGGGCTATGCGCTCCGTGCGCTTCGGGACACCAACGACGCCGGGCCCTGCTATGGTCTCGACGGGTCGCCGGAGATGCTCCGGAACGCCCGCGAGTACACGGACGACGACGGTATCGGGTTCCTGCGCGGGGACTTCGACGCCCTGCCGTTTGCGACCGACAGCATCGACCACGTGTTCTCGATGGAGGCGTTTTACTACGCCAGCGACCCGCCACACACGCTCGAAGAAATCGCACGAGTGCTGCGACCGGGCGGGACCGCCCACATCGCGGTGAACTACTACGAGGAGAACGTCCACTCCCACGAGTGGCAGGAGTTCATCGACATCGAGATGACACGCTGGAGCGCCCCGGAGTACCGCGAGGCCTTCCGCGAGGCGGGGCTGGCCGTGGCATCACAGGACACCATCCCCGACCGCGAGGTCGAGATTCCGCCGGCGGATGCGTTTCCAACCGACGAGTTCGAGACCCGAGAGGCGATGGTCGAGCGCTACCGCGAACTTGGGACGTTGCTGACTGTCGGCATCGCCACGGAATAACGGCCCGGATAGCCGGTCAAAACACGGACCTCGGCCGGAACGACCGACAGAGTATTTTGTGGCCGCAGGCAAAACGAAGGAGTATGGCCGAAGATACCTCGCTGGAGGACTTTCTCGACGGTGGCGACAAGAGCGAGGATGGGGGAGAGAACGGCACGTCTGCGAGAGATGAGACGACAGAGACAGAAAGCGAAGCCTCCGACGCCGAAGCCTCGACCGACGGGGTCGACCCGGCCGTGACGACGTACGCGTGGTCGCCCGATGGAGCGGCCTGCGCCGAGTGTGGGGAGGTCGTCGAGCGGCGGTGGACACAGGACGGCATCCTCGTCTGTGGGGCGTGTAAGTCCTGGTGAGCGGCGCTACCGGCCGCGAACCGGATGTGTGTTGTTCTCACCCATCCACAGAGTTACATACGCGCACGCCATAGACGCGGCTACAACTGAACGGCCCGGAGGATGTGGTACCCCACACAAGACACTTACTGGTCGACAGGGCAGACTATCCTACCAGTCCCCGTGCCACGGCGTCGTCCCACGAGATTGCGACTATGACAGACACTGACACCTCACGCAGTCAACAGTCGGACAGTCCTCTCCGCGACGCCACACGCGTCGCCAATCAGGTGATCGAAAACGTCGAACAGGTCATCGTCGGGCAACACGACGCCATCGAACACATCGTCATCGCGCTGCTTGGACGCGGTCACGTCCTGCTTGAGGACGTCCCCGGCGTCGGCAAGACGATGTTAGCCCGTTCCGTCGCGGCGTCGTTCGACGGCGAATTCAAGCGCGTCCAGTTCACGCCGGACCTCCTCCCGACCGACGTGACCGGTGTCAACATCTACAACCAGAAGACACAGGAGTTCGAGTTCCGGCCGGGGCCGATCTTCGCCAACGTCGTCCTCGGAGACGAGATCAACCGCGCGCCGCCGAAAACGCAGTCGGCGCTGCTGGAAGCGATGGAGGAACAGCAGGTCTCGGTCGACGGGACCACACACCCCGTGCCACAGCCGTTCACGGTCATCGCTACGCAGAACACGGTCGAGCAGAACCGGGCCTACGACCTGCCGATGGCCGAACTCGACCGGTTCATGACGAAGCTCCATCTGGGGTATCCGAACGAGGCGGCGGAGACGGAGATGCTGGGTGACGTGGTGGGCCACCACCCCATCGAGGAACTGTCGTCGGTCGCCACGCTCGAAGCGCTCTCCGCCGCTCGGGAAACAGTAGCCGACGTGACCGTCGAAGAGCCGATCCGGTCGTACGCGACCCGACTCGCGCGGTACACGCGGGAGAACGCACAGCTGGGTGTCAGCCCGCGAGGGAGCATCTCGCTGCTCCGGGCGGCACAGGCCCGCGCCGTACTCGACGGCCGCAGTTACGTCATCCCCGACGACATCCAGACTGAAGCGCCGGTCGTCCTGCCACACCGCATCCGGACCGAGCGCAGCGAGCAGGACGCCCGGGAACTCGTCGCGGAGGCACTCGATACCGTCTACGTCGAATGAGACCGACACGCCGTGGTTTCGCCGTCCTCGCCGTCGCCGTTGCCGCCCTATTGGTCAGTGCCAGATTCGGGCAGCCCGGGCTTACTGCCGTTGCCGGCCCGCTGTTCGTGGGTGTGTTCGCCGCCGCCGTGCAGGTTCGCTGGAGCGGCGAACCGACCGTCGAACGGGGCCGCCTCCGCCGCGGGTTTCCCGGTGAGACGAAGCCCGTGGAGTTCCGCGTCGACGGCAGCGGGATTGCGACGGTCACCGACCGGCTTTCTGAGGGGCTTGAGGGAGAGACGACAGTCCGGAAGTCCCTGCCCGCGACGGTGACCTACCGCGTCACCTACACGGCCCGGGGCGAGCAACAGGTCGGCCCAGTCGACGTGACGGTGACGGACGCGCTTGGGCTCGTCAGGGAGCACTACACCATCGGAAGCAGAACCGACGTGCTCGTGTATCCGCCCGTCTACCGGCTGGGCGGGACAGACGCGTTCGCGCAGACGTTCACGCCGGAAAACGAAGACCGGCAGTCGTTCGACCGATTGCGCGAGTACGTCAGCGGCGACTCCTTGCGGGACGTGCACTGGAAATCCAGCGCCAAGCGCGAGGACCTGTTAGTCAAGGAGTTCACCGACAGCCGAAGCGACCGGACCCTGCTCGTTGCCGCGGAAGCCCAGCAAGGGCACGCCGACGCGATGGCCGCTGCGGCGGCGACCATCGCGATGGCCGCGCTGGAGAGCGGTCTGGCCGTCGAACTTGCCGTTCCGAACGATGGGGTTGAACAGGGGTACGGCGACACCCATCGAACGCGACTGCTCGAACTGCTGGCCCGTGCCGACGCGGGCCGGACCGACCGTGTGGACGACGCTGACGTGGTCGTCACGGCCAACGGCGACGGCGTCACGGTGTCGGTTGACGGCCGCCGCCAGTCCTTCGGCGACGTGACCGCCAGCCGTGACAACCCCATCGCGGGCGAGGTGAACGGATGAGCGCCGCCGTCACGGAACGGGTCCGCGGCCGGGTCTCGTGGAGCGGGTCCCGGATACTGGCGTTGCTTGGGGCGGCGCTGGCCATCGGCGCGCCACTGCGGACGATGTACTACCTCAGCGACGTGGTCGGCGACCCGACCCTGTTTCTGGCGCTTGCCGCGCTCTCGTTCGTGGGTGCAACGCTGCTTGCCCGCGTGCTCAGACCGCCCCTCGCGGTCGGTGTCGGCGCAGTGCTGTTCGCTGGCGGACTCGTCGCGTACATCCTGAGCCTCTCGACGAATCCGGCGGTGACAGACCTGCTGGGGGATACCGCCGCCCTGCTGACCGGGCGGTCGCTGCTCCAGATTGCCAAGGTCAGGCTGTGGGTGCTGTCGTTCGCGCCGGCACCGGTGTTTCTGACCTGGTATTTCGCGCTACGGCGCTGGTACGTGACGGCGACGGTGGCGGCCGGCACAGCGCTCGCGTTCTTCGCCCTGACGACCGACGCCGGTGTGGTGACGACCCTGCTGGGCGTCGTCGGCATCGCGGCGACTATCGGGTTCGGGACGCTCGATACACTGTCAGCGGACGAGCCGGCAGACCTGACGAAGCGACCCGACGCGATGACTGGCGGTGACGCGACGGAGCACCCGGACGACGGCGGCGAGGGAATCGACGCCGGGCGGCGCGCTGTCCTCGAACAGCTGGCGGCGATCATCGTCGTCCCGGCGGCGCTGTCACAGGTACCAATCACCCGTGACAGCTTGCTATCGTACGACGACGGGTCGGAGGGTCAGACCGTCGAGGGGAGCCTCTTCGATGCCGGGGAGTCCCTCTCGGTACAGGGGAGCATCTCGTTGACGCCTGAGATACGGTACACTGTCGAAAGCGAAGAACCGCGCTACTGGCGGGTCGCCTCCTACGACCGCTACACCGGTAACGGGTGGGTCCGGACTGGAACTCCACGCCCGTACGGCGACCAGCGCCTCGACAGCCCACCGGGTGAAACTCGGACGCTTCGACAGGAGTTCCGGGCAGAGTCGACCATCGGGACTGTTCCGGCCGCCTGGAAGCCCGTTCGTTACTCTGGGGGACCGTCGGTCTCGGTCTCCAGCGAGGGCGGGTTCCAGCCTGACGGCACGCTGTCGACAGGCGACAGCTACGAGGTCAGGAGCGAGCTGCTCGTGGCGACCCCGGACGGGCTGCGTGAGGCCGGGACCGACTACGACGACGCGACCGTGGAGCTGTACACCCAGCTCCCCGACAGCACGCCGGACCGGGTTGAGGAACGGACGGCTATTCTCACCGCGAACGCCGAGAACCCGTACGAGACAGCGCTGGTCATCGAACGCTGGCTGCAGGACAGCAAGGGCTACTCACTTGACGTCGATCGACCCGGTTTCAACGTCGCCGACGCCTTCCTCTTCGAGATGGACGAGGGGTACTGCGTCTACTTCGCGACGACGATGGTGACGATGCTCCGGACCCAGGGCATCCCGGCGCGCATGACCGTCGGGTACACCTCTGGCCAGCGAATCGACGAGAACGAGTGGGTCGTGCGCGGGCTGAACTCCCACGCGTGGGTCGAGGTGTACTTTCCTGGGCAAGGCTGGGTGCAGTTCGACCCGACGCCGTCCGGGCCGCGCGAAGAAGTCAGACAGCAACGTATCGAGGACGCGAATGCGGACGGACCGTCGCCCACTGTCGGCGACGGAGACCCGGTGGAGCAGTACACGCCATCCGATACGTCGACTCCCGCCCCGTTGACTGAGACCAACGATACCGAAACCGAACCGACTGAGACGCCGACGGCCACCGAAACTGACACGCCAACCAGCACGACAGGAGCGTCCGACACGGACGAGTCGACGGAGTTGCGCCTGCCGGCGCTCCCGTCGCGCGAGGAGATGACGCTGGGCGTCGTCGCGCTGCTCGGCATCGCAGCGGGCGCGCGCCGGTCCGGCCTTAGCGAGCGAGCGTACCGGGCGGTATGGCTGCGATACCAGCGCCGCGTGGACCCCGAGACCGATGTTGAGCGGGCGTTCCAGCGGGCCATGTACGTCCTTGCAAGGGACCACCGGAACCGCAAGAGCGGCGAGACGGTACGGGCGTATCTCGACGCGATAGAGGCCGACGACCGGGTCCGGCGACTGGCCGCGCTACGGGAGCGACTCCGGTACGGCGGCGAGGTCGACGAAGCGATTGCCGACGAGGCAGTCGAACTCGCCGATGGAATCGTCTCTGACCGGTAGTCCCCGACAGTGTTTAATAGGTCGTGTTCGTAGGCGCGATTGTAATGTCGGAAGTCTGCTCGACGTGCGGGCTGCCTGAGGAGCTCTGCGTCTGTGAGGACGTCGCTAAGGAGTCCCAGGAGATTAACATCCGCATCGACGAGCGCCGTTACGGGAAGGAGGTAACGATCATCGAGGGATTCGACCCGAAAGACGTCGACATGGACTCGCTGTCCTCAGACCTCAAGTCGAAGTTCGCCTGCGGTGGCACTGTCGAGGACGGACAGATAGAGCTCCAGGGCAATCACACGGGCCGCGTCGAGGATTTCCTCCGCGACAAAGGTTTCAACGTCGCCTGAACTCCTGACTGCCAACGGTTCTCGTGAGAGCGCCGTGGCAAGCTGCTGCTGTGACCTACTCCCTGGTTTTCAGCTGTGATCGCCCGCAGTGAACTATATCCAGCCGCTTTTGTGCCGTCGTGAGAACTTCTGAGTACAACCGGGAGCAGTGGCTATCGATGCGTGATACCAACACTCACGATCGGCGGTCAACTATTTCAACCATGGGACGGTAACTGTTCGCAATGTTCGTTGTACCCCGGCGGGTGGTGGCCGTCGGACTCGTGGTCCTTCTCCTCGGTGGGGGAATCGCGTCGCTCCCGGTGGCGGCGACTACTGACCACGGGGCGGTGACTGACGACGACGGACTGGCGGCAGGGGTCGGCGAGAACTGCACATACAGAAGTGATACAGCGCCAAATCGGAGGGGGGCGACGGTCGAGACAGTGCAGTCGTCGACAGGCACTGCCGAGGCGAATAGCTCAGTAATCCGAACGAGAAGCGCCGATACACATCGACGACAGCCACGGGAACAAGGCGGGGACATAGCTACGACAGCGGCCGGCATGGAGACGGGGACAGCCATATCGGGTACAGCACAGACCAGCGATGGTGACGTAATTCAGCAGACACAGACTTACGCGCGCGTACCGGAACAGCCGGGCGAAGTCGCGGTGACTCTGACCTACGAGGTGCCAGACCGGGTTGTCGACCTCGAAACGCACGTCCCGGCGGCGGCGACGGTGACCGAAACGGACGGGTTCGAGCGCGTCAACGAGTCCGTGTACGAGTGGGAAGAGCCGACGGATACAGCGACGATCAGCTACCACATCAACCCGAATCGGACCATCGAAAAGAGCGGTCCGGAGGGTGCCGAGGGACGGTATCTCAGCGTCGATACGGGCGAGTGGGCGCTGCTCACACGCTCACAGACGCCGACGCGCTGGCGCTACACCGGCCGTGACCCCGTCAGGTACAACCGGACACTCCGGACGGCGGGGCCTGGTGCGGCGGGCGAGGAAATCGTGTACCTCGGCGAGGTCGCGACCTTCGAGGAGACGGCGCACAACCAGACGTTCACGCTGGCTGTGCCAGAGCGTGCGACGATGACGGCCTCACCGATTTCGGTGCTGGACTCGATGGCGAACGCGTCGAACGCGCTCCGGGTCGGTGACCGTGACGAGCAGGTGTTCGTCGTCGCCGCGCCATCCGGGGCCGTCAGCTGGGGGGTCGAGGGATATCAGATCGGTGACGCAGATATGTGGGTCCAGTCCCGGCAGTCGCTGGATGTCGCGAACAACGTCTGGCTCCACGAGTACGTCCACAGCCGGCAGGCCTACGAGACGACGGGGAAGACACGGTGGACGGTCGAAGGCTGGGCGACGTACTACGCCGCTGTCCTGACGCTGGAACAGAACCGGATCGGGTTCGACGAGTTTCAGGCACAGCTCGCGGCGGGCGGGCGGCCGGTCTACAGTGACGTGAGATTGACCGATAGGACAAGCTGGACGAACGACGCGAACTACTGGAAAGGGGCGCTCGTCGCCGGACGAACCGATGTCCACATCCGTTCGGCGACTGGCCGTAACCAGACACTCCAGCGCGTGTTTCAGTCGCTGAACGGCTACCGTGACCCCGTCACGCAGTCGCAGCTCCTCGCTGAGATCGAGTCCGCTAGTGACCCGAGCGTCCGGGACGCGACCGCGACGGAGACCGAGACGGCAGCGGCCGTGACGATGTGGAACGTGACGACACATCGGCGGTTGTTCGGTTCGATTCCCGCCCGTATTGGCTACAGCCTCCCGCCGGTCGACAGGGCGGACGCCTACCGCGCAGATAGTCTCTACCGGTCGGACACACCGGTCGGCGGTAGCGAACCGATCCGGCTGGCGACAAACGAGACGCTCGCGGTCGATGCCGTCGTCGAGAACGCTGGCGGCGAGGCAGGGGCGTACAACGTGTCGCTCGCGGTCAACGAGACTGTCGTCGACGCGAAACAGGGCCAGATCGAGCCGGGAGTACGGACCGAGGTTGAAGTGACACACACGTTTGCTGCCCCCGGCCGATACGTGGTCAGCGTCGACGGTGACACCGTCACTGTCGTGGTGACGGAGCCGGCGGTAGCCAGCGTGACCGACGTCACCGCGAGTCCCCGCGAAGTCAAGCAGGGGGACAGGGTCGACGTGACTGCGACTGTCGCCAACGACAACGATATTCCGGGGACAGCAACGGTCGAGTTCCGCCGCAACGATGTCGTGTTCGCCGAACAGCGGCTGTATCTCTCGCCACAGGTAACGACAACAGTCACGCGGACAGTCACCCTCGATGAACGCGGTGAACGCGGAACAGTGTCGCTGTCGGTGGGTGACGGACGAACGACGACGACGGTCGACGTGGTCGTCTCAACGGAGACGGCGGCACCGCCGTCAACTCCGAGCCCGACGGAGATGCCCACAGACAAACGGACGACAGCGGGAGAGGGCGACGGCTTTACCGCGATTATCGCCGGTCTCGCGGTGTTGCTTGCAGCTCTGATTGCCCGCCAGCGTCGTTCCTGACACGAGCCCGAAGGGAACAGTTATTGCGGTCGGCCAGTCGTTGTCAACCGTGAACGTCGGAATCGCGTATGCCGTCCTGTCGGCGCTGGTGTTTGGGGTGTACCTGTTCGTGATGAAGCGGTGGTTCACCGACTACCCGTCGCCGGTGTTTCTGTTGCTTACCTACAGCCTGGTCCCCGTCGTCTACCTCCCGATCGTCTTCGCCAGCAACGAGCCGTTCCTCCCGGCGGGCAGCCGCATCAACGCCCTCTCGTCAATACTCGCTGTGACGGCGGTGACGGCAGTGGGGCTGCTCACCCTCTTTCGAGCGATCCGCGTCGGCGAAGTCTCCTACGTGTCGCCGATCAGCAAAATCGTCCCCGTGTTCGTATTGCCGCTTGAAGTCGGTTTGCTGGGCCAGCACCTCTCTGCGCTGCAGGTCGGCGGCGTCGTCGTCGCGACTGCCGCCGTCTACGTCGCAAACTGGCAGGGGACAGCGTTACTGGCCCCGCTCAAGCGGGCCCGGAAGTCCCGGCCCGCACAACTGGCGCTGCTGTCGGCTGCGGCGTTCGCGCTCGTTGATGTAAGCAAGCGGGTGCTGATGCAGGAACTGGCCATCGAACCGACGACGTACATCCCGGTGATGGCCGTCGGCATCGCCGTCTTGATGACGCCGCTCGCGTTCCGGTATCAGGTCCCGTCGGGATGGCGGGGGGATCTCCCGAAGTTCGTCGTCGCAGCGATGTTCGTCGCCTACGCAAACCACATCGTGTTGCTGTCCTTCCAGTTGCTCCCGGCGAGTATCGTGTCACCAATTGTCAACGGGCAGGCTATCGTCGCCGTCATTCTGGGTGCGATTGTACTCGACGAGGCGCAGTTCCGAGCACGGCTGGCCGCTGCGGGGCTCGCTATCGTCGGTATCGCGATGATATCGGTCGGATAGAAAAGTCAGGCCGACTTTCGTTCCGACGCGCAGCCAACCTGTACCGCATAGCTCGATTGAAGCCACGCGGTCGGGTTCTCGGTGTCGTAGACGACGACGTCGCCGCCGCCAGTGGTGAAGCTGCCGTACTGCTCGTCGGAGTCGGTAGTATCGCGCGACGCTGGTTCCATTGTGGTACAAAGGCACATCCGACACAGCGCTACATAAGTGTTTCTCGGATGTGGTATGAAGTATTATTAGCATACTAGGATTTTGCTGAACAACAGAGTCCTACTGAGAGACCAGCACCGATATGTGGCCGCCGGCAAAGGCATCTGATATGACACGAGCGGACGCCCCAGTGACACTGCCAGTCGTGCTGACTGTCGCCGGCAGCGACTCCGGTGGTGGGGCCGGTATCCAGGCTGACCTCAAGACTATCGAGGCCTGTGGCGGCTTCGGGACCAGCGCGATCACGAGTGTGACGGCACAGAACACCACGGGCGTACAGGGCCAGCATCTGCTCCCGATTGAGGAGATCGAGGCTCAGATCGAGGCGGTGACGGGTGATTTCGACGTGGCCGCAGTCAAGACGGGAATGCTTGCGACGAGCGAGGTCATCGACCTAGTCGTGGACCACGCCGCCGACCTGCCGAACCTCGTCGTCGACCCAGTAATGGTGGCAGCCTCGGGCGACCGGCTGCTGGCCGCCGAGGCCGAAGACGCCTACGAATCGCTCATCGCCGAGGCGACGGTCGTCACACCGAACGCCGACGAGGCCGCCGTCCTGACCGGGCGCGATGTCGACGACGCCGCGGCCGCGGAACAGGCTGGCCGCGACCTCGTCGAGATGGGGGCCGACAGCGCGCTCGTAAAGGGGGGCCACGTCCCGGGTGACGCCGTCGTCGATACGCTCGTGACCGAAGACGGGGTGACGACGTTCCGCCACGACCGCATCGACACCGAAGCCACTCACGGCTCTGGCTGTACGCTCTCTTCGGCCATCGCGACACAGTTAGCCCACGGCGACGACCTGCCGACGGCAGTCGGAAGCAGTGTCGACCTGCTTGCGAGCGCAGTTCGATATAACGTCGACATCGGAGAAGGTCCCGGTGCGGTCCACCACCTCGTCCAGGCGCGTAACGACGCCGCACACCATCCGACGAGCGAGGCCGTCGAGCGAGTTGTGTCGGCGCTCGTCGAGGCGGACGTGTCCGGGCTGGTTCCCGAGCGAGGGATGACCGTCGCCGGCGCGACCCCCTACGCAGAGACACCCGACGCGGTCGCCGCCGTTGAGGGCCGCATCGCCCGCACGATGGACGGCGTCCGACCGAACCGCGGCGTCCGCTTCGGCGCGTCCACAACGGTGGCTCGCGCCCTGCTGACCGCCCGTGAACACGACCCGTCGCTCCGGTTCGCCATCGACTGTCGGCTGACCGACGCCGTCGAGGACGCGCTGTCGTCGCTAGACGGCACGAGTGCCTCGTACGACCCGGGCAAGCGACCGGACGGGGTCGCCGCCGACGCCACGGCCCAATGGGGCGTCGACCGGGCATTCGGAGCCAGCGACGACCCGCCCGTCGCCGTCGTCGGCCGTGAGGGGCTAGGTACCGACGAGCACGCGATGCTGTTCGGGGCGACCGTCGATGCCATCGTCTCGCGCGTCAAGACGGTCCACGAGGCCGTCGACGACGGGGCGTAACGGAACCGGGCGGAGCAGAGCGGTCGTGCGCTGATCTGACACAGACGGTGGCCGCGTTTAACCCCGAGCGACGCATATCAGAACGTATGAGTGAGACACAGTCGAGCGAGCGGATTACGGTCTTCTCGGACTACGTCTGCCCGTTCTGTTATCTCGGACGCGAGTCGCTCAGGCAGTACCAGTCGACGCGCGAGGAGGAACTGGAGATCGACTGGCACCCCTTTGACCTCCGAAGTGGGAAGCGTAACCCCGACGGCTCCATCGACCACTCCGTCGACGACGGCAAGGACGAGGACTACTACGAGCAGGCAAAGCAGGGCGTGCGACGGCTCCAGGAGAAGTACGGCGTGGAGATGGACTTAGACATCGCCACCGACATCGACTCCCTGCCCGCCCAGATTGCCTCCTACTACGTCAAAGAGCACTACGACTACGAGACGTGGCTGACCTTCGACGTGGCCGTTTTCGAGGCGCTGTGGCAGGACGGCCAGGATATCGGCGACGAGGACCTGCTGGTCGACCTGGCCGAGGACGCGGGCGTCGATGGCGGCGAAATCCGCTCGGCGCTCGCGGACGACGCGCTCCGCTCAGCGGTCCGGGAGAAGTTTACCGCGGCACAGCGCCAGGGCATCACCGGCGTCCCGACGTTCGCCTACGATGGCCACGCCGCCCGCGGTGCGGTTCCGCCAGAGCAGCTAGAGCGGCTTGTCGAAGGCACCTGAGCGGGCGCTGTCGGGCGCTCAGGCGACGCGGTTCCGGAGTGATTCGCCGCGTGTGGCCCGTTCGACGTTTTCCTGAACAAGCGCCGCGATGTCCTCGTGATACCGGTTCGTGGACGCGGCGACGTGTGGCGTCACGATAGCCGACTCGTGGTCCCAGAGCGGGTGGGTTTCCGGCAGCGGTTCCTCCCAGTGGGCGTCGAGGGCCGCCCCCGCAATCGCCCCTGCATCGAGCGCGGCCAGCAGCGCGTCCTCGACGACGACCGGCCCCCGGGCGACGTTGACGAGGTAGCCGTCGTCCCGCATCGTTTCGAGGAGGGCGGCGTCGACCATCCCCTCGGTCGCCTCGGTGAGCGGACAGCACAGCACGACGAAGCGGGCGTCGCCGACGGCGGCGGCCAGTTCGTCGGGCGTGTACACGCGCTCGACATTCTCTGCGGGGTCGCCCGAGCGGCGGACGCCGACGACGTCCATGCCGAGCGCGGCGGCCCGGTCGGCGACGCCCTGGCCGATTGTCCCCAGGCCGACCACGCACACCCGCTCGCCGGTCAGCGTGAACGGCGCTTCGTACGGCTCGTGGGTCCAGTCGGCGTCGCCCTGTCGGTCCCGATAGACGTGGAGCCGGCGGGCAAACGCCGTCAGATAGCCGACGACAGTCTCCGGGACGGTGTCGCCGTGAATGCCGGTGCTGTTCGTCAGCGCCGTCCCGGCGGTCTCGTAGGCGGCCACGTCGAACTCGTCGTAGCCCGCGCGGATGCCGTGGACCCAGGCGGCGTCCAGAAACACGTCTCGGGGGGAGAACGTGACGACGCAATCACCGGCGTCGAATGAGGCGTCGTCGCCGACAGCCTCGACGGGAACGTCGGACCCCTGTAACGCGGCGACCATCGCCTCCAGCGGACAGGCCTTCGCGACCGACTCGTGGACGGCGATTCTGTCGATATCCATACCCGTCCCTGCGGCGGGGACGGTATAGTCCTTGTCCGGAACGCGCCGGACCGCTCAGTCCCGGCGGCTGTCGAGCGCGTCAACGCGCATCTCGACGTAGCGGCGGGACCACCGCTTCGAGAAGCGGTGCAGGGCTCCGAAGAGTCCGCCGTCTACGGCGTCGCTGGCGTCTTCGTCGTAACTCGACCGGCCGCCCGACTCCATCGGTCCCTGTGGAAAACTCATGACGCTAGATGTTACCACGGCCTGTGAAATAAATATTAGGGATATTAGGGAGCCGGCGGAGCCATGCGTTTTTGCCGTCTTCGACGGTTTTTACAACGATTTTTGAAACAAGTACAGACAACAAGGGCTTTAACCGATAGTTCACAATGCTGGCTTCACGCGTCAATGACAACGTCGTCACCGTCTAGTCGACTCCAGAAGGGGTTTCTCAAGTACCAGCATGTCTTCGTCTTCCTGGCACCGCTGTTGTTCGTCGTCGGCGTGTACACCGCCGCGCCGACGCCCGCGGACGCGGGAAGCGGCTACTGGTTCGAGTACTGGTGGCTCTGTATCGCCTTCGTCACCGGTGCGACCATCGTCAACACGGTCGGTATCAGCGGGTCGGCGCTGTTCGTCCCGTTTCTCATCTTCGTCTTCCCGGTGCTCGCCGGGGAGACGCTGACCCCGGAGACGCTGGTGAAAGTCGGCCTCATCAGCGAGTCGTTCGGCCTCTCCAGTTCGGCGCTGGCGTTCATCCAGTACGGGCTCGTCGACCGACGACTCGCACTGAGCCTCGTCCTCGGGAGCGTGCCCTTCGTCGTCGCCGGGGCGCTGCTCTCGTTTGTCATCCCCGAACCGCTGTTTCACGCGCTGCTCGGCATCGCCCTGCTGGCGGCCTCGTACCTGCTTTTCAAGGCCGACCTCGGCCACGAAGAGCCGGGCGAGGCGGGCGACAGCGACCCCGACGTGTCGGCCGACGGCGGCGACAAGACCCTGCCCGACGACGCCAACAAACTCGGGCCGGCTGGCGTCGAGACGGCTGACGACGGGGCGGTTACGCGCGTCGACCGCGACGGCAACGACTACGGCTACACGCGCGGCGGCTACCTTGAGCGGTTCGCCAACTACAGCATCGGCGGCGTCTTCCAGGGCCTGGCCGGCTTCGGCGTCGGCGAACTGGGCATCATCTCGATGCTCCGAACGGATGTCCCCGTCCGGGTCGCCATCGGTACGAACCACATCGTTGTGGCACTGACAGCCGTTCTGGCCTCGGTGGTCCACGTCTTCGGCGGCGGCCTCGTTCCGGGCGCTCACTCTATCGACCTCGCGTCGACGCCGTGGAACATGGTCGTCTGGACCGTGCCCGCGACAGTCACCGGCGGCCAGATTGCACCGTACGTCTCGACCGCACTGGACACCGGGACCATCAAGAAGTTCGTCGGCGGGCTGTTCGCAGTCATCGCCGCCGCGCTGTTCCTGATGGCGACGGGTGGTGTCTGAGACGATGTACGACACGGTTCTCCTCCCGACCGACGGCAGCGACGGTATCGGTGCGGCGGCGCGCCACGCCGGCACGATTGCGGGCCGGTTCGACGCGACGGTCCACGTGCTCTCTGTCGTCGACACCCGGAACCGGTTCGAGAGCCCGTCGAGCGGCCTCTCGGCCGACGCCTGGCTCGACGCTGAGCGCGAGCGCGCCGCGGAGGCCATCGAGGCGACCGTCGCTGAGTTGCCGGACGACGTGTCGGTCGAAACCACACAGCGAGAGGGCGTCCCGAAAAGCGAAATCGTCGACGCGGTCACGGAACTCCCGGCAGACCTCGTCGTGATGGGGACCCACGGCCGGACCGGGCTGGACCACTATCTCATCGGAAGCGTCGCGGAGACGGTCGTTCGGGAGTCGCCGGTGCCGGTGCTGACCGTCCAGTTGTCCGAGGAGTGACCACGGCGACCCCGCGACCGCATCAGCCGTCGACCGGGCCTGTCCGGAACGGCTCGGTCGCTCGGTGATACGCTGACAGCGCGAGCGCATGGAACGCGACGAGGACGGCGACACCGACGACGATGACTGCGACCTGTAGCGGCGTCGAGAGCAGCCCTAAGGAGACGATGAGCGTCGTCGCACAGGCCGGCGCGTGGACGGTGTCGGTCGCAATCATCCCCCAGCTGGTCACGACGAGCGAGAGCGTCGCGCTCGCGACGAGGCGGAGCCCGGCCGTGGAAAACGCGGTCGGGTCCGCGACGAGTGAGACACCGCCGGCGAGCAGGCTGTACGCGGCCAGCCCCGCGAGGCCGCCGATGAGGTGGCTCGCGACAACGCTGACCAGCCCTGTCCGGTCACCGTCCCGGTGGAAGGCGAGGACGAACGCCGAGGGGCCGAGGCTCGGGAAGATAAACGGTTGCCCGCTTGCCCACGCAAGCGTTCCGAGGACGACGAACAGCACGCCGGCGTACAGGCTCGTGCCGACTCGATGCCGTCGCATTGCTCCCGATAGGAAACTGGACGGACAAGACAGTCACGGTCCGGCAAATCGGCGCTGGAATCCTGAGTGGAGACGGCACGGCCAGCCGTTCCAGTCAGAGCGCCGTCGTCGTCGTGTCGTCCTCGCTCGGAGCCGACGGCGGCATCCCGGTACTCTCGCGTAGTTGCTCGAACGCGACTGCGACAACTGCGGTGCCGTACAGCGACGCCAGAGGTTGGATGACAATGGTCGGAAGCTGCGAAGTCGGCCCCGAAAGCGCTAGCGCGCCGACGAATCCGATGACACCACCGACGAGCGCCGCGGCGGTACCGACAATCAACAGCAGTCCGAACAGCGCCAGCCGGTTGCCCTCGGTGAGCCGATAGCTCTCTTTGAGCGCCGCGACGAAGTTCCGGTCGTCGACGATGACGTACGGCATCATGAAGATGAACGCGACGTAAGCGAAGATACCGGGGATGAGGAGCAGGACCGACCCGATGAACACCAGCAGGCTGTAGACGATTCCGCCGACAAACACGTTCACCATCGCCAGCGGTACGTTCCGTGTGAGCGCTCCCGTTGGGAAACTGTCACGCGCTCCGGCAGCGAACGTCCGGAAGGACACGATGGTGAGATACAGTGAGACTACGGAGCCGATGGCGATACCGGCACCCGCGACGGAAAGCGGGATGTCGAGGGTGAGCGGTAGGGCTGCAGCGATTTCGCCGTATCCCATTCTGGCGTAAGTCGTCGCCAAGATTGTGTTGAACAGCGTTTGAAAACCGATCATCAGGGCGAAAAACGCTGCAAGTAGTATCGAACCGGTACGACTGAACAGCCGATACCCCGCCTCTTCGAGGACGGAGCCGATTTGGAGGGCCATCAACGGAGCGCTTCGACAAGCAATGGCAAAAGTGTTGCCTCAGTGTGACACTGCCACTCAGTTCACGCGCCCGGTTCCGACTCACTCTCGACGAACTCGATAAGCTCCTCTGCCGGGACGAACCCGTCGGCGCGGCGGTCGAGAAGCGCCCCGTCGACAAATAGCAGGAGCGTCGGGACGCTCCGGACGTCGAATGCGTCGACGGCATCGAGGTCGCGTTTGGGATTGAACACGACCACCGTGGCATCAGTCGCCTTCGCTGCGATGTCGAGTATCGGCTCCATCGACTTGCAGATTGTACAGCCGCTTGTCCGGACCATCGCCAGTACGCGGTCAGTCGTCGCCAGCACGTCGTCGAGTTCGTCCCGCGTTTCGACCGTCCGAACGCCGTGTTCCGTTGTCGTGTCCATACGGCTAGTACGTGCCACAGCGCGAAGAACCCCGCGACAGGCCACAGCCGCGGTTGCTGTGCGTGGCCGTCAGTCCTCGATCTCCCGCACGACCGATGCTGGGTTCCCCTGAACGACGACCCCGGCCGGAACATCGTCGGTGACGACTGCACCAGAACCGATGACCGCGTCGTCACCGATTGTGACGCCCGGGTTGATGACCGCCTGCCCGCCGACCCAGACGTTATCGCCGATAGACACCGGCTTCCCGTACTCGACGCCGCTACGACGTTCATCCGGGTCGAGCGGATGCGTTGCGGTGTAGATGTGGACGCTCGGCCCGAGCAGGCAATCGTCGCCGATATCCACCCGGCAGACGTCCAGCACGACGCAGTCGAAGTTCGCGTAGAAGCCCTCGCCGACGTGGATATGCTCGCCGTAATCACACCGGAACGGCGGTTCGACGTGACAGTCCGGGCCGACCGAGCCGAACAAATCCTCGATGAGCGCCTGTCTGGTGTCGGTCTCCGACGGGTCGGTCCGGTTGTACTCCCGAGTGAGCGCGTTCGCATGCTCGCGGGCAGCGACGAGTTCCGGGTCGCTCGCGTCGTAGCGTTCGCCCGCGAGCATCTTCTCCTTTTCAGAGGGCATCCCGACTGACCTCCGGAGCGGTACCGCGACGCCGCTGTGCAATCATGTCCGACAGTTGACTGGCCCGACCAAGAGGCGTTTCGGTTGACCGTTGGGAGTCAGTGCGGGGACTCGTCCCCGGAACGGATTTATAATCGACCGTCGCCTACCATGATTCGTGAACCGCACGGCAGCGCTCGACGCAGTCGTCTTCGGTGTCGACATCCAGAGCGGCGACGTACGCGGCGACGCGCCGTCGTACGCGCTGGTGGTCTTCGACGGGGAATCAGTCGAGCGGGACGTGGTCTCGCGGCGGAAGCTCCGCCGGCGCATCGAGGACGAAGAGCCGGCTATCGTCGCGACGGACAACATGTACGAGCTCGCCGAGGACAAGGACGCCCTGATCCACGTCCTGGGCTCGCTCCCGGACGAGACGAAACTGGTGCAGGTGACCGGCGACGAGCGGCCCGAACCGCTGTCGCGGGTCGCCAAGCGCCACGGCGTCCCCTACGGCAAGGACCCGATGGAGGAAGCCGAGGCCGCGGCACGGCTGGCCGCCGCGAACGTCGGCCAGGAGGTGTCCGCCTTCACCGACACGACGGAGGTGAAGGTCTCGCGGGGCCGCTCGACCGGAAAAGGGGGATGGTCAGAAGACCGCTACACGCGACGCATTCACGGCGCGGTCAAGAAACGCGCCCGCGAGGTCGAGTCCGAACTCGACGCTGCCGGCCTGGAATACGAGCGGGACGTGACCGAGAAGTACGGCGGCTTCTCCAACGCCGTGTTTCAGGTGTCGGCTCGACCGCAGGACATTCCGGTGTCGAGAGCACGGTCGGGCGACACGCGCGTCGAAATCGAGCGCCAGCGACGTGACGGCATCGAGTTCAAGCCGCTGGCGAAACGGCGCGACCACGTCATCGTCGGCGTCGACCCCGGGACGACGACGGCCGTTGCCATCGTCTCCCTCGACGGCACTGTGCTGGACGTGTACTCCTCGCGGACCGACGACACCGCTGCGACGACGGAGTGGATTATCGAGCGCGGTCGGCCCGTCGTCGTCGCCGCCGACGTGACGCCGATGCCGGAAACCGTCGAGAAACTCCGGCGCTCATTTAGCGCCGCGGGCTGGGAGCCAGACACCGACCTCCCGGTCGACGAGAAGAAACACCGGACCCGCGAGGAGGCCTACGACAACGACCACGAGCGCGACGCGATGGCCGCCGCGCTCTACGCGTTCGACCACCACGCCGACCAGTTCGAGCGCGTCGCAGGCAAGGTCCCGCCGCAGTACGATGTGGGACCGGTCGTCGACCGCGTCGTCGCCGGCGAGGAGAGTGTCGAGACGGTGCTGCGGGACCTCGAAGACGACGACGGCGAGGACGAGGAGGCTACGGCGCACGAACCGCGGGAACTCACCGACGACGAGAAGGAGATCAAGCGGCTGAACGCCCGCATCGAGCGGCTCGAATCGCACGTCGACGACCTCAAAGAGACGATCAAGCGCAAGGACGAGCAGCTCTCTGAGAAGGACAAACAACTGGAGAAAGCCCGCAGCGAAGGCCGACGCGAGGTCCGGAAGGACCGCGAGGTGACGCGGCTCCAGCGGCGCAACGAAGCCCTCGAACGGAAGGTCGAGGAGGAACAGGAGAAGCGGGAGACGCTGGCCGACAAGCTCGACCGACTGAAGGCGCTGTGGAAGCTCGACCACTCGAACTTCGCCGACGTATCGGAGAAGCAGGAGGGACTGACCCCGGTCAAGGTGGTCGAACAGTTCACGAGAGATGCCATCGCCGACGCCGACGAGCGATTTGGCCTCGTTGAGGACGACATCGTCATGTTTCGGGATGCCTCGGGCGCGGGCCGGTCGACGGCCCAGCAACTGGCGGATATCGACCCGAAAATCGTGCTCCGGAACGGGAACCTCTCTGACATCGCCGATCAGGTGCTGTTCGACAACGATATTCCCGTCGCACCGGCAGAGCTAGTCACCGTGCAGGAAGTCGACGAACTGGCCGTCGCCCGCGAAGGCGAGATCAAGGCGGCAATCGAGGACTGGGAAGAGCGGGCCGCCGAGCGACGGAAGGAGCAGAACGCGGAGATGGTCGACCAGATCATCAGCGAACACCGGGCTGACCGGCCGACGAGCGAGAACTAAACGCTGTGCTAGGACCCGGCAGGCAGTAACGGGGCAGCCCTGCTACCGGGGTGCTGCTCCGATAGTGCGAATCTGTACTGAGTAGTTATGTTCTTCGGGTGCGTCTCTCTCGCATGGAAGACCAGTGTCGTGTTCTGGCGGCCGCGGTCGAGACGCTCGACGACGTCTTCTACGTCTACGACGCAGACGGCAAACTTGCGTACTGGAACGGTCGGCTGAACGAACTGTTCGACCTGACCGATAGCGAACTGTCAGGCACAGCGCCGACCGAGTTCTTCGTCGCGGACGACCGGGCAGCCGTTGAAGCAGCCATCGAGGAGGTGTTTGAATCAGGTCAAACGAGCGTCGAAGCGCGGGCGGAGACGACAGAAGGGGTAGTGACGTTCGAACTCAGCGGTCGGCTTCTTACGGGGGACGACGGCACAGTGCAGGGGTTCAGCGGTGTCGGTCGGGACATCACGGACCGACGCGAACGGGAGTGGCACCTCCAGCGACAGAACGAGCGGCTCACGGAGTTCGCCGACCTCCTGGCACACGACCTCCGGACGCCGCTTGCCGTCACCAGCGGCCACCTCGAACTCGCTGCCGAGGAGCTGTCACCCGAGCGTATCGACGCCGCTAGAGACGGGTTGGGGCGGTTAGAAGCGATTATTGACGATATGCGGACGGCGACCAGAGAGGGCGCGCTGGCAACCGACGAGCAGGCGGTCGATATCGCCGACGTGGCGACGACGGCGTGGAACCACGTCGAAACCGGCAGTGCAGTGCTGGAACCGCCGCCGCCGATACCGGTCGAGGCTGACCCGAAGCGACTGCTTCGGTTGTTCGAGAATGTCTTCATCAACGCCGTCACACACGGTCCGGAACTCGACGAACACGTATCTGACGAGGAGCGCAAAGCTGGCACTACCGACATCACAGTTCGTCTCGTACTGACGGCCGACGGCTTCGCTGTCGAGGATGACGGCCGGGGAATCGACCCGGACGACCGGGAGTGGGTGTTCGAACCGGGCGCATCACAGGCGGCTGACGGCACTGGGTTCGGCCTCTACATCGTCAGGACAATCGCCGAAGCCCACGGCTGGACAGTGCGTGCCACGGCAGCAGAACACGGCGGTGCACGGTTCGAGTTCGATGTCGGTGCAGACACCGCCTGTTAGTTGCGTCCGCCTCAGGGCATGCCGTCGCCGCCCATACCGCCACCGCCCATGCCGCCGCCACCCATACCGCCCATGCCGCCGAGTCCGAACGCGCCGAGCAGGCTCGTGACGAGTCCGTAGACGACCAGCCCGAGGCCGCCAACGACCAGAGCGATACCGACGGCGACGATGGGAGCCTTCCACGCGACCAGACCGATGCCGGCGAGCAACACGACGATGCCGCCGATACCAACCGCACCGAGTTTATCGAGCATACCCGTGTAGGCCAAGCGGGCGGACAAAAGCCCGTCGGTCAGTACTCGAACTCGGTGTCGACGTTCTGTGCCGCCGCGACCATCTCGGCGATGGTGTCCTGCCGGCGAAGCAGTCGCATCGTGTCACCCTCGACGTCGAACGTGCCGTCCATCGCGGCGGCGGAGATATCCAGATCGCCCTGCAGCATCGTGACCCACTCGCTGTAGGGGCCACGGAACGCGAAGTCGTACTCGGGGTCCGCGACCGTCCCAGCGGCGGTACAGACGCCGTCCTCGATGGCGACGGAGAACTGTATCGGCTCACCAGTGTAGGCGTCGTCGGCACGGATTTCGAAACAGAACGCGGCGGTGAAGCCGTCGGCGCTGTCAGCGAACGCGGCCCGCTCGTTGATCCGGTCGCGCCACGCAGCGGCCCAGTCATCGGCTTCAGTCGGCAGCGTCACAGTCATTGGCAGGCGGTATGCAAGGGGGGCTTTTCTGTGTTGCCTTGTCTGTTCGAGTGCAACACCCGGGAAGTCGTTGCTGTGGCTCCGCGACGAGCGCGACGAAAACAGCGAACCGAGGCCTCAGCGACGGGATTCGCCGCCGAGATACAGCCGGGACACCTCCGGGTCGTCGAGCAGCGAGTCGGCCTCGCCCTCGAACTTGACCGTCCCCTGGTCGAGGACGAACCCGCGGTCTGAGATACCCAGTCCCTCGCGGGCGTTCTGCTCGACCATCAGGATCGAGGTGCCCAGTTCGTTGACCGTCTCCACGTCGTCGAACACCTCTTTGGCAGTGTTCGGTGCCAGCCCGGCGCTTGGCTCGTCGATGAGCAACACGTCGGGCTCCATCACGAGCGCGCGGGCGAAGGCCAGCACCTGCCGCTGACCGCCCGACAGCGTCTTCGCGTTCGCGCTGCGCTTGTCGTCGAGGATGGGGAACCGGTCGTACAGTTCGGCCACGACCTCGTCGAGGCCGCCGTCGCGGGCGACCCCACCCATCCGGAGGTTCTCGTCGATGGTCAGCGACCCGAACACGTTCTCGGTCTGTGGAACGTAGCCGACGCCGATTCGGACGATGTCTTCTGGAGCCATCCCGCCGATTTCGCGGTCGCCCAGACGGACCGAGCCGGTCCAGGGCTCCAGCATCCCGAACACCGTCTTGAGGACAGTAGACTTGCCGGCCCCGTTCGGGCCGACGAGGCAGGCGATCTCCCCCTCGCCGAGCGTCAGCGAGAGGTCGTCGAGCACCTGCACCTCGCCGTAGCCGCTGTCGACGCCGTCGACGGTGAGGATTGGGTCAGTCATTCCGACGGCCCTCCCAGATAGGCGTCGATGACGCGCTCGTCGCTCCGGACCGCCTCGGGCGGCCCCTCGACGAGGACACTCCCCTGATTGAGGACGATAATCGGGTCGGCCAGTCGCATGATGAAGTTCATGTCGTGTTCGATGATGAGGAAGGTGATCCCCTCCTCGTTGAGTTCCTCGATGAACCCGGCCAGTTTGTCGGCCAGCACGGGGTTGACGCCGGCGACGGGCTCGTCGAGCAGGAGCAGGTCGGGTTCGGCCATCATCCCGCGGGCCAGTTCGACCAGTTTCATCTGTCCACCCGAGAGGTCCGTCGCGGGCTGGGTGGCCAGATCGCCGATCTCGAACCGTTCGAGCATCTGCTGGGCCTGTTCCAGCGAGCGCCGTTCCTCCTGTTCGACGGTGCTCGGCGAGGTGAACAGCGGGATAATCGATTCCCCGGTCTGGTTGTGTGGCCCAACCAGTAGCGCCTCCCGAACGGTCATCCCCTCCGGTTTCCGCGGCGTCTGGAACGTCCGAATCATCCCCTGATCGGCGATTTCGTGGGGCTTCTGGCCGGTCACGTCGACGCCGTTGACCGAGACGGAGCCTGCATCGGGTTCGTAAAAGCCCGAGACGAGATTGAACAGCGTCGATTTACCGGCCCCGTTGGGACCGATGAGGCCCGTAATCGTGCCGCGTTCGACCTCGATGGACGCGTCGTCAGTCGCCACAAGACCGCCGAAGCGTTTCTCCAGTCCTTCGGCCCGGAGCACCGGATCGTCCTTCCCGAGAATTGGCCCGTCTGAGACGAGCGACTGCTCACTCATCGCGACCACCGCCCAGCGAGTCGGGCCAGATGAGTTCGCGCTCCGGCGGGAGAATCCCCTCCGGGCGGAGCCTGACGATGAAGATGATGAGCAGGCCGACCAGCATGAGCCGGAGCGGTGCCGCGCCGATTGGGAGCGCGCCCGTGTCGGTCATGAAGCGGGTCCCCTGCTGGATGGCGACGATGGTGAACCCACCGAGCATCGCGCCGCGGTCGCTGCCCGTGCCGCCGAGGATGACGGCGACCCAGACGTAGAACGTCGTGATTGGCTGAAGGTCCTGTGGGCTGACGAACAACACGAGGTGGGAGTAGAACACGCCGGCGAGCGCCATGATGAGGCTCCCGATGACGAACGCCTGCATCTTGAACGCGAAGGTGTTCTTGCCCAGCGTCTCCGCGAGGTCCTCGTCGGTCCGAATCGTCCGCAGGACGCGGCCCCACGGCGACCGGTGGATGCGGCGGAGGAACAGGTAAACCGCCGCCACAATAACAGTGACGAGGACGACGTTCAGGAAGCTGGTGACGACCGACTGCGTCGTGTAAAACAGCGGAGCTCCGCCCACGTAGAAGACGTACGGGTACGTCAGGTCCCCGAGCACAGGCCAGTCGGAGAAAAACAGCGGGATGCCGGTCAGGCCGGCGCTCCCCGCTGTCCACTGCGATTCGTTGAGGATGAAGATGCGGACGACTTCTGCAAGGCCCAGCGACGCGATTGCGAGGTAATCGTCGCGGAGCTTCAGCGTCGGGTAGCCGATGATGACCGCAAGCACTGCGGCGAGTCCGAGACCACCAAACAGCGCGATGACGGGGCTGACCCCCCCGGAGATAGGCGAGCCGGACGCCGTCAGCAATGCGGTCCCGTACGCGCCGAGGCCGAAGAAGGCCGCGACACTGAAGTTGATCATGCCGCCGTACCCCCACTGGACGTTCAGCCCCATCGAGAGGAGCATATACATCGCCGACAGCCCAACGAGATACAGCAGGTACGCCGGGGCGAGGAAGCCAGTCACAACCGCCAGGAGCAGGAGTGCACCGAGCGCGCCGAGCAGTCCCACGACGCCTTTCTCGCGGGCCGAATAGGCACCGACATCAAGCGTGCTCATGTCATATCACCCGCGATGCCGCGAGGCCTGACAAGCAGAACCGCGACCATGATGACGAACGCGACAGCCGGCGCGTAGGCGTTGCTAATCGGAAGGCCGACATCGCTGAGCAGCGGCGTCAGTTCGTGGAGCATCCCGATGAGAAGGCCACCGAGCATCGCGCCGTACACCGAGCCGATACCACCGAGGATGACCGCGGCGAACACGACCAGCAGGATGTTGAACCCGATTCGGGGGTCAAGCTGACTGTACAACGCGAGGAAAACGCCGCCGGCGGCAGCCAGAGCGCTGCCGACGACCCACATGACGAGAATGACGCGGTCAGTTCGGATACCGCTCACGCGTGCGAGGTCGGGGTTGTCAGCTGTCGCGCGCATCTTCCGGCCCAGCGTCGTCCGCTGAAGCAGGAGGTGCAGGGCGACGACGAGCACCGCCGCGCTGACGATGATCGCCACGTCTCGCTGTGTCACGGCGACATCAAGTGTGTCCAGCAGCAGCGGAATCGGTCCGCTACGGCTGATGTCGTACTGTAGAAAGTCAGTCCCGAACGTCCCCTGTAGCACCGCACGGTAGACGAACGCCACGCCGATGCTCGTGATAAGCAACCCGATTGAGTCCGTATCGAGGGGCTTGTACACGAGCACGTGGGTGAGGACGGCGACAACGGCAGCAAGCGCCATCCCTACTGCAAGGGCCAGGAAGAAGCCGATTGGGAGGCCGAGAACGGTGCCGCCGAGACTGCCGAACACGCCGAAGGCGACGAACGCCCCGTACGCGCCCAGGGTCATCGTATCGCCGTGTGCGAAGTTCGCGAAATCGGCGATGCTGTAGACCAGCGAGAGCCCGATACTCCCGAGGATGATGATACTACTGAAAACGAGCCCGTTTGCCAGGTATTGTAATATCTGCGCCATTGGTGAAAATGGGAAAGAGTCGTGGCCGCCTTAGCCCTCGATGAAGCCAGCGGATTCGTACGCGTGGTCAACGACTTCGAACACCTGTAGCAACCCGACGGGGTCGCCGTTCTCGTCGAGGTCGATGGGGCCGCTCACGCCGGTGTAGTCCACGTCCGACGGCGAGCCACCGTTGGCCAGAATTTCGTGTGCCTCCTCGTACGTGGTCGCTTCCTCACCCTCGGGACGGGTCACGTCCCGGACGACCTCCATGAGTGCCGAGCCCGTGAACTCGTCTGCAGCTTCGATAGCGAGTGCGCTGACGATTACCGCGTCGTACGCGTACGCCGACCACGACGTGGGTTCCTCGCCGAAGCGCTCCTCGAACTCCGAGACGAACGCCTGGTAGTTCTCGGCGTCCTGTGGGACGCTTGGAACCACGGCTTTCATTCCGTCGAGGCTCCCCTCGGGAGCGGATTCGAGGACCTTCGGCCCTTTGACGCTGTCACCGCCGTACCAGGCGGCCTGATCGGTGACGCCCAGGTCGAACGCCTCCTGAGACATTGTCGCGAACTCCGGCTGGTAGGTGATGAACACCCACGCGTCAGCGTCGGTGTCGGACATCGAGGAGATGGTGCTGCTGTAGGAGGACTGGCCCTGGTCGTGGGGTTCGTTGTAGACGATTTCTCCGTCGTAGGCCTCGATGAATGCCTCGCCCACGGACTGGCCGTAATCGTTGTTAATCCAGGCCAGGGCGGCGGACTCGTTGCCGTCCTCGCTGAGGAGCGACGAAATTGCCTCCGCCTGGGCCTTGCCTGCCGGCGGCATCCGAAGCAGGTCTGGGAAGTTCGTCAGGTTCGGGCTGGTGCTGTTCTGGCTGATCTGGACGACGTCAGTGTTCTGGACGACGCTTTCGTGAATAGCCGTGCTGACACCGCTGCCGACGGTACCGATGAGCAGCGGGACACCCTCCTGATTGACCAGCGTCTGTGCTGCGCTGACGCCACCCTGACTCGTGCTCTGGTCGTCCTGCTGTGAGATTTCCAGTGTGCCGCCACCGACGCCGACCGAGTTGACGTCGTCAAGCGCGATTTCCTTGCCGCGCTGATTCCGCTGTCCGAACGCCGATAGTGAGCCGGAGAGGCTGTCAACCATCCCGATGGTGTAAGTTTCGGACCCGGAGTCCGTCGCGGAATCCGTTGATTCGCCATCGCTGCCACTACCGTCGCCGCCGTCTCCACCATCGCCACCGTCTTCGGGAGCACCACCTGAACAGCCAGCGAGGCCGACGAGTCCAGCACTGGCAGCGGCTTTGATTACGGTTCGCCTGTCAATCGAACGCTTGTCATGGTCGTTCATGGTATACTGATATCCTTTTTCGTAACTCCCTGTATAACCGTGTCCCCGTCCATGGTAGGTACCCTGTTCTGGACGGCGTACGGAAAGCCGTCAATTAATACTTCTGGAACGCGTTCAGTGTATAGAGTATCGCTACGGCTATGCAACGAACGGAGTTTATTACAGTAGACACACACACGGGCGGAGAGCCGACGCGCATCGTGCTCGACGGGATCGAGGCCGACACACTCACCGGAGAGACCGTCCGGGAGAAGCGCGACCAGTTTGCAGCTACGGCTGACGATGTCCGGAAACTCCTCATGCAGGAGCCCCGTGGGCACGCAGATATGTTCGGAGCGGTCCCGGTGCCGACAGACCGGGCCGACCTCGGGGTTTTCTTCATGGATACTGACGGCTATCTGGATATGTGTGGCCACGGCCTCATCGGGGTCGTGACCGCACTCATCGAACAGGGCGAACTCCACGAGACACCAGAACTGACCGTCGAAACCCCCGCCGGACTGGTTGACGTGACGGCCGAGATAGCTGACGGCGTCGTTCGCCGTGTTGCGTTCGAAAACGTCGACAGTTACGTCTGTGGGACGATTACCGTCGAACAGGACGGCGTCCCGGTCGAGGCTCGTATCGTCTATTCGGGGAACTATTTCGCCGTTGTTGACGCCGACAGTCTGGGCGTCACGCTCGACCGTGAAGACGCCACGCAGTGTATCGACCCCGCACTGGAACTCCGCCGAGCAGTCAACGACGCCGCACCGGAGGACCCAGTCACCGGAGCACGGGTGACCGTCTCGGCAGTCGAACTCACCGGTGGTGGCGACAGCGACCGGAGCTGTGTGGTGTTCGCCGACGGTTCCGTCGACCGCTCCCCCTGTGGAACAGGCACGTGTGCGCGATTGACCCTTCACCACGCCGACGGCGATCTCGCTATCGGCGAGCGTGTCGAAGTGACCGGGCCGGTCGGATCAACATTCGAGGGGTACATCAGCGAAACCAGCGTCGCCAACGGCGTCACCGTGACCAGCCCGGTCGTCTCGGGCACAGCGCATATCACAGGCGAGCACACGTTTTACCGGACCGACGACGATACGCTCGGCAGTTTCACTCTCGCTTGATTTCAGTCAGTAACTGCTGATTTTTTTGGTAGGGGGTGCGTTTAGGCTGATATAGTGGCGTAGTTTCGATAATGATTCCGCCGATAGCGAACAACTTCGTCGCCGGGGAGACAGCGTCGGGGGCACTCGACCACGTCGCTTCACTCAACGACGACGATGTCAAGGGCATCCTAAATCTGTTAGGCGAACACTACGACGAGCGCCAGCCGGCTGACGAGGACGCAGACCAGTACATCGAGCTGATAGAAGAAATCGACAGGAGCGGCCTCGACTGCGCTGTCTCTGTCAAGCCCTCACAGATCGGCCTCGACGTTGGCGACGAGGTGTTCGTCGAGAACCTCGAACGCATCGTCGCGGCGGGTGACGACCGCGGTGTCTTCGTCTGGGTTGATATGGAGGACTACACCACGACCGACGTGACCCTCGACGCGTACGAACGGCTCGTCACGGAACACGAAGGCGGCATTGGCGTCTGTACACAGGCAAACCTCAAGCGAACGCCCGAAGACCTCGAACGGCTCGCGCCCCTTCCCGGGAAAGTCCGGCTTGTCAAGGGGGCCTACTCCGAGCCCAAGGAGGTCTCGTACAAGAAGAAAGAGCGCGTCAACGAAGCCTATCGGGACTGTCTCGAACTGATGTTCGAGGAGTTCGATGGCGGCATCGGCGTCGGCAGCCACGACCCGGCAATGATAGACTACGCCAAGGACCTCCACGACGAGTACGGCACTGACTACGAAGTGCAGATGCTGATGGGCGTCCGCGACGACGCCCAGCGTGACCTCGCCGCCGAGGGCGTCCCGATGTGGCAGTACATCCCCTACGGCGACAAGTGGTTCTCCTACTTCTACCGGCGTGTCCGCGAGCGCAAAGAGAACGCGTTGTTTGCCGTCCGGGCCGTGCTGAGCTAGAGTAACTTCGACGGTGTACGACCCTCCCCCTCGAAACAGGCAACCGGGTTCCCGTTCTCCCAGGGGTCGGGGTCCAGCGCGTCGGCCCCATCGAAATCGTTTCGCGTCGTTCTGGCCCGGACAACCCGTGTCGAACCGATATAGTACGTGACGTACTGGGTTATGTAGTCGAAGTCCGTACCGGGGTGAATCGTCCCGGAGCCGACGTACTGCAGTCGGACGACGGCCGAGTTAGCGGGCCCCGAGGCGACCCAGAAATTCTGGACGGAGATGTCGAACTGCGTCAGGTAGCTGTCGGACTCGCCGTCCGTCGTCATGTCCGTGTTCGCTAGCATCTCGGCGTTCTGCCGGTAAGCCAGTTCGAACGCAGTGGCGTACTCCACCGCACCCTCGCCTGCCGGCTCCGATGGCGGCCGCCCGGGATACCTACGGGCAGCAAGCGCTCCCTTCCGGTCGACTGGCTCAGCCATCGGTCTCGAAGCGGCCGAACAGGACACGTTCGGAGGCGTTTCCGGAATCTGGGTCGCCCATCCGGTGGCCGGCGTCGGCGTCGCTGTGGCTGCCGGCGTCTCAGTTGAGTCAGCCCCGTCGAAAGTGAGACAACCAGCTGTGGAAAGCCCTGCCCCGATGGTGCCGAGGGCCTGCACGAGATGACGGCGTGTTATCTCCATAGCACACGTAGCAGTAGCGGCTCCGATGGTAAACGGTTTCAGGACGTTCAAGAACGTATTTGAGCCATCCCGCTGGTTGATATGAAAGAGTACAGTTACCAGTCTGCCATGGACAACCGGAAGGCAAGCAGGCCCTCGCCGAGAGACGGATTTCCGCTGTCAGCGCGCTGGATTAGTCGACGCCGAACCGGGTGCGAGCGGCTTTACGCCACACTCGCTGTGGCTACTGGTCCGGGTCGAGTAGTTTCGCTTCTGCTTTGCGAAGGTGTTCGAGCAGCGTCGTCTTCGAAACGCCGAGCTTCGACGCGAGTTCGCGCGTCGAGATACCCCGTGGCCACGCGTAGTAATCCTCCTGCCGGGCGAGTTCGAACGCTTCGCGCTGGCTGTCCGAGAGTCGGTCCATCCGCCGGAGCTGCTGCGGATTGCCGCCGCCGGCGGACGTGATTCGCGTGACTTCGATATCGGCTGACTGCTCCTCGCGGATCTCGTCGAGGAGTGACTCGGCTTCGTCGCGAGAGTCCGCGAAAAACACCGGCCAATGTTCGCGACCGTGCCGGACCCGAACCGGGTCGTTGTGAATGAACCCGCGCGAGAGCAGGCTGTCGCTGATGGTGTTGTCCGGATCGTACTCAACGAACAGTTCGCGGGTCGTGTTCCCCGGTGACGAGCCCGTGCCAGTCGCCCCGTGGCGCTCGCGCAGTTCCAGCACGGAGTCAGTCAGCGACGAGTCACGAGTCGCGTCGATGAGGTCCTCAACCTCGCTAATACTGTCGGCGTACGCCGTGAACAGGCCCTTTACGCTACCGTTCTGTGTGTTGTACACGCCGTGTGCCAGCAAACCAGCCGCCGTCTTGTCGGTCACTTCGAGCGTCCAGCAGTCAGGATGCCAGATGCTCAGGGTAAGCTGGAGTCCCCCGTGTTCTGCTTGTGCTTCACTCATACTGTGCGCCCTCCGTATGAAGGGGTGCTAAAGGGAGTCACGATATGGACGCAAATAAAGGTGCGGTTCATAAGGGGAACACCGACCATGGGAAATAATGCCGGGTTGTATATGATGTATCAGGGTGGTACCGGCCCCCTGACCATGGACGGTGGAACATATTGGTGGGGGACGCGTACAGTACCTACCATGAGTACAGACGACTCACGACGACACTACATCGACGGTGAATGGACAACAGGCACCGGCGACGAAACGTTCACAAGCCAGAACCCGGCCACCGGCGAGGCGCTCGCCTCGTTCCACCGCGGAACCGAAGCCGATGTCGACCGCGCACTGGCCGCGGCAGAGGACGCCTACGACGAGTGGCGCTCGCTTTCGCACATCGACCGCGCGGAATACCTCTGGGACATCTACCACGAGCTGCGTGACCGCCACGAGGAACTCGGCGAAATCGTCACCATGGAGTGTGGCAAGGAGATCAGCGAAGGGCTGGCCGATGTCACCGAGTCCTGGCACATGGTCGAGTGGGCGGCCGGCAACGCCCGACACCCCCACGGCGACGTGGTACCGTCCGAAATCGCCAGCAAGGACGCCTACATGCGCCGCAAGCCGAAGGGCGTCGTCGGCTGTATCACGCCGTGGAACTTCCCGGTCGCCATCCCGTTCTGGCACCTCGCCGTGACGCTGGTCGAGGGTAACACCGTCGTCTGGAAGCCGGCAGAGCAGACGCCGTGGTGTGCTCACATCATCGCCGAGATGTTCGAGGACTCGGGTATCCCGGACGGCGTGTTCAATCTCGTGCAGGGCTACGGTGACGCCGGCAACGCCATCGTCGAAGACGACCGCGTCGAGACGGTCCTGTTTACCGGCAGCGCCGAGGTCGGCCACAAGATAGCCTCGAAGGTCGGCGGCGAGCCCGGCAAGATCGCGGCCTGCGAGATGGGCGGGAAGAATGCCGTCGTCATCACGGAGGAAGCGGACCTCGACATCGCCGTTCACTCGGCCGTGATGTCCAGCTTCAAGACGACCGGCCAGCGCTGTGTCTCCTCGGAGCGACTCATCGTCCACGAGGACCTTTACGACGAGTTCAAAGAGCGCTTCGTCGACGTTGCCAAAGACATCGCTGTCGGCGACCCACTGGAGGAAGACACGTTCATGGGGCCGCTCATCGAGGACGATCAGGTCGAGAAGTTCAAGAAGTACAACGACCTCGCCCGCGAGGAGGGCGCGAACGTGCTCGTCGACCGCGCCGACCTCGGTGCCGAGGAGATTCCCGAGGGCCACGAGGAGGGCCACTGGGTCGGCCCGTTCGTCTACGAGATCGACTACGACGAGGACCTGCGCTGTATCAACGAGGAAGTGTTCGGGCCCCACGTCGCGCTACTCGAGTACTCGGGTGACTTCGATGAGGCGCTGGAAATGCACAACAGCGTCGACTACGGGCTGGCCGGGGCCATCATCTCCGAGGACTACCGCCAGATTAACCAGTTCCGCGACGAGGCTGAAATCGGCCTCGCCTACGGCAACCTCCCGTGCATCGGTGCGGAGGTCCACCTGCCCTTCGGCGGCGTCAAGAAGTCCGGCAACGGCCTCCCGAGTGGCCGCGAGGTCATCGAGGCTGTCACCGAGCGTACCGCCTGGACACTGAACAACTCCAAGGATATCGAGATGGCACAGGGTCTGTCAGCCGATATCATCACCGATGAGTAAGTCCGTGCAGTCGGCGGAGATCGGCTCCGTCTGTCCGCGCTGCCGCGGCGAGACGACAACGGCGAAAGGCATCGAGACCTGCACCGACTGCTCGTGGGTCGGCTGCCTCGGCGCTGACTGAACTCGACCGACGCTTCGACGCCCGCTTTTCCGTACGGCCCCAGCGTCTGTCCCACACCGAGACGGGGGCCACGGACCGGGTTCACGGTCCAACTTTTCCAAACCTTAAACCTCTCCCCGTCGAAGTACCGTCTATGAGCGACAACGACAGCAGAAAGAACCTGCGGATGCCGGAAGAAGACGAGGTGTTCGCCGTCGTCATGGACATGCTTGGCGCGAACCGCGTCAAGGTACGCTGTATGGACGGCGTCGAGCGCACAGCCCGGATTCCGGGCAAGATGCAAAAACGCATCTGGATACGCGAAGACGACGTGGTCCTCGTCGAACCATGGGACTGGCAGGACGAGAAAGCCGACATCACATGGCGCTACGAAAAACAGGATGCCGACCAGCTGCGCGAGGAGGGACACATCCAAGAGTAGCCTGACATGTATCTGGCCGCGGTGCAGACGGAGGCGCAAGCGTGACCGAGGGGCAGTTCGGCCTGCTCGATACGGACGATGTCGACTCACCGGGTGACGAGTGGGAAGAAGTCGACGTCTCCGACACGGAAGCCGACCGTATCGCCCGCAAGCGGGACCGCGAGTTCAGCGAGTTCCGCAAGCGAATCAAGGACGCCGACCAGTTCAAAGTCGAGGCCAGCGTCTTCGATGACGCGACCTACGGGGCACTGTACAAGCTCGTCCAGGACGGCCATATCGACGCCTTCGGCGGTCCCATCTCGACTGGGAAAGAGGCCAACGTCTACACGGCGCTGTCGGGCGAGACAGAGGTCGCCGTCAAAGTGTACCGCATCAACGCCTCTGATTTCAAGGATATGCGGAGCTATCTCGACGGAGACCCTCGCTTCGAGGGTATCGGCTCTGATAAAAAGAAGGTCGTTACCGCGTGGGTTCGCAAGGAGTCGTCGAACCTCACGCGCGCCCGCCGGGCCGGCGTCCGGACGCCGGAACCCATCGCCGTCGAGCGGAACGTCCTCGTCATGGAGTATCTCGGGACGGAAGAGGGCCGCAGCAAACGTCTCAGCGAAGTTCACATCGAGAACCCCGAGACGGCGTACGAGGTCGTCAAGGAGTACGTCCGTCGGCTGTACGACGCCGGCCTCGTCCACGGAGACCTTTCAGAGTACAACATCGTCTTTCACGAGGGGCAACTGTATATCATCGACCTCGGGCAGGCGGTTACGATCCACCATCCCAACGCCGACGACTTTCTGGAACGGGACTGCCGTAACGTCGCGAACTTCTTCGCCAGACAGGGCGTCGACGCCGCGCCAGCGGACCTGCTCGCGTACGTCCGAGAGTACGCGACGCCGAAAGACGAAGCCGACACCGCGCCGGGCAGCGACGACGACGCTGTCCCACAGGGAACACCGGCCGACCGCCGCGACGACGAGTGAACGGCGGCACGGCGTGACCGACGCCGAAGTTTTAAACAGGCAGACCCTCGTAAAAGCAGGTATACTTATGCAACACGTGAAGATTCCGCAGGACCGTATCGGTGTGCTGATCGGCGAGGGAGGTGAGACCATGCGCGAAATCGAGGAGCGCGCAGAGGTCCGGCTGGATATCGATTCCGAGGACGGCACGGTGAAAGTCGAGTCAGTCGGCGACCCCGTGACGGCGCTGAAAGGCCCCGACATCGTGAAGGCCATCGGCCGCGGGTTCGCGCCCGACGACGCGCTGGCGCTGCTTGAGGACGACATGATGATGTTCGAACTCATCGATATCGAGGCCGCCTCCCGCAACAAGAACGACTTCCGCCGCCAGAAGGGCCGTCTCATCGGCGAGGGCGGCCGGACTCGGGAACTCATGCAGGAACTCTCCGGCGCGGCCGTCGTCATCTACGGCTCGACGCTTGGCATCATCGGCGGCCCCGAACAGGTCGACGCCGTGCGAGAAGCCGCCGAAATGATTCTCGACGGCGCGCCCCACGGCTCCGTCTACTCGTTCCTCGAACGCAAACACAACGAGATGAAGCACAAGGGCCTCGAATACCACCAGTTCACCGGGTAACGCCGGGAGTTCGGCTGCGTGGCTGTCGGCTGCGAGCCGCGGCGACAGCATCGGTTCGGGCGGTCGCCGTCAGGCAGTATCAGGTGCGCACCACACCGTTTTGCCGCAACAGACGCTACGTGGAGGTATGCCGACCATCGCCGAGACGCACATCGTCAACCGCGAGCGCGTCCAGCCGACTCACGCGAACAACTACCAGAGCGCCCACGGCGGCATCGTCATGAAGTGGATGGACGAAATCGGCGCGATGTCGGCTATGCGGGCCGCCAGAGAGACCTGCGTGACCGCACAGATGTCTCGCGTCGACTTCGAGCGCCCGATACCCATCGGTGACACCGCACTCATCGAGTCATACGCCTACGCTACTGGCCGAACTAGCGTCCGGGTCCGCATCGAGGTTGCCCGCGAGGAGCCACACACGGGCGAAACAGAAGAGACGACCAGCGCGTACGCCACCTTCGTCGCCGTCGACGACGGGGAACCGACGCCCGTCCCCGAACTGACCGCCGAAAGCGAGGAGTGCCGTGAACTGCGGGACAGAGCGCTGGCCGAGGAACCCGAGCGAGACTGAGGCGAGTCAGTCGGCTGGGAGGCGCGCCGGCCAACACTTAGACGCTGACGAACTTCTTGCTACGGCCTTCGGGCCGCTCGGCTATCTCTGGGAGTACGGTGAGCCACTGGCCGAGCGTACTCGCTCGGCGAGCCACGCTCGACTCGGACAGGTCCGTCTCGGCAGCCAGTACCGCCTTCAGCTCATCGTGCGAGAGAGACCCGCGCTCCGCTATCACCGTCGCAAGGCGGTCGACAACTTCGACCTGTCGAAGGCCAGCGATGAGTCGCTCACGGGCCGCTTCGGTGTCACCCGACTCGTGCAGGCGGAGGTACTCGACGCCGTTCTTGGTCAACCCCCAGCGACGGACCTCACGACCGTCGACCGCCGTCGGCGTGTCCTCGTGTACAAACCCCAACAGCCAGCCTGCAGTGCCATAGAGATCAGCGTGCCGCGAATCAAACTCCGGAACCGCGCGGTTGATTTCCGCTCTAGTGCCGCCCGTCTCGTCGATGGCCGCCAGGAACTCCCGAAGCGATTCGAAACTATTGGCAAGCGGTACCTCGTTAGAGGGAATCGTATCGGTCCGCTCCGGTTCAGTCAGCGCGTCCCAAAAGGCCGGCTGTAGCTCGTAGCCACTGCCCCTCTCCGCAACACCGATGTTGTTGCTGACCATCGTTGCCGCGAGTTGCTCCCCGTCGACGAGGTGTATCTGAAGGTTCTCGGCCGCTCGTCTCGCCGGCCCTGTGAACGAACTGGAGGTGAGATAGGTTCCCGTCTGGTAGTTCCCTTGCGTCAGTGCCCCACTGAACCGCTGTACGTGCCCGTTGCTAACCGTGTTGCCCTCGTCGTATCGCTTGACCTGCGCGCCGAACAACACCCGGACGACATCCTCCTCAATGACGCCCTCGACGTCGATACCGTCGTCCTGCCGGAACGCTGTTACCTGCATCGACTCCGTATCGAGGCGGCGGCTGAGGACCATCTTGCACAGAATCTCGAACTGCTCCGGTGACACCTCGTACATCCTGTCTCGGAGATGGTCTTGCATAGCCGCGGCTTGCATATCTCTCACCAGCGGCCACGCTCACATAAGCGCCGGGCATGGTTTCGGTGGCCGCGGCGATGCGCTTCAGAATCGAGCCGGCCGGGATTTGAACCGACGGAAGACGGTCGCCTCACTCCGTTCGGCGCTGCGACTTCCAGGGTTCAAATCCCTGTTGTGCGCTTCATCGCTCACGATGACGAGCACACGCTAAGCGGTGCTCGTGGGGATTGTTCACAATAGGAACGCCCGGAGCGGGATTTGAACCGGAGGCAGCGTCGCGTTGCTGGCCCTCCAGAGATTCAAATCCCGCGTCCAGCGTTTCACGCGTTCCGGACCCATCGCTGGCGCTCTGGGTCATTCGCTTGGAAAAAGCCTAGGCCGGAATTTGAATCCGGGGTCTCGTCCTTACCAAGGACGCGCTTTACCGCTAAGCTACCCAGGCACGCATCAATGTGTATCCGGCAATTGTCTAAAGTCGTTTCGATTCGGGGCCGGTGTGTCGGTTAGTCTCAGTGGTCGGCGGCGGCCTCGGTCCCGTCGCCGGTTGGCTGTTCGGCCCCGGCTCGCGCTCGGAGCGCGTCAGCGACCTCCTCACCGAGCAGGTCGGCGTTCGACGGGAGGCCGTCGACGGCCAGCTCGGTCGCGTACTCGCGAAGCGTCGGGGTAGGTCGGATGCCGGCGGCAGTGACGCCAGCGACCACGGCGAGTTCCAGAATGTCCGTTTCCAGCGCGGTGTCGAGGCTTTCGTCGTCGGTCGTCTGACGGACTGTCTGGTCGTGGCCAAACGAGCGGACGACAGCGACAGCAGCGTCGGCGGCCTCGGTTCTGGCGAGCAGGTAGAAGCCACGTGAGACGAGGATATCCGCGATAAGGATATCCAAGTCGGCGGTGTCGCGGTCACCGCTGACCCAGGGGTCGTCCCGGGCCAGTTGCCGAGTGAGCGAGAGCCCCTCGTAGATGAGCTGGACGCCAGCGGCTCGGTCAGCGACGCCGTCAGCCAGATCGACCGGTGGGTCGCTGGTCGCGCCCGCGCTGACGAGCGTCAGGACGCCGGGCGCCAGCGACGCGTCGTCCAGGCGAGCGTCGATCCGCTCGTGAAGCCGGTCAGGCTCGACATCGTCGACTGCCGCCAACGCCGCTCGGCGAACTGCCGCCACTTCCTCCATTATGAGGGTCTAGCGACGGGAAGGGCAAAGACCTTTGGAAACCGCAGAGTCACAGCAGGCATGGTACAGACCACGAGCAGCGATGGTATCCGGACCCTGACGCTCGACCGGCCCGACCAGCGCAACGCGCTCACCAGCGCGGCGCTGCGTGACCTCGAAGCAGCAATCGAAGCAGCGACCGAGTCGGTGCTGTATCTCCACGGCGCTGGCGAGGCGTTCTGTGCCGGCGCGGACCTTACCGAAGTCAAGGCCCTCGATTCGGAGAGCGCCGAGACGTTCGCGGCGCTGGGCCAGCGGGTCGCTCACGCACTGGAATCCTACGACGGGGCCGTTGTTGCTGGTATCGACGGCGCGGCGCGGGGCGGCGGCGTCGAACTGGCGCTGGCCTGCGATATCCGTGTAGCGACACCCGATGCGACCCTGGCCGAAACCGGTGTCAAACTCGGGCTGTTCGGCGCGTGGGGGGGGACGGCACGGCTCCCCGAGGTCGTCGGGACAGGCGACGCCTTAGACATCGCACTTTCCGGCCGAACGCTCGACGCAAAGACGGCGCTGCGGATGGGGCTGGTTTCGCGGCTCACTACGGAGCCACGGGCCGTCGCTGAGGAGTTGGCGGGCGTCGACGGGGACGCGCTTCGAGTGCTGAAAACACGGATCCGAGACGACGCGGACAAGGAGACACAGGAGCGGCGCGAGCAGCAGGCCTTCGCCGATCTCAACGCAAAGACCGAGTAGGCAAGGGTACAAGACGCCGCCTCGCATACGGGTTGGCAATGGTCGACTGTGAGTATTGCTCGGAATCGTTCGACGGCGAGGACGCCTACCTCGACCACCTCGCCGACGCCCACGACGGCGAGTTGGGGGCTATCGACCGTCGGCGCGTCGAGGCACAGACCGGCGGCGCAGACGGGAACGCCCTTCCGGTCGGCCCCATCGTTATCGGCGTCGTCGTCCTGTTCGCCGTCGGGCTCACGGCGTACGTGACCCAGCTGAGTGGCGGTGATGGCGGAAGTGGCGCAGATCTGGTCGGGACCGCAGGCGCACAGCCCCTTTCCACGGTCGAAGCCTCCGGAATCGAGGCGTCGTCGCTCAACGATACCGGCGACAGCGACCGTCTGGCCGGCGTCCAGCAGTTCCCGGACCGGGGTGCCAACCACGTCGAAGAGGGCAGCGCCATCGACTATCAGCGGGTTCCGCCGCTCTCCGGGACACACTATGCGTCGACGGTGGGTGCGGGCTTCTACGAGGCGACGCCGTTGCTTGGCTCGCTCGTCCACACGCTCGAACACGGCGCGGTCATCGTCTACTACGACCCCGACGAGATATCGCCCGGAGCCAGAGAGAGTCTTCGGGGTTTTTCCAGCACACACACCGGCACTTGGCGGAGCGTCGTCGTCGTCCCGAACCCCAGCGACGACCCCCGCGCACCCTACGTCATGACGGCGTGGCGACACGAGCTGACGATGGACGGCTACGACGCCGAGACCGTCCACGCGTTCCTCTCGGAGTACCTGGGTCGCGGCCCGGAGAACCCGGTCCGCTGAGGTGACTCAGTACAGCGGGTCCGGACCCGGCGGCATCGCTCGCTTGTGGGCGCTCGACTCGTGCATCTCGCGGACCGTCTCGACGGCGTCCGTCGGGACGCCGACGTGGTCGGCCGTCGCGGCCGCCGGGACGCCGCCGTCGACGTGCAGGGCGAGGATGGAGTCGAGCGTGTCGTAGTCCATCCCCATCTCGTCGGCGTCAGTTTGCCCGGCCCACATCTCGGCGCTCGCGGTCTTTTCGGCGAGGTCGTCGGGGACGCCGACGTGTTTCGCCAGCTGTCGGACCTGTTGTTTGTACAAGGGCGCGATAGGGTGGCAGTCGACCGCACCGTCGCCGTATTTCGTGTAGTAGCCGACCAATGCCTCGCTCCGGTTTCCAGTCCCCAGTACCAGCGCCTGTTCGTGGTTGCCGGCGAGATAGTTCAGCACCGCTCGACAGCGAACCCGGAGATTGCCGACGGCAAGCTGGTCGCCCTCAGCGTCTGGATAGGCGTCGAGGAACGCGTCGACCAGCGGGTTGATTTCGATGACGTCGTACTCGATGCCGAGCAGGTCGTTTGCGACCCGCTCGGCGTCGCTCATGTTGTCCGCGCGGTTGGCCTCGCTGGGCATCACGAGCCCGTGGACGGCGTCGCGGCCGAGCGCCTCGACGGCCAGATGGGAGACGAGCGTGCTGTCGATGCCCCCCGACAGCCCCATCACGACGGTGTCGACGCCGGCGGCGTCGACCTGGTCCGTGATGAACGAGGTGATGTGGTCGCGGTGCGCCTCCAGCTCGGCGTCGGAAAACGACAGGTCCAGCGGCTCATCGGCACGGACAATGGATTCGGCCGTTGCCATGTCTACTGGTTGGACGGGCGGAACTAATACCCATCTATCGACGTGATATTTTCGGACGCGCGTCCAGTCAAAACGCTACGTTCAAGTGCGGCCGCTGTTGACAGTCCGGTACGAAGCACGCTGGCGGTTGGCGGTCCCGCAGGGGCCGCAAGCCCCGGTCACCGAGCGCCGGTGGTCCAGTGGTAGGACATTGCCTTCCCAAGGCAATAGCCCGGGTTCAATTCCCGGCCGGCGCATTCTGCGACGAACGGATGTGAGGAGCGAATGGGCTACAGAGGGAATTGAAGCACAGAAGACGCAGCACGAGCGAAGCGAGTGACCGTCTTCGGGCGGTTCAATTCCCGGCCGGCGCACTTCCTTCGGTCGCTTCCCGCCCGATGTTCGCAATCGCTCTGTGAGTGCTCACTCCCGGCCAGCGAATTGTACTGCGAACCGCCCGAAACCGACAGGGAGAGCCGAAACGGGGCACGCACGGACAGCCCTGCGGAGGGTTCTAGGTACGTAGGGTGAACAGTTATGTCCGAAGAATGTAAATCACGTTAACATATGCCTCGACCATCCACTCGGCCACACAACCCCCTGCTGGAGTGTAAGGAATGCAACGAGCCGGTAATCAAGACAGCCGACGGGGAGTTCGAGTGCGTGGAGTGCGGGTGGCAGCCCGAGGCCGAACGCATGGACTCGTAACCGGCCGTCTCGGTCGCTTCGTGTGCGTGCGAGCCGATAGCTGGGGCAATCAGCGCCCCGTCCTGTTCTGCTGTGGCGAGTGAGGTCACTCGGCGTGAACCCGCGGACCGCGGAATACTTGTCGGGGCCGGGCATACCCAGTGCCAACAGATGGACGCGCCGCTGTGGACGGAGACACACGCCCCGGAGTTGTCGGATATCCGCCAGCCGAAGGCCCGCGAGCACCTACAGGGAGCCATCGAGGAGCCGATGAACCTCCTGGTCCATGGGCCGAAAGGCAGCGGGAAGACGGCCGCTGTCCGGGCTTTTGCCCGAGAGGTCCACGAGAATCCCGACGCGGACTTCACCGAACTCAATATGGCCGACGTGTTCGGCATGACAAAAAAGGAGGTCGCCAACGACCCGCGGTTCGCGTCGTTCATCGACAGCAAGCGACGGCGCGAGTCCTCGAAAGCCGACCTCATCAACCACGTTCTCAAGGAGTCGGCAAGCTACTCGCCGGTGTCAGGCAGCTACAAGACCATCCTGCTGGACAACGCCGAGGGGATGCGCGAGGACTTCCAGCAGGCGCTGCGCCGAGTGATGGAGCAGTACTACGAGGCGACGCAGTTCGTCATTGCGACGCGCCAGCCCTCTGCTGTTATTCCGCCGATCCGCTCGCGGTGTTTCCCGGTCGTGATGCGCGAGCCGACCCACGAGGAGACGGTGTCGGTACTTGAGGACATCGTCACCGCGGAGGAGGTCGACCACGACGACGACGGCATCGAGTACGTCGCCGGCTACGCGGAGGGGGACCTCCGGACGGCCGTGCTGGCCGCTCAGACGACCGCCGAGGCGGAGGGCGAAGTGACGATGGACGCCGCCTTCGAGACGCTGAACGCCGTCGAGGCCGATGACCAGGTCGAGCAGATGGTCAAGGCGGCCGAGGACGGGCGCTTTACCGACGCGCGGTCGACGCTGGACGACCTGCTCGTCGATGAAGGGTACGGCGCGTCCGATATCCTCGACGACATGCTGGACGTGGCCCGGTCGCGCTACTCCGGGGACCGACTCGCGAAGGTCCACCGACTGGCCGGCGAGACAGATATGGCACTCGTCGATGCGGCGAACGAGCGAATTCACCTCTCACATCTCCTCGCACAGCTTGGCGAGCGATGAGGGATGTGGTCCGGCCGCTATCGCTCTGGAAGCGCTGTACCGGACACAGCTAGCCGGTATAACACGTTCCTGCCCCACCGCTGAACCGGGCCACGGCGCGGTGACACGGAATCGCGGACGGAGACGGCGTCAACCGCTTCGAAATCCTTTTACGCGCTTCGGCGGGTAGATACGGACAACGAACCATGGATATCGACATCATCGAAGAAGACGAGAATCCCATGTTGCACCGCACGGACGTCCGGTTCGAGGTCGTCCACGACGAAGCCACCCCCTCCCGTCTCTCTGTCCGCGACTCTCTTGCGGCCACGCTGAACAAGGACGCCGAGGAAGTCGTCATCCACAAGCTCGACACCAAGTTCGGCATGCGGAAGACGGTCGGCTACGCGAAGGTCTACGACAGCCCCGAGTACGCCCGTGACGTCGAGCAAGACCACATGCTCGAACGCAACAAGATTGTTGCCGACGGCGAAGAGGAAGCGGAGGAAGCATAGATGCCACACAACGAGTACTACAACGACGACGGCGAACTCGACCGCGAGACCTGTCCCCGGTGTGGCGACACCGTCCTCGCCGAACACGAGGACCGCCAGCACTGCGGGAAGTGCGGCTACACCGAGTGGAAGTAAGGCCGCCCGATGCGCGTTCTGGGTATCGAAGGAACCGCCTGGGCAGCCAGTGCTGCGGTGTTCGAGACGCCGGACCCGGCCCGGGCGACCGACGACGACCACGTTTTTATCGAGACTGACGCCTACGCGCCGGATAGCGGCGGCATCCACCCGCGCGAGGCCGCCGAACACATGGGCGAGGCCATTCCGACCGTTGTCGAGATGGCCATCGAACACGCACACGAGCGGGCTGGCGGTGCAAACGGGGACGACAGCGCGCCAATCGACGCGGTAGCCTTCGCTCGTGGCCCGGGACTTGGCCCCTGCCTGCGTATCGTCGCCACAGCCGCTCGGGCGGTCGCCCAGCGGTTCGACGTGCCGCTAGTCGGCGTGAACCACATGGTCGCCCACCTCGAAGTGGGCCGCCACCGGTCGGGCTTCGACTCGCCGGTGTGTCTCAACGCCTCCGGCGCGAACGCCCACATCCTGGGCTATCGGAACGGCCGGTACCGGGTGCTGGGCGAGACGATGGACACCGGCGTCGGCAACGCCATCGACAAGTTCACGCGCCACGTCGGCTGGTCCCACCCCGGCGGACCGAAGGTCGAAAGACACGCCCGCGACGGCGAGTACCACGAACTGCCCTACGTGGTCAAGGGGATGGACTTCTCCTTCTCGGGCATCATGAGCGCCGCCAAGCAGGCCGTCGACGACGGCGTCCCAGTGGACGATGTCTGTCGCGGCATGGAGGAGACCATCTTCGCCATGCTGACGGAGGTGGCCGAGCGGGCGCTGTCGCTGACCGGTGCCGACGAACTGGTGCTCGGCGGCGGCGTCGGCCAGAACGACCGCCTCCAGCGGATGCTCGGCGAGATGTGCGAGCAACGCGGCGCAACGTTTTACGCCCCCGAACACCGCTTCCTGCGGGACAACGCCGGGATGATAGCGATTCTGGGCGCGAAGATGTACGCGGCCGGCGACACCATCGCTATCGAGGACTCCCGTATCGACTCGAACTTCCGGCCCGACGAGGTGGCCGTCACCTGGCGCGGGACCGAAGAGTCGGTGGACAGCTATCGGGCGGCGGACGACGAAGTCCAGGGCGCGGAGGCGACCGTCCGCTTCGACGGGGACCGCGTTATCAAAGAGCGAGTGCCGCGGAGCTACCGCCATCCAACACTGGACGAGCGGCTGCGAACCGAACGCACCAGACAGGAAGCCCGGCTCACCAGCGAGGCGCGCCGCCACGGCGTCCCGACGCCGCTGGTCCGGGACGTGGACCCGCAGGACGCCCGCATCGTCTTCCAGCGCGTCGGCGAGACCGACCTCCGCGAGGGGCTGTCCGAGTCGCGGGTCGCCGACGTGGGCCGCTGGCTCGCCCGCATCCACGACGCCGGCTTCGTCCACGGCGACCCGACGACGCGAAACGTCAGGGTCGGCAGCTGGGACCGACAGGGAGACCAGACCTTCCTCATCGATTTCGGCCTCGGCTACTACACGCAGGAGGCAGAGGACCACGCGATGGACCTCCACGTCCTCGCCCAGTCGCTCGCCGGGACCGCCGACGACCCCGAGACGCTGCTGTCGGCAGCCGAAGACGCCTATCGAACGGAGAGCGACCACCCCGATTCGGTGTTCGCCAGCCTCGACGACATCGAGGGTCGTGGCCGATATCAGTAGGATATGAACCACGGGCGGTGCTGAGTTGGGTCGGCGGAGCAAGCATACCGCGGCCTCCGGCCGCGATTTCACGCGAATCGCTCCGCGATTCGCGCTTTTTTTCGCCCGCGTTTTTCGAGTCAAGCGGGACTGAAGGTCCCGCTGACCGTGCGAACGGGCGCTTCGCGCCCGTGAGCAGAGAGCCGTCCCCGCAGCGAGCGAAGCGAGCGAGGAACGGTGACGACGAAGAAGGTGGTGGACAAATGGTTTAACCTCGGCCCGAGTAGAACGCAGTATGGCAGAAAAACCCCAGTCGGGAACGTTGTTCGGCGTGCCGTACAACTTCGAACGACCGAGCCTCAAGCGGTTGGTGTCGGCCTACTGGAAGCCGGGCGATGACATGCTGGTCGAAAAACCGTTCGGCATCGGCTACACGCTGAACCTGGCGAACTGGCGCTCGTGGGTCGTGCTGGCGGTCGCTGGCGTGATGCTGTACCTCGAACGCGGCGGCAGCAGCGAGGAGTTCGAGTCCGAGAGCGAGGACGAGCCGGTCGAAGTCGTTGTCGACTGACCGCTGTTTCGACGGCTCTTTTATTGCCGGCCGCTGTATGCCGGTATGCTCAATTTTGTCACGACTAACCCCGGGAAAGTCCGGGAGGCGACCGAGTATCTCGACGACGATGTCCAGCAGTTCGACTTCGACTACCCGGAGGTCCAGGCCGACGACCTGCGAACGGTCGCGGCAGAGGGGGCACGAGCGGCCTATCACGCAGCGGGCGGGCCGGTCATCGTCGACGATGCGGGGCTGTTCATCGACGCTTTCGATGGGTTCCCCGGGCCGTACTCCTCGTACGTCGAGGACACGGTCGGCGTCGAGCGCGTTTGGCGCATGACCGAACCAGAGGACGACCGCGGCGCGGCGTTCAAAACAGTCATCGCCTACTGCGACGGCGAGGGCTTCGAGGCGACGCCGGACCCGGACGGCATCGACCGCGAGGCCCGGCGCGGACAGGACCTGTCGGCCGACGCCCGCGGCGCAGCGACGACTGACGAGCAGGTTCACGACGGGAGCGCAAAGAGCAGCGAGACAGTGCCGGTAAAGCTGTTCGAAGGGCGTGTGAACGGCGAAATCGTCGCCCCGCGCGGCGAGGGTGGGTTCGGCTTCGACCCCATCTTCGAACACGACGGGACGACCTTCGCGGAGATGAGCACCGAGCAGAAGAACGCCATCTCCCACCGTGGGCGAGCGCTGGCGAAGTTCGCGGAGTGGTACGGTGAGCGGTAGCGACGTGTCGGTCGTCGGGACCGGCGGCACCGCGTTGATAACCGGTGCATCGGCGGGCATCGGCGAAGCGTTAGCGCGTGAGTTCGCGGCACGCGGCCACGACGTAGTGCTGGTCGCCCGGAGCGAGCGGAAACTGGAGCGGCTGGCCGAGGACCTCGAAACAAGGGGAGTCACAGCGACCTCTATTGTGATGGACCTCGACCACGCGACGGCCGCCGAATCGCTGTACGAGGAGGTGACCGAGCGCGGTCTAACCATTGATGTCCTCGTTAACAACGTCGGCGTGGGGACATACGGCCCGTTCGCCGAAAGTGATCTGTCGGAAGAGCGGACGCAGTTGCGCCTGAACGTCATGCTCCCGGTCGAATTGACCCGACTATTCATCGACGAGTTCGACGATGGCGGTGCGGTTATCAATATGGGTTCAGTCGCCGGATTCCAGCCGGGGCCGAACCTCGCCGGCTACTACGCAAGCAAAGCGTACATCAACAGCTTCAGCGAAGCGCTCGCAGAGGAATGCCGGGAAACACCGGTCGACGTGACGGTGGTTTGTCCCGGCCCAGTCGACACAGAGTTTCAGGAGCGAGCAGGGATGACGGACTCGACGGTTGGGTCGGTTGCCACGAACTCGCCCGAGGCCGTCGCATCGGCGGCGTATACCGGGGCCGCGGCTGGTGAGACTGTCGTCATTCCGCGGCGGTCGATGCGGCTTATCGACCGATTGGTGCGGGTGACACCTCGCTGGGTCGTCCGGCGCGTTGCAGCGCTGGTCAACCAAGACAGGTAGAGAATCAGTTCCGAGACTGCCGTTGAATCCAGTGTTCGTCTCGTCTCCTGTCTGGCTTTCGTCCGCCGGTTCCTTTTCAATCTCCGAGAATTGGACTCGAACCTTATTATACAGTGTAAAAAAAAAGGAGCGTATGCTCACAGCCCTCGTCGAACAGTACAAGTCGGTGATACGTGGATCACTCGATATTTTCGGTGTCTCCGGTTCAGTCGAGCGGAAAGTGCTCGCGGCCGTCGGTCTGCAGTTTGCCGCGTCTGTCGCACTGGCAGTTGTCTCGCTTGTCGCCAGCGGGACCGTCCGGTTCGTCGTCACGGGCGTGTTGCTTGCTGGCGCTATCGTCGCGTTCGCCAACACGGTGTTCATTACCCGCGAGGACTTCGTCGAACCCATCACAGCGATGGCCGCGGGTGCGGACCATATCGCGGCTGGCGAACTCGACGTGGAACTGCCCGAGAGCGAGCGCGACGACGAGGTCGCCGAACTGCTCTCCTCGTTTCGCTCGATGCAATCCTATCTGCTGACAGTGTCCGAACAGGCCGACGCGCTCTCCCGGCAGGAGTTCGACGCCGACGTTCTCGACGAGGACGTGCCCGGGACCTTCGGGCAGTCGCTGGAGAAGATGGCCGCTAGTATGGACGATTATACCACCGAACTCAAGACGATGACCAGCGACCTCGAACGGCGCTCCCAGGCGCTTAACGACCTCGTCGTCGCCTTCGGTGACGCCGCTGAACGGGCAAAAGACGGGGATCTGACGGCCACGATAGACGAGGACTTCGACGCCGACGACGAGCAGTTCGACGCCGTCGTCGAGAACTACAACGACCTCGTGACGACGCTCGGAGGGACGGTGGCAACCGTCGCCGCGTTCGCAGAGGACGTCGACGAGACGAGCGATCACGTCACCCGAAGCATCGAAGAGATTGACGACGCGAGCGACGAGATCTCCCGGTCGATTCAGGAAATCTCGGCTGGTGCCAGCCAGCAGGCGTCACGTCACGACGACGTCGCTTCCGAGATGAACACGCTGTCTGCCACCGTCGAAGAGATCGCTGCGACCGCCGAGAACGCGGCCGACACCGCCGAGAAGGCGACACAGCGAGGGCGCGAGGGACGCGCGGACGCCGAGCAGGCGATCGACGAACTCGACGAGATGGAGGCCCGTATCGACGATATCGCCGTTGCGGTCGAAAGTCTGGTCGACCAGATCAGCGAGATCGACGACATCGTCGAGGTCATCACAGACATCGCCGAGCAGACCAACATGCTCGCACTGAACGCCTCCATCGAGGCGGCCCGCGCGGACGCAAGCGGGGACGGGTTCGCCGTCGTCGCCGACGAGGTGAAAACACTCGCAGAAGAGACCCGCGACGCCGCAACAGACGTATCAGACCGGATACAGGCAGTCCAGCACGAGGCCAGCGAGACCGTCAGCGACGTGGAGGCGACGAACCAGCAGGTGACCGACAGCGCCGCGACAATCGAGTCGGCGCTCCGGGACTTCGAGGACATCGTCGACGTGCTCGGCGAGGTCAACGCCTCGATTCAGGAGATATCGGGAGCCACCGCCGAGCAGGCGGAAACCACGCAGGAGGTCGTCGATATGGTCGACGAGGTCGCCGAAGTGAGCGAGCAGACAAACGAGGAGTCAGAGGCCGTTGCCGCCGCGACAGAGGAACAGACCGCGACGATTACCGAAGTGACCACCGAGGTACAGGAGATGGCAACACAGACCGACGAGTTGCGTGAGGTGCTTGCGGAGTTCGAGGTTACAGAGGACGCAGCAGGGCCATCGAGGACCGTTTCTGCACCCACGATAACGACCGCTGACGACTGATGACTCGCTATGCGCGTGGGTCCCGATCTGGACCGGGATACTCGCCGTTCTCGACGACGGGATACAGTGACTCCGGATCGAACAGGCGAGCAAAGGCATCCGGCGGTCTGACACTCAGGGACATATGACGGTTGAGCGACGCGCTGGTCCGGGCGCTACGCAGGTCGTCCGCATAGGACAGGAGGTGCTGTGCGCCGCCCCGGTAAGCCGAGGCCAGCGCGGGATGGTCTCCGGCCGGGTGGTCGACAATATCACAGTCGGGTTCGATCCGCGCCCGCCAGTCGGCCGCCAGATCGGCGTCAGCAAGGTCGGTGATGACGGCAGCGGCATCATCTAACAGGTGGTCGCTCGCGACGAGCGTGACCCACGAGTGCCGGCGGACGTGGTCGATAGCGGCACGGGCATCGCTGTCTGGCCCACACAACAGGTCGGCCGCGAGGACATCGGCATCGGCAACGACACGCGCTGGCGACGACTCATGCATCGTCTTTGTCCTCCGCGCGGTGCGCTTCGAGGGCCGCACAGACAGCGTCGACCGTGATCTGGTGGTCCGCCGCACGTTCAAACAGCGTCGCCCATGTCATAGGAGAAAACAGTGGTCGAACGATGAAAAACCCGTGCCGTCTGTCGTCTGTCGGCCGCCTGTCTGACGGGCATTTATGCCTACCGGTAGCATTCCACCCGGTACGGGCGCGCTTCCACGGCTGCAGTGGATGTCGGTGACACTGCGTGCCATCCTATCCTCCCCAGGCGCGCCCGGACACCGCGATCCTCCCTTTCATATCCTACTTCCCCCCGGCTTTCGTCGAAGACAGCGAAACTGTCAGTCTGAGAGCGACTGCGGCAGAGCGGACCCGGGAAGTTTCAGGCTGATGCGTCGCCCCGGAGCGTTGCCCGGATGTCGTCCAGCCCGCCGGGGTCGGCCATAATGGCGACGCTGTCGCCGGGCTCGATCTCGGTCTGTGGGAGCGGAATCGTCATCGGTTCGTGATCCTTTCCGTGGGCGTAGATGCGGGCGTCGCCGGGGAGGTCCACCTCAACGACTCGTTTGCCGACGAACGGCGAGTCATCGGGGATTCGGATACTCGCGACCGATAGCTGTTCGGTCAGGTCGGCGAGAACGTTGAAGTCACCGCCAAGCAGTGCCGTCTTCGCGCCGGCCGCGCCCAGCCGCTCGGGGTAGATTATCTCGTCTACATCAGCGGCGTACTTCTCGTAGATTTCCTCGCGGTAGTCGGCGTCGATTCGTAGAACAGTTCGACAGCCGAACTCTTTGCCGATCATACAGGCAGTGAAGTTCGTGTTCAGATCGCCCGTGAGGCCGCCGATAGCGTCTGCGCTTTCGATGCCGGCATCGACGAGGACGCTTTCCTCGTTGCCATCACCCTGGATAGTCTCGAATCCGGTTTCCCTGGCCCGTTCGACCTTCACAGGGTCGTTGTCGACGATAACGACTTCGTGGCCCTCGCTTTGCAGAATCCGTGCGGTCCGGATGCCGACGCGGCCATAGCCAACGATAACGAACTTCATGGACTACGGTACGACGGCCACCATTAAAAATGTGAACGGGTGACAGGGTGACGGGGCTTAGCTTTCTGACGTCGCGTTTCCTTCAGTCCCGTTGTCCGTTTCGTCAGTTTCGTCGCCTTCGTCAGCCTCCTCAGTCTCATTGGCTGGCGGTTCTTCAGTTTCGTCGGCGGGCGGTTCTTCAGTTTCGTCGGCGGGCGGCTCTTCAGTCTCGTTGGCTGGGGGCTCTTCGGTCTCGTTGGCTGGTGGCTCTTCAGTCTCGTTGGCTGGGGGCTCTTCGGTCTCATTCGCTGGTGGCTCGATAGTGATCTCGGCGAACGCACCGTCGTCGCGCGTGAAGACGCTATGGATGTACGTGTCCGGCCCGACACCGGTCGTGTCGACGGTAAACGTCACGTCAGCAGATTCGTTCGCGTCGAGGCTCACGGACTCAGAGACCAGCGGCTGGCCGTTCAGTCGGAACTCGACGCTCTGGGTCGTGTTGAACTCGTTCGGGTTGGCGACAGTTGCGGTGACCGTGACGTTGTCACCGGCGGTGGCGTTCGTCGGTGCGTCGAGGCTCTCCAGCGTGAACGAGTCAGAGATGGTAACCGCGGCGACCTGTCCGTCGTCGCTGGTGAAGACACCGTGGCGGTAGTCACCGGGTTCGATGCCGGTCGTGTCCGCCGAGAACTGAACGGTTGCGCTCTCGTTAGGCTCAAGCGTGACGAGCGTCCGGTCGACGACGGCCCCGTCGAACCGGAACGCCACGGATTCAGTCACCGCGGTGTTTTGATTGTTCGTGACCGTCGCGGCCACGTCAGCAGTCGAGTTGGGAGCGACGCTCTGGGGTGCGGTCAGGGAATCGAGAGTGACCCCCGTGTTCGCGGCTTGTTCTGACGGCGATTCCTGTTGCGCTGTCACGCCCGGTACGGCCCCGACCTGTGCGGTGAGGCCGCCGACGACGAGGAGCGCAGCGAAAACGGCGAGTGTGCGAGTTCGTATCATGGTTCGATTCTGCGGTGATCGGCAGGCAATGCGAACTGTTCGACGGGTGAACGACACATAAACCGGCGAGACAGTTCAGCAGAGACTAATAACCTGCTAAGCCGTTCGCTGTGACTGCTGGCTCGGGAAAGTGAGACTGAGCGATAGATACGTGGTATTAAAAATTTTTGCCGGTGATTAAGCTCTCGGCAGAGAAGCGCGTACGCTGGCGAGAGATGGCGGAAAGCAGCCGTTATTTTGGGTTAGTACGAATAGCCATGGGACAACCACACATACAGACGACCGCCGCAGCGACCCGAGCGAACAAGACGGCGGGTGCTACCCTACACTGACAGCGCCCTTTCGACACCGGTTTACCCGTCGACAGTAGAGGATGCGATGACCATGCGCGTGACGTTTCTCGGGACGAGTGGGGCCGTGCCGACGACCCAGCGCAACACGAGCAGCATCTTCGTCAACCGCGACGGCGACTACCTCCTCTTCGACTGCGGCGAGGGCACACAGCGACAGATGATGCGCTTTGGGACCGGCTTCGCTATCGACCACCTGTTCGTCACGCATCTCCACGGCGACCACGTCCTCGGGATTCCGGGCCTGCTCCAGACGTGGGACTTCAACGAACGCGACCGCGCCATCGCCGTCCACACGCCGGCGGGCACGCGCGGGAACATCAAACAGCTCATTCAGGCCAACGGGACGACACCGTCGTTTCCCGTCCGCATCAACGAGGTGTCGGCTGGAGACGTCGTCCTCGACCGGCCGGAGTACGAGATTCGAGCCATCGAGACGGCTCATCGCTGTGCCAGCGTCGGCTACGTCCTCGACGAGGACGACCGGAAGGGGAAGTTCGACCGGGAGAAAGCCGAAGAAGAGTTCGGCATCCCGCCGGGGCCGAAATACTCCAAGCTCCACCGCGGTGAGGCCATCGAACACGAGGGCGAGACCATCCAGCCGGAGGCCGTCGTCGGGCCGCCCCGTCCCGGTCGGCGGTTGGTCTACACCGGCGACACGCTGCCGACCGAGAGCGTCATCGAAGCGAGCGAGGGCGCTGACCTGCTGGTCCACGACGCCACCTTCGCCGAGGACCGGAAAGAGCGGGCGAAGGCGACAGCCCACTCTACTGCCCGGGAGGCCGCCGACGTAGCGCGACAGGCCGGCGCGTCGACACTGGCACTGACGCACATCTCGACGCGTTACGCCGCGAGCGCCGACAAGCTAGTTGACGAAGCTCGGGACGCGTTCGACGGCGAGGTCGTGCTCGCCGAAGACGGGATGGAGCGCCGCGTCGAGTTCCCGGACGCGGGCGAATCCTGATGAGATAGTGCAGCATTTATTCGTTGAAGCAGTAGCGGAGCCATGACATACCGATTAGTCCACGTCGGTCTGGGGGGCCAAGGGTCCACCTGGGCGACGGACGCGATCCCACCGAACGTTCGCGACGACCGGATCGAGGTCGTCGCCGCGGTCGACACCGACCCCGAGCGGCACGAACTGGCCGAGCGGGAACTCGGCCTGTCGCCCGAAGAGTGTTACGCCGACCTCGAAACCGCGCTCTCTGAGCGGCCGGCCGACATCTGTTCTATCGTGACGCCGCCGTCGACACACGAGGCCGTCGTGGAGACGGCACTCGCCCACGACCTGCATATCATTTCGGAGAAGCCGATTGCCGACACGCTGGAGGCGTCGGTCCGCGTCGCCGAAAAAGTCGACGAGGCCGGCAAAAAAATGGGCGTTACGATGAGCCACCGGTTCGACCGGGACAAGGCGACGTTCCAGCGGGCCGTCGAGGACGCCGGCCCCGTCGATTATCTGACGGCGCGGTACACGGGGAACGTCCGCGAACGAGACTTCTACGCCGACTACGTCTACGAAATGGAGAACATGCTGTTGCTCGACGGCGCAATCCACCACCTCGACATCCTCGCGTCGCTGGCCGATTCGCCCTGTGAGCGGGTGTATGCCGAAACGTGGACGCCCGAGGAAGCCGACTACGACGGTGACTGCACCGGCTTCGTGACGCTGCATTTCGCCGACGGAACCCGCGCCCAGTACGAGGGCAGCTACGCCAACGCGACCACGCTGAACGGCTGGGGACACGAACAGTTCCGCGCCGAGTGTGCGGACCAGACCGTCGTCCTCGACCGCCGCGACGTCGAGCGGTTCCACGCCGAGGACTACCACACCGGGAACTTCGAGAGCATCGGCAAGGGCGACGGCGAGTCGGTGCCACTCGCCGAGCGCCCCCACTGGAAGAACGCCTGGCTCATCGAGCAGTTCTGTGACTGGATCGACGGCGGCGAGCCGATGCCGACGAACGTCGACAGCGTCCTCCAGTCGATGGCCATCGTCTTCGCCGCCATCGAGAGCAGCGAGACCGGCGAGGCCGTCGACGTGCAAGCGCTGCTTGAAGACGCCCGCGCGAACGCCTGAGCCGCTCGGTCGCTCTTATCCCGATTCGCCGCGGAACACGTCGTCCCGTTGTTCGTACTCCATCTCCTCACAGACAGCGGCGGCCACGTCCGCGCCCCACTCGCGTTCGACGAGGTGGACGGCGAGATCCAGACCGGACGTGACGCCGCCACAGGTCAGCACGTCGCCGTCGTCGACAACCCGGGCATCGACCACGGTCGCGTCCGTCGCTCGCAGGTCCTCTAGTGCACCGCCGTGTGTCACCGCCGGCCGACCGTCGAGCAGGCCGGCGCGGGCAAGCACCATCCCGCCGGTACAGACGCCGGCGACGGTCGCGCCGCGGTCGTGGGCTGCCGCCACAGCCTCGGGTAGGTCTCCGCGCTCGGTCTCCATCCAGACGCCAGCATCGCTTCGGTCGTTCCACCCGCCGCCAGCAACGACAAGCAGGTCCGGGGTCACGTCGGCGAGCGGGCCGTCCGGTTCGACCCGGAGTCCGTGGCTCGCGGTGACGGTCCCGCTCTCCCGGACTGAACGGAGGGTCACGTCCCACGACGCGCCAAAGCGCGCCGCGTTCTCGAACACCTCGTAGGGGCCGATTGCGTCCAGTTCGTCGAACCCGTCGAAACAGGCGATTGCGACAGCGTCCATGCCCACAAGATGGGTGACAGCGAGAAATAGCCGGTGGCTTCAGGTGATTTGGTATTATACAGCAGGCAGCCGGAGTGTTCTTTGGGGACGCCACCGAGCGAACAGGTATGTCCCACCCGTTTCACATCGTCGACGTGTTCGCCCGGGAGCGATACACCGGGAACCAGTTGGCCGTCGTGACCGACGCCGGCGACCTGCACGAGGACGAGATGCAGGCCATCGCCGCCGAGATAGACTACTCGGAGACGACGTTCGTCACCGGGGAGCCAAGCGACGGCGCGTGGCCGGTCCGTATCTTCACGCCCGCAGCCGAGATACCCTTCGCCGGCCATCCAACCCTCGGAACGGTACAGGTCATCCGAGACCAGATCGCTGACGGAACCCCCGAAACGGTGACGCTGGACCTGCCCGTCGGTGAAGTCCCGGTCGACATCGGGGAGCGCGACGGCCGCGAGACGCTGTGGATGACACAGCCGACCCCCGAGTTCGGTGAGCAATTAGCCCACGAAGACCTCGCTGCCGTCCTCGGCCTGTCGGCTGACCGACTGGACCACGATTGGCCGGTGGAAATCGTCTCGACGGGGCTGGCGACAATTGTCGTCCCGGTGGCCGACCGCGACGCGCTGGAAGCCATCGATGTGGATCGGGACGCCTACGACGCCGTGACCGGCGACCGCGACGCGAAGAACGTCCTAGCAGTCTGTCGAGCGCCGCGGAGCGAGGCCAACGACCTCGCAGTCCGCGTGTTCGCGCCGTTCTACGACGTGCCCGAGGACCCCGCGACCGGCTCCTCGAACGGCTGTCTCGCGGCCTACCTCGCCCGCCACGAGATGCTCGGGAGCCCTGCCGTCGAGGCCCGTGTCGAGCAGGGCTACGAGATGGGGCGACCGTCGCTGTTGCATCTCTCGACTGACGGCAGCGGCGAGGATATCAACGTCCGGGTCGGCGGCAGCGTCGTTCCCGTTGCTCGCGGTGACCTGCTGTAACTGGCCGCGCCACCGGCGGTACCGCCACACTCATTTCGACCCGTCCACAACGCCGCGGCATGGATCTCGCACACACCGCTATCTGCGTCTCGGACCTCGACCGTGCGATAGAGTTCTACGACACGCTGGGCTTCGAGGAAACGAACCGCTTCACGTTAGACGGCGTCGAGAACGTCTACCTCGGCCGGGGCGGCGACGGTGACCTGCAATTGCGTTACGACCCGGACCGGACCACCCCGATTGCCCCAAACCGCGCCGACGTGGACCACATCGCGTTCACCGTCGACGACGTCGAGGGGACCTACGAGACGGCCATCGACGCCGGCGCTGCGCCGGTCCTCGAACCGACGGAAGTCGACGCCGCTGATGCCTTCGCCGCGTTCGTCGAAGACCCCGAGGGGTACACGCTCGAGTTCTACCGCTGGCTCTGAACGGCAGCGACAAACGGCCAGCGCTCACCCGAGCAGGGAGCGAGCGCGACTGCGCCACAGCGTTGCCGTCCGAGCAGCGACGAGTCTGGCCGGTGAGGACACGGCGACGAGGAAGCCGCCGAAGCCGGCGAGACACGTCACGGCGGCCACGCTGGCGACGACAATCGGAGAGAGACCAGCGCGCGTGAGGCCAGCGACTGCACCGGTCGTGAGTGCGAACGAGACGCCGAGGCCGACGGTGAGGGCTGTTGCTACCCCGGGTTCGAGCGGAATCCGTCCGAAGACAGACCGGGAGTAGTAGAGGACGTACCCGAAGATGACCAGATTCATCACTCCGTACCCGGCGGCCCCGGCGACAGCTCCGAACTCCGCACCGAATATCGCCGGGACTGGAACGCTGAACGCCAGTCCGTAGAGCTTTGTCCGAAAGCTCACGCTCGGTTTCCCGACCCCTTCTATGGCATGTGACGTGAGCGTCCAGAAGCCACGGAGGATGTTCACGCCGCCGACGAGCAGGACCGTCGCCGAGAAGACACCCTCCGAGCCGGTGAAGGCGATCCGTGCGACCACGTCGTGTGCGGCCAGCAGGTAGCCGAACACGACGAACGTGACGCCCGTTCCGCCGGTGACCGCACCGTCGAGGTAGGCGAGACGCGTGTCGCCGACAGAGGAGTCCCCGCTGACCTTCGTGAGTAGCGGAGAGGAGAGATGCCAAGAAATCGTCGCGCCGAAGTCGGCGAACCGATCGGCCGCCTCGTAGATACCGACGGCCGCTGGGGTCGCGACGATGCCCAGTACGTACACCGGCATGTTGTACGACAGGCGGTCGAAAATCTGGTCCGGAATGCTCCACTTGGCGAAGTCCCAGGCACGCTCGATGGCGTGTCGGTCGGGCAGCGTCGGGACGACACCCAGCGCGACGGCGACCGGACCGAGCACCGCCAGCCGGACGCCGGCAACAACAAGTAGCAGGTCGACAGCGGTCGTCAGTGTCGGAGCCAGCGCCAGCAGGACGACGAGTTGGATGGCGCTCTGCGTGCTGGTGAGCCACGTCTCCACGCTCGGGTAGCCGATGGCACCAACCAGGCTCGACACAATCATCGACACCGCGACCGAAAGCGCGTAGAGGCCGATTGGGACGAGCAGTCCCGGCGAAACCACCGTGTTGCGGACGATTACACCGGCCAGCGCAGCCACGATCACACCGACGATGAGAAGATACCCGAGGGCGAACAGCGCCGCCAGACCGAGATACGGACCGACGAGTTCACCCCGTTCGCTGCCGACCTTCTTCAGCGCCTGGCTGATGCCCCGAATCGGACGCAGGACCAGCGAGACAGAGAGGGCGATGAAAAAATAGGTCCCGGTCGCCGCAGGTGACGTGACGAACGCGTAGACGATGCCACTGAGAACGAACAACGTCGTTGACACCAGCGCTCCGCTGGTCGTCCGAATCGAGGAGTCCAGCAAGTCGATCTCGTCACCGTCGCGCTGTTCGACCATCGACCGAGTATCAGTACTGGCGGCGGGAAAACGGTGCGGTGGTTACACTACGCTGTTAGAAGCGGTCGCTCCTCACTCGCAGTCAGTCATAAAAATACTCGCTCACGGTTCACTGTGCGCACCGTTCGCGTTTTCCGAGGTTCGCACACCGTTCGAACCTCGCTACGCCAGGACTGGGATTTGAACCCAGAATCCCAGATGGGAACACGCTTTCCAGGCGTGCGCCTTACCAGATTCGGCCATCCTGGCACGCACTTCGAGAGTGCGAGGGCGGGCGATTAAGGGCTTTCGTTTCCGACCAGCCGTGGCTGCAGACGGTAAGAGGCGAGCGTCGCACCGATGCCGACGGCGACGGCGACACCGGCTTTGGCCGGTATTGACACCGGAATCCCGGCCAGCAGTTCGTACCCCTGGACGAGAACCAGAAACGCGAGGCCCCCGACGACGCCCCACAGGAGGCTGGCCTTCGTTCGCGGGTCCATCAACGCCCTCCGCTCCGTGCTGTTGTCTCGGCAGGGACTGTCCGTGCGAGCCGTCGCATACACGAAGCGGGGGCCGCCGCGGCTAAAACCCCGCCGAAATCGGCGCAGGCCAGTGACAGATACAAGTATCGAGAGGACGCCGTCGGGACGGGCGCGACGCAGGCGCGTCGAGTCAGACCAGCACGTCGACCTCGTACCCCTCGTCGGTGAGCGCGTCGATGAGTTCGTCGACGTGGTCGTGGCCGCGGGTCTCAAGGTCCAGTTCGACCTCGGCCGAACTCATCGCCACGTCACGACTGGTCCGGTCGTGCTCGATGCCGTAGATGTTGACTTGCTCGCGTGACAGGACCTCGACGAGTTCTTCCAGCGCGCCGGGTTGGTCCTGGAGGACGGTCCGAATCTTGAGATAGCGGCCGGTCTCGACGAGGCCGCGCATGATGACGTTGGTCAGCATATTCAGGTCGATGTTCCCGCCACACAGCGCGGGGACGATTGTCTCGTCGTCCTCGAAATCGAACTTCTCCTCCATGACGGCGGCCAGCGCCACGGCACCCGCGCCCTCAGCAAGCGTTTTCGAACGCTCTAACAGCGTCGTCAGCGCGACAGCGATTTCCGAGTCCGACACCGTCACGACCTCGTCGACCCGCTCACTGATGACCGCAAACGTCTGCTCGCCGACGGTACGAGTGGCGATACCGTCGGCGATGGTCTCGACACTGTCACGCTCAATGCGATAGCCCTTCTCCAGTGACTCGGCGACGCTTGACGCCCCCTCGGCCTGAACGCCGATAACGCGAATATCTTCGTCTTTGCCCTTCAGCGCTGTGGCGATACCGCTGATGAGTCCGCCGCCGCCGATTGGCACGACGACCGTATCAACGCCGGGGAGGTCCTCGTAGATTTCCAGTCCGATGGTCCCCTGCCCCGCCATCACTTTCTCGTCGTCGAAGGCGTGGACGTAGGTCCGGCCCTCCTCTCGCTCAAGGTCGTGGGCGTGTTCGGCGGCCGCGTCGTAGTCCCGACCGTGAAGGACCACGTTGCCACCGTAGCTTCGGGTCGCCTTCACTTTCGAAACCGGGGCCCGTTCCGGCATCACGATTTTCGAATCAACGCCGATTCGCGTGGCGGCCAGTGCGACCCCCTGGGCGTGGTTACCGGCGCTCGCTGTGACGACGCCAGCTGCCCGCTCGGCGTCCGAGAGCGACGCGATGCGGTTGGTCGCGCCCCGTATCTTAAACGACCCCGTACGCTGGAACAGCTCGAGTTTGAGATGGATATCCGCGCCCGTCATCGCGGAAAAGGTGTGCGAGTAATCCAGCGGTGTGTGTCTGGCTGTCTCAGAAACAGTGTCCTGTGCTGCGAGGACATCCTCAAATGAGAGCATGGGAGTGGCTATTCACCGGACCATGTTATACTGTCGGCCGACCATGCAGTATCGGCGGTTGGGACAGCCGGGACTGCTCGGGTAGTGTCCTGAAACGGAAAGGGGGAGCGTGTGACTGCATATAGGAGAACGAACGCGATTAACTTAAATCCGGTCGTAGCGCGGTGAAAGTGAAAGTGCAGGACTGCGAGCGGGTAGAGCCGCTCACCCTGCCGCGCATCCCGTCAAGTAGATCTGGCTAGCCGGACAGAACTGTTTTACACTCGGTATCCCAGAAAGTAGTAGATGGATACCTGGCTGCGACGGACGCTGGTGTATATCGTCGCGCTCGGCGGCATCATTCTGGGGTATGCGTTCGCATACGACTACGGAATGGCGGCGTTCGAAAACGACCCGCAACCGTTTCTGCGGTCGCTTCGCGTCGTGGTCGAAACGTTCACCACGACCGGATACGGCTCGGACGCGCCGTGGAGCACCACAGAGATGCGGCTACTCGTTATTGTGATGGATATCACCGGCGTCGTGCTCATCTTTCTCGCGCTGCCAGTGTTGCTGTTTCCGCTGTTCGAAGAGGCGATGGAGACGACAGCCCCGAACACGGTCGAGAACGGCCTCAGCGACCACGTCGTTATCTGTCAGTTCTCTCCCCGCGGTGAGACGCTCGTCACCGAACTCGACACCTGGGACGTCGACTACGTCATCGTCGAACCGGACCGGGACCGGGCCAACGACCTCTACGAGGACGGGTACTACGTCATTCACGCCGACCCGCAGTCCGTCGACGGGCTTGAGCGGGCCCACCTGTCGTCCGCCCGTGCGCTCGTCGCTGACGCATCCGACCAGGTGAACACCAGTATCATCCTCACCGCCCGCGAAGTCGACGAGTCCGTCCAGACCGTCAGCGTCGTCAAGGAGCCCGACCGCGCGAAGTATCACGACCTCGCCGGTGCCGACGCCGTTCTCTCACCGCGAGGCCTACTCGGCGAGAGCCTCGCAAGCAAGGTGACGACCGGCATTTCGACGACGCTCGGGGACTCCATCGAGATCGGCGAGGACTTCGATATCGCGGAACTCCCGATCCACCGGGGGAGCGACCTCGTCGGAACGACGCTGGCCGACAGCGGCATCCGCGAGGAGACCGGCGTCAACGTCATCGGCGCGTGGTTCCGCGGCCAGTTCGTGAGTCCGCCCGACCCCGAATCTGAACTCGACGGTAGTACGGTTCTACTGGTGTCAGGGACCGAGTCACAGCTGGAGCAACTCAAGCAGATGACCCTCTCCAGCGTGCGTGGCTTCCGCCGCGGGGAGACGGTGATCATCGGTGCCGGCGAGGTCGGTCAGACCATCACGTCGGCGCTTACCAACGCCGGGGTGCCACATACGGTGCTCGATCAGGCCGACGCGCCGGGCGTCGATGTCGTCGGGGACGCCACAGAACCCGAGGAGCTTCGGCACGCTGGCGTCGGCACAGCCAGAACGGTTATCCTCGCCCTGTCGTCGGATACCGATACCGAGTTCGCGACGCTTGTCATCCGTGATCTCAATCCGGACGTCGAAATCATCGCCCGTGCCGAGGAAAGTGAGAACGTCCAGAAGATGTACCGTGCGGGCGCTGACTACGTCCTCGCACTGTCGACGGTCAGCGGCCGGATGCTCGCATCTACGATTCTCGAAGACGAAGACGTCATCTCGATGGACCAGCAAGTCGAGGTCATCCGCGTCGCCGCCAACAGCCTTGGGAATACGACACTCGGCGAGGCCGATGTCCGCTCGCGGACGGGCTGTACGGTCGTCGCCATCGAGCGCAACGGCACCGTTGTCACCGACCTCGGTCCTGATGTGACTATCGAACCGAGCGATAAGCTCGTCATCGCCGGCACCGACGACGGCGTGACGCGGTTCAAATCGGTGTTTGGCTAACCACCTTTTTCCGCCTCGGGTGCGCTTCACGCACCGCTCGGCGCAAAAACGTGGTCTTGCTGAGCGGAGCAAAGCAAGGCTCGAAAGACGAGCCTCGCGAGTCTTTCGGTGGCGAAAAAGGCCGAACGCTCGCTATGCTCGCGTTCGGTGAACCGCTCACTTCGTTCGCGGACAGTCGCTACGCGTCCGTTACCGCAGAGTTCGATATTGGAGAGACTCGACAGGAGATGCATCTTGGGCCGATTCCGAGAACCGGCGGCGTCGCCGCCGGATGCTGGCCGCCCTGCCCGTCCCCGGTTCGCGCGGTGAAACGCGCTCACGGCCGTCAGTAACCCACTCTTCAGACGAAAAGTAGCGGTAGGGCCTATCGCTCGTCCAGCGGCACAAACGTGGTCTCGTCGGGGTTCTTGCCGACGTAGCGGGCGCGCGGGCGAATCAGGCGGTTGTCCTCGATGTACTCGAAGACGTGGGCGACCCAGCCACCGACGCGGGACATCGCGAAGATGGGGGTGTAGATGTCGATGGGGATGCCCATCTGGTAGTACGTCGACGCCGAGTAGAAGTCGACGTTCGGGGCCAGACCTTTCTCTTCCATGAGGTAGTCTTCGATGGTGGTCGACATCTCGTACCACTTGAGCGTGCCGGCGGCCTCGCCGAGTTCCTTCGAGCGCTCGCCGAGAATCTTTGCCCGCGGGTCCTTGACGTTGTAGACGCGGTGGCCGAAGCCGGAGACGCGGCGGCCCTCGTCAAGGGCGTTTTTGACCCAGTCGAGCGGATCGGATTCGGCGTCGTCGACCTCTTTGAGCATCTCCATAACGTCCTGGTTGGCGCCGCCGTGGAGCGGTCCTTTCAGCGTTCCAATGGCGGAGGTGACCGCGCTGTGAACGTCCGACAGCGTCGACGCCGTCGTGATGGCCGAGAACGTCGAGGCGTTGAGACCGTGGTCGGCGTGGAGCACGAGCGCCTGGTCGAACACGTCAGCGAGCACGTCGTCGGGCTCCTCGCCGTTGAGCATGTAGAGGAAATTCGCCGCGTGGTCGAGGTCGTCACGAGGGTCGACAGGCTCCTTGCCGTCGCGGATGCGGGTAAATGCCGCGATGATGGTCGGGATTTTGGCGGTGATCCGCCGTCCGGTTTCGAGGTTGACCGTCTCGTCGGTCGGTTCGGCGTCCTCGGGCGCGGGGTCGTACGCCGAGAGCATCGACACCGCAGTCCGGAGCGCTGCCATCGGGTCCTCGTCCGCCTCGGCGAGCTGTCGGACGGTCGAGATGACGTCGTCGTCCACGTCGCGTGCGTCCACCATCGCACGCTTGAACTCGGAGAGTTCGTCCCGGTTGGGCAGGTGGCCATGCCAGAGCAGGTACAGCACCTCTTCGTAGCTGGCACCCTTGGCGAGGTCCTCGATGGTGTACCCCCGATACACGAGTTTGCCAGCGTCGCCGTCGATAACGCTGAGTTCGGACTCGGCGACGATGACACCCTCGAGTCCCTTCTTGAGGTCGTCGGACATACGCAATCAGTTCCCTACCTTCCGGGAAAAACATTTTCTTTCTGAGCGTGTGTGGCACAATGTCAGGATCGCGAGACTGGACGTTCGTTCAGTTGTTAGTCGCCGTCACCGCCGTTTCAGTAGGCTCAGCCCTGTGATGGTGACTGGTCAGCCTGTGGTCCCACCGCCGTCGAGCAGCCGCTACCGGTCCGACCGCGTTTCCGAGACTGCCCTCACGAGGTCGTTCACGGGGAAGCTGTCGTCATAATCGAAGGACGCAAAGACCCCCTCGTATCGTTTCGATGGGAAGAAAAACACGATAATGTCCTCGAAAAACAACGTCTGTGCGTTGAATCGCCCCTCGCCGATGAGCGACTTGAAATCGTCGCCGGTGACGGTGTGTGCCATGATGAGTTTGTACGCTTTGTCGAGATCTCTATCGGAGTACCTGCCCGCCACGTCGTCGCGGATGTACTCGATTTCGAAGGTGGTGCTGTGGAGGTCAGCGACGACACGGGGCGTAGACTCTCCGAAATCGTGGATAGTGTCGGCTATTTCGGACATGCCGAAACAAATTTCGCTGGACTGAAAAGTAGCGTGAATCGACCCGAGCCGTACATAGTCGCCGCCCGCGCCGGCACGTCGGGGGCCGTCGAGAAATCACGCTACCGTTCCACACAGTGAGGAACGCTTTTGCTCGGGGCCGTCGAACCGGCGGCTATGGACCCGACAGGGACGGTCGAGTACGAACCGGTCAGCGTCAAGCAGGTGCTGGCCGAGATGAAAGACACCGCTGAGCTGCTCATCGACCTCTCGTACTCGGCCGTCCTGCTGGGGAGCGACGACGTGGCCGCAGAGGTGCTTGAACTGGAGGAGAAGATGGACGTGCTCCAGTTGCGCGCACGCATGAGCCTCCTGATGGCCTGCCGGTCGACAGCGGACGCGGAATCGCTCGCCCCAGTTCTGGGGATGGTCGGGGCCGCAGAAAAAATAAGCGACGCCGCCGGCGACATCGCCAAGGTCGTACTGGAGGACATCGGCCTCCCGGACACGATGCGGGCGGCGCTGCCCGAGGCGGTCGAGACGCTCGTGCGGGCGACAATCGGCTCGGCCTCCCCGCTAGCCGGCGAGACGCTCGGGGGTCTGAACCTCGAAACCGAGACCGGCGTCCGCGCGCTGGCGATTCGCCGGCAGGGGAACTGGCTGCTCAATCCCAACCGGGAGACGCGCCTCGAAGCGGGCGACGTGGTGCTGTTTCGCGGCCCCGAGACCGGCGTCGCCGAAGTCTACCGGGACGCCACCGGGGACGCGTACGAGCCGCCGGAGCCGCCCGAAGGTGGCGTCCGCGACCTCGAACGCGCCGTCGACTCCATCGTGTTGATGAAAGACATGGGCGAACTGGCGGTCGACCTGGCCTACGGCGCGGTGCTGTTCGACAGCACGGAGGTCGCCGAGGAGGTCGTCGAGCTCGAAGCCGAGGTCGACGCGCTCCAGTCCCGGTTCGAGGCCTGGACGCTCCGGGCCGCCGCCGACATCGACGACCCCGTGTCGCTGCGGGGCCTCGTCCACCTAGCCCGGTCGACGGAGGTCATCTCAGACGCCGCACTGGAGATGAGCGAGGGCGTCCTGCGGGGGCTGTCGACCCACCCGGTCGTCGCCGAGGCCGTCCAGGAGTCCGACGAGGTTATCGTTCGGACCACGGTGTACCCCGACAGCGACCTCGCCGGGCGGACCATCGGCGACGCGGAAGTCAAGACGGCGACCGGCATGCGCATCATCGCTGTCCGGCGGGCGGCCGGCGAGAGCGAACGCACCGGCCGGAAAGGCGGCGACTGGGTTATCTCGCCGGGACCGGAAACGGAGATTCGAACCGGCGACGTACTCATCGCGAAAGGAACTCGAACCGGGGGCGACCGGCTTACGGACCTGACCGGGGGAGAGTAGCTCGTTACTGCCTGGCGAGCCGAACAGCCGAGACCGCCGTGAACAGCGCTGTCAGCAGCCCGCCCAGCGACGTCGCGAGGACGAACGCCAGCGCCACGTAGAATCCGATCGGTCGCTGGGCCCCTGGCAGGACGAACAGAGCGAACAGCCCCGCGGTAAACAGGCCAGCGAGCACGAATCCGATTTTCGCGTTGCGTGGCACGTTCAGCGCCGCGACCATTGCCGCTTTGCCGCTCTGTGGCTCGGACTGGGACACACCAGCCAGTAGGGTCGGCGTCCCCAAGATGCCGTCGATCCGGCGCAACTGTTGGCGAAATCCGAACCAGTAAAGGCTCCCAAGGCAAACGTGGGAACAATGGTTACTTTCGGTACGGCGACCGCCGCTCCCGGTGAGAAAGACACGGGGCGGCTGGAGGTCGGTGAGACCCGCGACGGGTCGACGTTCGGGCTACCGGTCGCCGTCGTCAACGGTGTCGACGACGGACGGACGCTCTACATTCAGGCGGCCAGCGACGGCGACGAACTGAACGGTGTCGGCGTCATCCAGCGGACGCTCCCGCAACTCGACCCGACGGAACTGTCCGGGACGATTCTGGTCTGTGGCGTCGTCAACTACCACGCGTTTCAGGTCGCCGAGCACCGTAATCCAATCGACGACACGAAGATGAACCGGGCGTATCCGGGCGACAAGACTGGAACGTCGAGCGAGCGCATTGCCGCGGCGACGTTCAACGCCGCCATCAGCGCCGACTACGTGCTCGACCTGCATCAGGGCTCGACCTCACAGATGATCGACGAGGTGCGGGTCCGGTGTGGCACCCGCCATCGCCTCCACGAGGAGTGTCTCGAACTCGCGAAAGTGTTCGGTTGTGGCTACATCCTCGACCAGAAAGGTCCCGACGGGCAGTTGGCCCGCGCTGCCCCAGACGAGGGCGTGCCGACGATCGACCCCGAACTCGGCGGCTGTGTCGGCTGGGACGAAGGCTCTATCCAGCGGGGCGTCAACGGCGTCTTCAACGTCCTGCACTACTACGGCTTCCTCGACGGCCACCACGATACGCGCCCCCAGACTCGTGCCACCGGGTTCGAACAGTACGGCTCCCCCGTTGGCGGCCTCATCGACCTCAAGCCCGACCTCGGTGACCGCGTCTCCCGCGGCGAGACGCTGTTCGAGGTGACCGACGTGTTCGGCGACCCGAAGGCCGAAATCACTGCCGACTCCAGTGGCGTGTTCTGGCGTGCTCGCCGGCTCCCGCAGGTTGCGACCGGCGAATACGTCTGTTCAGTCGGGACGAACATCGATACCTACTAGGAACCACTTTTCACCGCAAGGGAGTCGCTACGCGAACTCCGCTTACAAGAGCTTGGAAAACGCGGGACCTCGCTCCGCTCGGTCCTGTGAAACGCGGCGCTTCGCGCCGCGTCTGCTCGCTTGCTGACCTGCCTTTCCCCGGGGCGGCCGACGGAGCGGCCGCCCGGCCACCGCGCTATGGGCTCCACAACACTGGCCGCAGGCACCGACGACCGCGACCGCAGACGCCGCCAGCTTTTGGACGGTTCGCCACGGAGCAAGCCCATGCGAACCTGTAGCGTCTGCGACCGAGAGTACCCCCGCGAGAGTCCCTGGCGGTGTTCCTGTGGGGCACCGCTTGATTACGCCAGCCAGCCACTGCCCGACAGCCAACCAGGGCAGTTCTCACGGACCAGCGGCGTCTGGGACTTCGCCGAGTTCCTCCCTGTGGACGAGCGAGTCAGCCTCGGCGAGGGCTGGACGCCGCTGGTCGACGCGCCCGGGTGGGACGCCTCGTTTAAACTGGAGTATCTCCACCCGACTGGGAGTTTCAAGGACCGCGGCGCGGCAACGGTCATCGCCGAAGCGCTTGACGTCGGGGCCGACCGGGTACTCGAAGACTCCTCGGGCAACGCTGGGTTGGCAGTCGCGTCCTACGCGGCGCGGGCGGGGCTGGACGCGGAGATATACATCCCCGCGAGCGCAAAAGACGCGAAGGTTCGCCGCATCAAACGAACCGGCGCAGACGTGCTCCCAGTCGAGGGAAGTAGAGAGGCCGTAACCGAGGCCTGTATCGACGCCGTGGAGAGCGGGTCGGGGTGGTACGCCAGCCACGCCTGGAACCCCGCCTTCTTCGCCGGGACGGCGACGACCGCCTACGAGATCGCCGCCCAGCGGGACTGGACCGTCCCGGACGCCGTCGTCACGCCGCTCGGTCACGGGACGCTGTATCTCGGCCTCTACCGCGGATTTCGGGCACTTGAGCAAGCTGGATGGACGGATGCTGTCCCTCGGATACTGGGGACGCAAGCGGTCGGGTACAGTCCTATCGCTGACGAGGACGGGAGCAGTTCAGACGATGCTGCTGCCAACGAGCTCGCCGACGGGATTCACATCCGGGACCCGCCGCGTGGCCAGCAAATACGGCACGCCATCGACGAGACCGATGGGGCCACCATCGCTGTCTCCGCGGCAGCAACGGCGCGGGAACGTGATCGGCTCGGTGCAGCGGGGTTTCACGTTGAACCGACCTGTGCGACGGCGACAGCGGCGCTGACGCAGTTCAGAGAGCGGGGAGAACTCCAGGACGGTGACGACGTGGTTGTCGCGTTGACCGGACGAAACAACTAACGCATCAGCAGCGTCGAGACCGGAAAGTCGGCATCGACGGAGAGCCACTGGTCCTCTACGTCTGCCGTGTCGACATCTGGCGCGTAACAGATGAGCCGCTCGGTGCCGTCGGGACGGGAGCGTACCACGGCAGGCAGCGTTCCCTCGTCGTCAGCAGTCGCCGCCGTCACCTCGCTCGTCGACCGGGTATCGGAGTCCATGTCCGGACTCACGACAGGTGTTACTATTGTTACCAGTCGATTATCGGGCGTAAGGACTACTGAACGTCGTCGAGAGAGACGAGAAGGTTCGACGAAACGGCCAGCCAGTCCGGAGCCCGTGCTGCTGGGCGGATAGAGAACTGAACGCTGGCCACCACCCGCAGCCGGCTCGTGTTCGAGAGTCAATAGCTTCTCGGCGATGTCGCCGTCTGCCGTATGTCACCGCTGAGTATCCGACCCGTCCGTGCTCATGGTCCCACATAACGGTATATCAACATTGTTATCCGTAGTCTAAATTGACGTATATCCCCGTATTACTGGAACATTCGTGGTGCTTACTCGCCAGTAGCCAATTCGAACCGAATAGCAGGCAAAAGCTGAACGCCGAATGACCACCGGGCGAGCGGAGTACACAGCTCCGCCAACCACACACAAACGCTGTCAGCGCTCTCCTGATCGTCCCGCCCCGTGTTCGACACGTTTCGGGGAGACAGCGAACCACTTCCTCTCAGCGAGACGGGTGAGTAGGCGCGTCGAAGCCGCCGCGAACCAGCGGTTTCGCGATGTGGCGGCGCGCGACCGGCGGCACTTCGTACCACCCGTACTCCAGTCCTCGCTCGATGGACTGTTCAGCTTTGCCGTCAGCGCTGGTCCCGCAGTCCCGACACCGATAGCCCTGGTTCCGGCCAGCGGATTTCATCGACCGACCACAGTCCGGACAGTCCGGTGTGACGGATTCTGTCCGGACGAGGTTCCGGACCGCGAACTTCTCCAGTTTGAGCGTCCCGTCAGTCACTTCCCCACAGGCGGTGATTCGGTCGCCGACTCTGAGCGAGCGGACCCGGTCGCGAAAGCCCTTCGTCGGCTCGAAAGCCGCACAGTCGAGGGTCGCGCTGTCGCCTTCGAGGGTGAGAAACACGTGTCCCCCCGCCCGCGTCTCCGGAGTTTCGACCACGTTGCCGGTAACGCGGTAGGCGCTGTCGGCCGTGACCGCGTCGACAGCGGCATCCTGTAGATGCACATCGGTCCCTTGATTCGTCACGAACGTCGCCCGACGAGCAATGGGCTCGCTGTCGATAGCGTCGGCGGCGGCGCGGCAGGCGTCGGGGTCGTCGCCGCGAATCCCGTAGAGAATCGGACACGGCGTCCGCGGCACACAGACCGGATAGCCAGATGCACGGTCGACGGTATCCCACACGTTGGGGTAGTACTCCTCAGCCGCGGCCCGGACGCTCGCGCTGTCGACCGTCCGCTCGGTGCCCCACCGGTCTTGCTCCCGGTAGGCGATGTGTTCGTAGGTCCAGTCCGACAGCGCGGCCCAGGCCCCGACCGCCGCAAGCGCGCCGACCAGTCCGCGGCCGTTGCCCCGCTGAGAGCGGGCGAACCCGACCACGTCAGCGAGCGTCGTCGCGGCCATCGGGTCCTGTATCGACTGGATTGCCTCGCGGGCGAACGTTGCGACCTGCGGCGGGACGGCGTCGGGGTCACAGTCGGCGACGATTGCGCCGGGATTGGTCCGTGGGTCGTCGGTCTCGGCCATGTCAAACACGTCTTCGACTAGCCCCAGCGCCACGTCGGCGTCGAGGTCAGTATGGACCGCCAGCGCCGCGTTCCCGCGGGTCTTGTGTTCGACGGCGGGGTTCAGACGGACGAGGAGCAGTCGCTCGACAGTCCCCCCAGCGTTCCGTATCGACTCTGCGAGGGTGGCGGCGGCGTAGGTCGTACACATTCCCCGTTCGCGCGAGTCCGTATCATCGAGGCCGACGACAGTCACGCTACGCTGTAGCCCCGAAGCGGTCAAACGCCTTTCGTCACGGACCCCCCAATTCGGCCTGAGAGGCAACGGACGGCGCAATACATATAATGGGTGAGCGGGCTAGACTCAGTAGAGGTACAGAGTACTATGTCACGGTCGGCGCTGGTGGAAAACGTCATGGCGATGCTCGAAGACGCTGGCTTCCTCGTCAGCGACCGCTGTGCGATTCGCCCGAAGAGTTTCGACATCGCTGCCCGTCGCGGCGAGGACGTGTTGCTCCTGAAGATACTGGGCAACATCGACGCCTTCGACGCACAGACCGGGGGCGAGATGCGGCGACTGGGCACGTATCTGAATGCCACACCGATCGTGATCGGCCTCCGGACGCGCGACGAGGAGCTGAAACCCGGTGTTGTGTACTTCCGGCACGGCGTCCCCGTGTTGTCTCCCGACACCGCGATGGACCTGTTCGTCGAGGAGGTCCCGCCGCTCATCTACGCCGCCCCGGGCGGACTCTACGTCAACATCGACTCCGAGATCCTCGCCGACGTGCGCGAGGACCGCGACTGGTCGCTTGGCCGGCTGGCGAAGGAACTGGGCGTCTCCCGGCGGACAGTCTCGAAATACGAGGACGGGATGGACGCCTCAGTCGAGGTGGCCGCCGAACTGGAAGACCTGTTCGACGCGCCGCTGACCTCGCCGGTGAGCGTCCTCAACGGCGCTGAAGAAGTCCGAGACGACGAGCCGACACCGGACGACCCCGACGTTGCACCGGAAGACGAGCCGATTGTGACGGTGTTCACGCGTATCGGCTTCGAGGTCCACCCGACGGACCGCGCGCCGTTCAAGAGCGTCAACGAGAGCGAGGACGAACACGGGCAGGTCCTTGCCGGTCACTCGGCGTTCACCGAAACGGCCGAAAAGCGAGCGCGCATCATGTCCTCAGTCGGCGAGGTGACCCGGACCCGGTCGGTGTACGTCGTCGACGAGCTCCGACGCGAATCCGTCGAGGGGACCGCGCTCATCGAGAAAGAGGAGATGGAAAACATCGAGGACGCCATCGACCTGCGCGACCTCATTATGGAGCGTGGCGAAGACCGCGAGGAAGTCGCCTGAGCGGGCGCTCTCAGTCTTCGCTGTCACATAAAAACGAGAACTACCGTAAGCGCCGAGTCTACTGCCCGTACGTTTCTTCCAGATACTCGACGATGTCGTCGGATTCAGGCATCCCGTCGACGCCGTTGTCCTCGTCGACGAGGACTGGAACGCCCGTCTGGCCCGAAACCTCCTTCACTTCGGTCCGCTCGTCGTGGGACCGCGGGACCATGTGGGATTCGTAGTCGAGGCCCAGCTCGTCGAGTTTCTTGATTACCTTTGCACAGTACGGACAGCCTTCGAGCTCATAGAGTTCGAGATTAGCCATTACACCGGTTGTAAGCGAGCCAGCGTCAAGAACACATCGGTGCTGTGTCTCGGCCGCGCACCGTCGACAGCGATTCCGCCTGCGCTACACGTCGATATCGTCGGGTGCGTCGGCGAGCAGGTCAGAGGCAGTCACGAGCGAGGACAGTTCGAGGTCGTGGTCGGCGAGGTTCTCGCTGGCCCCCTCCTCGCGGTCGACGACGACGAGCACGCGGTTGACAACAGCGCCGGCCTCGCGAAGTGCCTCGGCGGCGTCGACCGCGCTCTGGCCGGTCGTGGCGATGTCTTCAAGAATGATGACCTCGTCACCGTCGGTCAGGTCACCTTCGATTCGGTTGCCCGTGCCGTACTCCTTTGCCTGCTTGCGGGCGATGACGTAGGGAATGCCCGTCTCGACACTGGTGACCGCGACCAGCGGGACTGCACCGAGGGCAACACCAGCGAGTGTGGCGTCCGTGTCCCACTCAGCGATTCGCTCGGCGAAAGCCCCGGCAATGAGGTCCAGACAGTCGGGGTTGGTCTCGAAGACGTACTTATCGACGTAGTAGTTCGACGTGCCGCCGTGAGAGAGTTCGAACTCCCCGAACTTGACGGCGTCAGCGTCTCGCAGCGCCGCGATGAGGTCGTCGTTTACCATACGCTCACTGCACGGTCACGGGGCTAATGACTGTTGAATTCGGACAGCGACATTCCTAAGCCCCTCCGCATCAGACACTCGCTCGAATGCAAGTGTTCGGGTCGAGTGGCGTCCGAGGTGTCGCGGGCGATGAGCTGACACCGCGGTACGTCCTTCGGGTTGCACAGGCCGCCGGGGACGTCTGGCGTGACGACCACGACCGCGTCGCGATCGCCCGGGATACGCGGACGACCGGACGGACGTTCATTAACGCCGCGACAAGCGGCCTGACGACCGTCGGGTTCGACGTCGACCGCCTCGGCGTCGTGCCGACACCGGGATTGCAGGCCTACTGCGAGCGTGAGGCAGTCCCGGGCGTGATGATCACCGCGAGCCACAATCCGGCCGCGTACAACGGGGTAAAACTCATCGGCGCGGACGGCGTCGAACTGACGCGGAATACGCTCGACCGCGTCGAACAGTCCCTCCGGGACGATACGCCGGCCTACGCGGACTGGGAGACGGTCGGGTCCGACACCGCCATCGAGAGCGCCCGCCGCCGCTACCGCGAGCAGGTACTGTCTGCCGTCGACCGCGACCGCATCGCCGACGCCGACCTCACCATCGTCGTCGACCCCGGCCACGGTGCTGGCTCCCTCACCAGCCCCGACCTGTTCCGCGAACTCGGCTGTGAAGTCCACACCGTCAACACCCAGCCCGACGGCCACTTCCCCGGCCGCGACCCCGAACCCGTCGCGGAGAACCTCGAAGACCTGCGGGCGTTCGTCCGGGCGACCGACGCCGACCTCGGTTTCGCCCACGACGGCGACGCCGACCGCGGGATGTTCGTCGACGAGGCCGGAACCCACATCGAGGGCGACGCCGCGCTGGCCGCGCTCGCGGCGGCAAAAATCGAGTCGGACGACGGCGTCGTCTCGGCGGTCAACGCCTCCCAGCGCCTTGTGGACGTGGTCGAAGACGCCGGCGCGACTCTCTCACTTACCCCCATCGGCTCGACGTATATCGTCAGCCGTATCCGCAAACTCCAGAACGAGGGGACCCACGTCGCGATTGCCGGCGAAGGCAACGGCGGCATCCTCTTCCCCGACTACCGCATTGCCCGGGACGGCGCGTTCACCGCCGCGAAGTTCCTCGAACTCGTCGCCGAACGGCCCGCAAGCGAGGTGGCCGCGGACTACGACGACTACTACAACGTCCGGCGGAACCTCGAATACGAGACCGAAGACGAGCGCGAAGCGATGCTCGAAGGCATTGAGGCCCACGCGAACGACGCGACGGCCGACCTCGACACGACGGACGGCTATCGCCTCGACTACGGCGACGGCTGGGTGCTGGCTCGGCCGTCCGGCACAGAGCCCGTCGTCCGTGTCTATGCCGAAGCGCGCACGCTCGACCGCGCGGAAGAGTTGGCCGAAACGATGGTCAGTCGCGCGACCCAGCGGACAGACACCTACAGCGGCGAATAAGTCTCCAGCGCGTCGTCGATAGCCGCCCTGGCCTCGCGGGCGGTCGATAGTTCCTGTTCGACAGCGCCGCTTGCCAGTCGCTCGCGCTCTGATTCCGTGAGTTCCGAGCGAGCGACGGCGCTCTCCCGGAGCCGCTCGTAGTCGTCCCGCTCCGCGAGTCCACGCACCTCCCGTAGCGCCGCGACCACGGACTCGTCGGCAAATCGGGCGACGACCGAGCGGTACTCCCGGCAGTACCACGGCAGGGCATCGGCCGACGGCGGCGGCCAGTTGATCCGTACCGGCTCGGCGTCGAGCCGCCGGAGGTACGTCTGTCGGGTGGCGACGGCGCTGCGGAGCGCCGCGGCGTCGTCGACGTAGTGGTCTAGCTTCGAGGTAGAGTAGTCGGCGTACTCCAGTAGCTTCGGAATCGGCTCCCGGCCGGCGTCGTGCTCGCGAACGTAGGTCAGCAGTTCCGCAGGTGGGGACCGGAACTCGACCAGCGGGTACGCGTCCGCCCGGTCGATGACTGCCAGCGCGTCCTTAGCCGGCGTATTGCGCCGAAACTCGGCAAACGCCTCGGTGACGGCGTCGTTGTAGCGCTCGATTGGCTCACGGAGGCGCTCGACCGGGGCATCGAGGTCGGCGTCGCCGAGACGCTGGAGGCGTTCCAGATCGTCGATGCGGTCGCTCAGTTCGTTGCGTCGACGGTTCGCCTCGGTCCGGGCCTTCTTGTACCGCTCGCGTGCGTCGTCGAGTTCGTCGAGCCGCCCGACGAGGTCGCCGATGGGCGACAGCATCTCGCGGGCCTGCTCGAAGTCGCCCTCGGTGAGCCGCCGTTGCTGGAGGAAGTCGTCGATTTCCTCGAAGGTATCGCGCTCGGGCAGGTCCTCGGGAAGGTCGTCGGTCAGCGTCCCGACGCGGCCCTGAAACTCCATGAACGCCTCGAAGTCGCCGCCGCCGGTCGCCCGCCCGTCGTAGCTTTCGAGCAGGTTCCGCAGTTCGCTGTAGATGTCACGGCAGTCACGGAGCGCGTCTGCGCCGACCTCCTCGACGCGCGTCTGTGCCCGGTCGTGCGCCTCGGCGACCTGTTCGAGGCGCTCGACGACGTCCGGGGTGCCCGCGCTGAGTTCGGTCTCAGTATCGGACCGCGCCATCAGTACACGTCGTCGGGGTCGAACACTTGCTCGCCGACCGTCTCGCCGTCGACAGTCCGGTGGAAGCAGGACTCGTAGCCGGTGTGGCAGGCGCCGCCGGTCTGGTCGACGACGTACAGCAGCGCGTCCCCGTCACAGTCGACCCGCACCTCTTCGACGGCCTGTGTATGGCCGCTCGTCGCGCCCTTGTGCCAGAGTTCGTCCCGGCTCCGCGAGTAGTAGTGAGCCTCCCCTGTCTCGCGGGTCTTCCGGAGCGCTTCCTCTGTGACGTAGGCGAGCATGAGCACCTCGCCGGAGTCTGCGTCCTGCGCGACAGCCGGGATGTACTCCTGCTCGTCGAACGCAAGGTCGACGTCGGTCATACTCAGGCCGAGGCGTGTCCGGAAAATAGGTCTTCTGCTGTCTGGGGTCAGGCCAGCCCGACTGCCTGCAACAGCGAGAACAGCACGTCGCCGTAGGTGAGTGAAACGACCAGCCCCGCGAACATCGGGACGAGGAACGGAATCCCGGGCGAAATCCACACCTCGTCCTGTTCGACCAGCACGTCCAGCCCATCACGGAGCTGGGCCGGTGACGTGCCGTAGGCCGAGTGGTCGATATCGTCAAGGAACCGCTCGGCACCCCACGGGTCGTCGACGGCGTCGGTGTCATCAGTCACAGCCTGGGAGGATGCGTCGTCACCGCGACCGCCCGTCCCGTTCACGTCGTCGGCCACCGGGTCGCCGCCGTCGGTCGCCAGCGAGCCGTCGCCGGGGTCGTTGGGAACCCGCGGTAGCGAGGTCGGGAGGCGATGCCGGTCCGGGTCGGCGCGGATATCGGCAAGCGAGCAGCCACGCCACTGGAGGTACATCCGGAGCGCATCGAGGTCGAGACCGCCGCGGTCGAATCCGTCGGGCGATTCGAGCAGCCGACCGTACTCCTCGGTGACGGCGGAGACGGAAACGGGCCGCCCGATGAACATCGCCAGCGAAAAACGACCCCGGGCGAGGTTCCCGGCGGCGACGGCCAGCGGGTAGACGACGCCGGCGAGCACGGTGTTCGAGAGAATCGTCAGCGAGAAGACGCCGATGGCGCTCTGCTGGAGCGGGAGCGCGACAGTCGGCAGGTAGTACACCGGATACACCGGAAAGAGGACAGCGACGAGCATGAACGCCTTCGCGTCGGCCCCGCCGAACCCACCGATGAGCCAGAAGCCGTACGACAGCGGGATGACGAAGCCGAGGCTGATGGCGACCCTGATGAGAAACAGCCGCTGGCCGACCGCTGTCGGGCCGGTCCAGACGGTGTAGGCGTCCCACAGCAGGAGGACGACCGCCAGCGCGGCAAGCGGGGTCCAGGTCCGGTTCGGCACCCGGCGGGTTTTCACATCGCGGTAGGCCGCCCACCCGAATACCGGGACGGCGACCAGCCGAAGCAGGTCCGGTATCGACCCAAGCACGGCTATACGCAGTACAGCGGCCCCCCTAATGGTTCCGGTACAACAGCTGTCAGTGGCAGTCGCTACTGGAAGCAGAAAGTGTAGTGCGCTGCAGGAGCCGCGTTAGATGACGCGGTTCTGCAGGTAGTCGAGGTGCTTGGCGTTGTAGACGATTTTGACCTCGTCGGCGTCCGGGCTGCCGATGCAGGTCAGGCGAACGTTCTTGTCTTCGACTTCCTCGTCGCTGAGGATCTGCTGCATATCCATGTCGATGTCGCCTTCGAGAACGATGGCGGCACAGTTCGCACAGGCACCGGCGCGACACGAGAAGGGCCAGTCGTAGCCCTGCGCCTCGGCGGCTTCCAGAATGTACTCGCCTTCGTTCACGTCAAGGGACCCGTGGTCCTCGTCGTCGAGGTCGAGGTCCGACGCCTCTGCGAAGACGTCGTCGTCGTACATGTCCCAGCCGTTGTCGTCCACTACTTCGTAGTTAAGGTACTCTACCGTGGGCATCACCTGATTGGTTCGAACCCCGCCCTGTTAGACTTTGCCCTTCCGTTTTAGGTCGTGCAAAATAATGAGGGACAACGCGGGGATTCGCCGTGAATCGAGGACTGCTGTGCGGGGCCGATTACTGCTCAGGTGATCGGGAGGAACCTGAACACCAGATACGCCGCGAGGGTCGCGATCGAGGGGACGACGTTCTGGAGGAAAATTACTCTCGCAGTGGTCCCGGGTTCGAACAGATCCGACGCCGACGGGATGTCCTCACGCGATTCCTCGCCGATGGGGTCGGTCTCGGCCGGCTTCGGCGTCCCTTTGTTGCCACCGACAGTCGGGGCGTCTGCGGCTTCCGCGTCGGTGGTCAGCGCACCGACAGACGCGACGGGTGCTTCTCCCTGCACAGTGTCTGAGAGGCTCGTCGTTCGCGTCGCACGACCCCACCCGAGTCCGACGATGCTCATTGTGGCGATGATGACGAAACTGGCAGGGATACCCAGCGCGGAAAGGAAGGTGACGATAGTCGAGGCGACTGCCGCGACGACGATGGCGGCGACCAGCGGGAGGTCGGTCAGGTCGTTGCCGACCGTGTCCATCGTCCGGCGGGCGATGGTGAACGCACCGAGGCCGATAGCGCCGCCACCGAGCAGGATCGCCGGGTACAGCTCCAGAGAGCCGTTGCCGACAAGCGGTGCAACGGCATTGGCGACGTTCGATGCTCCCGCAGAGAAGCCCATGTAACATCCGATACCGATGACGACGACGGTCCCGACGAACTCACGTGGTGTCGTGTTCTCGCCGAGCGCCGGCCGCGGAATCGCACCGGAGCGGTCGAAATCCAGTAGCGCCCCCTCGCTCTGTGAGACGGCGAACCACTCGACGAGTCTCGGATAGAAGTACCGCCCGATGACGCCGCTGACCCAGAAGGCGATAATCGGCGAGACGAGCCACCACGAGACGATTTCGAGCATCAGGGCGGCGTTCAACGTCCCGCGAGCGAGGCCCAGGCCAGCGATAGCGCCGACGGCCGTCATCGACGTCGACGCCGGAACCCCGACCACGTTCGAGAGGAACAGCGCGACGCCGATGAAAAACAGGACGACGATGCTGATCAGCGGCGAGAACTGCGTGGCGACGAGGTCACTGCCCAGGCTCTGGACGACGGCCGGGCCGACAAGGAGCCCGCCAGCCATCGCGAATATCGTCATCAGGGCCGCTGCCGAGAGTTTCGAAAGCGTGTTCGATCCGACCGCAGGCCCGAACGCGACACCCGTGGATGACCCCCCGATGTTGAAGCCGACGAAGATAGCTACCAGAACACCGAGGGCAAAGAGAACTTCGACCATACGCTACCAACTGTCGTCGTCAGGTAAAGGGTACCGCCTTCGCCAGCGCGTTGTGCGACCGAGGTGGCGAGACGCAGTGATGCACCGTTCTGTCGGTGACGACTGTCGGGGCCGGGAGCGAATATCCCAGACGTGAGTGAATCAGTAGGCGAGAACGTACTGGAATACCAGAAACGACGCAAGGGCTGACATCGACGGTGCCAGTATCCAGAGCATGACAACGCGACCAGTCGCGGCGGGGTCGAAGAGGTCTGCCGCCGAGGTTACGGACTCCGGGTCTTCCTGACCGATTGGTTCGACTTCGCGCTCCTCCGGTGGCGACCACGCAGCTTCATCGCGGTCGGTCGTCAGCGCGTCAACGGTAACGCTACCACCTCCACCGCTAGCGGCGGCCCCGGTGACAGCCGCGCCCGCTGCGTCAGCCAGAGTTGTCGTCCGGGTGGCCCGGCCCCACCCCAGACCGACGACGCACATTGTTGCTGAGACCGCCAGACTCGCTGGGATTCCGGCCCAGGATAACAACCCGATGATTGTCGCACTCACGGTCTCGACGATGAGCGCCGCGAGAATCGGGAGTTCGGTGAGATCGTTCCCGACCGTATCGAGTGTTCGCCGAGCGATGGTGAACGCACCGATGCTGATAGCGCCACCAGCGAGCGCGACGCCCGGATAGAGCCCCAGCTCGCCGCTGCCGACAAGGGGAGCGACAGCGTTGGCGACGTTCGACGCCCCCGCGGAAAACGCCATATAACAGCCGATAGCGACGACCAGAAACTGTCCGATCCGCTCACGCCGCGACGTGTCCGGCCCCGTGCTCTCGAAGGCGACCCTGACTTCGAGATGTGGGTAGAGGTAGCGCCCGACGACTGCCGACAGCCAGAACGCAGTGATAGGCGCGACGAGCCACCACGAGACGATACGCCCCATCACGGTCCAGTCGATAGTCCCGGTCGCGACGCCGAGACCGGCAATAGCACCGACGGCAGTCATCGAAGTCGATGCCGGCACCCCAAACAGGTTCGAGACCAGCAGGGCAAGTCCAACGAAAAAGAGGATGACGACGCTCGCGAGGAGGGTAAACTGTCCGCTCGGGACGATGCGACCGCCCATCGTATCGATGACCTCCGTTCCGATGGTTGCCCCGCCGAGGAGTGCGAACGCCGACATCAGGACGGCGGCCCACTCCTTCGAGAGCGTGTCCGACCCCACTGCCGGACCAAAAGCAACACCGGTCGAAGAGCCACCGATGTTGAAACCGACGAAAATGGCAACCAGAAGCCCGATAGCGAAGAGAATCGAGACCATGTCCAACAGCAACTCCTGACGGGTCTAAATAATACCGTTCGTGACCGCTCTCGGAGACACACGATTCAACGCTGGCGTCTCGTCGGGATGGGCCACAGAGCAGCCCGTACGCCCGTCCATCGCGCACAATCGATGGCCGACCGTCACAGCCGTTCAGTCGCGGTCGCCATCGCCGTTGTCAGCCGGCACCGTCTCTTCGACTTCTGACGCTGTCTCCTCGACCTCGCTTGCCGTTTCCTTGGCCGCTTCGACCTCGTCGGTGACTGATTCAGCGGTCTGTTTCGCATCGCTGGTCCTATCCTTGACATCAGTCGTTTTGTCTTTCAGTTCAGTCGTTTTGTCTTTCGCTTCTGTCGCTTTGTCCTTGACCTCGGTTGTCTTGTCTTTGACTTCCGTTGTCTTGTCCTTGACTTCGGTCGTCTTGTCCTTGACCTCGGTGACCTTCTCAGCGGCGTCCTCGTCGCCAGCCTCGGTCGCAGTCTGTTCGACTTCGTCGGCCGTCCGCTCGACTTCGTCGGCTGTCTGTTCGACCTCGTCGACGGTTTCCTCCACTTCGTCAGCAGTCTGTTCCACCTCGTCGGCGGTCTGCTCAACTTCGTCGGCGGTCTGCTCGACATCCTCGGCGGCCTTGTCGACCGTCTCAGCGGCGGTTTCGACCTCGTCGGCGGTCGTCTCTAGCTCCTCAGCTGTCGTTTCCAGTTGCTCGGCGGCCTCTTCGAGTTCAGCGGCTTTGGTGGCGACATCCTCGTTCGTCCGTTCGAGGACGTTCGCGAGGACGAGAAACTGTAGCAACCCGACGACGACGAACGCCGAAATGGCGATGCTGGCCGCGGTCGCAAGTACCGACACCGCGCCGGCACCGAGCGGGAGAACGCCGAACTCGGCCAGCCCCCAGGCCAGCGCCAGACCGGCGGCGACGACCATCACGGCCTGTTCGAAGAGCTGGTACTCACGCTCGTACGGCCCAAACATGAGCGCTTCGAGCCGGCGGGCGAGCGGTGTGAGGACGAGTGTAGCAGTACCCATGGCGGACCTTTCCCATCACAGCGTAAAAGCATGCGGGTCACTGGCGTCCGCACGCATCGGACCGACACGCTTTCGACGGCTGCCGCCGGACCACCGGCCATGTTTCCCGAGTTCGAGGTCATCCCCGCGGTCGATATGCAGGACGGACAAGTGGTCCAGCTTGTCGGCGGCGAACGCGGCACGGAGAAAACCTACGGCGACCCGGTCGAGGCCGCTCAGCGGTGGGTCGACGCCGGGGCGAAGACGCTCCACCTCGTCGACCTCGACGGCGCGTTCGAGGGCGAGCGACAGAACGCGGCGGCCATCGACGCCGTCCTTGACGCAGTAGGAGCCGATGTGGACGTGCAGTTGGGCGGCGGCATCCGAACCGCCGAGGACGCCGTCTCGCTGCTGGACCGCGGACTGGACCGCGTCATCCTCGGAACCGCCGCCGTCGAGACGCCGGAAGTCGTCGGCGAAATCAGCGCCGAACACCCCGGCAGTGTGCTGGTGAGCCTCGACGCGAAGGACGGCGAAGTCGTGGTGTCGGGCTGGACCGAGGGGACCGGACTGGACCCCGCTGACGCTGCCGAGCGGTACGCCGACCTCGGGGCCGGCGGCATCCTGTTTACCGACGTGGACGTGGAAGGCCAGTTAGAGGGCGTTCGCACCGAGCCGGTCCGCCGGCTGGTCGAAGCCGTCGACATCCCCGTCGTCGCCAGCGGCGGCGTGGCGACCGTCGACGACGTGCTGGCGCTCCGGTCGGCCGGGGCCGCCGCCGTCGTCGTCGGCAGCGCGCTCTACGAGGGCCAGTTCACGCTCGGCGCGGCGATTGACGCCCTCGACGAGTCATCGGAATAGGTCGGGGTAGCTGAACGCATAACTGTGTGGCGCGCTCACAAGATGTATGGACCGCAACGAGGTGCGCCGCGCGTGGGACAGCGTCTCTGAAACCTACGCCGAGCGGCGTGACCCGACCGGATCGGACGCAGCTCTGCTCGACGATTTACTCGAACGCCTCTCCGAAGCGCCGACTGTCCTCGACGTGGGCTGTGGTGACGGCGCGCGGACGCTTGCGAACCTCCCGCCGAACAGCGTCGGTCTCGACTTCTCCAGAGCGGGGCTGGACCTCGCCGCCGAGACAGTGCCCGACAGCCGGCTTGTACAGGGGGACATGACGGCGCTCCCAGTTGCGACCGACAGCGTGGACGCCGTCACTGCCTATCACGCCGTCTTTCACGTCCCGCGAGACCAGCACCCGACTGTCTACCGTGAGTTCGCTCGCGTGCTCCGTCCGGGCGGTGTCGTGTTGCTGACGCTGCCGAGCGGCCAATTCGAGACCGTCCGGCGGGGCTGGATGGGCGGGTCGATGTTCTTTTCGGCACCGGGTCGGCGGGCGACGCTCGACCAGTTGGCCGACGCCGGCTTCACCGGGACGGAGACGGTCACTGCGACGGACCCGCTCGGGAGCGACAGCGAGTTCGTCTTCGCCACGCTCGCCGCGGACTGAGTCACGCACGCAGGTCGTCGGCAGTGCTGACGTGCATCCCAACGAACTGCCACGGGCGAGCGTCGTCTGTGGCCACCAGCGTCCCGCTCCAACGGGTGTCGTACTCGTGACGGGCCCCGCTCTCGGCGTCGGTCCAGCACAGTCGCACGACGTCGCTGAACCACGCGTAGCCATCGCGCTCTGTCACCTCGAGCGCCTGGCTCTCGACGGCCCAGTCGGTCGTCGTCTCGGTCTGTTCCCGCAGTCCTGTCCTGATAGCGTCGGTCCCGGCCAACTGTTCAGAGATACCGAATTTGACCACCGAGCGGTCTTCGTCGGCGGCGAAAAAGGGGCCGAGCGGCTCGCCGGCCCGCAACGCTGCGTAGTAAGCCTCGATGGTCTCTGTCGCATCCATATTCGACACTTGAGCCTGTGGCCCCTTCACTGGTCACGTCCGGCGGCTTCGACCACACTCTCCCGACCCGCAATCCTTACGCCGCGGACGGCCACACGGACGTGTATGACAGAGGCGACGGGAATCGTCGGAGAGTTCCTCACGCTCAAGGAGGGGACCGACGCGGACCTGCTGGCGATGCAGTGTGGCGACTTCTACGAGTTCTTCGCCGAGGACGCCGAGATCGTCGCCGACGAGCTCGACCTGAAGGTGAGCCAGAAGTCCTCACATGGCTCGTCGTATCCGATGGCCGGGGTCCCGGTCGACGACCTGACACCGTACGTCTCCGCGCTGGTCGAACGGGGCTACCGGGTCGCCATCGCCGACCAGCATGAGACCGAGAACGGCCACGCTCGCGAGATAACGCGGGTCGTCACGCCCGGGACGCATCTGGAGACCGGCGACGAGTCGGCCCAATATCTCGCCGCGGTGGTTCGAGAGGCCGGCCGGGACGGCGGTGACACCTACGGCATCGCCGCGACGGACGTGACCACGGGCCAGTTTCAGGTTACAGAACTGGACGACGCCGACGCGGGCGAGGCGCTGACAGAGCTGTATACGTTCGGGCCGGCCGAGATTCTTCCCGGCCCGGAACTCCGGAACGACGACGCGTTTCTGGACCGCCTGCGCGAACGGACGGACGCGGCGCTGACGCTTCATGATTCAGCGTCGTTCGAACCGGGGCGGGCGAGCCACACCGTCCGCGAGCAGTTCGGGAGCGAGACGGTCGACAGCGTCGGTATCGGGGATCAGGACGTGGCACTGCGAGCCGCCGGCGCGGTGCTTTCCTACGTCGACGACACCGGTGTCGGGACGCTGGCGGCGGTCACGCGCCTCCAGGCGTACGGCGAGCGCGACCACGTCGACCTCGACGCAACGACCCAGCGCAACCTCGAACTCACCGAGACCATGCAAGGCGACAGCTCGGGGTCGCTGTTCGACACCATCGACCACACCGTCACGGCCGCCGGCGGGCGGCTGCTCCAGCAGTGGCTCCAGCGACCACGGCGAAACCGGGCCGAACTCCAGCGCCGACAGGCCTGCGTGGCGGCGCTGTCGGAGGCAGCGATGGCCCGCGAGCGGATTCGAGAGACACTGTCGGACGCCTACGACCTCGAACGGCTGGCCGCCCGGGCCACGTCAGGCAGTGCAGACGCACGGGACCTGCGAGCGGTCCAGGAGACGCTGGCGTTGCTGGGACAGGTTGCCGACGCCGTCACCGAGACGGAGCGGCTGGCCGAGTCACCGCTCGCCGAGGCGCTCGACGGCGCTGACCGCGAGGCGGCCGACGCGCTGGCTGCGGAACTCGACAGGGCACTGGTCGCGGACCCGCCGGGGACAGTGCGCCAGGGCGGCCTGTTCAAGCGCGGGTACGACGACGACCTCGACGAAATCATCGACGAGCACGAGGCCGCCCTGGAGTGGCTGGAGACGCTGCCGGACCGCGAGAAGGAGCGGACCGGCATCACCCACCTCTCGGTCGACCGGAACAAGACCGACGGCTACTACATCCAGGTCGGTAAGAGCGAGACCGGCACCGTTCCCGACGACTACCAGCACATCAAGACGCTCAAGAACTCCAAACGCTACACGACGCCCGAACTCGACGAGAAAGAACGGGACGTGTTGCGCCTGGAGGAGCGCCGCCACGACATGGAGTACGAGCGCTTCCAGGAACTCCGCGAGCGCGTGGCCCAGCGCGCGACGCTACTGCAGGACGTGGGCCGGACGCTGGCGGAACTCGACGCCTTTGCGTCACTGGCGGTCCATGCCGTCGAGAACGACTGGACCCGGCCGGCGGTCGTCGACGGCAACGAACTGTCCATCGAGGCCGGCCGTCATCCGGTCGTCGAACAGACCACCGAGTTCGTCCCGAACGACCTCTACATGGACGACGAACGGCAGTTCCTCATCGTCACCGGCCCGAACATGAGCGGGAAGTCGACGTACATGCGCCAGGCGGCGCTCATCACGCTGCTCGCCCAGGTGGGCAGTTTCGTGCCGGCGCGGTCGGCGACCGTCGGTCTGGTGGACGGCATCTTCACCCGCGTCGGCGCGCTGGACGAACTCGCACAGGGGCGCTCGACGTTCATGGTCGAGATGCAGGAGCTGTCGAACATCCTCCATTCGGCGACAGACGAATCACTCGTGATACTGGACGAGGTCGGCCGCGGGACGGCTACCTTCGACGGCATTTCAATTGCCTGGGCAGCGACGGAGTACATCGTCAACTCCGTCCGGTCGAAGACGCTGTTTGCGACCCACTACCACGAGCTGACGGCGCTGGGCGAGGAGCTGCCGACCGTCGAGAACGTGCACGTCGCGGTCGACGGCGAGCCACGCTCCGCGGAGGGCGACGGCGACGTGACGTTCCTCCGAACAGTCCGAGACGGACCGACCGACCGCTCGTACGGCGTCCACGTCGCCGATCTCGCCGGCGTCCCAGAGCCCGTCGTCGACCGGTCACACGAGGTACTCGACCGACTTCGTGACGACAAGGCCATCGAGGTGCGTGGCAGCGAGGGGGACGGCGGCGGAACGACACAGGCTGTGTTCGACTTGGAGTCGGGACAGTTCAGAGACGGCGTGGCCCAGTCGGGGGACACGACGGCTGGTTCGGCTGCTGAGCCGGTTGCGACCGACGGTGATCCCGAACACGTGCCCGGCGAGACCGCGGCTGATGCCGTCGATGGCGATGCAGCAACAGCGTCGCTCGACCCGGAAACCGAGGCTGTCCTGTCGGAGCTGACGGAGCTGGATGTCAACGAGACGCCGCCGGTCGAACTGATGGCGAAAGTACAGGAGTGGCAGGCCGAGCTGGACGACGCGTAGCGGGCAGCATCCAATTTTCAACGGAGATACTCGCGGGGGAAGGTGTATACGGGAGTTTTCACTGCTAGAAGCCAATGACCGACCGGATTCGCGTTCTCCACGTCGACGACGACACGGCTATCGTCGAGGCGGCCACGAGCGCTCTGGAACAGGCGCACTGTGGCATTACGGTCGAGACGGAGACGAGCGTCGCCGACGGACTCGAACGGCTCGACAGTGGGACGTTCGGCTGTGTCGTCGCGGGCTATGAGCTGCCGGAGCAGACCGGCGTCGAGTTCCTCGATGCGGTCCGCAAGCGAGCGCCGGACCTGCCGTTCGTGCTGTTCGCCAGTGAGGGGAGCGAAGCAGCCGCAAGCGACGCGATTTCCGCGGGCGTCACCGAGTACATCCGGGCCGATGGCGGGGCCGAACCGTACGCACGACTGGCACACACCGTCGTCGACGCCGTCGAGCGGACGGCCGATGACATCGAATACACACAGAGTACACGTCGTGAACGCGCTATTGAAGAGCTTCACTCCACCGCCAGGGCGTTCATGCGAGCCACGACTGCGGATGCGGTTGCGCAGATCACAGTGGACACTGCCAGGACAATCCTCAACATGCCGGCCAACGGCGTCCACTTCGCCGACGGCGAGCGTCTGTATCCGGTCGCCTGGACCGAACAGGTCGAGGAATTCCTCGGCACGCCGCCGGTGTTCGAGGCCGGAGAATCACTCGCGTGGCAGGCTTTCGAAACCGGTGAGGCGAAGGTCCACGACGATATCACGTCGGTTCCGGGCCGGTACAATCCAGAGACCGATATCCGTAGCGAGATCATCCTCCCGCTCGGGGACCACGGCGTCCTCCTCGTCGGCTCGTGCGAGACAGGTGCATTCGATGAGACGGACGTTACGCTCGCACAGACGCTCTCCGTCCACGCGACAGCGGCCCTCAATCGTCTCGACCGCGACCACCAGCTCCGCGAGGAACGGGAGTTCATCGATCAAGCGCTCGATACGCTTGACGACCTCTTCTACGTCGTCGACACGGACGGCAGCCTCCGGCGGTGGAACGAGCGCATCCCCGAAGTCACAGGATACAGCGACGACGAGATCGACGGGATGTCCGTCTCTGAGTTCTTCCCGGGTGACGAGCACGAGACGATCGCTTCGGCGATACATGAGACACGAAGCGGCGGCCGGGTAACTGTCGAAGCAGAGGTCCTGACTGCCGATGGAGAGCGGATTCCATACGAGTTTTCGGGTACTCGGTTGACAGACACCGATGGAGCAGTTTCTGGGACGGTGGGTATCGGCCGGGACATCTCCCAGCACAGGGCATACGAACAGCAGTTGGAACGCCAGAACGAGCGCCTCAATGAGTTCACAAGCATCGTCAGCCACGACCTCCGGAACCCGCTGACTATCGCGGAGGGGAATCTGGAACTGGCCAGAGAAGAATGTGACAGCGACGCACTCGACACGGTATCGCGTGCCCACGAGCGAATGCGAGCGCTGATAGACGACCTCCTAGCGTTTGCACGTGCCGGAGAAACGGCGACCGACCTCGAAACCGTCGCGCTCGCCGACATCGTTGAGGAATGCTGGCAGAGCGTCAAAGATGAACAGGCAACGCTCGTCGTCGAGGACGACCGACAGATTCGGGCAGACACGGCAAAGCTCCGTCGACTGTTATCGAACCTTATCCGCAACAGTGTGGAACACGGGTCCGCGGGCGCTCAGATGTCGGCTGACGGAGACGCTGACCAGCGTGGCGGGGGCGTAACTGTGCGAATCGGTGTCATTGAAGAGCTGGACCAGCACGGCTTCTACGTCGCCGACGACGGGCCGGGCATCCCTGAGGACGACCGCCAGCAGGCGTTTGAAGGAGGCTATTCGACTGGCGAGAGCGGGACCGGGTTCGGTCTCAAAATCGTCCAGCGAATCGCCGAGGTCCACGGGTGGACGGTCACAGCTACCGAGAGCGAGGCCGGCGGCGCACGGTTCGAGGTGACAGGCCTCGACCCCGCCTGAGCAGACCAGCCAGTCCCGAATGTGGGACAGCGACGACGACAGACCTACCGCGAGACGTGACTGGCCTTTTGGTTCTGAAGCCCTCAGTACTGGTCATGTCATCCCAGCGCCCTGCTCGGCAGGGTCCGCGGACCGCCGAGCAGTCGGCTGCGTCGAGAGACGGAGCGACGCCTGCACTCGCCGTCGAGGGGCTGTCGAAGCAGTTCGGCAGCGGTTCGGACGCGGTGACGGCCGTCGACGACGTGTCGTTTCGCATCGAGCAGGGCACGGTCGTCGGCCTGCTGGGACCCAACGGGGCGGGCAAGACGACGACGATAAAATCGATTCTCGGGCTGGTGTTGCCTGATTCCGGGAGTGTCCGGGTGCAAGGTATCGACATGAGCGAGCACCCGCGGGCAGCGTACCGTCACGTCGACGGGATGCTCGAAGGGGCGCGAAACGACTACTGGCGGCTGACTGTCCGTGAGAACCTGCGCTATTTCTCGACCATCAAGGGTGTCAAGCCGGCTGCTGTTGCCGACCGACACGAGCGCCTGCTGGCGAAACTCGACCTCCTGGAGAAGGCCGACGAACCGGTCCGAGACCTCTCCCGCGGGATGAAACAGAAGGTGTCGCTGGCGAGTGTACTTGCCAGCGAGTCCGAACTGGTGTTTCTCGACGAGCCGACGCTTGGGCTGGACGTCGAAAGCTCGCTGACGTTGCGGCGGGAACTGCGCCGCATCGTCGACGAGCGCGACCTCACAGCGGTCGTCAGCAGCCACGACATGGACGTCATCGAGGACGTCTGTGACCGGGTTATCATCATGAACGACGGGGAGATCATCGCAGACGACAGCGTGGCGGCTGTGCTCGACCAGTTCACCGCGAACGCCTTCGCCGTCACCAGTCCGGACATCACCGATGCCCTGCTTGCGACGATTCGGGAGCGCTTCGAGGTGGTCGACGTGACGAACGTCGAGCGGGGGCGGCGAGTCGAGGTGGCGACCGACAGCGACGGGTTCTACCGCTTGCTGGCCCTGTGCCGGGACCACAGCGTGACGCTGACTGGCGTCGGCACAGTCGAACCAGACCTTGAGGACGTGTTCGTCGAGATTACCGGGCAGGAACGGAAGGGGCCGGGCCGATGACCGCGAGCGCCGACACGCACACGGACGGCAGTGAGGATGCCCGTGCCGGCATGCAGGCGGGCTATCTCGATCTCGCACGGGCGGTGCTGTACCGCGAGTACCTCATCTTCGTCCGCTATCCGGCCAACGCCGTCGGCGGGGTCGTCATCTCGGTGTTTTTCTTCGGCCTGCTGTTTTACGGCGGTCGGATGCTCGCCGGGCAGGCGATAACAGACTCCATCGAGGGAATCATCGTCGGCTACTTCCTGTGGTCGCTTTCGGTCGGGGCCTACCAGTCGATTTCGAACGATATCGGCAGCGAAGCCCAGTGGGGCACCCTCGAACGGCACGTCATGACGCCGTTTGGCTTCGCGCCGGTCGCGTTCTGCAAGGGGGTCGCGAAAGTTGTCCGGACGTTCATCACCTCGACAGTGGTGCTTGCAGTGATGCTTGCGATTACCGGAACGTCGCTCCAGTTGAACGTCCTCACCGTCGTCGTGGTCGCGTCGCTGACTATCGCCTCGGTGCTGGGGCTGGGCTTCGCGGCCGGCGGCGTCGCGGTACTGTACAAACGCATCGGGAACTGGCTCAATCTGCTCCAGTTCGGGTTCATCATCCTCATCTCCGCGCCCGTGTTCGAACTCGGCTGGACGCGAATTCTGCCGCTGGCTCACGGGAGTGCGCTCCTGCAGCGAGCGATGGTCGACGGGACCCGACTCTGGCAGTTTTCCCCCGTCGACCTGGGTCTCCTCATCGGTGTCCCGGTCGGCTACGTCCTGTTCGGGTACGTCGTGTTCCAGTACACGACCCGGCGAGCCAGACGGCTCGGCGTGCTCGGCGACTACTGACCGAGGTAGACAGATGCTTTTACTTATGATGCCGGTAATGTGATACGTAACGCTGTCACTCGGACTGACCGCACAGCGTCAGGCAGTCCCCGCCCTGTACCCCACAAATGGTCACTCGACACCTCACCTCGGAACGACTGGTGCTCACCATCGCGACGGTGGTCGTCATTGGTGTGCTTGCGGTTGCGGTCTGGTCGCTCGCATTCGCGAGTACCGGGACCGCCGATCAACCTCAGATCAGCGCGGACGTGCAACAACGCTACGAGGCGATAGACGGCGTCAATTCGACACAGACAACCACTATCAGCCGGAACGGAACGGTCGCGAGTCGGACGACCTACGACGCCGTACTCCAGCCAGGGACACAGAAGAAACGGCTGGCAGTCATCAGCAGCACTGTCGACCGATACGATCTCCGGGTGTCGAACGGATCGGCGCTGTGGCTGTACGACCAGCGCCGCGCGAGCGCCACGCGAATCTCTCTCAGCAGGACAGAGTCAGACCGGGGTGAACGGCTGCAGCGCCTGGTTGCGAGTCTCAATACGTCCACGGCAGCCAACGCGACAAGCGAGCCACAGTCAGTTGAGCCGTTGCCCGTTGTGCCCCGCGGCGAGCAGCGGCCGAGCGTGTCCGCCGGCTCGATGATGGTCGGCTACCGCGGTATTGAATCGATTGACGGGCGTGAGGCGTACGTCATCCACGTGGCACCGAAAGACGACACAGCGGCCTACGAACAGACGATCTGGGTAGACACAGAGCGGTTCTTCCCGGTGAAAAAACGCACCGCATGGACAGCCGACAGTGAGCGAACAGTCGTGACGACGACGCATACGAACGTCACCTACGACACCGGTGTGTCAGCGGACGTGTTTACCCCTGACTTCCCGGACAACACGACTGTCACCGTCCCAGAGACACCGGACCAACAGACCTACGAGTCGATCGGTGCGCTCGAAGCCGACACCGAGGTCCGGGTTCCAAAACCCGACATTCCGCCGGGGTACGAACTGACCTACGCGACCCAGACGCAGGGACGAATCCACAGCGTCGGCCTCCGCTACGCGAACCGAACCAGTCTGATCACTGTTGCCAAGTACGACCGGCTGGTTGTCGGAGAGAACGCCAGCGAGGGAGTGACAATCGACGGGCAACCGGTACAGATCAGCTATGGGCTGACAACATCGGTGTCGTGGAACTGTGAGCGCTACCGGTACACGATTCGTGGTGAAGGAGTGCCTGCGGACCGACTCGTCACGGTCGGCCAGTCAATCGGCTGTCCCGGTAGCATGTGAAACACCCACGCTGGCATATCAAGCCGCCGTTTTCTGGGTCAGAAGTTCGACTGCACGTTATATTATGGAACCACTCCTCACTACAAGTGCAGCGGCCCTAACAACACCGTGCCACCACCGCCCTCCGGCGATAGCCGCTGTCTGTCCACCACACTGCCTAGGGTTCCCCGGGGTGCCACCCTGGGGAGGAATGTGGGCCACGCCGCCCGTGAACTGGTCCCCTCCCTCGCCCCACCTTCGCCCGAAGGAACTGCCCTGATCGCGCCGGTCTCCGCTGACACTGCGCCCTTCTCTAATGTGGCTGACTTCTGACTCGGAAACTGACGGGACCTTTTATTCAGGGACGGGGCGTTGGTCCAGTACGTGAGTGAGGACCCGGCCGTGGGCGACATCCTCGACCTGCTCAGTGACGAGTATGCCCGGGACATCCTCGCAGCAACGAGTGTCAAGCCTATGTCCGCGAAACAGCTCGCCGACCAGTGTGAGATGTCACAACCGACCGTGTACAGACGGGTCGAGTGGCTTCAGGAGTACGGCCTCATCGAGGAACAGACCCAGATAGAGACGGGCGGCAACGACTACAGCGTCTTCGCTGCCACGCTCTCGGAGTTCTCGCTGGCGCTTGCTGACGGTGATTTCGAAACCGAAATCGAGCGGACCGAACCCCCGGCGTTCCCGGGACAGGACGAACAGGACACCGCGGACCGATTCACAAAAATGTGGGAGAATCTCTGACATGGTTGCCATCGAGACACTGATGAACTGGCTCATCACCGCCCTTGCGTTTGGCTCGACAGTACTGGGTGGGTACGTTGGCTACCAGGCCTACCGCGGGTATCGACGGCACAACAGTCGCGCGATGCAGTACCTCTCTGTCGGGCTGTTCTGCCTCACGGCGGTGGCCTTCGTCGTCGCGTTTGTCGGCTCAGTCCTCCTTCGCCAGGGCCTGCTTCCCAGCCAGTTCCAGCAACCGCTGACGCTCGTCACTCGCGCCTTCCAGTTCGTTGGCGTGCTCTTTATCGCGTACTCGCTTCACTCTCGGGAGTGAGGCTCCGAGTGGTCTGCCCGGTGGACCGCGCGGTCTAACGACGAACATCTCAAGTCCGTCCGGTCAGAAGTTGTACCTATGGGGCAAACGTCGGAGGAACGGCCGACGGTCCGAATCGACGGGACCGACCCACTACTGGTCCCCTGGGACGTGGCGCCCGCACAGCTCCCGTTCGATGTCGTCCGCGGGCCGGTCGCGTTCGAGTGTGCCTCCGGCGACCGGATCGAACGGAGGTACACCGGCGTCGCCGTGTTCGACCTGCTGGAGGCGGCGGCGATGCCCGGCGATACAACCCACGTCCAGTTCGAATCGATGAACGGCGACTTGGCGTGCATCCCGCTCGTCGACCTCAACGGCGCAGTACTCGCGCTGGGCGACGGTCCCGGAACTGAGCCGGAGCGACCGCGGTTCGTCTCGCCCCGCGTGCTTGGTCCGCGTACCGTGAAGAACGTCTGTCGACTGCGACCGCGCACGCTCGCTGCCGGCGCTGACCGCGAGGCCTACGAGCGGCTCCCGCTGGGGGAGTGATACGATACGAGTGACACTGGTCGAGTGGCTACTCCAGCAGGCCGATGTCCTTCGCGAGTCGGTCGGCGAGTTCCTCCAGTACGTCGGGGTCGACTTCGGCGACTGGCTCACCGTCGTGGAGCTGTTCGTTGTGGCGGGCGACGGCGTCCTCAACGTCCTCGAACGCGACCGATGTCCGTGTCCCGCACTCCTCGCACACGACCGGGATTTCGGGCTGATCGGCTGTCATTGGCGGCAATTTATTTCGCTGCCCGATAAACGGTCCGGACCACGGGCTCTCACTCCAGAACGCTTTTCGGCCGCTTGAGGTAGAACGCCTGCTCAGTGACGCGTTCGTACACTGCATACAGCGTCTCGACGGCGCTCGGGTCGGGGTCGAACCGCAGATGCGGGGCCGTATGGTATGCCTTGCAACTGGTCAAGAAGAAGTACAGCGTCCGGTGGTGAGCCGGTGTCGCGTCCACAACACCCATTGATCGCTCGCCCAAGTCTCCCGAAAAGTCGTTGAGCAAGGCCGCGATATCGTCGTGCAGCTGCTCATCCGGTCGGGTGAGCGGCGCACCGAGTGTCTGCTGGAGGAACTCGCTGGTCGCCCGCAGGAACGGGTTCGAGTCCATGCCCGTCGGGTCCACGGTACTGAACGCGTCGTACAGGTCAAGCAGCGCAGTCAGTTCGCCGGCGGTCAGTGCGACCGGTTTGACGGGGTCGCCCTGCGGGAGCGAGTAGTCCGGGAACGAGTACGACTGCGGGTCCGGCACCTGTCCGAACACGGTATCAAGACTCATGGCGGCAGTTCGGTCGGCGGACGCCTAACAGTTGGGTGCAGTCTCACCAGAACGCATATTGTTGCGTGTACGGATATCCGAGCCGATGCCCTCCAGTACCCGGACGAACGCTCCACAGCGACGCCTCGAACCGACGGTCCCGCAGACGCCAGACGGCGTGGCACCCGCTCAGACGGAATCAGCGAGGGACCACGACTGATGCCGTCATTCACCGTTCGGCTGGCCGACGGGTGGCAGCGGGCGCGCGAACAACTGCCGCTGGCACTGGTTCCAATGCTGCTGGCGGTCACGCAGGCGGACAGTATCCGACAGATACTCACCTACGACGGAATCCACATCGGCATTAAGTTCGGCGTCCCCGCGTCCGTCGTGACTGTCTGGCAGTTCGTGAGTTTACCTGGCAGCGGTGTCACGGCAAATGTTGGCCTCCCTCTGTCGGCTCCGTTTGCGATGGTGGTCGTACCGGGAGTGCTATTACTACGTGCCGGTCTGAGTGCGGGTTACTTCGGAACTATCGCGGCAGAACTCCTCGGTCGACATGAGGGCTTCGCGATGAGCGTGCTAGCATACTTTGTCCCGTTTCTGGTGATAACTGCCCTCCCGTATGTTGTTCTCGTTCCACTGGCACTGGGGCTGTTTGGCTTCGGGAGCCTCGGTGAGGGGGGCGCGATAGTCGGCGCTGTGCTTCTTCTGATTCCAGCATTCATAGCTGCCGGGTATCTGTTCTGGGCCACGCCGTATCTGATTGTCCTGCGCCGGACTGGGTTTGTGGCAGCAGCCAGAGGCTCGTACCAACTGGCTGTCAACGGTGGGGCGTACTTCGCCTACACAGTCGGCTATCTGGGACTCGTTTTGCTCGTCTCAGCGGTGGCGACCGCTGTTGTCGTCAACATCCCTGCGGTCGGCCTGCTCATCGGAATCGTAGGCGGCGGGTTTCTGGGGCTCGTACTCAATATCACGACGATGCGGTTCGTCGCTGACATCGACCCGCAGTGCCCCGCTGCCGGCGAGTGGCCCGAGCAGCACCGCAACGGCGACAGTGTGGTCAATACGTAGGGAGCGGGCTCACTCGCCCTGCTCGTCCAGTTGCTCGATCAGGCTGATGCCGTAGACAGTTCGCAGGACCGTGCTGGCGTCGCCGGCCTCGTACACCAGGTCGTCGCGCGAACTGACGTGATCGAGTACGTCGGGCGAGGAATGGGCGGGGGCAGCGGCGATACCGGCGTCGCTTTCGTCGATCCAGCGCATCACCCGCAAGTCGCTCTTGCTGTCGCCCATCACGAGCGCGAACGGGTCATCAATGCCGAGCACGTCGAAGGCTTCCTCAACGCCGGCGGACTTGTCCAGTTCGAGGCTCACGAGTTCGGCCGCGTCGCCCTCGTAATAGCCGAGGTCGACGCGTTCGAGGATGTCGCGGAACGCCGCAGGCGCGTCGTCGATGTCGGCATCGGTCGACAGGTCGCCCGCCTCCAAGACATCGTGAATCTCCGGGTCGCGGCTGAAGTAGGCCCGTGCGTACGCTGCCGGGTCCGACACGTCAGCATCGACCTGCCCCGCGATAGCGTCGCCGACCAGTCCACAGAGGTACCGCAGGGACTCGTCGATGATTTCCACGGCGTTGTCGCTGCCGACCTCGGCGTTGGGCTTTAGCGTGACGTTGAACTCGTTGCCCTGGAGGTGGCAGCGCTTGCCGACGGCCTCGGGGGCCTCAGAGAGGACACGGCGGCGGACCGACTCGAACACGTCCACGACCGCGCCGTCGAGGCGTTCATACAGGAGTCGCTTCGTGTCCGCGCCGTGTTTGGGCGTGAACACGCCGTTGCCGGACTCGTAGACGATGCTCATCTGTCCGGAGGAGACGAGGTCGTTACCAAGGCCCTGTATCATGAATCCCTTGACGTTTTCGAGGGTCTGGCCGGTGCAGACGACGATGGGGACGCCCGCCTCGTGGAACTGCGTCAGGAGGTACAGCGTGTCGCGAGGGATTTCGTTGTCGGTGTCGCCGGCCGAGCGGAGCGTCTCGTCGACATCCAGTACGAGCACGTTCGCCGACCGGCCGTACTTCGAGTAGAGGTCCAAGGCGGTGAAGGCCTCGTCGCGGGTCAGCCGGGCCGCGATTTCCGCGTAGGTCTCGCCGGTTCCGGGGAACTCCTCGGTGATGTCGGCCTTGAGGTCGTCGAGGCGGTCACTGGCGGTCTCCCACTGTTCCAGCGCGACGGTCGAACTGAGCGGGGGAAACAGGTCGACGAACTCCTGATAGCCGCGCAGCGTTGTCGTGTCTACGCTCTTGTAGAGACGGTATAGTTGGTCGTATTGTTCCATGTCGAGATCCACAGGATAGTGGCGACTGACGGCGAGCGTACTTTAGCTATCGGGTTTGCGATACCCACACATGACGGAATTGCGTGTTTGCGGGACACGGCAAAGAAGGGCTGGTTTGCCAACACCGCTGCCGAGGGGAACCCCTGCTACGCCTCGTCGCCGCCGTCGGTCAGCACCTCGGTTTCGGGCGCCTCCTCGTTGAGGAAGGACGGGAGTTCCTCCTCGTCCTCGTCAGTTGCCTCGTCGTCCGCCGTCGCTTCGGTCCAAGAGCGTTCTCTGTGGTGGCACATGGGTCGTCACCATCCGACGGTCAGGACTGGTTTGTGTTAACTATTTTCATGATCGGACTGATAGGCGCGGCGAAGGCAGACAGTATCAAGTCGCTTCGCTCGTTAGCCGGTAGCAGTCACATGCGGGGGCACGTATGACCGATATCCAGCGACTCGACGACCGGACCGTCGAACGCATCGCGGCCGGCGAGGTGGTCGAGCGACCGGCCTCCGTCGTCAAGGAGCTAGTCGAGAACGCCATCGACGCCGACGCGAACCGGGTCGATGTCGTCGTCGAGGCCGGCGGAACCGACGGGATTCGCGTCACGGACGACGGCGTCGGGATGGACCGCGAGGCTGTCGAGACAGCCGTCGAGAAACACACCACCTCGAAGATCCGCGACATCGCAGACCTGGAGGGCGGCGTCGGCACGCTCGGCTTCCGCGGCGAGGCCCTGCACGCAATCGGGGCGGTCTCGCGGCTGACGATTCGGACCCGGCCCCGCGGGGGCGACGTGGGGACGGAGTTGGTGCTGGAGGGCGGCGAGGTCACGTCGGTCGGCCCCGCGGGCTGTCCCGAGGGGACGACCATCGAGGTCGCGGACCTCTTCTACAACGTCCCGGCCCGCCGGAAGTACCTCAAACAGGAGTCGACGGAGTTCGCCCACGTCAACACCGTCGTCGCCAGTTACGCGCTGGCGAACCCGGACGTGGCCGTGTCGCTGACCCACGGCGACCGGGAGACGTTCTCGACGACCGGCCAGGGCGACCTGCGCGAGACCGTCATGTCTGTCTACGGCCGGGAGGTGGCCGAGTCGATGATTTCGGTCGGTGCGGGTTCGGGAGCAAACGGGGGTGGCGACGAGGCGGAGAGTTTCCCTGACGGGCCACTCGACGGCGTGCACGGCCTCGTCTCCCACCCCGAGACGAACCGCGCGGGCCGCGAGTACCTCTCGACGTACGTCAACGGCCGGTACGTCCGCGCCGGGACGGTCCGGGACGCCGTCGTCGACGCCTACGGGACCCAGATCGCGCCGGACCGCTACCCCTTCGCCGTCCTCTTCCTGGACGTGCCCGCGGGCGACGTGGACGTGAACGTCCACCCCCGGAAAATGGAGGTCAGATTCGCCGACGACGAGGGCGTCCGGGAGCAGGTCCGGACCGCCGTCGAGGACGCGCTGTTACGAGAAGGGCTGCTGCGCTCGACAGCGCCGCGTGGCCGGTCAGCACCAGAGCAGACAGAGATAACGCCGGAATCGGAGGGAGCGAGCAGTGGCGAGCGCCAGCTGTCGCGTCCGGACGGCCGGGACACCGCGGACGAAACAGCACCATCAGCGCGGACGGACAGCACAACAGCGGAGAGCAGTGCTGATACGACAGGACAATCGGCTGCTGAACCCACAGAGCGGTCTGACGGAGCCCAGACGGAGACAGCGGCTCATCAGTCCGGCGACACGACCGCAGCAGAGCAGTCAGTCGACACGAAACGCCCCTCCACAGCCGAGACGAAAGACGATACGTCAGGCAACTTCGAGAATCGGCAGGCAGAGGGTAGCGTTTCGAGTGGAGATAGCCCCGATGCGCGCCGGGAAGCGTCCACAGCGGGCCGGACGGAGACAGAGCGCGGCGACCGGAAGTTCACCGGCGGACAGGAGCAGGCACGCCTCGGCGACGACCCAGAGGCGACCCACGAATCGCTGCCTTCGATGCGGATTCTCGGGCAGTTAGCCGACACCTACGTCGTCGCGGAGACGGACGACGGCCTCGTACTGGTCGACCAGCACGCGGCGGACGAGCGAGTCAACTACGAACGGCTCAAGGCCAGGTTCGAGGGCGAGACGACGACGCAGGCGCTCGCGGAACCGGTGGAACTGGAACTGACCGCCCGCGAGGCCGAGGTGTTCGACCGGCGCAGCGACGCGCTGGCGAGCCTGGGCTTTCACACGGCGCGGACAGGCGAGCGGACCGTCGAGGTCCGAACCCTCCCAGGCGTCATCGCCGACGCGGCCGGCCCGGACATCGTCAGGGATGTACTGGGCGCGTTCGTCGCCGGCGACGACGAAGCGGCGGCGACGGTCGAGGCTGCGGCAGACGAACTGCTCGGCGACCTGGCGTGTTACCCCTCTGTGACCGGGAACACGTCGCTGACTGAGGGGTCCGTCAGGGAGCTACTCGCCGCGCTGGACGACTGTGAGAACCCCTACGCGTGTCCCCACGGACGACCGACGGTCATCCACATCGACCGGCAAGAACTCGAAGACCGGTTCGAGCGTGATTACCCCGGTCACGGCGGTCGGCGGCGATAGCGAAGGACTCCGGTCTGACCACCGACACAGCAGTCGATACAGCCGATTAAACTAAACCTTCGTCTCCCGATGCACGCGGTATGTCACTCGTAACGTTCGGCGAGACTGCTCTCAGATTTGCACCCCCAGACGGACAGCGGTTCGAAACGGCCCGCGAGGCGTCGATTCGGGTCGACGGGACAGCAAGCGGGGTTGCGGCGACGGCCGGCCGACTTGGAGCCGACGCGCGGTGGCTCTCGAAGGTCCCCGATACGCCGCTGGGCCGGCGCGTCGTCGCCGAATTGCAGGAGTTCGGACTGGAGACCGAGGTCGTCTGGGCCGACCCGGCGGCCGGCCGGCAGGGACTTACCTTCCACGAGGACGCCGACCCGCCCCGTGCTGAGCGGCTGCTACAGGACCGCGGCGACACCGCGATGGCGACGTTGACACCCGGCGAGTTGCCGATGGGCGAGATACAGAACGCAGACGTAGTGTTCACTTCGGGCGCAACCCTCTCACTGTCGGACACAGCTGCCGACACGACAGGGGCGTTGCTCAGGGCGGCCGCGGGGATGCGGGCGCTGGACCTCGATTTCCACCCCGGGCTGTGGGACGCCGAGGACGCGCGGGCCGCGCTCGCGGACCTGCTGCCGGCCGTCGACACCCTCTTCGCCGCCGAGGAGCAGGTCGCCGCGGTGTTCGACACGACGGGGGGCCCCCGGGAAATCGTCCACACGCTCGCGACGGAGTACGACCTCACCCGCGTGGTGCTCACGCGGAGCGAGTACGGCGCGGTCGCCTACCACGACGGCGTCGTCCACGAGCAAGACGCTATCGAGACGACCGCCGTCGACGAATCGGGGCAACACGAGGCCTTTATTGGCGCGACGCTCCGGCAACTGGCCGCCGGTGCTGACACGGACGAAGCGCTGCTCCACGGCGTCGCGGCGGCAGCACTCTCTCGAACAATGTCCGGGCCGTTGACGCCGCTTGAGCCGTCCGAAGTTGAGCGGGTCGTCGATTCACAGCAGTCGAGACGGCCGTAGGGAGTCCCTACCGGCAGTACTGATTTACGTCCACCCATTTATTAATCAGGTATGCGCTGTCACCGTACCGTGTTACCAGCTGTATTGCTGGCACTGCTGGTAGGGGCCGGTGTGGTGGCGGGAACAGCTGCCGGACAGTCACAGGTGACCCTCACCGTCACCGTCGTCGACGGGGACGGCGACCCGCTCAGTGGTATCGACATCTCGGCGACGTGGGACGGCGGCGCGGGCGGCCCGTCTAACGAGACGACGCGGGCAAACGGGCAGGCACTTATCGATGTCCCCGAGGGGGCGGACGTCATGCTCCAGATAGATGACGGCGAGTACGTCAGAAACGTCCCCTACGTCGTCGAAGATGCCGAGGCGGAGTCCGTCGAGATAATGGTCTCGGAGGCAGCGACAGCCACAGTCAGCGCGGTGACGGCGGACGGCCAGCCGGCCGAGACCGCACGCATCCGACTGTATCGGGACGGGAACTACGTGGTCGACAGGAACGCGGGCAGCGACGGGACCATCACGACACAGCCCGTCGAGGAAGGCGAATACAGCGTCATCGTCACCAAGCCGGGGTTCTACCGCAACCTGACGACCGTGTCCGTCTCCGGCGAGACGACGGCGACGGTCCGGATTAGCGAGGGGTCGGTCCTGCTGCAAGCCGAGGTCGTCGACGACCATTTCAACGACTCCAGACCGATCCGGGACGCGACCGTTCAGGTCGAATCGGACAACGGGTTCGACGGCACCGTGCCGACGCTCTCCGACGGGACGGCGTCGGTCAGCGTGCCGGTCAACGACCGCTATGCCCTCACAGTGACGAAGGAGGGCTACGAGACGGTCGAGAGACGCGTCAGGGTGGCTGAAGACGAAACGTCGGTCGACGTGGAGATCCGACGCACCCCGGAGATTACGCTCACACCGGACAACAGGCAGGTCATCGTCGACGCGAACGTCCGGTTCACGGTCACCAACGAGTACGACGACCCAGTGGCGAACGTGACCGTGTCTCGGAACGGAACTGAAGTCGGAGAGACTGATGCGGACGGCGAAGTAACGGCGACGGTCCCCACAGCCGGGAACGTCACGTTCACCGCGACAGCCGGAGACCTCACCACGACAACGAACGTGACTGCGTTCAGGCCGGACGAGGAGGCGACGACGGGCGGGGCGGCCACAACGCCAGCCCGGACGGCGACCGAAACGACAGACGGCAGCGGCCCGGGTTTTACCGTCGCTGTGACGATTGCCGCGCTGGTCGCGGTGGCCGTCCTAGCTCGCCGGCGACGCTAACGGGACGTTTTTCCCCGCGAAGGCCGCATACCCGTGCAATGACTGTTCTCGAGTCCGTTCACGAGGCCCACGGAGCGACGTTCAGGGAGGTCGGTGGCCGGCGCGTCGTCGACAACTACGGGCGACCGGAGCGGACCCACCGCGCGGTTCGGAACGTCGTTGGAGCGATAGAGTACGGCTACGGCGTCATCGTCGTCACCGGCGAGGACCGCGTCGACTACGTCGACAACGCCGTCTCGAACCGCGTGCCCGACGAGGACGGCGCGGGCTGTTACGCGCTCTTGCTCGACCCCGACGGCCGCGTCGACACGGATATGTACGTGTACAACGCCGGCGAGCGACTGCTCGTGTTCACGCCGCCACAGGAAGCCCAAGACCTGGCCGCGGAGTGGGCGGACAAGACCTTCATCCAGGACGTCGAGTTCGAGGTGGCGACCGACGACTTCGCCGTCTTCGGCGTCCACGGGCCGAAAGCGACCGAGAAAATCGCCAGCGTCCTCCACCAGACCGGGACGCCCGAGGGCGTACTGACCTTCGAGCGGGGCGAACTCGGCGACGCCGGCGTCTCCGTCATCCGGACGGACAACCTCGCCGGCGAGGAGAGCTACGACGTGGTCTGTAGCGCCGACGACGCCGAACCCGTCTTCGACACGCTGGTCAACCGCGGGCTCAACGCCGTCCCCTTCGGCTACCGGACGTGGGAGACGCTCACACTGGAGGCGGGGACGCCGCTGTTCGACAGCGAAATCGCGGGCGCGCTCCCCAACGACCTCGGTCTCCGGAACGCCTTGGACTTCGAGAAGGGGTGTTACGTCGGCCAGGAGGTCGTCTCGCGGGTCGAGAACCGCGGCCACCCGACCCAGCGGCTGGTCGGTCTCGCCGTCGAGGCCGTCCCCGAACCCGGTGCGGCGGTGTTCGCCGGCGACGAGCACGTCGGCGACGTGACCCGCGCCGCGCAGAGCCCGATGCGGGAAGCCCCGATTGCACTGGCGAATCTTAGCTGGGACCGGCCCGAGGCGTCCCTGACGGTCCGCGTCGACGGCGACCCGGTCGGCGCACAGCAGGTCGACCTGCCCTTCATCGACGGGTCGGCAGAGTCGGCGCGGCTCCCGGCCTACGAGTAGCGGGCGTCACTCGCGCTCGATTACGGCCCGCCCGCTGGTCGCGCTCCGAATCCGGTCCCGCAGGGCGCTCCCGTCGGCGGTGGGCACGCGGACCTCGAAGACGACTTCGGCCTCGTAGTCTGCCTCGAACTCGACGCCCGCCGATTCGAGCAGGCTCCGGACGCTGCCCGAATCGTCGTAGGCGACGGTCACGGTGAACCGCTCGTGGGGCACTTCCTCGACGACGCCGGCGTCGTCGACGCCCTCTTTCACCGCCCTGGAGTAGGCACTGGCTAACCCGCCGACGCCGAGGTTCGTCCCGCCGTAGTAGCGAGTGACGACGGCGACGACGTTCTCGACCTCGCGTTGCTGGAGGACGTTCAGCGCGGGGTCGCCGGCGCTGCCGCTCGGCTCGCCGTCGTCGCTCGCATACTCCCGGAAAGGGTCGGACCGGACGCGGTAGGCGGGGACGTTGTGGGTCGCGTCGGCGTACTCCTCGCCGACGGCGTCGACGAACGCCTCGGCGGCTTCAACGGTCGCCGCCGGCGCGACGTGGCCGATGAACTCCGAGCCCCGCACCTCGAAGCGCGCCTCGCCGCGGTCCGGAACGGTCCGATAGCTGTCCGTCACGGACTGGAATACGCCGGGCGGCGGAATAGCGTTTGCCGTTGGACGGCGTCTCAGTCCGTGCCGTCGCCGGACTGTCGCGACCCCCAGACCCGCTTCTCGAGCAGTTTGACTCGCATCCCGTCCTGAACCTGTAACTGACAGGAGAGCCGAGGGTAGCCAAAGCGGTCGGCGAGGTCGTCGTGCCAGTGGTCGGGGTCGGGCGGTTCGGCGAGCCGGACGCCGCAGGTGGCACAGATGCCACGGCCGCCGCAGTTGAGCCGCGTCGCGTAGCGGCCGTGTGGCGAGAGGTCAGCTTCGAGGAGTACGTCCCGGAGGACCGCGCCGGGTTCGGCGGTGAGTTCGTGGGTCTCGCCCGCGGGCGTCTCGACGGTGAGCGTCGCGGGCATTAGGCCAGTTCGATGGTCCGGACGAACGCCAGACGACGGATTTCGTTGATGAGGTCACCGGGCAGTTCCTCGTCGGTGATGACGTACAGTTTCGGCTCGTCAGTGAACTCGGGGTCTTCGCTGAGAACCTGCCGGATAGAGATGCCGCGGTCGGCGATGGCCGACGTGACTGTCGACACGATTCCGGACTCGTCGGCGGCGCGAACAGTAACAGTCACTGCATGCAGGTCGAGGACCGGGGCGAGGTCCAGCAGGCTCGGCACGGATGAGATGTTGCGGAAGATGCGCCGCAGGTCGTCGTCGTCGAGAATCGCGTCCGTCGTGGCGTTGACCACTCGGCGGTCAACGCCGGCCTCGCGGGCGATACCCGTGTTCGGGATTTCGATGCCGCCCGAGACGACGCGGCCGTCCTCGTTGACGGAGAACCCCCGTTCAAGCAGCAAACGGATGACATCCTGCTGGCCCGGAGAGTCTTCGAATTTCTGCATAATCTCGTCGAACATACGGAGTGGTGGACGCGGGGCCACTAATCGGTGCCGCCAGCAGTCGAAACAGCGACGGCTTCGCACCGCCGTCGACTACAGTTCGCCTTTCGTACTCGCCACGTCGGACCGGCGCTCGTCGATGCGAGTCGCGTCATCCAGCGCCCGTGCCAGCCCCTTGAACAGCGCCTCAACCTCGTGGTGGGCGTTCTCGCCCCAGACGCCACAGTGTAGCGTCAGCCCGGCGTTCATCGACAGCGAGCGACAGAAGTGCTTGGCCATGTGGCTCGTCATCCCGCCGACGGCGTCCTGTGAGAATTCGCCGTCGAACTCGAAGTACGGTCGGCCGGAGATGTCGACGACGACGCTGGCGACGGCCTCGTCCAGCGGGACTTTGCGGTCGGCGAAGCGGCGGATGCCGCGCTTGTCGTCCAGCGCCTCGGTGAACGCCTCGCCGAGCGTGATGGCGACGTCTTCGACGGTGTGGTGGTCGTCGATATCCAGGTCGCCGTCACACTGCACGGTCAGGTCGAACAGCCCGTGCGTCGAGAACGAATCGAGCATGTGGTCGAAGAAGCCGATGCCGGTGTCGATAGTGCTGTCGCCGTCGCCGTCGACGTCAAGCGTGACCTCGATGTCAGTCTCGGCCGTGGTCCGCGTGACGGCTGCCGTCCGGTCAGTCATACTTAGCACGTATCAGGCCGTGTATTTGTGGATTGCGTCCGGCCGCCCGGTCAAGTAGCTACTCTGTCTGCTCGTCCAGTAGCGCCAGCAGTCGGTCGGTCACTGCCGGGGCATGCTCGACAAAACAGCAGTGGCGACCCTCGACGGCCTCGCCGGTCCCGCGGGGCAGGTCGGCCGCCAGCGACTCCGCGGCCTCCGGCGACACCACAGGGTCGTCCAGACCGTAGTAGACCTCGGCTGGCTGGGTAATCTCGTACAGCGGCGGCGCGTCGAAGCCCGTCATCGCCGCCGTCTGCGCATCGCGGGCCGCGCCGGTGGCGTCCTCTTCAGCGCGCCAGTCCGCAATCCGGTCCATCAGGTCCGGATCGTGCTCGCGGAACGCCGGCGAGAACGCCCTGTCGAGCGACGACGGAGCGTCGAGCGCGAGCGCGTCGAGTGCGTCCCGGTCGACGGCGTCACCTGACCCGGCCGTACAGTACAGCGTCAGCGAGCGGGCGCGGTTGTACCGGTGGGCGTATTCGAGCGCGACCATCCCGCCGAGACCGGCCCCCACGAGGTGGACGGTCCCGACGCCGTGGTCGGCCAGGACGGCTTCGAGGTCGGCCGCCAACGTCGCCACGTCGTACGGCCCTGCCGGCGCGTCCGACCGGCCGGTACCCCGCAGGTCCCACACCACCGTCTCGTAGGGGCCGGCGACGGCGTCGTAGTGCCAGCCCCAGAGCCACGCCCCGTACCCCACGTCGTTAATGAACACGACGGTCGGGCCGTCGCCGTCGGCTTCATAATAGAGAGCCACATCGCGGTTGTGTGCGGTCGGCATTGGCCGTCGATTCCCGCGCCGGCAGTGTGTCTCTTTCGGTGAATAGGTCTATACTGCTGGCTATCGAACGCCCGCCAACCCCGTGTCCGGAGCAGCATCACTTATTGGCGCCGTCGTGTTGGTCGTGAGTCTCGGCGTCGCCGCACAGCTGGTCGCCGACTGGCTCCAGATTCCGAGCGTCGCGTTCCTGCTGGTCGCCGGCGTTCTCGTCGGCCCGCAGGCGCTCGACCTTGTCGACCCCGCGATATTCGGACAGACTGGACTACAGGCTATCGTCGGTCTCAGCGTCGGTATCATCGTCTTCGAAGGGGCGTTCCACCTCACTGTCGAGCGCGTCCGCGAAGCGTCCAGAGAGGCGCTTGGGCTCGTGACAGTCGGCGCATTCGTCTCGCTCGTCGGAACAGCTATGGCCGTCAGGCTCGTGTTCGGGACGACGTGGCCGGTCGCCGTCCTCGTCGGGAGCCTGCTTATCGCCACCGGGCCGACGGTCATCACGCCGGTTATGCAAGTGGTCCCTGTCAGGGACCGGGTCGCTGCGGCCTTAGAGACCGAAGGCATCATCAACGATGTGACCGCCGCCATCCTCGCGGTGGCGACGTTCGAGTTCGTCATTGCGAGCCAGTCCTCGCCGCTGGTCGTCGTCGAGGCGTTCGTCGCCCGGCTGGCCGTCGGCCACGTCGTCGGCATCGCCGTCGGCGGCGGCATCACACTGCTGCTCCAGCGGTGGCACCTGTCCGCGGGCAATGCCCTCCAGAACGCCCGGGTCGTGGTTCTGACCGCGGCGCTGCTGGCGTACGCGCTGGGAAGTATGTGGCTCTCTGAGGCCGGTATCGCGGCCGCCGCCGTTGCCGGGATTGTGCTCGGGAATGCCGACATCCCCCACGAAGAGGAGATTGCCGAGTTCAAGGGCGGGATTACGCTGTTTGTCCTCTCGTTCGTGTTCATCGTGCTGGCGGCGCAGCTCTCACTCGGCGACCTGCGGACGCTCGGTGTTGGCGGGCTGATCGTCGTTATCGTCGTCGCTACGCTCGTCCGTCCGCTCGGCGTCTTTCTGTCGACGCTGGGCGGCCGGCTGACCGTTCGCGAGCGGCTGTTCGTCGGCGCGATGGGGCCGCGCGGTATCGTTCCAGCCAGTGTCGCCACGCTGTTTGCCATCGAACTACGGCCCGAAAACCCGGCTGCCGCGACGGTCCTCGTTGGGACTGTCTTCCTCGTTATTTTCGCGACCGTCATGTTTCAAGGCGGGCTGGCCCGTCACTTCGCGCAAGCACTTGACATCCTCCCCATGCAAACACTCATCGTCGGGAGCGGGCGTGTCGGTCGGGAACTGGCAGTCCGCTACGAGTCACGCGGTGAGGAGGTCGTCCTTATCGACAGCGACGAGGACACGGTCGAACGGACCCGAGCCGACGGCCACCGCGTCGTGCACGGGGACGCGACGAACGCGACCGTCCTCGAAGACGCAGGGGCGAACCGGGCGTCCGTCGTCGTCGCTGCGACTGCAGACGACGACGTGAACCTGCTCGTGGCACAGCTAGCGACGACACGGTTCGACGTCGACACCGTGGTCGCCAGAGCGAACCAGCCGGACAACGTCGAGGCCTTCGAGGACCTCGACGTCGAGACCATCTCCGCGGGCTTTGCCGTCGCCGACGCCATCGACGACGCGGTCGAACGACCGTCCCTCGCTCACTGGCTGTCGGACTCCGGACGAACGGGGGACGTGCTGGAAGTCGAACTCAGCAACGACTCGCTGGTCGACCGGACGGTCGAAGAAACTGCGGAGCGGCTCCCGGACGGCTGTCTGGTCGCAATGGTGAGCCGTAACGGAACAGACAGAGTCCCAGACAGCGATTTCCGCCTCGCAAGCGGTGATCACCTGACGCTCGTTTGTGAGACCAACGAGGCGATGCAGGACGCCAGAAGACTGTGTCAGCGCGGATAGCCGTGGGGCGCGTCCCGCTCAGCGCAGTTCATCGAGCGAGACGGCCGCTGTTCGGTCCGCGGTGACCCACTCCGTCACGGTCTGCTGACGGTCCGAGGGGAAGATCGTCAGCTCCGAGGGGTTCTCGGGGTCGTCGTACAGGCAATCCAGTTCGAACTCCGGGGCTTCATTCAGGTCAGTGTCCGACGGGGGCGTCGTGGTAGCACTCATGAGTCAGGGAGTGTGGGGATCACTGCAGTTGTCACACAGTTCATCGGGGGCGCTGCCGTTAGCAGCGAGGACAGCAGTCCCGCACCGTCGACACGTTCGTTGGGACCGAGCGTATTCGGTGTGAGAGTGAATATGTTCGATATCACGTTTTCCGCCCATATCTGCTATAGATGGGCAATTACTAAAAATACTTTTGGAAATTCACCCAGATATTCCTAATACAACTAAATGTAATTGTATCTATCGCGTGTATCCGAATCGTTCGGGCAGAACGTCGGTCCGCAATCGGACAGCTGTCCGAAGAACGGCGCGGGCGACAAAACCGGTACCGAGAAAAACGAGAGTGGTTCAGGCGTTCGCGGCAGTTCGGAGGATGTCCGCCGCGTCGTCCAGCGCGTCGTCCAGCGCGTCGGCGTCGGGACCGCCACCCTGTGCGAAGTCCGGCGGACCGCCACCGCCGCCACCGACGCGGCCAGCGAGTTCGCCGACGACCTCACCGGCGTCGACATCGATGCCATCAGGTACTGAGACGACGAACTGCGCGCCGTCGAGGCCCGAGCCAAGCACCGCGATGTTGCCTTGCTCGACAACGGCGTTGGCCTGCGCTCGGAGTTCGTCCATGTCGGCGTCGATCCGCTGAACGACGGCGGTCGCCTCGCCTACGTCGACTTCCTCGCTGTCGCCGCCGCCGCTGGCGCGGGCCTCGGCGAGTTGCTCTTTGAGCTGTTCGATCTCTTTCCCGCGAGCCTTCCACTCGTCGAAGAACCGCTCGGCGGTCTCCGGAACGGCATCGGGCGCGACGTCCAGCACGTCGGCGGCCTCGGTGAGCGCGTCCTCGGTGCGCTGGGTGGCCTCGATAGCGGCGTTGCCCGCCGCGAAGGTCAGCCGGATGACCCCGTCCTGAATCCGCTCGGTGTTCAGGAGCTTGACGGCTCCGATGTCGCCGGTGCGGGCGACGTGGGTACCGCCACAGGCCTGCACGTCGTCGCCGACAGTGATGAGCCGAATCTGCTCGCCGGCCGGGATGCCGCCCTGGTAGAGGTCGAAGCCGTGGCGCTCCTCGGCCTCGTTGCGGTCGGGCCACTCCTGTTTGACGGCGATGTTATCCTGCACGATATCGTTTGCGAGCCGCTCGATCTCTTTGACCTCCTCGCGACTCACCGACTCGTAGTGGCGGATGTCGATGCGAGCGGAGTCAGTACCCTTCTGAGCACCGGCCTGTCTGACGTGTTCGCCGAGTACCTGCCGGGCGCTGTGGATGACAATGTGGGTCGCTGTGTGGTGTTGCATCAGGCGCTGGCGACGGGTAGCGTCGACCTGCCCGCGGACGAACTCACCCTTGCCGGGGTCGTCGTCGCAGGTGTGGACGATGACGTCGCCGTACTGCTGGACGTCGGTCACCTCGGCGGAGACGTCGTCGGTCGACAGCGTCCCTTCATCCGGCGGTTGGCCGCCACCTTCCGGGTAGAACATCGTCTGGTCGAGCACCACGTCGTAGGTGTCGTCGTCGCGGTCGAACACCTCAAGCACGACGGCCTCGAACTCGGTCCGCTGCTGGTCTTCGTAGTAGAGCCGGTCGGTCTCGGGGAGCTCTTCGAGCCGGTCCTCGTAGGGCGTCTGTGACTCCTCTGTGGCGGTGTCGCCGCCGCCGTGGCGCTGGGCGACGACCGCGTAGAAGTCGTCGGGTACGTCGACTGAGACGCCTTTCTCGGCGGCGATCTCCTCGACCATGTCCGGCTGAATCCCGTGGGAGTCGTACAGTTCGACCAGCTCCGCGGTCGGGATGGGCTCGCTCTTTTCGGCGTACTCGTCGGCTAGCTGGCGGACGCGCCGGCCGCCGCGGTCCAGGGTCTCGCGGTACTTCTCGACCTCGGAGCGGACGATGTCGCGGATGGTGTCGCGGTTCTCGTAGTCGAGGCGCTCGGCCTGCATATCGACGAGTTCGTCCAGCGGCGCGTCGACGCCGACACCGTCGGCCAGTCGCTTCGTCCGGCGCAGCACCATCCGGGCCAGATAGCCCGTCCCGACGTTCGACGGGACGATACCGTCGCCGAGCATGTACGCGAGCGTCCGGCAGTGGTCGGCGATTGCATAGATGTCTTCGAGCGGTTCCATCAGGGCCCGCATCTCCTCGACGTCGACACCGACCTCGGCGGCGATGGTGTCTCGTTCGGCCTCGATGTCCTCGGCCTCGTCAATGTCCATCCGGCCCGCGAGCTTCGCGGCCTCGTGGACGACCTGCTCCTCCTCGTCGGTGAGTTCGATGCCGGCGTTGTCCTTGAGGAAGGCGATCATGTCGGGATAGACGGCCTCGTACACCGTCGGTGTTCCCTGGCTCATCCAGGTCCAGCGTTCGAGCCCGTAGCCGGTGTCGACGATGTAGGTGTCCATCGGCGAGTACCGGTTGCCGTCTTTCATCTCGTACTCGCCCTCTGGGTCCTGCTCCATGGACATGAAGACGAGCGTGGCGAGTTCGGCCCCGCGGTAGATGACCTCGATGGCCGGACCGGCGTTGCCGCCGCCGACCCACGGGTCCTCGATATAGACGATTTCGTCCAGATTCGCCCCCATCTCCTCGAACAGTTCGTCGCAGTACCGGACCGTCTCGTCTTTCCAGTACACCTCGCCCTCGTAGGCGTACTGCTCGGGGTCTTCGATGTCCTCGCGCGCGTTGAACGCGTGGTGGGCCATCATCTCGAAGGCCATCGTGTGGCGACCGGTCTTGCCGACGTTGTCGATGTCCTGCATCCGGATGCAGGGCTGGCTGATGCACAGCGGGTTCGCCGGCGGCGGCGTCGTCCCCGAGGTCACGAGCGGCTGGAAGTCGTAAATCGACGCCTGCGTGAGAAGCACGTCGTCGCGCCAGCGGTTCGCCGCCACCGGGTACGGGTCGATGCGCTCGTGGTCGCGTTCCTCGAAAAAGGAGAGGAACGCCTCGCGCATCTCCGTCAAAGAGTGGGACTCGTCGAAGCCGGGGTTGTCGATGAAGTCGTACTCCGCACACGGCGGTTCGCCGCAGGTCTCGCGCTGGACACGGGACCAGAACATGTCGCCACAGGAGACACACTCCTGTCTGTGGAAGCCTTCCTCTTCGAAGTAGTCGAGTTGGTAGGCCTCGTCGAGGTCGCTCATTGGTGTTCAGTTGGCCCACGTTCGCCTAAAACTGTTCCGAAGGGGCCGGCAGTATCCCCGGCTGTCAGAGCGTGACTGAGGATTCCCCGGACAGGGTCTTCGGCACGACGACTTCCTCGGTCGTCATCCCACCCGCTGGCGAGGTAATACGCAGCGTTGCAGTCTCACCCTCGGGCAGCGGTTCGCCGAACGTGGTAGCACCGTTGATTTCCTGACTCTCGCCGAGATCAAGAGAGATCGTGAATCGGTCCTCAACGTCGTTTAACACCGGCTGAGAGCCATCGTTGTCTTGAACAGTCGAGACAACGAACCGGCCATCAGGTTTACCCTGTGCACCGCCGGCCGCGAGCTGGTAGTACGACCCGCTCGGACCGATCCACTGAACGGTCGTCTTGTCCAGATCCACGTTCCCCGCACCCGGTGCGCGCTTGACCGTGATGTTCACCACGCCGACCTCACTGTTGCTGGTGAAATGGTCACCGGTCATGCCGACGACCTGGATGCGGTTAGTCGTCGAATCGCTGGACTGCTGACCCGTCGCCTGCGCGGAACTCTGCAGGAACCCGGCAGTGTTGATGAGTACGCCAGCTGCGATTGCCGCGACCAGCACCATCGCGATAAACACGATCAGGGTGCCGATCCCGACCTGTCCGCGGTCCTCGCCCGTCCCCTCCGTAGATGGTCGTAAACGTTGCATTTCAGTTGTTGATACTCTTATGTAGCTTTCATAATAAACTTCACCGACCAGTTATCAGGTGTGAAAAATTGGGAGTTCTCGGTACGAGGCCCTTACTCGCCCTGCGCAAGCGAGGCCAGCATCGCTTCGAGTTGCACACGCTCGTTCGCCCCACGGGTGATCCGATAATCGGTTTCGCCGATGCGTTCGAGCACCCGGACGGCTGCGTCATCGTCGATATCGAACTCCCAGATAGAACGGTGCAGTTGGTCGATGATGTCGCCGCCCGCGATACCCTCCTCTGTCAGTAGTCTATCGAGCGTTGCCCGCGAGGCGGTGAAGTCCCCGTCCAGCGCCGACTGGACCATCTCCCGGATCTCTTCCGGGCGGGCCGTCGAGGTGATCGCGTACACCGCCGACTCGTCGACCGTGTCGCCGCTGACCGAGGCCGCCTGCAGGCCGTTGATGGCTTTCCGCATATCCCCGTCGGCGGCGTAGACGAGCGCGTCGAGGCCGTCTTCAGTCAGTTCGATGTCCTCTTGCGCGGCGATATTTCGGATTTCCTCAGCCACGGCATCATCGGCCAGCGGTGAGAACCGGAAGACCGCACACCGGGACTGGATAGGGTCGATGATCTGGCTGGAGTAGTTACACGAAAGGATAAAACGGACGTTGTTCGAGAACTGCTCCATCGTCCGGCGCAGCGCCGACTGTGCGTCGCTCGTGAGGGCGTCGGCCTCGTCGAGGAAGATGATGCGGTACTCGACGCCGCCGAAGCTCGTCCGGGCGAAGTTCTTGATGCGGTCCCGGACCACGTCGATACCGCGCTCGTCGGAGGCGTTCAGTTCGAGGAAGTGCTCGCGCCAGTCGTCACCGTACAGTTCACGGGCGATAGCCGTCGCACACGTCGTCTTTCCCGTCCCTGCCGGCCCGGAAAACAGCATGTGGCTCAGGTCGTTGCGCGAGACGTAGCTCTTGAGCCGCCCGACGATGTTCTCGTGACCCATCACGTCGTCGAGCGTCTGCGGGCGGTACTTCTCGATCCAGACCTCCTCGCGTCCCGCCCGCGACTCGGACTCGGCCTCACTCATGGACGATGGGAGGCGTGGGCCGGTCTTAAACCCCGCGAGAGTCGACAGTCTCAGGTGCGTCGGCGGAGTACGGCCGGGTATGCACGTCACCGTCGAGATTGCCGGCGAAGACACCCACGAACTGGAGGTGGACGCGGACGCGACCTACGGCGACCTGCTCGCACCGGTCGACCTGAACCCCCACGAGGTGTCGGTTCTCGTTGACGGCGAACACGTGCCGACTGACCAGCCCGTCGCGGCCGACCGCGTCCGCGTCGTGCGCCTCATCAAGGGCGGATAGTCCGCGATGCGCGTTCGCGAGGCGACCGAGGCCGATCTGCCGGCCGTGATGAACGTCCTCGACGGCGCGGCGCTCGAAATAGACGTGGCGACAGTCCGCGGCGGTATCGAGCGCGACGGCACGCTCGTCGCGGTTTCGGGCGACGGCGAGACGACGAGCGACCGCGTCCTCGGCGCGCTCGTCCTCGACGGCGACCGCGTCGCGGCCGTGGCGGTCCGTCGCCGCCGCCGCGGCCAGGGCATTGGGACGAGGCTCGTCGAGGCGGCGCTCGACCGGCGGGACCGGCTCATCGCAGAGTTTGACGCAGACGTGCGGCCGTTCTACGAGCGACTGGGGTTCGACGTAGAGCCCCTCGACAACGAGGCCGACCGGTTTCGCGGGACTCGCTAATTCCGCCGGCCGGTCAGCTCCTCGACGGACAGTTCGTACAGCGTCACGTCCATCTCGTCGGTCGGCTCGTCGAACACCCGGATGGGCGCGTAGCGCTCGTTAATCTCGACGGCCTCGTAGGCCGGGTCGTCCTCGGGGACGGCGGTTATGGGCCCGCGGGCGACGACGCTCCAGCCGGTCCACGACTCCGCGTCCGGCGTCGCCGCCGTCTCGGTAACGACATACGTCGCCGTTTCAGTGGCGTCGAGGTACGCCGACTTCTCGCTCTCGCTCGTCTCGCCCAAGCGGAAGTACAGCGACCCGCCCTCGTAGTGGTGAAACACCGGGAGGGCGTACGCGTCGTCGCCGTCGGCCAACGCGAGCACGCCGCTCTCGCTCGCGGTAAGACGGTCGCAGACGGCGTCGTCGGGCATCCCCTTTGTGTAGGCGAACGCGATATCGGTGTCCATGGGCCGACGACGCATGCAGTGGGCTTAAACGAGGGGTTCGACCAGATCCCGACCGGCAGCGAGCAGTTCGTCGACGCGGGCGTCGCTGCCGGCCTCAGCGTAGACGCGGAGCTTCGGCTCCGTGCCCGAGGGGCGGACCAGCACCCACGTCCCGTCTTCGAGTCGAATCTTGAACCCATCGACAGTGTTGATACCGTCGACAGCGACCCCTGCCAGCGCGTCCGGAAGGGCGGTTTCGAGGTCGGCAAGGACGGCCTCCTTCCGGTCGTCAGGGCAGTCGACGCTGATGCGGTCCTGGTGGATTTCGCCGTGTTCGTCCAGCAGTCGGTCGACACGAGCATCGAGAGGTTCCTCGCGCTCGGCGGCAGCAGCGACCAGCGCCACCAGCACGCCGTCCTTGTTCCGCAGATGGTCCGGCAGGCCGAAGCCACCGGACTCCTCGCCACCGAACAGCGCGTCGTGCTCGGCCATCGCCTCGGCGACCCATTTGAAACCGACAGCGACCTCGTGGACGGCCTGCCCGTGGGCCTCGGCGACGCGGTCGACGATGCTAGAGGTCGAGACCGTTCGGACCACGTCGCCCGTTCCGTCCTCAAGCAGGAAGTCGTACATCGCGGCGAAAAACAGGTTCGGGTCCAGATAGCCCCGCTCGGGCGTGACGACGCCGATGCGGTCGGCGTCGCCGTCGTTGATGATTCCCAGCGCGGCGTCGCCGTCGCTGACCTCCGCGACCAGTCCCTCGGCGTTCTCCGCCGACGGTTCGGGCGACCCGCCGCCAAAGTCGGGGTCCTGTTCGCAGTTGAGCCGGGTCACGTCGGCCCCAGCCGCTTCGAGCAGGGCGTCGGTAACGCCGCGGCCGCTGCCGTACAGCGCGTCGTAGGCGACTGGAAGGCCATCGAGGTCGGTGTCGACGTAGTCCAGCGCGTGCTCGTGGAACGGGGTGATGAGGTCGTCCTCCGTTCGTTCGCCCCACTCGTCCTCGGGAAGCGGGTCGAGGACGGCGAGGTTCTCCTCGAAGGCGGCCGTCCAGTCGGGCAGGGCCGGCGAGCCGTCGCCGGGAATGAACTTCACGCCGTTGTACTCCGGCGGATTGTGGCTGGCCGTGATCTGGAGTGCCCCGGCCAGATCGCGGTTTTTCACCGTCCAGGCGAGGATTGGTGTCGGCGTGTCTCGGTCCGGCAAGAGCGCGTCGAACCCGTTGGCGCGCAAGACGTGCGCGAGTTCATCGGCGAACCCGGGTGAGGTTTCGCGGGCATCGTACCCGATGGCGACGGTCCCGGTCGCCCCGCGCTCGGCGAGGGTCGTGGCGACGGCCTGGCCGACCATCCGGACCCGCGGCTTCGTGAACACGTCCAGCGTCGCCCGCCAGCCGTCCGTCCCGAAGGCGATTGCACCTGCGTCGACATCCGCGTCGTTGTCCATAGCCCGCGGTTCTCGGCCCCCAGACAAAAAGTCACGCATCATCGGTAAGCTGTCATGTTGCCGGTGCCGACAGCCAAAGGCGAGCGGCGGCTCAGATATCGAAATCCGCTTCGGCGTCGCTGGATTCGACGAGCCGTTCTTTCTCCGCTCTGGAGTACTGCTTGATCTCGTACTCGCGGCTCATCGCGTCGGACTGCGACGCGAACGACTCGACGTGGATGAGTTCGACCGGGGTTCGGCCGCGCGTGTACTTCGCGCCGTCGCCGGCGTCGTGCTCGCGGACGCGGCGTTCCACATCGGTCGTGTAGCCGGTGTAAAACGTGTTGTCGCTACAACGGAGGACGTACACGTGGTAAGGGCTCCGCGCGGTAGTCATCGCACGATGCTGGTGGCCCAGTGGGCCTCACACTTGTTGGGCGCGCTCTCTCGATACCTCGGCAATGCCAGCGTTTGCCGAGCAGTTGGGACATGCCCGGATGTGTCCGCGTTCATCCGCGAACACTCGGGCGAACTGGTCTGAGACGTGCGCGCCGCAATGATCACATTCAGGCATCGTGTTCGTCGGCGACACCACCGCCGACGTATACGCGTACGCGCGTTATTCTGATAGCTCTTTACCCAAATACTTGGGTATACCCATGGCCGGAGAGGGTTGCTAGTCCCGTGCATCGTCGAGCTGTCTGGCGATTAGGCCGGCTTGCGTTCCGGCGGTGAAGCCGGCGTCAATGTTCACGACGGAGAGGGCGGTACAGGACTGGAGCAACCCCGAAAGGGCCGCCTCACCCTCGCCGCCGTGGCCGTAGCCGGTCGAGACGGGCAGGCCGATAATCGGCACGTCGACGAGACCGGCAACGACCGTCGGAAGCGCACCTTCGCGGCCCGCTGCGACGATGAGGACATCCTGGTCCCGGAGGCCATCGACCGCGTCTATCGTCCGAGCGAGACTCGCAACCCCGACATCGTCGATGCGAGTCACGGTCGCGCCCATCTCCTCGACGATGAGCGCGGCCTCACCGGCCGGAACAGCGTCAGACGTCCCGGCAGTCACGACACCCACTGACGCGTCCAGCGACGGACGTTCGAACGCCGACGTTGTCGCCACCAGCCAGTTCGAGCGGTCGTCCCAGCGAACTGTCGCGTCCGGGGCGATCTCGTCCAGTCGCTCCCGGACAGTCGTTGCAGTTGGTGCGTCGAGTCGCGTCACGATAGCCCGCTCCGTCGTTTCGATAGCTGTCGCCGCCAGATCCGCCACTTCCGTCGGCGTCTTCCCGTCCGCGAGGACAGCCTCGGGAACGCCGGCACGGTCCTCCCGGGCGGCGTCGAACCGACCGGCCCCACTGGTCGCGTAGCCCGCAAGCGCCGCTTCGGCTTCCGCCGGGGAGAGGTCGCCCGCCGCAACCGAATCGAGTATCTCGCGCATAGGACCCATTCGGGGATACGACCACTCCTATCCGTCGGTCCAGGTCGGCGTCTCGTCACAATCAGGGCCGAACCTGTGGGAGCGCGCGTGAGCGACGCTCGGCCGGCGTAACGCGACAATAGCCGTCTGGGGCAGGCCAAAAGACGTATTGTGATGGACTTAATCGGACACAATCGCGGATTTATAAGGGGTTATGTGTCGTATAATGCCTCAAACTGCCGGTTATAGGGTCGAGAGCGAACTAATTGGAGAAAGTATATAAGTAACCCCCGTCGATACCTCGTCTGTATGGCAGACCTAATCGTCAAAGCCGCCGTTAAGGAAGAGCTCAACGACATGAACGTAGCGTCCGACTTCTACGACGCACTCGACGAGGAAGTCGAAGAGCTGCTTCAGGACGCAGCCCGACGAGCTGACGAGAACGACCGGAAGACGGTCCAGCCGCGCGACCTGTAAGGTCGTTTCAGGCAGCGTATTTTTTTGACGCAAGCCGACGAGCAGCAGCTACTCCGAGAGCGCTCGGACGGTGACGCCGTCAGTGGTGCCAACGTGGATCTCGTCGGCCATATCGACGAACAGTCCGTGCGCAACGACGCCGGGGAGCGCGGCGAGGTCGGCGGCGAGCCCGGCGGGGTCCTCGATAGCGCCGAAGTCGCAGTCGAACACGAGGTTCCCGTTGTCGGTGACGACCGGGCCGTCCTTGCGCTCCGCACGGCGGAGCTCGGGGTCGCCGCCCAGGTCCGCGACCGCCGCGGCGACCGTCGAGCGGGCCATCGGGAGGACTTCCACGGGGACGGGGTGTTCGAGCACGTCGGCCTCTTTGGTCGGGTCGGCGACGACGAGGAAGCGGTCGGCGCTCGCGTCGACGACCTTCTCCCGGGCGTGGGCCGCGCCGCCGCCCTTTATCAGGTCGCCGCCGGCCACCTCGTCGGCCCCGTCGATGGCGAGGTCGACCGACGCGTCGTCGAGGTCTGCGAGCGGAATCCCGCAGTCGCGGGCCAGTTCGCGCGACTGGAAGGAGGTGGGGACGCCGACCACGTCGAGTCCGGCGTCGACCGCCCGCCCGATGGCCCGGATGGCGTGGGCCGCCGTCGACCCGGTCCCAAGGCCGACCACCATGCCGTCCTCGACCGCCTCTGCTGCCGATTCCCCCGCTGCTCGTTTCGCCGCGTCGGAGCCGCCCTGCTTCATGTGCGGTGGGTCGACAGACGCGGACAAAACGTTTGTTCTCCCGACCGCAAGCACCCGTATGACCGACTGCACGTACTGTGGCTGTCCGGTCGAGGCCCACGACCCCGTGTTCGTCAGCGAGTCGCCCGAGGGAACGCCGACGGGGCAGTTCTGCAACTACGGCTGTCTGGCGGCCCACATCGACGCGGCCGACCTGACCACCGGCACGGCCTGCGAGTGGTCGCCGGACCAGTAGCGGAACGAGCCGCCACCGGCGGCCCCCGGAGTCCGTCGGATGCCGGATGGATTTTAGAGGGATGCCGACGCAGGGACGGTAATGACACAGTTCGGAACGAGCGGCATCCGCGGCCCCGTCGGCGAGACGGTGACGGCCGAGTTGGCGCTGTCGGTGGGGCGGGCGCTGGGCGTCGACTGCGAGCGGGTGGTCGTGGGGCGAGACCCGCGGGCGAGCGGCGAGTACCTGCAGGCGGCGCTGGTGGCCGGTCTCCGGGAGAGCGGCGTCGATGTGGTCGACCTCGGCACCGCGGCGACGCCGACCATCGGCCGGGCGGTGGCCTGGCAGGACGCCGACGCGGGCGTCGCGGTGACGGCCAGCCACAACCCGCCGGAGGACAACGGCATCAAGCTCTGGCAGTCTAGCGGGCAGGCTTTCGATGCGGACCTGCGGGCAACCATCGAAGAGCGACTGGCGGACGGAGCGTTCGAGCCGGCGGCGTGGGACGAGAGCGGCGGCCACGAGTCCTGGGACGCCGGCCAGCGCCACGTCGACGCGCTAGTCGCCGAAGTCGGCGAACGAAACCTCGACAGCCACGTCGTCGTCGACCTCGGCAACGGTGCGGGCCGGGTCAGCGTCGACGCTCTCACAGAACTTGGCTGTGCCGTCGAGACGCTCAACGGCCAGCCCGACGGCGTGTTCCCCGGCCGTCCCTCAGAGCCGAAGGCCGAGAACTGTGGGTCACTTTCGACACTGGTGGCCGAATCCGACGCCGACCTCGGGATTGCACACGACGGCGACGCCGACCGGATGCGCGCGGTGGCGGCCGACGGGACCTTCCTCTCGGGCGACGTGTTGCTGGCCGTGTTCGCCCGCGCCGTGGCGTCGCCGGGCGAGCGGGTCGCCGTCCCCGTGGACACGAGTCTCGCCGTCGAGGACCACCTCAGCAATATCGACGTGAGCGTCGAGTACACCCCGGTCGGGGACGTGTACGTCGCCGAGGCCGCCAGCGCCGAGGGGGTCGCCTTCGGCGGGGAGCCAAGCGGCGCGTGGATATGGCCCGACCGGACGCTGTGTCCCGACGGCCCGCTGGCGGCCTGTACCGCCGTGGCGCTGGACAGCGAGCGCCCGCTCGGTGAGCGTGCCGCCGACGTACCGGACTACCCCATCCGCCGGGACAGCGTCGAAACTGACGAGAAAGAAGCGGTAATGGACCGCGTTCGTGAGACAGTGACCGATACCTACGACGACGTGACGACGCTCGACGGCGTCCGCGTCGACCTCGGCGACGCGTGGTTCCTCCTGCGGGCAAGCGGTACACAGCCGCTCGTTCGGCTTACCGCCGAAGCTCGTAGCCCGGACCGTGCTGATGCGGTGTTCGAGGAAGCACGCACACTCCTCACCGACGCGCTGGTATAGAAGGTGAGACGGGAAGATCCGAAAAGCAGCGGTTGGTAGCGAGTGCAGCCGGCGAGGAAAACGTCCCCGCAACCGTCAGGTCACAGGGCGGCAGTTCCTGACCGGTTCTATCCGCGACGTGTGGACCGGGCCTCACGGACGTCTGCCCCGTCGCGAATCTTGTCTTCGCACTGCGGACAGACCCTGGGCTTTTCGACCCCGTTCGGCGTGAACACACGCGCGTAGTCAGCCGTTACAAAATTACCGCAGTTCTGGCATTCCGGCATACAACCCTGTATGTGGGTTATACCCTCTTAATTGTTATTGGTTTGGTAAGAGTTCGCATACGGGGCGTTGGCGTCGCTACCGGGAGAAAACACCGTTTGGTTCGAAAGAGGGGAACGCTATCAGGCAACTCGATGGGGCGCTAGTGTCGATTGGCTGCCACAGCGCCCGTCACGGAGCGGTGGATTTGGGGCGGAGTGTGGCCGGTTATTCCTCGAAGGAACTGGTAATGGTTCCGTCCTCGGACAGTTCGATGACACCGTCAAAGAGTTCCCGGAACGCCGCGACCGTCTCCTCGTCGTGAACCTCGTCGGCAAGGTGGAACATCCCGACAGCGTCGTACTCGTCTAGCAGGTCGAGGATGTCTTCGACAGCCGACAGCGCGCCATCCTCGTCGGCGTAGTAGATAAGCTCCGTCAGCGAGTCGAAGGTCACGCGGAGTTTCCCGTCGTGGTCCTGCAGGAACGTCTCGGTTTCCGAGACGATGCCGGACAGATCATCCGGCGCGGAGACGTACCGAACGCCCTCGGAGCGGCGGCGGGTGTAGCCCCGTTCGACCGACAGCGTATCGAGGATCGTCGCCCTCGACTCGTCGACCTCGTAGTACTCCAGTTTCTGCTTGACCTCCCGGGCGGTGGTCCGAGTCGAGATGACGAGCATCGAGTCGGTGTCGGTCGCAAGGAAGTCCGTGTCCAGTCGGTCCGTCTCGCCGGTACTCGGGTGCAAGAGCAGTATCCCTGTGCCACCCGGAACAGTCTCCGGCGCGTTGTCGATAGCCAGCGTATACTCCATATGCACATCAAGGAGGGTGGCACCCAATTAAGTGTGCGGGTCACGGTCAGAATACGCTGTCCGCCGTCGCAGCCCCGACGACGCTGAAAATTGCACCGACAGTGATGGCCTTGAGGGTCGTCAGGGTGACGGCCATCGGCGTCGGGTCCGGCAGAATCCCACCGTTGACCAAGAACGTGTCCGGCGCAGTAAACGCCACCGCAAGAATGGCGACGGAGCCAAACGCCACGATCATCAGCGAGACGAACCGGACCGGAATTCCGGCTACCTCCGCCTCGGTGTCCACGTCACGGTCGGCGTCAGCTTTGTACAGCGCCCCGTACCCGATAGCGAACACGATACCGACAACGAGCACCGCGTGATACCAGGACATATTCTCGGCCAGCACCCACACCTCCTCGGTCACGACGAACGGTCCCGCGAGCAGGAACCCGCCGACGAGTTGCTGGGCAGTGTCAGCGACCCGGTATCGGCGTCGGCCCATACCGGATTGCTGTCCCGTCAACAGGAAAGTCTCCCGGTCCACTACTGTCTGACAGGACCGACACCCAGCCGCCGCGGGATGGACCACAGCTGCCGCTCTTGTTTCAACTGGAAGAAAAATACGCTATCGTCCACGGGTTTCCAAGTGAAGCAGAGGGGTGGATGGCGGTGAAGGGACGGAAAAATCGCGACATTATCGGCTGATTCAGGCAGCAGATAAAAGCGTTTCGTCCACAGCCGACGGGTCGAGCGGGCGGCGACGGCTTACGTCGTCCGGAAGGCCCGGTCACCGGCGTCGCCGAGCCCCGGGACGATGAACCCGTCCTCGTCGAGTTCATCGTCGATAGCGACGCTGATGATGTCAGCGTCCGGCTGAGCCTCCGAGACGCGGACGATTCCCTCGGGCGCGGAGACTGCGGCCAGGACGAGCAGGTTCTCTGGCTCCGTCTTCTCCGAGGTGATGTAGTCCAGTACCGTGGCCATCGTCGACCCGGTCGCAAGCATCGGGTCCGCGATGATGACAGTGTCGTCTTCGGTGATTTCGGGCAGCTTGACGTATTCGACGGAGATGGGGAACTCGCCGTCGTCGTTCATCCCGGCCTCCTCGTCGCGGCTGGCTGAGATGACGCCCTGTCTGGCGCGGGGGAACGCTTTGAGCAGTCCCTCGACGAACGGCGTCGCGGCGCGCAGGACGTTGACGATGACCACATCGTCGAGTCCTTTGACGCGTTCGCCCATCGTCGTGGTCAGCGGCGTCTTGACTTCCGTGTACTCGGTCTCCATCCGACCGTCGATGATCTCGTAGCCACAGATACGGCCGAGGCGGACCAGTCCCTTCCGGAACGCGACCTGTTCGGTCTCGACGTTTCGTATCCGAGTCAGTTCGTCTCGCGCCAGCGCGTGCGTGACGACAGAGGCGTCGCCGCGCTGTTCGATTGGCATATCGTGCCCGTTGACCCCCGATGGGTTAAACGGTTCTCACTCACACTTCCGGCTGTAACTATTGTAAGATATTCGCGGTGGCGGAATTCGGTACAGAATTACAGCCGACAGTATCAGGCCGGCTCGGGCGTGCCCGCCTGCGTTGCGGGATCGCCGCCGCGCTGGCGGTTCTTGGCCATGAGGAAGAGGAACAGGGCGAGGCCGACGCCGCGGAGTACGATATCGAGTAACACCGTCATCTCACCACCGGCGATGCCGACCAGGCCGAGGATGTCGTACGCTCCCGACACCGCGAGTCCGGGGGCCATCAGAAGCAGCGAACTGAATGCGAACGCCCCCCGCTCGCCACGGGAGACCGGTGCGTACGCGAACCCGATGACTGTCGCGGCCAGCGCGACGACGCCGAGGAAGACACCGATCACGGGTATCAGTATCTCGGGGATCGCGTAGCCGACATCGAGGAGGTCCGCGGTCCCGACGACCCGGTATTTGTCCCCGATGTCGAGGCTGGCAGCGTCAGGGTTGCGACGAAGCAGAATGATGCCCGGCGTGACGATGAACGCGAACGGGACGATTGCCTTGTTGAGCGACAGCGAGAACGCTTCGATACCGGTTTCGAAAGCGTCGGACTTCGCAACGCCGGAGGCGGCGTAGGCGGCCACCGCGACCGGCGGCGTGATGTCGGCGATGACGCCGAAATAGAGGATAAACAGGTGCGCCGCGAGCAGCGGGACGCCGAACTCGGTCAGCGCTGGCGCGAGCAGAGAGACGAGGATGATGTAGGTCACCGTCGTCGGCATTCCCATCCCGAGGATAATCGAGGAGAACGCGGTGACGAGCAACAGCAATACCAGCGAGCCGCCGGCGACAGCCGTGATGAGCGAGACGAGGTTCGGGCCAAGACCAGAGACGCTGATGACGCCCGGAATGATGCCGGCGGCGGCGACAGCGATGACGACCGGGACCGCGGTTCTGGCCCCGCTCTCCATCGACTTCCCGACGAAGACACCGAGCCTGTACAGCCCATTCGAGGCCAGGTCCGGGCGGCCGACGGCGTCAGCGGTCGTTTCGGCGGTGTCGTCGACAGCCCCGTCGAACGACAGCAAGGGCGAGTCGAGTCTGGGACGGGTAATCAGGGTGAGGACGCCAGCGAGAATGATTATCGTGCCGACGTTGCCGAGGGCCGCCGAAAAGGCGGAGCCAAGCGGCTGTGAGCCGGGCAGTGCAAGCGCACCCTCAGCCGTCAGGTCTGCCGCGACAAGTCCATCAATACGACTGAACAGCGCCGGGAACGCTGTCGTGGCCTGTACGAGCCGATTGAACAGGTATCCGAAAACACCGACGCCAGTGAGGGACTGCGTGAGCGTTGTCAGTCCGAAGAGGGATGCAAATGTAATGCCGAGTCGGGCACGCGTCTCGTCGCCGTAGGCCGCGACGAGCGTGATGAGCGCCCCGATTGCGATGAGCGTGAACCACGCCGAGCGGGCGACAGACAGCCGTTCGATGATGAGGTAGTACAAGAGCAGTCCGAGCGGGACGAGGTAGAACCAGCCGCTACGGAAATGGCTCCGGAGGTCGACCAGTTCAGAGGAATCGAGGCCGCCGATATCCTCCTTGACCGCCTCGAAGTGGACCATCACCCAGACGCCGAAGAAGAAGACGATAGCGGGAATCGTCGCGACGACGATGACATCAGCGAACGGCGTCGCTGTGTACTGGACGATAAGGAATGCGGCGGCCCCCATCACCGGCGGGAGAATCTGCCCGCCCGAGGAGGCAGAGGCCTCCACGCCGCCGGAGAACTCCGGCGAGTAGCCCGACCGCTTCATCAGCGGGATGGTGAACGCGCCGGTCGTCACCGTGTTCGCAATGGAGGACCCGGAGATGGTTCCCATAAATCCGCTTGCGAGAATCGACGCCTTCGCCGGGCCGCCCTTCCGGGTGCCCGTCGCGCCGTACGCGAGGTCGATGAACCACTGCCCCGCGCCAGACATCTCGAGGAACGCGCCAAAGAGGATGAAGATGTAGATGAACTGCACGGAGACGGTGACCGGAATTCCGAACACCCCGTTTTCCGTATTGTACCAGAGGTTCTGGATGATGGAAGGCCAAGACAGCTCCGGGATGGAGAGCACGCCGACGTAGGCGGCGTCCTGTGGAATGAGGACGCCGAAACGAGCATAAACGATGAACGCGGCGACGATGACCATCAGCCAGAGGCTGATGGCCCGGCGGGTCGCTTCGAGGACGAGCAAGACACCGACCACGCCCAGCACGAACGCGTAGGAGGTGTCGGCGAGCGGCCCGAGCAGGCCTGCTATCGGTTCCAGAAAGGTGAATACGTCTTGGATGGGACGGCCACGCTCAAGGCCAAGTGCGCGCATGCGCTGTATCTCATCGAAGTCAGTGATGAAATACGCAGCCGATAGCGCCGACAGGACCATGAAGACGAAATCCGAGGGCGTCACACGGTCCATCTCGGCGTCGAGGAACGCCCAGGCAAGGGCGCTCCCGATAGCGTGAACGACGCGAGACATCGGATGCTCCGGGCCGAGTTTCTCGTCGACCAGCGACCCGAGCGCGATACAGCGCCGGGAGAGCGGTCCGTCGCCGGTGCTGCCGGGATACAGCAAGAACGTCAGAATGAGGCCGAAGGAGACGTGGACAGCGTTGATCTGGAGCAGTTGCAGTGACGCGAACACGACATCACCGACGCCGGGAAGCGAAATCGAGAGGACGAACCCTTTCGCCGCGAGCCACATCTGAAACACCGAAAACGAGATGCCGATGAGCGCGACGAGGACGACCGCCCAGCCAGTGAGCGAGCGTTTCCGCTCGATCTCCTGCAGTACTTCATCGACTTCCTCGTCCGATACGGCCTCCCCGCCGTCGTCAGATCGTGTGTTGTCAGTCATGTGTTGAGCCGGTCTGTCGCGGCACCGAACGACGAGCGCCGGGTCACATAGAGGTGGACCGAGCGGCCGTTGGTGCGGGCTACCAAGTCGTAGGTTTCGCCTCCGACGTGAAGGTTATGTCCTGCAACATCACCGGGAGAGACTGTCACACGCGTGTAGTTACCCGGCGGGTCAAAGACATACATTCCGTCTTGCCACGTGACGTTGGCCCCGCTCGGAAGCCCCCAGCCGAAGGATTCGAACTCCATGCGGGTCATCTCAAGATGGTCGCCACGAACTGTGTACTCGTCGTAGACGCGCGTTTTTTCGACGCTGTGCATGTACTCCAGCGCCACCGTCGTGCCGTCCTCGACCGGGACCGTTAGATACTGCTCACCGGTCTCAGTGTCTTCGACAACCAGTGCACGTCCGCCGGGAAGCGCCGCTACAGCCCCGATGAGGAGGAGGGCAACGAGCACCGTGACGGCAACGTATCGTCGTCTCATTGGTTGCTGGATAATAGAAGACGGGTGGTAAACAATACGGGTGGCGTCAGTCAGCGGCGTTACGCGTCGAAGTAGGCCGCTGCGCCGGGGTGGAGTTCGATGGACATTCCGTCCTGTGCGGAGTCCTTACTGATGAAGTCCGTCTTGATGGACAGGTCGTCGACATTGTCGAAGATGGCTGCGGTGACCGACTCGACCGTCTGTTCGGGCTGTTCAGCGTTCGTTGCGATCATCGCCTGGACGGCAATTGTTTCGACAGCCTCGTCGACGCCGGTGTAGGTGCCGGCAGGGATAGTGTCGTTGGCGAACCACGATGCATCTTCCTTTGCCGCGTCGCGGTTGTCGCCGGAGATCGGGACGATGACGAGGTCGTTGGTGTTCGCGAGGTCCTCGATAGCGCCGACCGGCCAGCCACCGACGACGAACGCGGCGTCGATGTCGCCGTTCCGGAGCTGGTCGGCGGCCTGGGAGAACGAGGCGTTCTGCTCGGTGAAATCGGAGATCCCAACCGACTCCAGAATCTGGAGGGCGTTGACCTGGGTCCCGCTCCCGAGGTCGCCGGTGTTGATCGTCGCCCCTTCGAGGTCGGAGAGCTGCGTGATACCCGTGTCCGCGAGGGTGACGACTGTAATCGTCTCCGGGTACAGGGTCGCAACACCACGGAGGTTCTCGACGGCGTTGCCCTGGAACGCATCAATCCCTTCGCCGTTCCTCGCGAACGAGGCGATATCGTTCTGAATGAGCGCGAAGTCGGCGTCGCCGCTGGCGAGGCTGCCGACGTTCTCGACGCTCGCACCGGTCGACTGGACGTTCAGCGTGAAGTCCGTGTTCTCCTCTACGACCGTCTTGAACTCGTTCGAGAGCGGGAAGTACGTCCCACCAGTGCCGCCAGCGTGCCAGGAGAGGCGGGTCTCCATGTCGCCGCCGTCGCCGTCTGTCTCGGTCATGCCGCCGTCGCCGCCGTCGCCGTCTGTCTCGGTCATGCCGCCGTCGCCGCCGTCACCGCCATCGCCGCCACCGCCACAACCAGCGAGTGCCGCGACGCCTGCAACGCCTGCTGTCTTGAGGAACCGCCTACGCGTGGAGTTGTTAGTCATACGTATGTCTACGTTGCACGGGGTATTCAAGAATGTTAGCTAGTATACAGTCGCTATTTGACTATATCGTGCGATAGCGTGTGACAGAGTTATTCGCTGGACGGGAGGTGGCTGAGAAAAAGACTGACAGCCGAAATGTCATATTTTCCAATAATTTCAGTGCTACCTATGTTTCAACAGAAACCTGCCACGTCAGGACTCGTTACGCGGACGTCTCGATGCCGAGTTCGTCGAGCAGCGTCCGGGCGGCCTCGCTCGAGGACGGTGGGCCACGAGCTGTGATGAGGTCGCCATCGACGGTCACGCTGGTGTCGGCGTCGAGTTCTGCGTCCCAGTCTGCGCCGGCGGCCTTCACCTCGTCTTCGACCCAGTACGGGAGCTTCCGGCCGTCGGGGAGCAGGTCGTTCTCGTCGACGATGCCCTCCTCCCAGGCGTTCGGGAAGCCGGTGACCGAACGGCCGTCGACGAGGAACTCGCCGTCGCTGTCGCGAGTAAAGGCCAGAATCCCGACCGTGTGACAGACGACGAGGGCCTTTCCGTCGTCGCCAGCGACGCTCTCACGCAGCAGTTCACGGGCGTGCGTGTCTTGTGTGATATCCCACTCAGCGCCGTGACCACCGGGGAACACAACAGTGTCGTAGTCGTCGGCATCGGCCTGTGCCAGCGGAATCGGGTTGTTCAGGCGCTCGTCAGTCTCATGGACCTTACGAACGTGTTCCGAGAGGTCTTCGCCGACTTCGTCGGGATCGACGGAGCGTTCGTCAAGTACCGGCGGCTCGCCGGTCGGTGTCGCCACCGTGATATCCAGACCGGCCTCTGTGAGGGTCGTCAGTGGCTCGATACATTCTTCGCCCCAGTAGCCGTGTTCGCTTACGACAAATAGTGCGGATGGCATCGGACTACTGTTCGCGTGCAATCCTTATAAGCGGCCGTTCGGTGTTGAGCGAAGCAGAGCGAGCAGGCAGGTCGCTTCGCAGGACCCGGACACACCGCGTCGCTGTCGAAGGGCGGCAGTGATTTCGCTGGACGAATACCGACGACACCGTTACAGCGGAAACGTTTAACCTCACTGAGCAGCAACTCGGCGTGTACAGATGGACAGCCCATTACAGCAGGTTCCGCGGCTGTCATAGACCGATCTATTATACCATGGCAGACATCGAAGAGAGCGTTTCAGGATTCAAGACGAAAGGCGGCTGGGTCGACATCGTCGAGCACGGCGAGCGCATCACGCAGGCGCTGAAAGATATCGCTTCGGACGAGGATGTCGACAGCGACGCCCTCAGTGAGTTCGACGAGTGGCGACCGAAAAGCCACGAGCGACTGGACGAGGACGTCAACGAGAAGACCGCTGACCAGGCGAGTGTCGACGAGGGCAAGGGTGAACAGGCCGGCAAGGGGCCGGACGAGGACCTCCAGACCGCCGGCGAAAAGCTCAGCGAGTCCTACGAGAACCTCGACGAACCCGACGAGGCGATGGAGCGCTGGAGTGAGTCCGTCGACTACGTGGCGCGCGCGGCTGACTCCGCCAGCCGGAAAGCCCTGCGAAAGGTCGAGGACACCGTCTACCGCAACGTGATGACCCAGATCGCACCCTATTACTTCGACAACGACCTCATCAGCGCGAACCTCCGTCGCGTCGGCGACGAGGAACGCCCCGAGTACGTCTTCGAGGTCAACGTCAACGACGACGACCTGAAGATGCGCGTCTCGAACAAGCTCGCCGACTTCGAACAGGCCGTCGACCGCTGGCACGTCGACACCGAAAAAGTCACCGAGGCCGTCGAGGCCGCGGAGGGTGTGGACGCGACAGAGCCCGGGGAAGAGACCGATGCGAAGACGAACTGAGCACGCCGCCGGGTGAGCGGCATCGATTTTGCGTCCGAGAGACAGACGGGCAAAGGCGAGCGTCGCCGCACAGACGCTTAGATAGCGTCGCCGGGGTCGTGCTGTTCGGCCATCCGAGTCGCTTCGGCCGCGTACTGCGCCTGCAGGTCCGGGTCGTCGACAGACCCGAGGTTGTCCGGGTCGGCATCGACGGCGGCCGTCGTCTCCCGCACGTCCGAAAACGAGGTCAGCGCGCGTTCTTTGCGGAAGTACTGTTCGCCATCAGACGTCGCGTACGTGAGGATGATGAGGTTCTGCTCGTCGTCGGAGTAGGTTCGTTCGACCAGCCAGACGCGGACAGTCTCTTCAGTGGCGGACATACGGGAGCGAACCACGCGCTGCCACCTGAACGTTTGCCCGTGACGCCCGCGCCCAAGTCGATAATCGGCCTCACAAGGGCGCGCGAACGGTAGGCTCATTGCAGGGCGGGGCAAACGCCGTGACAGATGGTCGCGACGAGTACGATTGCGACGCTTGTTATCGCGTCAGCCGCGAGTTTGTTCATGGCCTGGGCCATCGGTGCCGGGTCGTCCGGGTCCACTCCGTTCGCGCCGGCCGTCGGTGCGAACGCGATTTCGGTGATGCGGGCCGGGTTTTTCGTGGGCATCCTAGGGCTGGCCGGCGCAGTCCTGCAGGGGGCCAACGTCACAGAAGCCGTCGGGAGCGAACTCGTGCTGTTCCCGAGTGGCGGCGGCCTGTCAGCCATCGCCGCTATCGTCGCACTGCTGACCGCGGCAGTGCTGGTCGCCGTCGGCATCTTCACCGGCTACCCTATCGCAACAGCGTTTACCGTCACCGGCGCAGTCGTCGGTGTCGGGCTGGCGATGGGCGGCCAGCCGGCGACAGCTAAGTACATCGAGATCGTCTCGCTGTGGGTCCTGACGCCCTTCGTCGGCGGGGGCATCGCCTTCGGAACGGCGTGGTCGCTCCGGCACGAGTCCACTACCGAGGAGCGACTCGTGCCGCTGCTTGGCGGGCTGGTCGGTGTGATTCTGGCGAACATCGAGTTCGTGCTGCTGGCACCGGGTAGCGAGCAGGCGTCGGTCGCCCGTGCCGTCGCGCGAGCGGCCGGGACACCGATGGTCCCGTCGATGGTCGCCGTCACGCTCCTTATCGGAGTGCTCGCAGGAGGTCTGCTGTATCTAGATATCAGAGCGGATGCAGACGCAGGGCAGCGACACTTTCTGCTGGTGATGGGCGGTCTCGTAGCCTTCTCCGCTGGCGGAAGCCAGGTCGGGCTGGCGCTGGGGCCGCTGGTGCCCTTGCTCGGCGAGGGGCCGACGGCGGCTATCCCTATCACCGGGGTCCTGCTGTTCGGCGGGCTCGGCCTCCTCGTCGGCTCGTGGACTGGCGCGCCACGGATGATAAAGGCGCTTGCACAGGATTACTCCTCGCTCGGGCCGCGGCGTTCTATCGGCGCGTTGATTCCGAGCTTCATCATCGCACAGGCGGCCGTTTTCTTCGGTATTCCGGTGTCGTTCAACGAGATCATCGTCTCCGCCATCGTCGGCTCCGGGGCGGCCGCCGGCGGCGGCGAAGTCAGTCGGGAGAAGATGGGGAAAACGGTGCTTGCCTGGGTCGGCTCGCTGGCGCTAGCGTTCGCGCTGAGCTACGGACTCTTCTGGGTCATCAGCGCGACGCTGTGACTCGGTTAGCGACCCCAGACGTAGCGACTCACAGCTTCGTTGATGCGGGTCGAGAGCCGCCCCATCCAAGCCTCTGGTGAGACGCGCTCAATGTCTCGCTGGTCGACCTCAATTCGGTCGTCACCGAAGGGGTCGTGGGGTTTCTCGCCCCCAGTTTCGTCGACAGCGTCAACGACGACGGTCATTGAGCAGCGACCGCAGGCTTCGGTATCTTTACCCATTATTGTTAGTGATTAATTGAGGCGCCAGCATCAAAAACCTGCCGAGGCGGTCGTGTACGACCCATGAACGACCGGCGGCTGACCGACGGGCTTAAGCGTCCGACACGGTATCGGCATGGTATGAGCTACCGCGGCATGGGACCGGTACGAACTGAACGCCCGCCCGACTCGGCACGATGAGCGAGAAATCCGACTCCGGGTCGGTCGGCGAATCGCCGGAGTACGGTGCGGACGACTGGGAAGACCCCGTCACCGGTGCGGTCCCGAAGTCGGAGCTGCCCGACGAAATCGTCGAGGAGGTCCCACACTGGACGGACGATCCGTATTTCGACCGGGTGAGCGACCGTCTGATGTACAACTACACGCTGGAGCGGGACCACCGGCTCCGGGGCGAGCGCTGGGACCTCTACGGCGAGATGCGGGTCCTCAATCAGAAGCAGTTCTTCCACCCGGCGCTGTCCTACGGCGACCACGAGTCCGAGGAGTACCTCTACGCCCGCCGCGTCAACCGGCCGTCGGTCGGCGAGCTAAAGCGACTGGTCGAACTCGGCCACGACCTGGCCGACGAGCGCGTGAACGCCAACGAGGAGCACTACCGCACCGACTTCACCTTCGTCCTCGTCGCCGACGAACTGCCAGAGGACGTCCGGTCGTTCGTCGAGGGCCAGCGCGAGCGCACGCTGTTGAAGTACGGGTACTACGGCCATTACGAGGTCAATCTGGGCGTCGTCGTGCCGGACGAACAGACGGCCGTCGCCGGCGAAGCCGCCGACGTGGTCGAGGCCTTCGTCCTCTGGGAGGACGTGACCCAGCCCGAGGAAGGAGTGCTGTCGCGGCTCGCCAAGCGGTTCTGGAAATGACGCTCCCGACCCGGCGTGGCTTCGTCGTCGGCTGTGCGGCGACGCTGGCCGGCTGTAGCGTCCTGCCGGAGGAGCGCGAGCCCATCGAAGCCAGCGCGGCCGCGCCGGCAGTGCTCCCCGAGTCCAGCGGCTACTCGGTCGTTGCCGAAGATAGCCGCACCATCGAGACGACGGTGACCGTCGACTTCTCCGGCGACGTCCAGTTGACCTCGCGTCGGGACGTGATTGCGACGGTGTTCCGGCGCGTGTACGAGTCGACGGGCGGGGCGCTGTTTGGCCTCCTGACTGCCCCGGCGGTGCGGGTCGTCGACCAGCCCGAGGTCGTCCGTGACCCGCTGAGGGCGCTGGACGACGCCCGGGTGGTGTCGCTTGCGCTGGATGCCGATGTCAACGATGTTTCGGAGTGGCACGAACGCGGCTCAGAGACGCTTCTCGGGACCGAAACGACGCGGACGACAGCGACGACGACGGCCGACGGCAGCGAGCGGAAGCTCGTTCGGGTCCGGGTCCGTGCTGGCGAAGACGCGGTGACCGGGATAGCGACTGCCCCAGACGGCGATGAGGTACCGTTCGGCGCGGTCACGCGGGACGCGTAGCTGTCGCTGTCTGTGCGGGAAAACGGAAAAGCGGTCGCCGTGTCAGTCGTCGCCTGGTTCGACCGCGCCGGCGGGACCACGGTCACGGACCGTGCTGATGTTGTCGTACCCTTTCTTCACGAGGGCCAGCGCGAGGCCGATGAGGACCAGCGCCAGTACCATCTGGACGGTCGAAGAGGCGATTGCCGCAGTCCCCTCAGCACCGCCCTGAATGAGGTTCTGGTAGAGGTTGCTGTAGAACGCCAGCCAAGACAGCCCCAGAATAGTGATAGTCGTCATGATGGCCATCGGCACGCCCGTGGAGTACAGCTGCTTGTTGTCGTCCCAGTTCGCGAGCCAGACGGTCGCAGTCAGCAGCGCCAGCGCGGCCAGCAGCTGGTTCGCGCCGCCGAACAGTGCCCACAGCGTGAGCCACTCGCCGGAGATGACCATCAGGTAGGCCGGGATAGCCTGGACGAGCGGGTTCGTGTAGCGGCCGCGGCCGATCTCGCCGAGCGTCGAACGGATGCCGCCGCCGACATTGAAGCCGGAGGCCGTCTCGCCCGCTCGAAGCCCGACGATTTCTTCCATCATGTACCGGCCGAGTCGGACGGCCGTGTCTGTCGAGGTCAGCAGGAAGCTCACCAGGACGAGCGCCATGAACGGCGCGCCAAAGGTCTGGGGGATACCGAGGCTGGTGAAGATGATGCCGCCACCCGTCGCGAAGTTCGGCAGCGCAGCACCGATACCACCGGCGGGGTCGGCGAAACCGGCCACGGCGAGCGTCGACAGCGCGACGGCGGCCAGCAGCCCCTCACCGAGCATCCCACCGTATCCGATGAGGCGGGCGTCGGTCTCCTTGTTCAACTGTTTCGCCGTCGTTCCGGAGGACACCAGCGAGTGGAAGCCACTGATGGTCCCGCAGGCGATGGTGATAAACAGCAGCGGGAACAGCGGCGCGAGGCCCGCGCCCTCGACGCCCCAGAAGCCATTGAACGCGCTCATCGAGTCCGCGATGACCAGTGAGCCGCTCTCGGTGGCGGCCGTGCCGAACACCGTGCCGACAATGACGGCCAGCAGCGCGCCGCCGACGCCGGCGTACAGCAGGAACGACGACAGGTAGTCACGCGGCTGGAGCAGCACCCACACTGGGAGCGCACTCGCAATGCCCGCGTACACCATGATTATCGGCACCCACGCCGCACGGTTGGGGTTCATCGCCGTCGCAGAGGAGCCAGGAATCCACTGTCCACTGCCGAGGTTCAACACGTCCGCGAGCACGATCGTGCCTGCGGGGTAGCTCGCGTCACCGACAGCCGGAAACAGCGCAACGGGGTTCAGAATCCCCACGTACACGCCGGCGAACACGCCAGCGACGAACAGCACTGTTCCCGGGAGGAACGGTCCATTCAGTTGATACAGGTACACGCCGAACACCAGCGCCAGCGCGATGTAGACGAAGCTCGCCGTCGTCACCTGCGGGAACGCATCGAACACGATGGCGACCACCAGCGCGAACACCGCGACAACGAGGATGATAGTGAGGAAGGCGAACCACAGCAGCATGTTCTTGCCGCCTTCTCCGATGTACTCACCGATGATGTAGCCGATGGACTTCCCCTCGTGTCTGAGCGAGCCAGACAGCGAGACGAAGTCGTGGACGCTGCCCATCAATGGGTTGCCGATGGCTATCCACAGGAGTGCGGGAACCCACCCCCACACAGCGCCTGCTGTAATCGGTCCGACAATCGGTGCCCCACCCGCGATGCTGGAGTAGTGGTGACCCAGCAACACCGGTTTCTTCGACGGGACGTACTCCTGCCCGTCTTCGTACTTGTGTGCCGGTGTCTCGTTGTCGTCGTCGAGTTCGAGGAACCGCGCGAGGTACTTCGAATACCCCAGATACCCCACGCTGAACGTCAGCAGTACTGCCAGAACGATCCAGATTACCTGTGTCATGTGTGTGCATGAATGGTAACCAACATCACGCTATTAATAGTTATTATATATTTCTTATACTTCTCAAGTCCGTCAGAAGCCGCTCGGCCGCACTATATCAACCCGTAGACAAAACCTGTATCCGATTACTTATCGGTCATGCGCGGACCGTACACGAGCGGCGGCCGGTCGCTCAAACGAACGACGGTGCCTCGGCGTTCGTCTCGACATCGAGTTCGGCGGCGACATCGTCGAGCAGGTCGCCTTTCACTTCCGCTGTGCGGGTCGTGATTTCCGCGACCAGCGGCGGGTCGAGCGTCTCTCGGACCTCCTGCAGTCGCTCGTTTTCAGTCGCGACGCGGTCCCGGAGGTATCGGGCCCCGCGGCCGTTCTCGTCGGGGTCCGGTTCGGGCGTGAGTTTGTTCGCGACGAGGCCGCGAACCGAGAGGTCGCGCTCTCGCATCTCGGAGATCGCGCGCCTCGTCTCGTTGACTGAGAGCTGGTCGGGGTTGAGCACGAGGAAGAAGGCGGCGTCGGCCTGGAGCGCGCCGCCGGCGAACTCGAAGAACTCCTTGCGGTCCTGCAGGCGCGCAAGCACCGGATCGCCGTCCATCACGCGGCGGGGCTCGTTGTTGCCGATAGCGGCCTTCTCGAAGAGGTCGATGCTCTTCTCGCGTTTGTGCATCAGCCGGTCTATCCACCCTTCGAGGAACTCCGGCAGACCGAGCAGGCGGAGCGTGCTGCCGGTCGGCGAGGTGTCGAAGACCACCCGGTCGTACGGGTCGGCGTTGCGCATCACGTCGACGAAGCGGTCGAACAGCGCCGACTCGTAGGCCCCGGGCGTCTGGTGGGCCATCTCCAGTTGCTGGTTTATCTCATTGACCATCGCCGCCGACACCTGCTCGGAGAGGTCGTTGCGGATGCTGTCGAGGTGGCGCTGGCTCTCGGTCTCGGGGTCGATTTCCATCGCGTCGAGGCCGTCGACGCCCGCGACGGGGGCCGGCTCGTCGCCGAACTCCTGGTCGAACACGTCGGTGACGGAGTGGGCCGGATCCGTCGAGACGACGAGCGTGTCCAGGCCCGCCCGCGCGGACTTGACGCCGTAGGCACAGGAGACGGTGGTCTTGCCGACCCCGCCCTTGCCGCCGAAGAAGACGAACGGCTCCATCAGAAGTGGTACTGCTGGCCCTTGCGTTCGATGTACGACCCGCGGTCCCACAGCCGCCGCTCCCAGGCCTCGAAGGTGTCTTCGAGATAGGGCAGCAGTTCGGCGGTGTAGTACGACACCGGCGACGGAATGCCGAAGGCGTCGGGGAAACAGGCCAGCATGAACGCGTCCTCGATGTCCTCGGCCTCCTTCTCGATTTTCTCGTAGGCCGGGTGCGTTATCATGCCGTGGTACAGCCCGCGCGCCCACTCCCGTAACGTCCGGCGGAAGCGCTCGATTCGGTCGGCCAGTTCCATCGTGGGTGGTGTGTGCGAGAGGCACGGAGTAAAACCTGTCGCAGTTCCCCGTCGACAGCGCCCACGCGCCGGGAGCGGTCGTGTCCGGCCGCCGGAAGCGAGGCGCGATTTGAAGGGAGCCGGTCCACAACGGAGGGTATGCGCGACACCATCCCCGTCACGATTCTCTCCGGCAGCCTCGGAGCCGGGAAGACGACACTGCTGAACCACCTGCTGACAGAAGCCGGCGACCGCGACATCGCCGTCCTCGTCAACGACATGGGGACGGTCAACGTCGACGCCGAACTCATCGCCGAGGGGTCCGAACTCGACGTGGACGACGGCGTCGCCGAACTGTCGAACGGCTGTATCTGCTGTGAGCTACAGGACGACCTCGAAACGGCGGTGGTCCGGCTGGCGAACGACCGGGACTTCGACGCGCTGGTCGTCGAGTCGTCGGGCATCTCCGAGCCGGCACCCGTCGCGCGGCTGTTCACCACCGAGTCGCGAGTAGCGGCGCTCTATCGGGTCGACACGCTCGTGACGGTGCTCGACACCAGGCTGTTCCTCGACGCCTTCGCCGGCGAGACGCCGGAGCGGCGGGGGGCCGGCACAACGGACGGGGATGCAGACGAGGCCGACGCGGGCGGCGGCGACCCGGCGGCCGCCGACGGCGACCGTCCGCTCTCGGATTTGATGGTCGAGCAGGTCGAACTCTCGAACCTCGTCGTGTTGAACAAGGCGGACCTCTGTTCCGACGCGGAACTCGACGAGGCCGAAGAACTTGTGGGGGCGCTCCAGCCCGACGCCGAGACGGTCCGGACGACCTTCTCACAGGTCGACCCCGACCGGCTGTTCGACCGTGGGCTGTTCAACCCCGACAAGATTGCCGACCTGCCGGGCTGGAAGCGGGCGCTGGCCGAGGACGGGCACAGCCACGGCAACGCCACACACGAGGAGGACGGCCACGACCACCACCACCCTGAGGAGGTGTACGGCGTCACCTCCTTCACCTACCGCCGCCGCCGGCCGTTCCACCCCGAGCGGCTCGCCGAGGCGCTGCGGGACCTGCCGGCGAGCGTCGTCCGCTCGAAGGGGACCGTCTGGCTGGCGGGCACCGACTGCCGCGTCGTCGTCGGGCAGGCCGGCCCGTCGATACGGGCCGAGGCCCAGGGTCCCTGGATTGCGAGCCTCCCCGACATCGAGCGGGACATGTACCGCTCGAACCGGCCGGACCTCGACTGGCACGACGAACACGGGGACCGTCGGACGGAACTGGTGTTCATCGGGACGGACTACGACGAAGACGGCCTCCGGTCGGCGCTCGACGACGCGCTCGTCACTGACGAGGAGTGGGGTGACGGCGACCCGTCTACGGGGCCGTTCCCGGCGGAACAGGGCGAGGAGACGGTGATTCGGAGCCCCTAACAGGCACAGTCACGACCAGCCGACCGCTCGAAGCGCATCTCTTCGCCACAGTCCGGACAGACGGCCTCGCCCTCCAGTTCGACATCTCTGATGCGGACGCCGCAGTCGTCACACCAGTACGCGCCCTGTGAGCCGTCGTCGGGGCGAGACTTCGCCTCGGGCTGTGACGTGAGTGCCTCCTTGACGCTGTCGAGGATGCTCATGATCGTACATTGAGATTACAGCTACTAAACGTATCGTGGTTGTGCACAGTCGTCTCACGGACACCAATGGCCCGGCCGGACAGTGACGCTATCGATGCCTTCAGCCCCCGGGCACGTCGGCCGCCAGTTCGTCGAGCGCTCGTTCCAGTTCGTTGCCGCGCTTCCAGGCGGCGATGCGGTCGGCGAAGGGGAGCAGCAGGTTCAGCGAGACGGTCGAGCGCATCGTGAGCCGGGACCCGTTCTCTTCCGGCGTGACCGTGAGTTCTGTCTCCAGGTGGTCGAACGGGCCGACCTCGCCCTCGACGGTGTACCGGAGCCCGTCGTCCCGGGTCTCAAACCGGAGCGGCACCGACATCCCCGGGCCGGCGGCGGTGACCACCGTGCCCATGTCGGCCTCCTCGACGGCCGACACCGTGAACGTCCCCTCGGCCGCGACAACTGCCTCCGGGGAGAGCGTGCGGTGGACAGCCGGCGGCCGCGCCATCACGAACCGAGAGCGTTCGACCTCGCGCATACCAGTCCACATGCACACCGGGGTGGTAAATCACAGGGCAAGCGGGACGGAGACGGCGAGCAACAGGACGGCGAAGCCGACGCCGATGTAGACCAGCCGCTGAAACCGGAGTTCCGGCGCTATCTGTACCCAGGGCGGCGTGGCAGTCCAGACCAGCCGGTGGTACGCGACGGCGGCGACGGCGACGGAGCCGACTGTCGCGACCGCCAGGCCGGCCCACACCGGGAGCCCGTAGGCGAGGCCGTACAGCGGGCCGACCGAAAACAGCAGCATCACCGCCATCGCGGTGCAGACGAGAAACGGGACCGGGTCGACCGGGTCCCCGTCGCGGTTCCGAACGTCCATACGACGTCTTCGGCCCCCGTGCCAAAGAGCTAAGGGGCGTCCAGTCCGTGTTCGTGGGCATGAGCGACGCGAACGGGTTCGAGGAGGGGGCAAGCGGGTCACAGGGCGACCCGCGGGTACTCATCGCGATGAACGTCGTGCTCTCGACGGTGTTTGCGGCCACTATCGTCTGGGGGCTGAGCGTCATCGGCGCGGCGGAGCTGACGGCCATCAACGTCGCCACGGGCGCGATACTGCTGTTCGCGCTGACCTACGCCATCACGCTGCAGTAGCTCCCCCGGGGCGGGCTCACTCCTGCTCGTAGGGGTGGACGTCGTCCACCGCGGGCGCGCCGACGGCGAGGGTCCGCACCGGGTCGGTCGCGGACTCGGGGTTGTGTGCCCGCTGGGGGCTGTCCGGTTCGACGACGAACACCTCGTCTTCGCCGACCTCGTAGGTCCCCTCCGGTGTCTCGACGGCCAGCGTGCCCGAGAGGACGTAGAACAGTTCTTCCTGGTCGTCGTGGTAATGGTACGCGAGCGGGATGTCCTCGCCGGGGGCGACCTCGTAGAGGTTCACGGCCGCGTTTTCAAGGTCTGCGGCGTCGCTGAGCGAGCGCTGGGTGCTCGGCCGGTCCGGTGTCGGTTCGATGTCGTCGACCGCGAAATGGTGATAGCCCATGTCAGCCCTGTCGACGGCGACCGACGTAAAACGACTGCTGCCGAGAGGGATCAGTCCGAGGCTTCTTCGGCGTCGACCGGCTCCGTCGCGTCGGTTTCGAGGCGGACGACACGAGCTTTCATGATGCGCGTGTTCTCGACCTGTTCGACGCGGATCTCGACGCCGTCGTAGGTGATGGTCTCGCCCTCCTCGACCAGTCGACCCGCCCGGTTGAAGATGAAGCCGGCGATGGTCTCGAACTCCTCGCCTTCGGGCAGGTCCAGATCCAGCGCCTCGTTGACCTCCTCGATGTTGACCTCGCCTTTGACCGTCACGGTGTCGTCGTCAACGTACTCTATCGGCTCTTCCTCCTCGCCTTCGAGTATCTCGCCGACGATTTCTTCGGTCAGGTCCTCCATCGTCACCAGTCCCTCGGTAGTCCCGAACTCGTCGATGACGATGACCATGTGCAGGCGTTCGGCCCGCATCTCGGTCAGCAGGTCGTCGACGTTCTTCGACTCGGGGACGTGCAGCGTCGGCTCGATTAAGTCCTCCAGTTCCATGTCGCGGGCCAGCGCCTCGCCGTAGTTGAGGTCCCGAACGAGGTCACGGATGTGGATGACACCGATGACGTTGTCCAGGCTCCCCTCGTAGACGGGGATGCGGGCGTGGCCGCTCTGGATACAGGTCTCCAGCGCTTCCTCGACGGAGGCCTCCTTGGCGACAGCGGTCATGTCCAGCCGCGGGGTCATCACCTCCTTGGCGATGGTGTCGTTGAATCGGAGGGTGCGCTGAAGCATCTCACGTTCGTCCTCGTCGAGGACGCCTTCGCGCTCACCCGTCTCGATGATGTCCTGTATCTCCTCGCGGGTGACGTAGGAGGTCTCGATGGCGGAGCGCCCCCCGGTGATTTTGTTGACGACGCGCGTGAGGTAGTCGAACAGCAGGATGAGCGGGAGCAGCACCTTCTCGGCAGCCTTGAGCGGCTTGGAGATGCGCAGCGCCCACGACTCAGTGTTCTCGACGGCGTAGCTCTTCGGCGCGCTCTCACCGAACAGGAGCACGATGGCGGTAATGCCGAACGTCGCGATGGCGACGGCTTGCCCCTGAGAGAGATAGAGTGCAAGCAGCCCGGTCGCGATGGAGGACATCGCAATGTTGACGAGGTTGTTCCCGACGAGAATCGTCACGAGCAGGCGGTGCGGGTCCGCCTTGAGTTGCTTGAGCGTCCTCGCGCCCGGGACGCCGTCCTCAACGAGAGCCTCTGTCCGGTGTGCGGGCAGCGAGAACATAGCGATCTCCGAGGATGAGAAGAACGCCGACAGGACGATGAGGAAGACGATAACGGCGGTGCCACCGACCAGCACCACGGTTTGGGGTATCGTGACGCCGGCGTATTCGATAGCCTGCAACATCGCTGTAGGCAGCTCAAACGGCGCAGGTGGATCCAGGGCCATCAACGGTCGAAGTTGTAATGGGCAGGGATTAAGGCTTGTCATGAAGGGGTCGCCAGCGAAGCCCTTACCCGGCTTTCACGCGTACCGTCCCACAGAGTATGAGCGAGTCCGACATCACACTGTACCGGTTGCAGGCGTGTCCGTTCTGTGAGCGCGTCGTCCGGAAGCTGCACGAATACGGTCTCGACTACCAGTCGCGGTTCGTCGAGCCGATGCACTCCGACCGCGACGTAGTCAAGCGGCTGTCCGGCAAGCGGACCGTGCCCGCTATCGTCGACGAGAACACCGGGGTTACGATGTCCGAGAGCGCGAACATCGTCGCGTATCTGGAGCGGACCTACGGCGAGGGCGATGAGACCGCAGGGGGTGTAGCCTGATGGACCTCGACTTCGATGTCGTCGACCTCGACCCGGTCGACCACCCCGAAGAAGGCGACACTGCGCCGGATTTCACGCGCCCGCTGGTCAACGACGAGTTCTGGGAGGACGAGTCGCTCGCGTCTGTGTGTGCCGACAGCGACCGGGTCGTGCTCGTGTTCCACGCGATGGACGGGGCGTTCCCGGCGACGTACATCTGGAACGAGATCCGCGACCGCGCGTGGCACGAGCAGGCCACCGTCGTCGGCGTCTCCATCTCGACGCCCTACGAGCACAAGCAGTTGCTCGAAGAGCGGGAAATAGAGGGGGACTACCGGCTGTTCTCGGACCCGGCCAACGGCGTCGCACAGCAGTACGGTATCGACATGGACCTCGACGGGATGGCCGGTATCGAGGAGCCGCGCCCGTCCGTGTTCGTCCTCGATAGCGACCGGACCGTCGAGTACGCGTGGGTGGCCGAGAGCTGGCCCGACTTCCCGGACTACGACGACGTCGAAGCGCAACTCTGACGATGACGACAGTCGACGACGCCGCGGCAGCGGTTCGCGACGGAGAGCTTGTCATCTATCCCACAGAGACAGTGTACGGTCTCGGCGCAGACGCCCTCGATGCTGCTGCTGTCGAGCGGGTGTTCGAGGCGAAGGGACGGGAGCGCGACAAGCCAGTGTCGATGGCCGTCCCCGACATCGAGTCCGCACGCGAGTACACCGACCTGAGTGAGCGTGAACTGGCGTTCATGCGCGAGTTCCTTCCCGGCCCGGTCACCGTCGTCGTCAAGCGCCGCGACGCAGTGCCGGACGTGCTGGTCGCCGGCCGGGACTGCGTCGGGGTCCGCATCCCCGACCACGACCTCGCGCTCGAACTCCTCGCCGAAACCGGGCCGCTCACGGCAACGAGCGCTAACATCTCCGGGAACCCGAGCGCCCGCACCGTCGGCGACCTCGACGCTATCCGCGAGCGTGCCGCCGTCGTACTCGACGCCGGCGAGACCGACGGCGGGACCGGGTCAACGGTCGTAAACGTCGCCAGCAGGACGATTCATCGCCGCGGCGCACGCGCCGACGCTGTCGAGTCGTGGCTCGATGACCGAGACTGAGACGGGGGACTGTCCGCGCGGTTGCCCTCCTTAGCGTAGCATCGACCGCAGGGACCGCGTCTTCACCCCGCAGTCGTCGCTGAACTCACAGGGCTCGCATTTGGCGTCGTTTCGCACCCGCCCCGGCGGGCCGTCGATGCTGTCGGCAGTTCTGATTGCCCGGCGATAGACCCCGGCCCGCCGCGCGTTCACCTCGATTCGTCGAATCACGCCGTGCGCCGGATACTCCGCGTAGGCGGTGTCGATGTCACGCTCGCGCTCCCAGGCGAGCGCCTTCGCGGCGGCGACAAGCCGCACGGTCTGGGGCTCCCAGACACCGTCTTCGGGCGGCCGACCGGCGAACACGAGCGACGGCGCGGGACCGTCCTGTCCGGCGATGACCTTATGTGCGATCCCGCGGGCGTCCTTCCCTTCGAGATAGGCCTCGGTCGCTGTCGGGGCGACCAGCGCGTCCCAGTCAGCAAGCCGCTCTCGAAGCGCTCTGAGCCGGTCGCGATACTCGTCCGGTCCCACTTCGATGGGGGCCGCCAGCAGGCAGGCATCGTCAGTTAGCAGTCGCTCGTACTCCCGGGCGAGCCGGCGAATCGACTCGATTTTGTCGGGAATCTCGCTCGCTCCGTCGCGGCGGCGGTAATAGAGCTTCCGTGGGCAGTAGGCGGCCGTTTCCAGTTCCCTGAACGTGTGCGTCGGCATGGAGGTGCGTGGTCGTGCGTTCACACAAGAAGGTTCGGCGCACTGCTGGCCGGTGAAACAGCAGCACAGTGAGGCAGCCTACCGCAACGGGAGACACCTACAGAAGATTTCAGGGAGTCACATCGACACGTCAGCGCCGGAATCAAGTGAGTCGATATCCTCGGTGGCCTCGTCAAGGCCGTCCTCGCGGAGGGCGGCGGCGTGCTGTGTCGACAGCCCGGCGTCGGTCAGCACGTCCTCGAACTCACTCTGGAATCGGTGGGAGACACGGCGGGCAGCATCCTGTGCGGCAACGACGCGCCGATAGTGGGCGGCCCGGGACTCGTCGATATCGAACTCGGTCGCGAGTTCGGCGACCGAAGGGTCGTCGTTGGCGACGCGACGGCGGAACGCAGGCAGGTCAAACGGTGCCTCTGTGTCCTCCTCGCGGAGGAGATGCAGGTCCAGTCGGCCCTCGACAACGTCGGGCTCGTCCGCGTCGATCTCGGCCGCGATAGTCGCGTCGTCGCTCCCCTCGTAGAACAGTCGGACCACTGTCACTAGCTCCTCGTCAACGAGTTCGGTTCGGAACTCGTACCGCTCGCGCATCCGCGCGATGATGTCACCGAGTCGGTCCGCGACACCGGCCTCGTCAGTGTCGGCCAAGGACCCTCTCGACGCCTCTTGGGACTCCGTCACAGCCCCCTCATCGGAGACGTCCATGAAGATGTCACGAAGTTCTTCAGTCTTCTCGTCCATCGAACATGATACTACCTCTCGGGAGTCATATATCTGTCGGACGGGCAACGTAACGCGGTGAAACTTTCAACAGTTTCCAAATTCTCGCAGGACTGCGACGGGGCGTGGCAAGATTTAAGCGGACACGAAGCACGTGTTAGCGTATGTCATCTATACTCCAGACGACCACGCGCCCGACGTTCTGGCGTATCGGCGACGTGGGGAAGGCGCTGTTCTACTATCTGGCAGCGCTCGCCATCATCGTCTTTCTGTACGGTGTGTACAATCGCGTCACCCGCTATGCGCAGGGCAGCGAGGACCCCTTCGAGCGACTGGACGACTTGCCCCAGCGGACGGTTGCAGCGGCGCAGTTAGCGCTGTCAAATCGGAAGCAACTGGACCGCGACACCGTCGCTGGCGTGATGCACGCGTTCATCGTCTGGGGCTTTCTGACGCTACTCATCGGGACGACGATTCTGGGTATCGACATGGACCTCTACCGGCCGCTGACCGGCGAGTCCTTCTTTGTCGGCCAGTTCTATCTCTCTTACTCGTTCGTCATGGATGCGATGGGGCTACTGTTCGTCGTCGGCGTCGGTGTCGCGCTGTGGCGACGCTACGGCCGCAAACTCGACCGCCTCCACGACCGCCACACCTCCCGCGAGGACGACCTGTTTCTGGGCGCGCTGTTCGTGCTGGGCGTCGGCGGCTACCTCACTGAAGGCGTCCGGATTCTCGGGACCTCGACAGTCCGTGACGTCTCCTTCGAGACGGTGAGCTTCGTTGGCTGGTCGGTCAAGGAAGTGCTCGTCATGGCCGGGATGACGCCGGAGCTGGCAGCGGGCGCATACCCCTTTGTCTGGTGGAGCCACTCGCTGGTCGCGCTGTGGTTCGTCGCCTGGATCCCCTACGCGAAGCCGTTCCACATGCTCTCGTCGTTTGCCAACCTTGTCGCGCGAGACGAAAAGGCCGGGGTGCGACTTCCGGGCGTGCCGAGCGACGCGAGTCCGGACGAAATCGGCCCCAGCGACATCGACGACTTCTCCTGGAAACAGCTGCTCGACCACGACGCCTGCACCAAGTGTGGCCGGTGTTCGTCCGTCTGCCCGGCAAAGGCTTCTGGGCGGCCGCTTGACCCGCGGAATGTCATCCTCGACCTGAAACGCTACCGCGAGGAGCGCGACGCCGGTGGTGAGGACGTGCCCATCATCGCCGACGGCGGGACTTCAGTCATCGATGCTCACACGATGGAGTCCTGCATGTCCTGTATGGCCTGCATGGACGCCTGCCCGGTCGACATCGAGCACGTCACCCAGTTCACCGAGATGAACCGCCGGCTGACCGAGGCCGGCGAGATGGACGAACACGTCCAGGACGCGATGATGAACGTGTTCCAGCACGGCAACACCTTCGGCGACCCCGAGCGCGCCCGGCCGGACTGGACCGAGGACCTCGACTTCGAGGTGCCCGACGCCCGCGACGAACCGGTCGAATACCTCTGGTACGTCGGTGACTACCCCAGCTACGACGAGCGCAACCAGAAGATAGCACGCGCGCTGGCTCGCGTCTTCGAGGCCGCCGACGTGGACTACGGCATCCTCTACGAGGCCGAGCAGACCGACGGCAACGACGTTCGCCGCGTCGGCGAGGAGGGGCTCTACGAGATGCTCGTCGAGGACAACGCCGAGGCGATTCTGGACTGTGAGTTCGAGTCTATCGTCACGACGGACCCCCACGCCTACAACACGTTCATGAACGAGTACCCCGAGTTCGAGGCCTGTGAGTGGGGCGAAGACGACGTGTTCCACTACACGCAGGTCGTCGCCGACCTCGCCAGCGCCGGCGCGCTTGGCCTCTCCGGGACCGAACTGGACTACACTGTCACCTATCACGACCCCTGTCACCTCGGGCGGTACAACGGCGAGTTCGAAGCCCCGCGGGACCTCATCCGAGCCACCGGGGCCGACCTCCACGAGATGCCCCGCAACAGGGACGACTCATTCTGTTGTGGCGGTGGCGGCGGCGGTCTCTGGATGGACCTCGAAGAAGAGAGCAAACCCAGCGAGGAACGCCTGCGCGAGGCCCTCGAAGACACCGAGGCGGGCGCGGCCATCGAGAAGTTCGTCGTCGCCTGTCCGATGTGCATGACGATGTACGAAGACGGGCGCAAAACCGGCGGCTACGAGGACGACATCGAAATCGTCGGCGTCACTGAACTCCTTGCCGAAGCAGTCGATACGGCGGTCTAAGCCAGCGACAGAGGCGGGTGACACTGACGGCTACAGCCGCTCACAGACCTGCTTCCCGCTCACGACCTCAGGGATGATCACCTCGTCCGCTCCGACGCGGCGGGCCACGGTCTCGTCCTGCTGGTCGCCGGCCCGGACGATGAGCCGGACAGTAGGCGCGAGCTGGCTGGCAAGCACCGCGATCTGAATATTTGCGTTCGTGTCATCGATTGCACCGATGACGGTGTCGGCTCGCTTGACGCCCGCATCTGTCAGTGCGTCCTCGCGGCTCGCGTCAGCCTCCAGCGCGAGATGGCCGTCATCAAGCGCCTGCTCGTACTGTTCTGCCTCCTGTTCGATGACGACCACTCGGGTGTCCGTATCGCCGATCTGCTCCGCGACGGTCCGTCCGAACGTCCCGTACCCACAGACGACGACGTGGCCGTTCAGGTCCTTGATTCGCTGTGCGATTTGCATACGTGTGAGTTCCGTCTGAATCTGGCCGCCGAAGGCCGCCGACAGCGCTGTCTCACCAGTCCACAGCCCGGCGACGACGAGCCCAGTCAGTACGACGATGGCATAGCCTTTGACCAGCCTCGCAGGCCCGTCGTGGCTCTGAAAGTGGAGTTCGATGCTCGTGGGGTCGAGGAGCCAGAACAGTGCGTTGACGACGCCGACCCCGCCGAACGTGACGAAACCGACCACGCCGGCGACGACAAGCCCGACGAACGCGAGAACTGGTTTCGAGAGTTGCCGGAGCAACGACCGGTCCGTGTCTGTACTGCTGTCGCTGAGTTCCATTGCTGTAGCTATCGAAGGGAGCGACACAGCGCCGCCACAACCGGCGCTGGCGTAGTTCGCCGCTGAGTTCAGTCTGTCAGTGTCTCGGCAAGGGGTGTGTGCGGCTCCTCGACGGGCGCGTCGTCGCCGCGGTCCATGCTCGGCGCGCGGCTCCGGTCCGGGTAGACCCGTTTGACACAGTCAGTACAATTGGTGACAAGTACCATACACCGTGGTCAGGAGAGCTTGCATATGTATGTTGCCGAAATATGGCTAGACGAAAATTAATGACATAATATACCATTAATACGTGTTCAGACCGGGACCGGCAGGCGGGTCGGTTACCCGATCTATCGCTACTTGCCAGCCAAACGCTTAACGCCGGCAGACACCCACAGCGAGATAATGGAGGTCGCACTGGTCACTGTCGGTGACGAACTGCTCGCTGGCGACACGGAGAACACGAACGCGTCGTGGCTAGGGCGCCAGCTCACGGCTGCCGGTGCGAGCGTCGCCCGCGTCCTGACTGTGCCCGACGACGAGGCAGTCGTCGCCGACACTGTGGCGCGATATCACGACGCCTTCGACGCGGTCATCGTCACCGGTGGCATCGGCGGGACGCCCGACGACATAACGAAGGCCGCCGTGGCGAGGGCGTTCGACCGCGACCTCGTTGTTCCCGACGACGTGCGGGCACACCTCGAAGCGAAGGCCGAGCGCTTCGCCGAGGACAACCCCGAGCTGGTGGACCGCTACGACATGGACCTGGACCTCGATGCGTGGGCGTCGGTCCCCGAGGGCGGCCAGCCGCTACTGACCGACGAGAGCTTCGCCGCCGGCTGTGTCGTCGACAGCGTGTACGTCATGCCGGGCATCCCCGAGGAACTGCGGGCGATGTACGAGACCGTCGCCGACGAGTTCGACGGCGACCGGACGACGGAGACGCTACACACGCCCGCTCCCGAGGGGGCGCTGGTCAGCCGCGTCACCGAGGCCCGCGAGCGGTTCGGCGTCGCTGTCGGGAGCTACCCCCGCAAAGACGACGCGCCCGGCCGAGTGAAGGTGACCGGCGAGGACGCCGCCGCCGTCACCGAAGCCGCGGCGTGGCTCCGCGAGCGAATCGAGACGGTCGACGGCGAGTGACTCACATCCCGCCGCCCGCGCCGCCACAGCCCGCGGCCCCGCCGGCTCCCGCAGCAGCGCCGGTACATGCGGCGGCCGCGCCCGCGCTTGCGCCGGCGCAGTGAGCTGCGATTGCCGCCTGCCCGCCGCTGTACGCGCCCGTGCCCATCGACTCGGCGTCGAAGGGCTTCCAGTCGACCGGCGGGATCTCGTCGTCGCCGTTGTCCCCCTCGGCGACGGCCTCCCGGAGTGACTCGATGTCGAAACCCGGTTCGGTCAGGTACCGCTCGACGAGCGGCGGATGGACCGCGATGCGGCAGTAGACGACCGCGTCCTCCTCTTCGTGGGCGTAGGCGAACTGGAGGTCGTAGTGACGGACGTGGCAGTCGGCGAACGGCTCCCGCACCGCCTCCAGCGCCCGGCCGGCGAACGACCAGACGGCGTCGCGGTCCGGTTCGCCGGCGTCCTCGAAGAGGAAGGTAACCACGGGGACGAGTATGTCGTCGCCGTCGTCGTGGACGTTGACTTTGTTTATTTCGGCGAGGTCCGGGTCCTCAGCGAGTTCCTCGGGCAGCGGGTCGAAGGCGGCGTCGATGGCGTCGTTGGCGGCCTCGCGCTCCTCGCGGTAGTCCGGCGTCAGGTCCGCGAAGCCGAGGCCGTCGAGGAAGTCGTGCATCTGTTCGGTCAGCGAGTCACTGTCCTCAGAGGGCATCGGTCAGGTGTGACGGCGGCGTCGGCATAAATCTCGTGTCTGGACGGGAACGTGTCACACGGTCCCGGGTCCCGTCGCCGAGGACGCAGTCGCCGCCGCAAGCGGTGGGTTCATGCCGCGGACGGCCGGAACAGTCGGTATGAACCTGACACAGCGCCCGCGCCGCCTGCGGACCGACGGCGTGCGCCCGCTGGTGCGCGAGACGGACCTCTCGGCGTCGGACCTCATCGCCCCGGTGTTCGTCGACGCGACGACGGACGAACGGGTCCCCATCGAGACGATGCCGGGCCACGAACGTGTCCCGGTCGACGAAGCGGCCGGCCGCGTTGAGGAGATTCTCGAAACCGGCGTCGAAGCGGTGATGCTGTTTGGCGTCCCCGAGTCGAAAGACGAGCGCGGGAGCCGCGCTTGGGCCGAAGACGGCGTCGTTCAGGAAGCCACGCGCCGCATCACGAGCGAAACCGACGCCTACGTCATCACGGACGTCTGTCTCTGTGAGTACACCGACCACGGCCACTGCGGCGTCCTCGAAGACGACGCCGCCGAGGACCCGCGGCTGACGGTGTGCAACGACGAGACGCTCGACCTGCTACAGCGGATTGCGACGAGCCACGCGGCCGCCGGGGCCGACATGGTCGCGCCATCGGGCATGATAGACGGGATGGTGGGCGCGATTCGGGAGGCGCTGGACGCCCAAGGCGACACCGACGTGCCCGTCATGAGCTACGCCGCGAAGTACGAGTCGGCCTTCTACGGGCCGTTCCGGGACGCCGCCGATGGCGCGCCGGCCTTCGGCGACCGCCGCCACTATCAGATGGACCCCGCGAACGCACGCGAAGCCCGCCGCGAGGTCGACCTCGACGTCAAGCAGGGCGCAGACGTGCTGATGGTCAAGCCCGCCCTGCCGTATCTGGACATCGTCAAGGAGATCCGGGAGTCTTACGACCACCCCGTCGCCGCCTACAACGTCTCCGGCGAGTACGCGATGCTCCACGCCGCCGCCGAGAAGGGCTGGCTCGACCTCGAATCAGTTGCTTACGAGTCGCTGCTGTCTATCAAACGCGCCGGTGCGGACCTGATTCTGACCTACTTCGCGGAGGACCTCGCAGACGAACTCTGAGCGGGACCGGTCGCGGCGTGTCCCCGTTCGAACCGCGCCCGTGAGCGTTCCACCGAAGGGCAGGTCCCTAACCTATTCATGTACCAGGGGCGGAGTGGCTGTATGCAGCGACAGTCCCTCCTCGTGGCGGTTGTCGCCGCGATTGCGCTGCTGTCGTTCAGCGTCGGCGCTGCGAGCCTCGACGCCGCCACCGGATCCGACCAGGCGGAGATGACCCGGGACGACAGCCAGATTGACAACCCCGACGGACAGGGCCTCAGTGACCCGCCCGGTAGCATCGACCCGCCGGAAAGCGAGAACGGTGCCCGCGCGCTGCTGCCGAGTGTCCCCGCCCCGGCAGTCGGTGCGCTCGCCGTTGGCCTCGCAGTCGGGCTCGTGGTTCTCTGGCGACTGGCCGGCCAGAGCCGGACAATCGACGAGACGGGCGGCGAAACGCCAGCCGTCGGAACCGCGGAATCCGCGGAGACCCCCTCGCATAGCGCGGCTGCAATCGACGTGCCCCTGACCAACGACGTGTACCGCGCGTGGGCCGCCCTCGAAGATGCGGTGACCGTGGACGACGATGCATCGTCCCCGCAGGACATCGAGGCGGACGCGACGGCGGCCGGGGCCGACCCAGACGCCGTCGCCTCGCTCCGGTCAGTGTTCGAACGGGTTCGCTACGGCCGGGAGCGGCCGGACGCTGACCTGGAGTCCCAAGCCCGTGCGGCGCTGGAACGAGCCGCCGACAACGCGGACGATATCGCGGCGAGCCCCGACGAGATGCCTTCTGCGGACAAAGACGCCGACGGGTCCGCGGGGGAGGGCAAGGCGTGACACTGCGCCGGCTTCCGCTGGCGCTCGGCCTCGTCGCGACAGCCATCGGCCTCGGCCTCGCCGCGCTCGGCGCGCCGCTGTTGCCCTCGGGCGCTGTCTCGGACCTCCCGATCCTCGCGGTGGCCGTCTTCGCCGGAGGCGTCGCGCTCCTCGCACTCCTCGTTCGTTCCCTCGACAGCGAACGCGGCGTGGCGCTGCCCGACACCGATAGCCAGTACGTCACGGTCCCCGGTGACGATATCGACGAGGCGCTTGCTGGTGGAGCCGGACAGGAAGCCATCCGGCAGCGCGTCGAGGGAGTTGCTGTCACCGTCCTCCAGCGCGACGGGCTCTCTCCCGACGAGGCAGCGGACGCGCTCCGGTCCGGCGCGTGGACGGACAGGGAGCCGGCTCAGAAACTGTTCGACGGGACACCGATATCGCTCCGGGCGCGGCTGTCCGGGTGGCTCTCGGGTATCCGTCCGTTCCAGCGGCGCGTCGCCCACGCGACGGCCGAACTCCGGCGGCGCGACGAGGAGCGATGAGCGAGGTCCACCGCACCGGCCGCTGGTTCGGGCTGGCCGGGGCCGCGCTGGTCGCCGTCGGCGTCGGGCTGGTGGGGCAGGTCCCCGCGCTCGTGTTGCTGGGCGGGCTCGGCGTCACGCTGAGCGCGTACGACCGGGTCGCCGTCCCGCCCGCCGCGAACGTGTCGATACAGCGGTCCATCACACCGACAGAACCCGCACTCGGCGAGCGGGTCACCGTGGCGCTCACGGTCCGTAACGACGGGTCGCGGACGATTCCGGACCTCCGGCTCGCCGACGGCGTACCGGATTCTGTCCGCGTGGTCGAAGGGTCGGCGTCGCTGGGAACGGCGCTACGCCCCGGCGCGTCGACGACCATCACCTACGAGATTACCGGCGGGACCGACCGTTGCGTGTTCGATCCGGCGACGGTCGTCGTCAGGGACGTTGTCGGCGTCGTCGCCCGGCGAACGTCCGTTACGGCCGAGCCCGACACCGTCACCTGGGAACAGCCGGCCAGTTCGGCGCTGTTGCCGCTGGTCCCGGCGGTGGCCCGCCGACCCGGGACAGTGCCCGTCGACGAGGGCGGCGAGGGGGTCTCCTTCTACGCGGTCAGGGAGCACCGCTCGAACGACCCGCTCTCCCGCGTTGACTGGAACCAGTACGCTCGCACCGGCGACCTTCGGACCGTCGAGTTCCAGCGCGAACAGTCGGCGACGGTCGTGGTCGTCGTCGACGCCAGGTCGGCCGCCGCGCTGGCCCCGCGACCGGACGCCGAGACGGCTGTCGAGCGGTCGACGATGGCCGCCGTCGCCCTCGTCGAGGGGCTCCCGGAGGACGGCCACGAGGTCGGCGTCGCGGCGTACTCGCCACACGGCGCGTGGCTCGCACCGGGCACGAGCGCTGCCCATCAGCAGCAGGCCCGGACCCTGCTCAGGACCGACCGCGCGTTCGCCGCGACATCGGTCACCCGAACACCGGATACGACGAAGCTCATCGCACAGTTGCCGACGGCGGCGAACGTCGTCTTCCTCGGCCCACTGTGTGACGACGACAGCGAGGCCCTGGTCCGCCGACTCGCCGCCAGCGGTCACCCGGTGACGGTCCTGAGTCCCGACCCGACCGCGACGGATACGGCAGGCCACCGGTTAGCCCGACTCGAACGCCGCGAACGGCTCCGTCGGCTGCGAGCCGCCGGCATCGCCGTCCACGACTGGCCCGCAACGGAGCCGCTGGAGCAGGTCACTGAACGGGCCTTGCGAGGTGGCCGATGACGTACCGAACCGGGCTCGTCTGTGGCGGTGCGGCACTGGCGGCGGGTGTCGTGACGCTATTCGTCGCCGGCATCAGTGCGGTCTCGACCGCTGCTGCCCTCGTTGGCGTGGTGCTGCTCGCCGGCGGGCAGCTAATTCAGTCCGGGCGGCTGATCGACCTCGCCAGCGCGTCGCTGTTCCTTGCATTGTTAGTGGCCGCCCTGCAGGGAGCAACGACGACGACGGTGCTGGTCGCCGGCGGCGCGACGGTGCTGGCCTGGACGTTCGCACACGCGGCAACCGACCTCTATGCAGACCTCGGGACAGCGCCCGGGACGCCCGTCGAGCTCACACATGTCGCGGGAACGACAGGGCTTGTCGGGGCGAGCGTCGTGGTGACGACGCTGCTCTTTCAGCTCGACGTGCCGCCGCTGTCGCCGCTGGCGCTGGCAAGCGTCGTGCTGGGCGCAATCGCACTTACCGCGGCGCTCAGGCGATGACCGGCCGAGCAGTGTGTACGGATAGCTGAGAGCGCGCGCAAGCAAAAACGGCCTATTTGGCCCCCTGTGGCCGGAACTGGGGTCGACAAACGTCCAAAATTCCAGTACACATATACGGACTTTCTTTACGGAGAACAACCTTATATCCATAATATCATACCATAATTTGGACGGTCGTCTACCAGATCCCCTCTAATTTCCGTTTTCATAAAGGCAAACCTTATGTAGTGTTGTTACCAGAGCCATTCTCGTGAAAGAGTTGAAGAAGTTGAGCCATAATGGGAGAAAGTTGGACATGCAGCCGGCAGTAGATAACAAAACGAAACAGGTGAACTAGAAATGAGCTACACCGCACTACAAGTTGACCCGAACGTACTCGCAGAAGGTGTCAACCTCCTGTGGGTCCTTACAGTATCGTTCCTGATCTTCTTCATGCACGCAGGCTTCGCCATGCTCGAGGCGGGCCAGGTGCGTTCGAAGAACGTCGCGAACCAGCTAACGAAGAACCTCCTGACCTGGTCGGTCGGAGTTGTCGTGTTCTTCCTCATTGGGTCCGGCATCTCGTCGCTCGTCGGGTCCGGATCCTTCGCGCCGGCGTTCGGTGCTGAGGCCGCAAACGACTACGTCGGGTGGCTGTTCGGTGCCGTCTTCGCGATGACGGCGGCAACCATCGTCTCCGGGGCGGTGGCTGGCCGAGCCAAGCTCCGTGCGTACATCACGTACACGTTCCTGCTGGCCGCAGTCATCTACCCCGTCGTGACCGGGCTCACGTGGGCCGGGTCCCACATCAGCCTCGGCGGTGTCGTGTTCAAGGACTTCGCCGGTGGGATGATTGTCCACGGTATGGGCGGTATCGCCGGTCTCACGGCCGCCTACGTGCTGGGTCCGCGCATGGGCCGGTACAACGAGGACGGCTCTGCGAACGTTATTCCGGGTCACTCGATGACCTTCGCCGTGCTGGGGACGCTTATCCTTGCTTTCGGCTGGTACGGGTTCAACGTCGGGACCGCAGCGAGTGTTTTTGTCGTTGAAGACGGCGCACTCGCGCTCGGTGCCTTCGCAACGGTCGGTCGCGTTGCGATGACGACGACCGTGGCGATGGCGATGGGCGCAATCGGTGCCGCACTGGTCGCGTGGCTGAAGACCGGCAAAGTCGACACGCTGTACGTCGCAAACGGGCTGCTCGCCGGGCTGGTCGGTATCACGGCCATCCCCGACACCACGACCTGGTGGGGCGCACTCATCGTCGGCGTCCTCGCTGGCGGTCAGCTTCCGATTGTGTTCAGCTTCATAGAAAACCGCATGAAGATTGACGACGTGTGCGCTGTGTTCCCGGTCCACGGCAGTGCCGGTGTGCTGGGCACGATCATGTACCCACTTGTCGCAACCTCCGGCACCGTTGGCTCTATCGGCAGCGCCCTCGCCGTGCAGGTGGTTGGTGTCGCCGTTATCGCCGGCTGGACGATTGTGACCACCGGCCTCATCTGGTACGGCCTCAAGGCAGCCGGCCAGGCTCGAGTTACGCCCGAACACGAGCAGGAAGGGCTGGACGTCAGCGAACACGGCGTCGAGACCTACCCCGAGTTCGGTGGCGGCGAAAGCGTTGTCGCCGATGGTGGTAAAGTGAATCCGAGTGTGCGTACTGACGGAGGTTCCAAAGATGACTGACGAAACCGACGACTCCGAAATCAAGATGGTAGTCGCAATGGTTCGACCGGACAAACTCGGCGACGTGAAGAAAGCACTCGCCGAGGTCGGCGCGCCCTCGCTGACAGTGACGAACGTCTCCGGCCGCGGCTCACAGCCCGCGAAGAAGGGGCAGTGGCGCGGTGAGGAGTACGTCGTCGATCTGCACCAGAAGGTCAAAGTTGAGACGGTGGTCGCGGACATCCCCGCAGAGGATGTCGTCGACGCCATCGCCGACGGTGCCCACACTGGCGAGAAAGGTGACGGCAAGATATTCGTCCTCCCCGTGGACAACGCCTATCAGGTCCGAACCGGCAAAGAAGGCCCAGAGGCAGTCTGAGCGGACGAGATGGTCGATGATACCGACAGACAGGTAGTAAACGCACTGCTCCAGGACGGCCGTGCGAGCGCCCGTGATGTCGCCGCTGCGACCGGCATCGCGGCGACCACGGTATCCCGCCGGATGGACGACCTGGAGTCGACCGGTGTGATCGACGAATACACCGTCGACATCGATTACGGGGCGCTGGGCTACGACGTGACTGCCGTGTTCCAGCTCTCCGTCGAGGGCGACGGGCTCGAACGGGTGGTAGACCGGTTACGTGATCGACGCGAGATGGTGGCGGTTTACGAAGTGACCGGCGACCACGACATCGTGGCCGTCGGGAAGTTCACCGACACGCAGTCGATGAACGAGCGAATAAAGACGCTGCTCACCGACGAGGACATCCGCTCCGCCTCGACATCAGTCGTACTGAACACGGTGTGTGAACACGAGCAGTTCCCGGTCGACGGAACTGACGTCTGAGGCGCCGGCGGTCCTGTTTTCGCTGCTAGTTCAGTACGGGACGGCACGCTACGAGGTGCAACGGGAATGTGTCCGTAGTGGCTGCATTTCTTGCCCGGTACCCTGTGGGACCGGCAGCAGATGGCTGTCAGCCCCTATCCGCTGGTGAGCGTGGCTCCCAGCGGTGGCGTTAAGCCGCTCGCGCCGCTCCAGAAGATATGGGCTTGAAAGTCGACGTGCGGAAGCTGGACCTTTTCAATCAGATGGCAAAGGAGGGGTCCGGGACAGTCGCGGATAACCTCGGCCAGTTGACCGGCCTCGACGCGACAGTTCGGACCTCACAGATCAATTTTCTCGACATCGAGGACGTCAAAACACACATCGGCGACGACAAGGGCGTCGGCATCTACGTCGAACTGAACGAACCGCCCTACGGATACGTCCTGTTCCTGCTCGACCCGGCCGACAGCAAGCGGATGGCCAGCGCGATGATGGGTGGAATGGGTGAGCCAAGCGAGGGGGAGGGGTTCTCCGACATGGAACGATCAGCGATGCAGGAGATCGGCAACATCATGACCTCCGCGTTCATCGACGGGTGGGCCAACGTGCTGGAGACGACCATCGACATGGGGACGCCGAACTTCGTGTTCGGACCGGCTGACGGCATCATCGACAAAATGGGCGGCTGGCCGGACTCCGACCTGGTGTTCGTCGTCGACTCGCGTATCACCGTCGACGACGGTGACCTCGGGATGACTGTGTACACGTTCCCGGAACTGGAGGACCTCGTCGCGCTGATTCAGGATATCGACCTCGACACCGACGTGGCGGTCGACACCGAAGCCAGCGACATTCTCGACTGAGAGCGACACGCTATCTCTGCTTCCCCATTTCGTATCGTCTCCAGTGTTGCTGTAACCGCTATAGCGATGCGTGACCATCTGTTACTTCCTGAGACCAGTCAGCCTGTGCCAATTGGTTACCCTTTTCTACTGAAATAAGTATTATATATATTTATCATCAAAACAGCTGGTATGCGATTGGAAAGTGGGGGCGCAGCGGTTGATAGGCGGTCGCTACTACAGCTTGCCGGTGGGGTCGGTACCGCGGGCCTCGCCGGGTTGGCGGGATGCCAGGGCGGGGGTTCGAGAGCCGAAAGCACACCAGAACACCCACCGCTCGGGAACTATCCGGTCGACGGCGACACGGTGACGTTCGGCTTCAACGTCCCGCAGTCCGGGACCTACGCCGCCGAAGGACGCGACGAGCTCCGGGGGTACGAACTCGCTGTCGCCCATCTCAACGAGGGCGGCGGCTGGGTCGGGCAACGCTCCTTTGACGTACTCAGCGGCGACGGCGTGCTCGGAAAGACCGTCGAGTACGTCACTGCAGACACGGAGACGAAACCGGATGTCGCGACGGCTAACGCCGAGGAGATGATCAAGCAGGACGATGTTATCATGTTCTCCGGCGGCTCGTCCAGTTCCGTCGCCATCGCTCAGCAGAAGGTCGCACAGGCCCGGAAAGTCCCGTATATGTGCTGTCTGACGCACTCGAACGACACGACGGGGAGCGCCTGTGTCCGCTACAGCTTCCGAGAGATGTTCAACGCGTACATGACCGCACAGGCGCTGATTCCGGCGCTCAAGGAACGGTTCGGCCGAGACGCCGAGTACGTCCAGATCTACGCGGACTACAACTGGGGGCAAACGATGGAGTCGTCGATTCGCGATTTCTTCACGTCGAGTGGCTGGGTCGAACTCACGAGCATCCCGACACGTCTCGGGACGACAGACTACGAGGAACCACTCAAACGGGCCCGGGACGCGGGCGCGGAGGTCGTTTTCCTCGACCACTACGGACTCGACGCCGCGAACTCGCTGACAACAGCTCAGGAAATACTCCCTGACGAGGTGGGGATTGTGGTGCCGCTGTACAACCGTATCGTGGCACAGAACGCCTCGGCGGCGCTCGATGGTGTCGTCGGGACGGTCGCGTGGGACACCAGCGTCTCGTCTGACCTCTCCAATGCGTTCAAAAACGCCTTCACCGCGGAGTACGGGAACGGACAGCGGCCCTCGGGCGTGGCCCATCTGGCCTACGCACAGACGCTCCAGTTCGCCGCGGCCGTCGAGCGGGCCGGCACGTTCTATCCGCCAGCGGTTATCCGAGAACTGGAAGGCCACGAATACTCGGTCGGGCTGGGAAGCCAGACGATGCGGCGCTGTGACCATCAGGCCCAGCGTGGCGTCCCGGTGGTCGAGGGGCTGCCCGAGTCTGAGCAGTCCCTCGGTCGGTTCTATGATCTGCTCAGCGTCACGAAAGCGGTCGGATACGACTGTGACGGCGGCCCGGCCGCCGAGTGCGAACTCGGCGACTACGGGGACTAGAGCCGGAGCGTGACGTTACTGTACACCGGAAAATACGGCAAGCGGAGAAGCGAGCGGGAACTGGACGCAAGCAGTCCCCAACTGTCAGAGGCAGACGGACGCGCCCTGCAACGGGCAGGTCACGTCAGCACATCCGGCTGTTCGGAGCCGGAGGCTGCGTCACTCCAGTAGCTCCGGTGCCGCGTCGTATCCAACCCCGCAACCGCGGATTCTGGCTGATCGTCGTCGGCGTTGTCGGTCGGACAGTCTGTCTCAGCCATGGTCAGTCGTCCGCCGAAATCGGCTGGCCCTCGGCGTCGGTCGGGGCGGGGCTGTCGCCGTCGTCGAAGGGGTACCACGACTGCTTGCCGTCGGCCAGGCAGGGGTCTTCGTACCCCTCGACCTCGTGGGGTTCGGCCAGTTCAACGATTGTCTCGTGGCCGGTGGCGTCGACCCACTCGCGGAAGGTCTGGCCCTCTGAGCGCAACGCGGCGTAGGCCTCGACGATGTTCTTTATCATGCCCGGCGCTTCGTCGGCGGGGACGCGCTGGCGAACCCACTCGATGAACGCCGGCTCCGAACCGATGCCGCCGCCGACGCCAACGTCGACGGCTTCAACCATCTGGCCGTCCTTGCGGGCGCGCATCCCCTGTAAGCCGATGTCCGCAGTCATCGCCTGCCCGCAGTCGGCCGTACAGCCCGAGAAGTGCATCTTGATGCGGTCCACGTCGTCGGGCACGTCGACGTTGTCGCCGAGCCAGCGGAGCAGGCGCGCCATCCGCGCTTTCGTCTCGGTGAGCGCGAGTGAGCAGAACTCCGTGCCGGTACAGGCCATCGCGCCCTGAACAAAGGGGTTCGGCTCGGGGGTGTGCTTGTCCAGCAGCGGCTCGTTGAGCAGGTTCGAGAGCTTGTCGTCGGGCACGTCCATGACGAGCGGGTTCTGGCGGCGGGTCAGCCGCACCTCGCCGGAGCCGTAGGCGTCGGCGAGGTCCGCCAGTTCGATGGCGTCCTCGGCGGAGAGCCGACCAACGGGCACCGAGAGCCCGACGTAGTTCTTGCCGTCTTTCTGGTCGTAGACGCCGACGTGGTCGTGGGCACCGTATTCGGTGGGTTTGCCGGCGTTGTACGTGTACTCCCCGCGGAAGTCGGTTCCGGCGGTCTCGAACTCGAAGTCTAGCTGTTCGTCGAGCGCCTCGCGGATGGCGTCGGTGCCGTGCTCGTCGACGAAGAAGCGCGCGCGGTTCTTCGAGCGGTTCTGACGGTTGCCTTCCTCGTGGTAGTACTCGACGAACGCCCGGACGGTCTCGACGGCGTGTTCGGGCCGGATGAACAGGTCAAGCGGGCGGGCCTCGCGGGGCTCGCGGCCGCCAAGGCCGCCGCCGACGCGGACGTTGAACCCCTCGACTTCCTCGCCGTCGATGAATTTGTGGGCCGGCTCCAGCCCGATGTCGTTGATGCTGTCCTGGGCACACCCCTGTTTGCACCCCGTCACCGAGATGTTGAACTTCCGGGGCATGTTGGCCAGGTCGTTGTCGTCGCGGATGGTCTCCTGAATCTCGTCGAGAATCGGGCGGGACTCGACGAACTCCTCGGCCTTGCCGGCGACCGGACAGCCGGAGATGTTCCGCATCGTGTCCCCGCCGGCCGAGCGCGAGGAGACGCCGACGGCTTCGAGTTTCTCCCATATCTCGGGGACGTCTTCGAGCTTGAGCCAGTGTAGCTGGATAGACTGGCGCGTCGTGAAATCTATCCAGCCGTTGCCGAACTCGGGGTTCTCGGCCGGTCCTTTCGCGTAGTCGCGGGCGACTTCGCCGATAGCCCGGAGCTGGTCCGGTTCCAGGACGCCGCCGCAGTTGTTCAGCCGCATCATGAAATACGACTCCTGGCCGCCGCGGTGGTGGAACACGCCCCAGAACTTGAACCGCGAGAACCACTTCTCGCGTTCGTCCTCGGGAATGGACGCCCAGCCCTGCTCGGCGAACTCCTCCAGCTTCTCCCGTACCTCGTCGCCGTACAGCTCCGCTTTGTACTCCTCTTTTTTATGCGCCATCTTCTCGCCCCGCTGTTCTTGCTGTATGTGGTTTTTTATCGCCCATATATATCTGAATGTCCGCTAATCTACGTCTAATTACTCAGCTTGATTGCTTATAACCCTAATCGTTAAAGAAATAAAGAGTAAAGTGGGCTTCGAAAACAGCCGTCCAGAATTATACCGTCTAGGAGGTGTTTAAAGAGGTTATACACCACACCGCTGGAACGGGAAAACCGAGGGACTGCAGGCGGTTGTCCGGTCCGGTACCGGAGTTGTCCTTCGGAGACGCTCGCGGAAAATAGTTCGTCCGAGTCGGCTGGACCCGTAGAACTGGGGTGTCGGTCGCGCGTGCCGAACCGACGGACTGCGGGACGCAACGCAGTAGGCGTGACACTAGTTAACATGAAAAATGAAAGAATGCAGCAGGGACAGCAGGCGAGGCGTCAGTCGTCGCCGGAGGCGACAGTAGTGCCTTCTTGCGTGCTCCGGACAAACCCGGCCGTGTTAGCGATTTTCGCGATCTCCGGCCGGAACACCCACGCCGACAGCGCGACGATGGGGAGCATGGTGAGAGCAGTCACAGAGTACCCGATGTGGAGGTTCGATAGCCACGGCGCGGAGTAAAACAGCGGGTAGACAATGCCGCCGACGGTGCCGACGCCGCCGACGACGCCCGCAACTGAGCCAGAGTCGTTGGGGAACATCGCCGGTACCTGCGCGAAGATGGCGCCTTCAGCCCAAGCACAGCCCGTGCCCACGAGGAAGCCGACGACGACGGCGTTCATCAGGACCCCGGAGAGGCCGGCCAGCGTCATTGCGAACATCATCACCACGATGAAACAGAGCCCGAGGAACGTCCACTGCTCGCGGTACTGTCCCTCGAAGAAGGGCAGGATGTTCTTCTCCTTGCGGGCCAGCAGGTCGCTGCCGTAGCCGCCGAAGGGCCGGAGCAGGCCCGCGGCAATCGAGAACGTCGCCGCGAAGGTACTGGCGATGACGAGGTTGTCCTGGTTGAATGCCTCGCGGTAGTAGGTGGCGAGCCACCCGTTCATCGACAGTTCGAGGCCGAAGGACATGATGTACGCGGCGGCGAGGACGACGGTGCCGTAGCGCGTGGCCGTGTGTAGCCAGCCCTTGAAGTTGGTGTTTTCCTTGGTCGCCTGACGCTTCGCCTCGCTTTTCGCAGCCTCGCCCAGCGTGTAGTAGGCGATTGCGAGGAGGATGGAGACAATGCCGGTGTAGAAGAACGCGGCCCGCCAGTTGGTCGAGAACAGCGGCCCGCTCCAGTCGGTCCCGAACACGCGAGGGAGGATGAGCGCCCCGCCGGCGGCACCGGCGTTCCCGACGCCGGCGTAGATGCCCTCCGCCAGGCCGAGGTTCTCCTCTTCGAACCACTCGGCGACGTGCTGGATGCCGATGACGAACGTGATGCCGGCCGTCGCCACGATGAGCCGGAGCACGAAGAACACGGAGTAGTCCTGTGCGAAGGCGCTCCCTATCGAGAACACGCCGACGTAGGCCAACACGATGGCGAAGATGGCTGGCGCGCCGAACTTATCGGAGAGCCACCCGGTGAGCATCCGTCCGAACGGTGCCATCCAGATAGCCGAACTGGCGAGGATACCGATTTCCGCGGTCGTGAGCCCGAACTCTTCGGCCATCGGGCCGGTAAACGGCGCGAACGAGAACCAGATGAGAAACGAGAAATTGAACCCGATGGTCGCCAGCAACAGCGTCCGGTACTTCGTCATCTTGATCAGTCCCATACTGACACCCCGATTACGGACTGCGCGCTATTTGGAGTTATTGCCGATTTTTTGTCCACCAATCCGAGTTTATTTTGGATGTGTGCCCACATCAGTACATGAAGTTCGAAAGTCCCACCATTTAATAACAGTAACCCTTTACAGAACGGCTATTCTCATCCCTCAGAATGGATAGACCGCAAATATATCATCGGATATCCCCTGTTTAAGGACATTGAACGCCCAGCACACAGGGGAATAATTGGACATATTTTGATTAATTCGAACATCGCTGGAAAAGCGCGTGTCGTCGAGATATCGGAAGTGCGCCTGCTATCGGTTCAATCGGCCGTGGCCGGGGGCAGTTCAGCTTCAGGGGCAGCGAGGCGGGCGGCACACTGTTTGAAATTCGGTTCGTCAGACTGGGGGTCCCGGTCCGAGAGCGTCAGCCGGTTCGTCGCCGGGTGGTGGATCGGGAGCCACACCATGCCGCGGGGGACGCCCTCGTCCCGGTCGATGGCGACTGTCGCGGACCCGCGGCGCGTTTCGACGGTCAGTGTCCCGTCGTCGACGAGACTGCTGTGTTCCTCGACTGTCTCCGGGTGGATGCGGGCCACCAGCGACCCGGCCTCACCCCCGCGGGACCGGACGCCGGTGTTGTACCCGTCGGCCTCGCGGGCGGTGGTCAGGGTCAGCGGGTAGTCCTCGTCGGTCGGTTCCGGGAGCGACCCCTGGCGGCCCGTCGAGAACTGCGCCAGCCCGGAGGGGGTCGGGAACGACCACAACTCGCTGTCGTCCGCGTCGCGGTCGTAGTAGCGGTAGCCGCCCGAACTCTCCCCGTCGGGCGCGGGCCAGCGGACGGCGTGGTTCTCGTCGAGACGCTCGTAGGTGATGCCCGAGCAGTCGGCGACCGTCCCCTCGGTGAGGGCGGTGAACTCGTTGAAAACGGCCGACGGGTCCGGCGACGTGCTCTCGAACAGGCCGGGGAACAGCCGCGAGCCGATGGTGGCGATGATGTCGATATCCTGCCGGACGCCGCTTGGCACGTCGGTCGCCGGCCGGACGCGGGAGATGGTCCGCTCCATGTTCGTCGTCGTCCCGTCGCTTTCCCCCCAGGTCGCGGCGGGCAGGACCACGTCGGCGACCTCGGTCGTCTCCGTGTGGAAGGCGTCCTGCACCACGAGGAAGGCGTCTTCGAGCGTCTCGCGGACGCTCTCGGCCTCGGGCATCCCGGCGACGGGGTTGGTGGCGACGGCCCAGACGGCCTCTGGCTCGCCTTCGAGCATCCCGACGGGACCGGGGCCGTTGTCGTCGGGCAGGCGGTCGACGGGCACGTCCCAGTGGTCGGCGACGAGGCGGCGGTGGTCAGGGTCCTCGAAAGCGCGCTGACCGGGCCAGGTCCCTTTCGACGAGCAGATGCGGGTCCCCATCGAGTTGGCCTGGCCGGTCAGCGAGAACGGCCCGCCGCCGGGACGGAGGTTCCCCGTCGCCAGCGTCAGGTCGATGAGCGCCCGGGCGGTCTCGGTCCCTTGGACGTGCTGGTTGATGCCCATGCCCCAGTAGACGAGCGTCCGCTGGTCCATCACGTCGGCCAGCAGGTCCACGTCTGCCATGTCGACGCCGGCCTCGGCGGCCGCATCCGTGGCGTCGGGCAGGGCCGCGAGCAGGTCCTCGAAGCCCTCCGTCGCCGCGTCGACGAACGCGCGGTCGACCCGCCCTGTCTCGACGATGCGGGCGAGCACAGCCCTGGCCAGCGCGAGGTCCTTGCCGGGGGCGGGCGCGACGTGGTGTTCGGAGTTCTCGGCGGTCTCCGAACGGACGGGGTCGACGACGATGATTTCGACGCCGTCCTCGCCGGCGGCCTGTTGAATCCAGCGGAACATCACGGGGTGGGCGACCGCCGGGTTCGCCCCCCAGATGACGTGGCGGTCGGCGTCACTGATGTCGGCGTACGTACAGGGTGGCGCGTCGCTGCCGAAGGCCTGGTAGTAGGCGGTGACGGCGCTTGCCATGCACAGGGTCGTGTTGGCGTCGTAGTTGCGCGTCCCGAAGCCGCCGCGGGCGACCTTCCCCAGCGCGTAGGCGGCCTCGTTGGTCTGTTGGCCGCTGCCCAGTACGGCGACTGAGTCAGGGTCCTGCTGGGAGGCGGCCTGAAGTCCCTCAACCGCGCGAGACAGCGCCACGTCCCACTGAGTCTGGCGGAGTTCCCCACCGCTGCGGACCATCGGCCGTGTGAGCCACTCACCGTCAGGGGCCTTGCTCTCCCGGAGACCGCGCGCACAGGCGAGTCCCTGACTGACCGGGTGGGCGGCGTCGCCGCGGGCGGCGTCAATGCCGTAGCCCTCGTCAGCGCCCTGGTGCATGTGTCCACAGCCAACCGCACACCGCATACACGTCGTTGGCACCCAGTCGCTCACAGCCACCCACGCGCCATCCAGACGCCTGTTTGTCCATTTTTCCATAATATTGCAGTTGTTTCGGATGTCATTGTCGTATTTGAATAGACGAACACACACTGTATAACAGTGACTCTTTACGAAATACTTATTTCACCAGTGAGTATGTGACATCCGTCCGCTAGATCGATAGCACCGCCAGGTAACAACAGTTTCTTTCTGACAGCGGCCAAACGCCGAGGTATGAACCACGAGCAGTCACGAGCGCTGTACGACCGCGCCCTGTCGGTGCTGTCGGGCGGCGTCAACTCCTCCGTGCGAGCGACGCGGCCCTATCCGTTCTTCGTCGAGAAAGGGGACGGCGGACACGTCGTCGACGCCGACGGCAACCGCTACATCGACTTCGTCATGGGCTATGGCCCGCTCCTGCTGGGCCACAGCCTGCCCGACCAGGTGCAGTCGGCCATCCAGCAACACGCCGCCGAGGGGCCGATGTACGGCGCGCCCACCGAGGTCGAGGTCGAACTGGCCGAGTTCGTCACCCGGCACGTCCCCAGCGTCGAGATGCTGCGGTTCGTCAACAGCGGGACCGAGGCGACGGTCTCGGCGGTCCGACTGGCTCGTGGCTACACCGGACGCGACAAAATCGTCGTGATGCAGAGCGGCTACCACGGCGCACAGGAGTCCACGCTGGTCGAGGGCGAGGGCGACCACACCGCCCCCTCCAGCCCCGGTATCCCCGAGAGTTTCGCCGAGCACACGCTGACCGTGCCGTTCAACGACGAGGCGGCCGTCCGCGAGGTGTTCGAGGAACACGGCGACGACATCGCCGCGGTGCTGACCGAACCCATCCTCGGGAACTACGGTATCGTCCACCCGGTCGAGGGCTACCACGAGACCCTCCGGGACCTGTGTGACGCCCACGGCTCGCTGCTGATCTTCGACGAGGTCATCACCGGCTTCCGCGTCGGCGGCCTCCAGTGTGCCCAGGGCGCGTTCGGCATCGACCCCGACATCACGACGTTCGGGAAGATCGTCGGCGGCGGCTTCCCGGTCGGGGCAATCGGCGGCAAAAGCGAGATCATCGAGCAGTTCACCCCTGCCGGCGACGTGTTCCAGTCGGGCACGTTCTCCGGCCACCCCGTGACGATGGCCGCCGGGCTGGAGACGCTTCGGTATGCGGCTGAACACGATGTATACGACCACGTCAACGCGCTGGGCGAGCGCCTCCGGGCGGGCCTGCAGGACATCCTCGAAGACCAGGCCCCCGAGTACACCGTCGTGGGCCGGGACTCGATGTTCAAGGTCATCTTCACCCGGGACGGGCCGGACACCTTCGAGGGGCACTGCGAGGCCGGCTGCCAACAGCGGGAGTCCTGCCCTCGCTTCGACTACTGCCCGAAGACCGGGGGCGAGGTGACACAGGCCGAGACCGAGCGGTGGGAGCGGCTGTTCTGGCCCGCGATGAAAGACCGGGGCGTGTTCCTCACGGCGAACCAGTTCGAGTCACAGTTCATCTGTGATGCCCACACAGGTGAAGACATAGAGAATGCGCTCGAAGCATACAAAGAGGCGATATGAGGTGAGCGACGACGACATCGCACTCTCCGAGAAGCGGATGTACGGGGAGAAGCGCCCGGAGACCCACGCGTACGTCGCGTCGGGACTGGGCGTCACCCGCGTCGAGACCGCCGGCGGCCAGATAGGCCGGTTCAGCCTGAGCGAGCGCTGTACCGCTCGCGACGTGGCCGGCGCGAGCGGCGAGGTCGCGGTCGCCACCGACGACGGCGTGCTCGTGTCGACCGACGACGGCTTCGTCCCGACCGGGTTCGGGCCGGCCACTGCCGTCGGCTACGACGAGACCGGCCTGCTCGCGGCCGGCGACGGCCGCGTCGCCCGCTACGCCGACGGCGAGTGGACCGACCTCGGGGCCGTCGACGGCGTCCGCGCCATCGACGGCGACCTGCTGGCCGCGGCCGACGGCGTCTACGCCCTGCCGTCGCTGGACCGGCTGGGACTGGCCGACGCGACCGACGTGGCCGGCGACTACGCCGCGACCGAGAGCGGGCTCTACCGCCGAGACGGCGGCGCGTGGACCGAGGTCCGGTCTGGGAGCCACCGGGCCGTCGCCGCCGACGGCGAGCGCGTCCACGCCGCCGCGGCGGACGGGCTGTACGAACTGACCGACGGGGGCTGGGAGCCGTGTGCCCTCCCCGTCGACGAGCGCGTGGTCGACGTGGTTCACGGCGACGACACCTACGCCATCACCGAGAACGGGACCTTCCTCGTGGCGACCGTAGCCGAGGCTACGGCCGACGGTCAGGGCGGCTGGCGACAGCGCTCGCTGGGCGTCCCTGACGTCGTCGGCGTCGCCGTGGTCTGACCCCGACAGCACTAATCGGCCGCGTGCCTGTCTGACGCGCCACACCCGCTTACAGAACCGAAACAGGGTTTAGCCCGGGCAGCCACCCACCGCACATGATTATCCCCGGAGCTGACACGCAGGCGTTCGCGGCGACTCTCGCCGAGGCGACCGGCGAGCGGCTGGGACGGGTCGAGTACGAGCGGTTCCCCGACGGCGAGCACGTCGTCCGCGTGCCCGAGGCGGTCTCAGGCGAGCGGGCCGTCGTCGTCGCCTCGACCGTCGACAGCGACGCCCACGTACAGGTGCTCCAGTTGCAGGACGCGGCCCGCGAGAGCGGGGCCAGCGAGGTCGTCACCGTCCTCCCCTACATGGGCTACGCCCGGCAAGACGAGGCGTTCAAGCCCGGCGAGCCGGTTTCCTCGCGGGCGATGGCGAGCGCAATCTCGACCGGAACCGACCGCGTGGTGACGGTGAATCCCCACGAGCCGGCCATCTGTGACTTCTTCGATGTGCCGGCAGCCCACGTCGACGCCGCGAGCGTCCTCGCTGACCCGCTGCCGGACGCCCTCGACGACCCGCTCTTTCTCTCGCCCGACGAGGGCGCGATCGGCCTCGCCAGAACGGTCCGGGACGCCTACGGCAAGGGCGAGACCGACTTCTTCGAGAAGGACCGCGACTACGACACCGGCGACATCGAAATCCGACCGAGCGACGCGCCAGTCGAGGGCCGGGACGTGGTGCTTGTCGACGACATCATCGCCACCGGGTCGACGATGAGCGAGTCCGTCGGGGTCCTCGACGAGCGGAACGCCCGGCGGGTGTTCGTCACCTGCGTCCACCCAATGCTGGCGAGCAACGCCCTGACGAAACTCAACAGCGCCGGCGTCGAGGCCGTCTACGGGACGGACACGCTCGAACGCGCCGTCAGTGAGGTCAGCGCCGCCCCGGTCGTCGCAGACCAGTTGTAGTCACACTCTGTTTTAGGGGTGCATTACCCCGATGCTTCAGCAGCCAGTATGGCTCGCGACTGTTCTTACTCGCCGCGCGCCTGCGTCGAGCCTGCCCACTGGTCGCGTGCTGTTCTAATCAGACGCTTCGGCAGCCGCGACCGGAGCAATCGCGATCTCCATCTCTACGCCCTCAACCGGCCAGGTCTTTCGGTGGCCATCTTCGACGCCGTCTAACTCATCGGCACGAACCTCGTTTTTGATGAAGTCTTCATGTCTCCGAACCAGTTCGGAGACCCTCTCATCGTCTATGCTGAGGTCCACGACGATGCGCGCCTCGATGTCCAGTTCGAGGTCTTTGCGCATCTCCTGAACCCGGCGGATGACCTCGCGGGCGTAACCCTCGCTCTCGATGTCCTCGGTGAGCGCGGTGTCGACGTAGACCACGCCGCCGCCGTCGAGGGCGGCGAACTCCGTGCCGGTGACGCCGTCGGGCGTCTCGCGGCGGAACTCGACCATCGCCTCGGTGAGGTCGATGTCCTCGTCGAGCGTTTCCGAGACTGTGCCTTCGAGGGTATCGAGGGACTGCTCGGTGACGCGGGCCTCGTTGAGCGCGTTCATCACGCGGCCGGCGTCGTCGCCGAAGGCCGGGCCGAGTTCGCTCATGTCGGCCTCTGCGGAGTACTGGAGTTCGCCCCACTCGTCGTCAGCGCCGACGACTTCGACGGCGCGGGCGTTGAGTCGGTCGGCGATGATGGCCTCCTGCGCGCGAACGGCGTCGGCCACGTCGTCGCTGTCGGCGTCGACGACGACGCGCGTGACGGGCCAGCGGAGTTTGCGCTCGGCCTGCTGGCGGGCGTTCGACCCCGCCTCCTCGACCTCGCGGACGACCTCGATTTCGCGTTCGAGGGCGGGGTCGCGCAGGTCCTCGTCGGCCTCGGGCCAGTCGCACATGTGGACCGTCGGGTGGCCCGATTCCCCGGTGAGCGCCTCGTATATCTCCTCGGCGACGAAGGGGGTAAACGGCGCGAACAGGGCCGCGACCTCCTCCAGCACGCGATAGAGCGTGGCGTAGGCGGCCTGCTTGGAGTCGCTGTCTTCCTCCTCCCACATCCGCTCGCGGACGACCTGAATGTAGAACCGGGAGACGTCCTCGACGACGAACTCCAGCAGTTCGTCGACCGCCTTGTCGTTCTCGAAGTCGTCCATCGACTCGGTCATCGCCGCCTCGACGCTCTGCAGACGGGAGAGGACCCACTCATCGACGAGTTCGAGGTCGTCGCGCACGTCCTCGACGGTAGTCTCTTCGGGGCCGAAGTCGTCAGCCCGCATGTACGGCAGCGGGAAGCGGGCGACGTTCCAGAGGATGTTGAGCCGGCGCTGCATCTCGGCGGTCTCCTCCCACGAGAAGTTCATGTCCTCGCCCTGGGCGGTCACCGACAGCAGGAACAGCCGCATTGGGTCGCGGCCGTGCTTGTCGATGACCTCGTGGGGGTCGACCAAGATGCCCTTCGACTTGGACATCCCGCGGCCGTCGGGCATGTTGGCGTAGCCGTGCATCAACACCTGCTTGTACGGGATTTCGCCCGTCGCGGCGGTACTCATACCCAGCTGGGACCAGAACCACCCGCGGGTCTGGTCGTGGGCCTCCATGATGAGGTCGGCGGGCCACAGTTCCTCGAAGTCCTCGGTCCGCTCGGGGTAGTCGACGGTCCCCCACGTCGCGACCGAGGAGTCGAGCCACACGTCGAACACGTCGCCGACGCGGGTGTAGGTCGTGCCGTCCTCGGTGATGGTGAGGTCGTCGACGGTGCCCTTGTGGAGGTCCACGCTTTCGGGGTCGATGTCTTGGTCGACGCGCTCGGCGAGTTCCTCGCGGTCGCCGACGACGATTGCGTCGTCCATGTCACCGGACCAGTCCTCAGGCAACCAGATGGGGATGGGGATGCCCCAGTAGCGCTGACGCGAGACGTTCCAGTCGGGCGCGTCCTCGACGAAGTCCCGGAAGCGGTTGTCGCGGGCCCACTGGGGGTACCACTCGCTGTCCTCGATGTTTTCGAGCAGTTCCTCTTTGATGTCGGTCACCGTGATGAACCACTGGTCGGTGACGATGCGGACGATGTCGGTGTCACAGCGCCAGCACTGCCCCTCGCGGACGGTGTGGCCCTCCTCGCTGGAGAGCAGGCGGCCGTTGTCGTCGAGGTCGTCGATGACATCGTCGTTGGCGTCGCGGACGAAGGTCCCGGCGTACTTGCCCGCGTCCTCGGTGTAGACGCCGTCGGAGCCGACCGGACAGAAGATTTCCAGACCGAGTTCCTGCCCGCGCTCGAAGTCCTCCTCACCGTGGCCGGGCGCGGAGTGGACCAGTCCCGTGCGGTCGGCCTCGACGTAGTCGGCGGTGTACACCTGCCCGGAGCCCTCGCCCTGGGCGTGGTCCGGCACTTCCTCGGCCAGTGGGTGGTCGTACTCCCAGCCGATCATCTCCTCGCCGGTGAGGTCCTCGACGACCTCGTAGTCGTCGTAGCGGCCGGCCTTCAGCACGCCCTCGACGCAGGCCTCGGCGACGTAGAGACGCTCCGTCTCCCCGTCTTTCGTGGCGTCGACGCCCACGTAGTCGAGGTCGCCGTCCACGGCGACGAAGGTGTTGGCGACGATGGTCCACGGGGTCGTCGTCCAGATGACCAGACTGCCCTCGCGGTCCGCGAGGTCGAACTTCACGTAGATGGAGGGCTTGCCCACGTCGTGGTACTCGACCTCGTTGTTGGCGATGCCGGTCTCACAGCGGGGGCACTGATTGATGGAGCGCTGGCCCTGCTCGACGAGGCCGCGCTCGTGGGCCTGCTGGAAGCCCCACCACGCGGCCTCCATGTACTCGGGGTTGACCGTCTTGTAGGGGTCGTCCCAGTCCATCCAGACGCCGAAGTCCTGGAAGTCCGACTGGAGGCCCTCCAGTTGCTCCTCGGCGAAGTCCTTGCACTCCTCGATGAAGTTCTCCTCGCCGAAGCGCTCGATGTCCTTCTTGTTCTCGAAGTCCAGGCGCTCCTCGACTTTGGTCTCGATGGGGAGGCCGTGCATGTCGTAGCCCGGCCGGTCGGTGACGTCGTAGCCCTGCATCCGCAGGTAGCGGATGTAACAGTCCTTCAGGGTCTTGTTCCACGTCGTCCCCATGTGGGCCGCGCCGGAAGTGTAGGGCGGCCCGTCGACGAAGAAGTAGTCCTCGCCGTCGGCCCGGTGGGCCTTCGTCTGCTCGTAGGCGTCGACGTCGTCCCAGTAGGAGAAGACCCCCTCCTCGACGTCCTCGGGGTCGTACTGGTCGTCGACAGCGGCGAAACGTTCCATACCCGTTCCATCCGCCGCCGGCAATAAAGGACAATCGATTGTGTGTGTGCCGTTCAGACCGCGGGGCCGCCGGCCTCGCGGCGCCGGTCAGCGCTCGCGCTGGAGGAGCAACCCGGCGGTCTGGCCGCTGTTTTCCGTTATCGGCGCGACGACTTCCCAGCCGTCGGCACCGAGGTCGTTCAGTTCGTCGACGGGAACGCTGCTGCCGCCGAACATGCCGGTGTCGACGTCGAGCGTCTTGTACTCGTAGGAGGGCATACACGCGCTGTGGCGGCCACCAGCGGCAAACGTCTTGTGGTAGCGACCGCCACCGCTTTGCCGCCGACGGCCCTGGCCTCGCGTGTGCCCACGTTCCCCGACGACGAGGCCAGACACGCCCTCGCCGCGGACTGCCAGCGCTGTCCCGAACTCGCCGCGAGCCGGACCTGCATCTCGTGGGGCAACGGCCCCCTGGACGCCGCTCTCGTGGTCGTCGGCGAAGCCCCGGCCGAGGGCGACCCGGAGGCCGAACGCTGGCGCGGCGGCAACCTGACGGGGCTGGCCTACACCTCGCGCCGTTCCGGCCGGAAAATCCGGCAGATACTCGCCGACGCCGGCTACGGCCGCGACGCCTGCTACTTCACGAACGCGGTGAAGTGCCACCCGCCGGAGAACCGCGACCCCACCGACGCGGAGCTGGCGAACTGCCGGCCGTACCTCGTCGAGGAGGTCGAGGCAGTGGAGCCGGCGGCGGTCGTGACGACCGGGAGACACGCCACGGAGACGGTGCTGTCCCTCGACGACACGTCCCTCGATGGGTTCCTCGATAGCGTGCTCGACCCCCGGCGGAGCGAGGCGCTTGGCGTCCCCGTCGTCCCGCTGCTCCACCCCTCGTATCAGGAGGTGTGGCTCTCGCGACTGGGCTACGACCGCACGGAGTACGTCGACGCCATCGCCGAGACGGTGGCCGGTGTCGCCGACACCTAGAACCTTCATGTGACCGCCGGACGCAGGGACGACCATGAGCGAGGACTGCATCTTCTGTCAGATTGTCGCCGGCGACATCCCCGGACGCACCGTCTACGAGGACGACACCGTGCTGGCGTTTCTGGACGCAAACCCCCTCTCGCCGGGTCACACGCTCGTCATCCCGAAGGCCCACCACGAGCGGCTGAACGACACGCCCGCCGACGTAGCGGGTGCGGTCATGTCGACCCTGCACGAACTCGTCCCCGCCGTCGAGGCGGCCGTCGACGCCCCCGCCAGTACGGTGGCGTTCAACAACGGCGAGGAAGCCGGTCAGGAGGTCCCCCACGTCCACGGCCACATCGTCCCGCGGTTCGAGGATGATGGCGGCCGCCCCATCCACGCGCTGGTCACCGACCGGCCCGACCTCTCCGAGGACGAACTGGACGCCATCGAGAGCGACATCGTCGCCCAGCGAGACTAAAATTCCGTATCTTTTTACCGAAAGGTAGTCGAACAGCGACGCATGGGGGTTCCGACGCTCGCGTTCGTTGGGTGTACCGGTGGTGCTGGCACGACGAGACTGACAGTCGAGGCGGCGGCGACGCTGGCCCGGGGCGGGCGGTCCGTTGCCGTCGTCGACGCGGCCTTCGGGACGCAGGGGCTGGCCACGTACGTCGACGGGCGACTCGACGCCGACGTGACCGCGGTGGCGGTCGGCGACGCGCCGGTCGAGGACGCGCTGTTCGAGTGGGATATCGACGCCGACGGGCGGGTCGCGCTCTGTCCGGCCCACGCGCCCTTCGAGCGCCTCGCCCGCGCCAAGACCGCCGAGAGCGCACAGGCGCTCGAACGGGCCATCGAGGAGTTGACCGGTCGGTTCGACCACGTCCTGCTGGACGTGCCCCCGGTCGCGTCGAACCCGGCCGTCGCCGCCGTCACGACCGCACAGCGGCGGGCGCTCGTTGTGCCGGCGAGCCAGCGGGGCAGCGACCTGCTCCCGAGACAGCGGGGCCGGCTGCGGGACATCGGCGCGCCGGCCACGGCCGTCGTCGCGACCCGTGTGGCCGGCGACGACGCCGAACCAATCGAGGACGCGGCACACACGGTGGGTCACATCGGAGCGGCCGCGCCCAGGCCGCTCGCGACCGACCCCGATACCGAGGTCGCGCCGGCCGTCGCCGCGATGACCGAGGATCTACTCGATACGGACCTCGGCCTGACCTTCGAGGACGACGGGCTGTTCTCTCGCTAGGGGAGCGGAACGACGACGACGGGGCGGTCGACCCGGGCGAACAGCTCCGCGGCCGTCGAGCCGACGCCGTCGCTGTCGTCGGTCCCGCGGTGGGGGCCGACGACGAGTTCGTCCGGGTCGTGCTCGTCGACGGCCGCCAGTAGCTCCGCGGCGGGTTCGCCCTCTCGCGTCTCTGTCGTTGGCGCGAACGCCGCGAGCCGCGAGCGGGCGACGTTGACGGCGTCACCGGCGTCGCGGGACGGCGCGTCGGGGTCGCGGACGGCGACCACGACGATTTCGTCGTCGGCTCCGGGGTCGAGCCGGTCCTGGAGGTAGTCGGCGGCGGCCGCGGTGACGTGGACGGAGCCGGTGGCGAGCAGAAACGTCGTCATGGGCTACCGTGGGGACCCGCCCGGCTTCGGGCTTTCGCTCGGCTCAGACGGCCGCCAGCAGAAGTTGGAGCGCCTTCGGTATCATGACGCCGACGACGAGCTGGGTCCACATCGTGAACGTTGCCGGGTACTCCTTGGTCCCGGTGACGAACTCGACCTGCTTGCGGTACCGGCGGTACTCCGCCGGGGGGCTGAGCGCGTCGAACGACCGGATGTCCCACGGCGCGTCGACGTGGTCCCTGGCCCGCCTGTCGAGGTCGTAGAGGAGTTCGCGCTTCTGTCGGGCCATGTGCTGGTGGAGGACGCAGATGCCGTAGGCCATGACGCCGACCGACAGGACCCAGACGGCCGTGAACGCGGCGTTGACCGCGAGGCCGGGCGCGTCCAGCGCGCTGTAACCGAGCGCCCCGCCGAGGATGTGCGGCCCGTACGTCGCGACGGCGTAGGCGACGAGCCCGACCATCAGGTAGTAGTAAGCCACTTTGACCAGTTCACCGACCGGTCGCATCCCGCCCAGTTGCTCGGGGTCTAAGTAATCGAGCGTCACGTCCGCCGCGGCGATTCGGCGGGGCAACAGCACCTCGACGGCGACGTAGGTCGCGAGAAACGACGCCAGCACCGGGACGTAGCCGAAGGGCGTCACGACGAGGAAGCGAAACACCCGCGTCGCGCCGCCGGCGGCGTAGAGCTGTGGCACGGTGAGGATGACGACGGCGACGACGAGCGTGAAGCCGGTCCCCAGGCCGACGAGCAGCCAGACGAGGCGGTCCGCGACCAGCCCGTCGAACCGCGAGGCGTCGTCGACGCGCGCCTCGATGTTGCTCCGGGCGAGCGCCCGGTCGTAGCGACGGTACAGCGACTCCGTCGCGAGCGCGGCCCCGAGCAACACCAGCGGTCTGACCAGCCACAGCGGGTTCTGGACGAACGTCAACACCTGCCCGGTGAGGAGGCGATACCCCTGCAGTCCGACCAGTTCCACGGCGACGACGGCGACGGCAAACCACGTGAGCGGCCCCCAGACCGCCGGCGTCCCGGTCGAGCGGTCGCCGGACGCGCCCAGTCTACCAGCGAGGCGGGCGAGCAGTGGTCGGCCTGCCCTGGGCCCCTGTCCTGAATTGTCACCGATACCCATACGCCAACTGTCGACGTGAGCGTGTAATCAAACTGGCGGCGAGACAGGCCACTCAGCGGTGACGTACCGGCCGGACTCGGCTTCGCTGTCCGAGAAACGCTATATAAATAGTGACGTGACCATGGCCGTCGTATGCACGTAGCGGACAGACGTTCAGGGACGGGACGCCGCGTACGACCATGTCCGGAACCGACACCGTCGGCGCGTCACGGTTCATCTGTCCGTTCTGCGAGCGGACGTTCGAGCGGTCGCGGACGGCGTGTTCGAACTGCGGCAGCACGGTCGTGCTCCCGCTCGAGAGCCAGTCCGCGTACGACAGCATCCTCGCGATGTGTGGGAAGTAGGTCGGACGCGACCGACCGCCGGCCCGGGGGCGTCACCGACGGGCTTACATACAGCCCAACCTGTACCCGAGAGCGTGCGCGTCGAGAACAGTTTCATCGGTACCGACGGCGTCGGGGAGAAGACCGAGCGGTCCATCTGGGAGCGGGGCGTCACCCACTGGGACGAGTTCGAACCGTCCGTCGTCGGCGGGCAGCGCGGCGACCGCATCCAGCAGTTCATTGACGAGGGGCGCGAGCGGGTCGCCGAGACCGACGTGGCCTACTTCGACCGGGCGTTTCCCAGCAGCGAGCGCTGGCGGCTGTACGAGACCTTCCGCGAGCGGGCCTGTTTCTTCGACATCGAGACGACCGGACTCGACCAGGACCGAAATCAGGTGACGACGGTGAGCCTCCACCAGGACGGCGACACAGAGACGCTGATAGCCGGCGACGACCTGACGACCGAGAACCTCCGGGCCGCGTTCGACGGCGCGGATCTGCTGGTGACGTTCAACGGCAAGCGCTTCGACGTGCCCTTCCTCGAAGCGAACTTCGACGTCGACCTCGACCGGCCGCACCTGGACCTCATGTACACCTGCAAGAAAATCGGGCTCTCGGGCGGGCTCAAACAGGTCGAGCAGGACATCGGCATCGAGCGCGACCGGCCGGACATCTCGGGCCGGGACGCGGTCCGTCTCTGGCGGGAACACGAGCAGGGCCGTGACGGTGCACTCGAAACGCTGGTGTCGTACAACCGGGAGGACACAGTGAACCTCAAGACGCTGGCCGAAACCGCGACCGAGCGCCTCGACGAAGAAGTTTTCGTCGGTTGAGACCGCGGACGGGAACCGTCACCATACCCCCATCGTTTCAGGTGGAACGGGGAGCCGACGCCCGACTGGGTCGGCTATCGGCTCCAGAAGGGCGTGTGTCCGTGGCCGAGCAGGATAGCCGCGACGTGCCAGGCGACGAGTTCGACGAACAGCCCCGTGTCCTGGCCCGTGCCGACGCCGTAGAGCGACGGGAGATAGCAAAGCGGCAACACTACCGCGCTCCAGAACGCGACCGGACGGACGCCGGCGAGCGTCACGGTCCAGACGCCCCGAGCCGCGAACGCGAGCGTATCGAGGTATCGGCCGGCGTCCGTCGCCCCCAGGCTGTCGGTGTCGCTCTGGCGGGGGAGCGAGGGGTTATCGCTGTTCGACGACCCCACCGTCGCTCACCCTGTCTGGCCTCGGTATCATCGGTCGAAACAACAGTATACCGCACCTAATCGGTGGTTGCTACACATATAAGCGGACGCGTCGGCGCGGCTACGTGTATTCACCGTCCCAATCGGTGTCATCGGGTGTCACACCGGGTTCACGGCGCCCGCACAGTCCGGGCACTCGGCGAGCATCCGGGGCCAGTCGCCGGCCGTGTCGTAGGCGATGACGAGGTTCGCCGCCGGAATCGTCACGTCACAGGCCGGGCACTTCCCGAGCGGTGGGTCGGCCGTCTCTATGTCACTGTTCCACATACGACGAGCTACACACGCTAAACGTATTGTTACCAACCTCCTACGGCGCGTCTCACTCCCCGTCCCGCGGCGGCCGCTTCGAAAGCCGGTCGAACCGGCGCTGGGCCTCGCTCGCCCGGTCGACGGTTTCGTCGGCCTCGTAGGTCACGTCCGCGAGCGCCGCGTCGGCGACGGTTACTTCGAGGACGGCGTCGGCCGTCCGCGCCTCGGCCGGCAGTTCGGCCGCCTCGATGTCGAGGGCGTACAGGTCGTCCTCGGCCTCCAGTTCGAGCGTCGCGATTCCATCCTCGATTCGGTCGACGACGGCGGTGTAGGTTCCATCGGGTACCATTAGTAACTCCGTTCGAGTACGGTCTCGTTGTCGGCGTCGGTCACGGTCACGGTGTCGCCGCCGTTGTTCCATACCGGCCGCCCGGCCCCCCAGTAAAGGTCGGTAGCCGTGTCGGTGCCGCTGCCGGTGTGCAGGGTAACAGTCTCGTCGGGGCCGAGGGTGACCCCCTCGGGGAAGGCGTAGGTGCGGCCAGACTCGTCGGCGACCGTCCAGCCGCCAATCGAAAGCGGGGCCGCGCCCGCGTTCCGGAACACGACGTACTCGTCGTTGAGGTTGTCCCGGTCGTCGCCGGCGGCGTCGGCGCGAATCCGGTCGACGACCAGGTCCCCGCTCGTGTTTTCGGCGGGCGTTCCACCGTCAGTCACGACCGGCGTGTCGGCCCGGACCGACACGCCGGCGCGGTAGGTCGCACGCTCCGAGACGGGGTCGGTCGCGCCGGGGGCAATCGGGTCGCCGGCACGCAGCGACAGCGGGTCGGTCGGTGCGGCCCGTTGCGTGCTGACGGTCACGGCGGTCCCGCCGCTTGTCACCACAGTGTCGCCGTGGGTGGCGGTCCAGTACGTCGGCACCGACCGCGCTGCGAGCCGCGCGAGCGTCTCGTTGCTGGGGTGGCCGTACTGGGAGTCGTAGGCGCTCGACACGATGACCGTCCGGGGGTCGGCGGCGTCGAGCAGCGCCCCGCTCGTGCTTGACGCGCTGCCGTGGTGCCCGGCTTTTAGCACGGTGGCCCTGAGCGTTGCTCCGTAGGTGTCGACGAGATACGCCTCCTGCTTGTCCTCCGCATCGCCGGTAAAGAGGAAACTCGTCTCACCGTGCTCGACCCGGAGGACGATGCTGTTCTCGTTTCGGTCCCCGTTTTCGAGGTATGGCTCCGGCGGGCCGAGGACGGTCGTCTCGACGCCAGCGAACCGAATCCGGTCGCCCTCGCGGGTCTCGTACAGCGTCACGTTGTGGGCTTCGACAGCGTCGAGATATCGCTCGTAGGTCTGCGTACTCGCGGCGATACCGGGGTCATACACCGCGCCGACGCCGTTTTTTTCGGTCTCATAGTGCCTGATGACGGCCGCGTTGCCGCCGATGTGGTCGGCGTCGTTGTGTGAGACGACGAAGTGGTCGATTCGGTCAATATCCTGTCGGTCGAGATACTGCAAGACGTGCTCACCGTCGTCAGTGAAGTCCCCGGAATCGATGAGCATCGTCTCGTTGTCGGGACTGATCAAGAGGGTCGCCACCGACTGGCCGACGTTGATGTAATGGACCTCTAGCGTCCCGTTCGCTGCGACCGGCGAGGAGGAGTCCGGCGTCGCTGTCTCGGTTGCGGTCGGCTGGGTCGCGCCGCTGTCCATCCCGTTCGCCACGAACCCGCCACACCCGGCAAGTACCAGCAGTACTGCGACGGCTATTGACGCAACCCCGCGACTCCGTACCATTCCGTCTGTCTACGCGCCCGGGTTATTTGATAGCACTTACCAATTACATGCCGCGAGACAGTGCGTGGCGTCGTGCACCCGGAACAACAGCACGCCGTTCAGTAGTTGGCGGCCTCGGGTGTCTTCGGCGAGTCCGTCGGCCGCAGCAGGTGGACGCGCCCGGCAAGAAACCCCAGCAAAAGGCCGGTGAAATGTGCGATAAGCGCGACGCCGGGGTTCGCGGTGGCAATCGTGATCGCGGCGGCGACGACGCCAGCCAGTGCCAGCTGGACGCGCGGCGCGAGTTCGAATCCGCCGATGACAGTGTCAGTCAGACGATTGGCGGCGAGCAGGTATCCGAAAAGCGCAAACACCGCGCCGCTGGCCCCGAGCACGGAGACGTGACTGACCATCCCGGGGACGAACGGGCCGACGAGGCCAGCTATCGAGACCTGTGAAACTCCGGCGAGTGCGCCGGTCGAGACGAAGAAGGCGTGAAACCGGAGTGGCGAAGTCCGGCGTTCGAGGACAGCGCCAGCGAGCGCCAGCCCGACGGCGTTTGCGAGGAGGTGGGGCAGGCCAGCGTGTGCATACACGTTGGTGACAAGCGTCCAGGGACGGCTGAGCAGCGGAGGAGAAAGGGCGAACAGGCTCCGCGGCGCGGCCACTACGCCGACGGCCTGCTGTGCGAGGAACACAGTACAGATGACGGCCAGCGTGACCACGGTTGGGCTTTGTCGCAGCGGCTTCATCTCGCTGATATTGTTGCCCTCGATACAAGAAACGCTCGGACGCCCCGAACCGTTGCAGAACGCATACGTGGCAGCGTGGCGTTACCTCGCGTATGTCCGAGCTAACTGACGCCCTCACTGCGGCGTTCGCAAACGAGACCGACGACGACATCGCACAGGCAGCCGCCGAAAACATCGCCGACTTCGCCGAGGAATACGACGAGGACTTGACGAGCGACCGCGTCACCGACCTGCTCGCGGACGCACCCTACGACGGGTTCCAGCGCCGGTTCAACTGGGTCGTCGGCGAACTCGCCGCCGAGAGCGAAGACTGCACCGACTCCCGGGAGTTCCGCATCGACGGCTTCGGCGACCTCGCGGCCGACCCCGATATCGGGACCTGAGCGGGCCATGCCCGGCGGAACCTACACGCTGGTACTCCAACGGGACGCCCGTGGACCGATTACGGTCGGCGCGCTTGGCGAATTCACGTTCCCGGCGGGCTGGTACGCCTACACTGGGAGCGCGCTGGGCAGCGGCGGCTTCGGCCGCATCGACCGCCACCGCGCGGTCGCCGCCGGCGACAACGACACCCGGCACTGGCATATCGACTATCTGCTCGGTGACGCAGCGACGACCGTCGAGCGGGTCGTCACAACCGAGGCCGACGTCGAGTGTGCCGTCGCCCGGCGGGTCGACGGCCCGACGGCCGAGGGGTTCGAGCGTATCGACGCTTTCGGCTGTTCTGACTGTGACTGTCGTTCGCATCTGATACACCACGCGCAGCGGGCACAGCTGGTCGGCGCGGTGACCGACGCCCACGAGGCCGTCCGCGACGCGCCCACAGACGAGTAGTCAGGAGATGTGAATCGCGGGCTTGTTCGGCCGTGCCTTGGCCGCGAGGTCGTCGTCGGGGTCGGCCCGCCGGACGACAACGTCACAGGCGAACTCGTCTTCGAACAGCCACGCGGCCTGCTGGAGCGTGTTGAGTTCGCGTTCGCCGTCGATAATCGGTTCCAGTCCCGCGCCGCGGTCGGCCAGGCGGTCGGCGAACTCGGCGGCCGCGTCACCGTGCTGTTTGATGTCTTCGTCGGCCATGATTTCGCCGACGATGGCGTCGTCGGGATCGGACTCGCGGGCGATCTCGTAGGCCCGGTACTTCCAGTCGGCGGCGACGACGAGTTCGATCTCGTTCGGTTCGTCGATGTCCACGACTTCCGTGATTTCGCGCACGTCGTCGAGCGTCCGCCGAACGACCTGCCGCTCGATGCGGTAGTTGTCAACGTCCCGGAGCGGTTCCGGCCACCGGCTCTCGGCGACGAGGCCGTCCTCGTCGAGCAGTTGCCACATCTCCTCGGCGAGGAACGGTGCAATCGGAGCAACCAGACGAGCGAGCACCCGCAGGCCGCGGCCGTAGGCGAACTGGTAGGGCCGGTCGTAGCCCGCGTAGCGCCCCAGAAGCCGTGCGAACCGCTGTATCTCGCCGATGACACGATGGAAGCGAAAGCGGTCGTACTCCTCGGTGACGGCCGCGATTGTCCGGTCGATTTCCCGCTCCAAGTACGCGTCGTGGTCGGTGCTCTCGGTGCGTGTCTCCGTTCGGTCGGTGTATTCCGTGACAAGGCGATACAGCGTCTGCTGGAAGTCGTAGGCCGTCGAGACGTCCTTCACGGTCCACTCGAAGTCCTGCGAGGGGTGGGCCGCCGAGAGGACGAACAGCCGCGTCGTCTCGGCCCCGTACTCGTGGGGCGCGATGTCGTTGCCCTTCGACTTGGACATCTTCTCGCCGCTGTGGAGCACCGTCCCCTGGTTGATGAGCCGCTCGACCGGTTCCTCGCGGTCCAGCAGGCCGATGTCCGACAGCGCCCGGGCGAAAAAGCGGATGTACAGCAGGTGGAGGACGGCGTGTTCCTCGCCGCCGACGTACACGTCGACCGGGAGCCACTCGTCGGCGGTTTGCTGGTCGAAGGGGGCGTCCTCAAAGTGTGGAGACAGGTATCTCAAAAAGTACCACGAGGAGTCGACGAACGTGTCCATCGTGTCTGTCTCTCGCACCGCGTCGGCCCCGCAGTCCGGACAGGTCGTCTGCTTCCACTCCTCGGCCGCATCGAGGGGATTTCCGGTCGTCTGGACGTAGTCGGGCAGTTCCACCGGCAGGTCCTCCTCGGGGACGGGGACGTGGCCGCAGTCGTCGCAGTGGACGATTGGAATCGGCGTCCCCCAGTAGCGCTGCCGGGAGATGAGCCAGTCCCGCAGGCGGTAGGTCACTGCGGACTCGGCGGCCTCGTGCTCACACAGGCGCTCGCGGGCGGCGGAACTGGCGAGGCCGTCGTACTCGCCGCTGCCCGTGAGCATCCCGTCGCCGGTGTACGGTGCGTGTGGCAGGTCCGTCCCGCTGCCATCGACCGGTTCGACAGCCCGCTGTACGGGCAGATCGTGTTCGTCGGCGAAGGCGTGGTCCTGTTCGTTGTGAGCGGGGACGCCCATAACCGCGCCCGTGCCCACGTCGTCCAGCACGTACGCCGCGACGTACACCGGCAGTTCCTCGCCGGTGTAGGGGTGTGTCGCGGTGAGGTCCGTCTCGACGCCGCTCATCCCGGTGTCGTCCGTAGTCGCCACTGATTCCACGTACTCGGCGACGGCCTCGTCCGCCTCGGCGAGCGCTCGGGCGAGGTCGTGGCCCGGAGACAGTGCCAGATACGTCGCGCCGTAGACCGTATCGAGCCGCGTCGTGAACGCCTCGACGGTGTCGTGGTCGTCGTGGTCAATGGAGAACGCGACGCGAGCACCTTCTTGTCGGCCGATCCAGTTGCGCTGGCTGTCCCGGACGCCGTCAGGCCACCCCTCCAGGTCGTCCAGCCCGTGATACAGCTCCTCGGCGTAGTCGGTGATGGCGAAAAACCACTGGTCGAGGTCGCGCTGCTCCACGCCGGTCCCGCAACGCCAGCAGACACCACCGTGGGTATGGCTGTGGCCGGTGCCGGCAATCGTCTCGCCTTCGTCGGTTTCCGGCGGCGTCTCGACCTGCGCGTCAGCAAGCACCGTCTCGCAGTCCGGACACCAGTTCACGGTCGCCGCGCCGTAGTCGACCAGCCCCTCGTCGTAGAACTGGGTAAACAGCCACTGGTTCCACTGGTAGTATTCGGGGTCGCAGGTCGTGATCTCCCGAGACCAGTCGTAGCCAAAGCCCATCTCCCGAAGGTCGTCTTTCATCTGGTCGATACACGTTCGGGTCCAGGACTCGGGGTCCGTGTTCCGTTCGTAGGCCGCGTTCTCCGCCGGCAGGCCGAAGGCGTCCCACCCCATCGGGTGGAGTACGTCGTCGCCGGCCATCCGCCGGTACCGGGCGTACGCGTCCGTGATGGCGTAGTTCCGGATGTGTCCCATATGCAACGAGCCGGACGTGTACGGGAACATCCCCAGTACGTACGTCGGGTCGTCAGCTTCAGCGGGGCACTCGAAAACGCCCTCGCGCTCCCAGGCCTGCTGCCAGTACTCCTGAACCCGAGCGTGGTCATATCGGCGCGACATTTGCTACCTCGTCCTGTGCCGGCGGCGCACATCAGTGTTCGGCTCTGAAAAGGGGCTGGCCCCAACGGGACTGCTATTGTGTACAGCCAGAAAGCCCCGGCTGTCATCGGACGCGCAGCGTCCGATTGCCCGCGAGAGCGCGCTCTTGCCCTGGCTGTTCGCATTACATAACTTTGTGCTACTGTTGCGGGCAGAAATAAGCCCAGAGAAGATTGTTTCTAGCTCATTCCTCGCCGGACTCGTAATGCTCACCCGCGGCTTCGGGCAGGCGAGTCTTGCCCACCAGAGCGAGCACGACGATGACGGCGACGAACGGGATCGTCTGGACCAGTGAGTCGGGGACAGCGATGACATCGGCCGTCTGGAGGCGCAACTGGACGGCGTCGAGACCGGCAAACAGCGTGGTCGACAGCAGCGCACCGACCGGGTTGTAGTTGCCGAACAGATAAGCGACGATGGCGATGAATCCCTTGCCGTTGACCATCGTCGGCCCGTTGCCGGTGAACTGGCCGATGTTGATGGCCAGCGCGGCCCCGCCCATCCCCGAGAGGACGCCGGAGAGGAGTACGGCGGCGTAGCGGACGCGTGACACGTCAACGCCGGCAGTGTCCAGTGCCTTCGGGTTCTCGCCGGAGGCCCGGACCCAGCGGCCGAAGGTGGTGCGGTTCAGCACGTACCACGACGCCGCCACGGCGAGGAACATAATATACACTGCGGGCGAGGCATCGAACAGCGCGCCGAAGAACGGGATGTCGGCCAGCCCCGGGACCGTTATCGTATCGAAGGTCCCGACGTTGCTAGTGTTTGGCCCGCCGTAGAACACCTGTGAGGCGAACGGCGCGAGGCCGAGCGCGATGAGCCAGACGGCCAGACCGGCGATGATCTGATCCGCGCGGAACTCGATACAGACGACGGCGAAGACGCCAGCGAGCAGCGTCGACGCGACGATGCCGATGAGGAACCCGAGCCACAGCGACCCGGTGGCGTCGGCCCCGAAGATAGCTGCGAACGCCGAGATGATGAGCAGCCCTTCGAGCCCGATGTTGATGATGCCGCTTTTTTCCGCAAAGATGCCACCGAGCGCGGCCAGCACGATTGGGACCGAGAGCCGTAGCGTCGATGACAGCGTCGATTTCGAGGCCAGCACCCAGAATATCTGCCCGGGGGTCGACGCCGGTGCCACGAGGCCGAACCCGGCGAGGACAGTCAGCGTGAGAAACGCCGCAGCGGCGATGAACAGTCGGCCTGACGCTGACGAAAGTCGATCCATGGTGCTGTCGTTAGTCATCAGCACCACCTCCGGCGGTCGCGGTGGCCGGACTGTCTGGCTCGCGCGTTGCGAGCCGCCGTCCGATGATACGGAAGAACTCCGGCATCGCGACGAACAGGATGATAAGCCCCCGGAGGACGCCGACCAACTGTGGCGGCACGTCGGTCGCGAAGGCCACCACGTTCGAGCCGGACTTGAGGACGCCAAAGAGCAGGGCAGCGAAGACGGCTCCAATCGGATTGTTGCCGGCAAGGATAGAGACGGTGATCCCGTCGAAGCCGTAGCTCGGAATGCCAGTCTGGAACTTTCCGAGGGTCATCATCACGAACACGGCCCCGCCGATACCGCCGAGTGCGCCGGACAGCGTCAGCGACGTCAAGATAGTCCGGGCGGAGTCGACACCGCCGTACTCCGCGGCTGCAGGCTGGATACCGGCGGTTCGCAGGTCGTATCCGAAGGCCGTGTGTTCGAGCAAGTAGTAGACGCCCCCGACGAACGCGAGCGCAATCAGCAGCGCGAGCAAGGAGAAGTCCGTCCGCGGGTCGAACAGGATCGAGGGGAACTGCCCCTCGACGGGCAGCGTCCGGGTCTGTGTCGCCTGACTCGTCGGGTCGGCGAAGTGGTTCCGGACGAGATACAGCGTTACCCGGACGGCGACGAAGTTGAGCATAATCGTCGTAATAACCTCGTTTGCGTCGGCATAGGCTTTCAGCGCGCCAGGTATCGCACCGTAGAGGCCGCCGCCGATTGCGCCGGCGAGCAGGCCGAGCGGAATAAACAGGACGAGCGCGATTGTTCCGGAGACTAGCGAACCAGCCCAGAGCACCGTCAGTGCGGCCGCCAGCGCGCCGATGATAAGCTGGCCCTGCGTCCCGATGTTGAAGATGCCGGCACGGAACGCTAATGCAACCGAGAGTCCGGTGAACACCAGAATCGTCGTCTCCCGAAGCGTCGCCGCGAACTGCGCGTTCAGCGGCGACCAGCCGCCGGCGAAGGGATCGCCCAGCGCGCCGAGGAACAGCCGGTTGAACACGTAGAACGGGTCGTAACACAGCGTCGTGGAACCGAACGTAAGTACCGGCGACCGGCACGTCGCCAGCAGTCCCGCGACGGTGACGATGACCGTTCCGACGACGATAGAGAGCAACAGCGCCGAGACAGCGATGAGGATACGCTCGCCGACAGAGGTCTGCCCCAGTCTGATGAGTTGCTGTCGGTACTGTGACCACCGGTCGTCCGCATCCGGCGTCGGCGGGTCGTCGCCGTTCCGCGACGGGTCGCTATCGCTCATTGGTGTCCCTCCCCGTCCGCCGCAATGGTCGGGGCGGCGTCAGGTTGCTGCCCGGCCATCAGCAGTCCGAGCTGTTCTTCGGTCACGCGCTCGGGATCGACGATGTCGACGATCTCGCCCTCGTAGACGACGGCGAGGCGGTCCGAAAGCGACTGGACCTCATCGAGGTTCGAAGAGATGAGCAACACGGCCCGGCCCGCTTCCCGGAGCGCGTTGATCTGGTCGTGGATGAACTCCATCGACCCCACATCCACGCCGCGCGTGGGGTGAGAGGCAACGACAAGACGCGGGTCCCGGGCGAACTCCCGGCCGACGACGAACTTCTGCTGGTTCCCGCCGGAGAGAGACTTCGCGTGAGCGTTGGCATCCGGCGGCCGAACGTCGTACTCTTCGATTATCTCCTCCGCGTGGTCGCGCGTGTAGTCCCAGTCGATGCGACCGTTCGAGGAGTAGTCAGGGGCGTGCTGGCTCCCCAGCAGGCCGTTCTCGACGAGGTCGAAGTCCATCACCAGCCCTCGCTCCTGTCGGTCTTCCGGGATGTAGGCCAGTCCGGCCTCGATGCGCTCCCGGCGGCTGTCGGTGGTCCGGTCGACGTCGTCGTATGTGATCGTTCCCTCGTCAGGCATCTGGAGCCCGGTAATTGCCTCGACCAGTTCCGACTGGCCGTTCCCGTCAACGCCAGCGATACCGAGCACCTCGCCGGCCCGGACCTCAAGCGAAATCCCGTCGACTGCGCGGACACCCCGGTCGTCCTCCACAACGAGGTCCGAAACCTCGAGGATAGACCGGCCCGGCTCGGCAGGGTCCCGGTCGAGGTCCAGCAGCACCTCTCGACCGACCATCATCTCGGCCAGTTCTTCCCGAGTGATGTCGTTGGCCGGCACCGTCCCGACGTTTTTCCCCTCGCGCAACACAGTGATTTCGTCGGCAGCCTCCATCGCCTCGCCGAGCTTGTGCGTGATGAAAATAATCGTCTTGCCCTGGTCGGTCAGCTCTTCGAGCACGCGAAAGAGATCTTCGACTTCCTGTGGCGTGAGTACTGCCGTCGGTTCGTCCAGAATCAAGACATCCGCGCCGCGATAGAGCGCTTTGAGGATCTCGACGCGCTGCTGGACGCCGACACCGACATCTTCGATTCGGGCGTCGGGGTCCACGTCGAACCCGTACCGCTCGGACAGTTCACGGACCTGTTTTCGGGATTGCTCGCTGTCGACCGTGAGACCGAGCCACTTGCGGGGCTCGTTCCCAAGCGTGATGTTTTCGGTGACGGTCATCGGATCGACCAGCATGAAGTGCTGGTGGATCATACCGACACCCTCGTCGATGGCGTCGCGCGGCGAGTCGAACTGCTGTGTCTCGCCGTGCACGTTGACCGTCCCCTCGGTGGGCTGGTAGAGCCCGTAGAGGACGTTCATCAGGGTGGTTTTTCCCGCACCGTTCTCGCCGAGCAGTGCGTGAACCGTCCCCTTCTCGACCGCCAGATCGACGTCGTCATTCGCGACTACCCCCGGAAACCGCTTCGTAATACCATCGAGGTGGACGGCCTGTTCCATACTCTGAGCCGTTACCGTCCCGGTGTTTTAACTTCACGGTTCCACATGTCTGCCAAAAATATGCGGCAACTGCGTGTGTGACCGCGAGGACTCATACGGACTGGTGTGGTTTATTTCAGGACAGTGTCAGTCGCAGAGCCTGGCATACCGGCACACTGTGCCACTGATCCGCCTCAGGCGTTTTCGGGGTCGGTCGGCACGCTGATGTCGCCGTCGATGATGCTCTGACGGACTTCCGACACCTCGTCTTTGACGCTCTGTGGGATTTCCGAGCCGAGCTGCTGGCCGTACACCGCTTCGACACCGTTCTGTTCGAGGCCGAGCGTGTTCACACTGCCGCCCTCGAAGTTATCGTTGACGACCGATTCGACCGACGTGTACACCGCGTTGTCGACGCGCTTGACCATGCTCGCGAGGATAACGTCGCTGAAGTTCTCTTTCGTGACCGACTGGTCGCGGTCGACGCCGACTGCGAAGCGCCCGGCCTCCTGGGCCGCACGGAACACGCCAGTCCCGGTGTTACCGGCCGCGTGGTAGACGATATCCGCACCGGAGTTGTACATCGAGAGAGCCGCCTCCTGGCCGCCCGATGGGTCGTTGAAGTCGCCGACGTAGGCTGTCTGGACATCGACATCCTCCTCTGCGTGCTTGACGCCGGCTTTGTAGCCGGCTTCGAAGCGGCCGATGAGGTCACCCTCGACGCCGCCGACGAAGCCGACGCTCGCGGAGTCACTCTGCGTGGAGCCGGCGCCAGCCGAGAAGTCCTGACTGGTCAGCTTCGCAGCCATCAGCCCAATGAGGAACGAGCCCTGATGCTCACCGAAGACGTACGAGCCGACGTTGTCCGATTCGACGACGGAGTCGACGATCATGAAGTTCTGCTCGGGGTACTGTTCGGCGTTCTCCGTGAGGGCGTCCGCCTGCAGGAAGCCGATACAGCAGACGAGGTCGTAGTCCGGGTTCGAGGACTGTGCGTACTGCTGCTGGAGGCTGCCGAAGTCCTGTACCGCTTCCGGCTGCGACTCGTCGTATTCGATGTTTAGCTCGTCTGCTGCCCGAATAGCACCGGTCTGGGCCTGGTCGTTGAACGACCCGTCGCCGAGTCCGCCTGTCGCGTACACCATTCCGATACGAGCGGCCGGACCACTGTCGCCGCCGTCTCCGCCGTCTCCGCCGTCGCCGCCGTCTCCGCCGTCGCCGCCGTCGCCACCGTCGCCGCCGCCAAGGCAGCCGGCTAACCCGATTGCAGTTGCGGTACCAACACTACTGATGAACGTGCGTCTTCGCTGTGACATGTCCCACCAGCGGTGTCGATAGGCGTTAAAGACTTCGGTGTCGCACATTAGCCACATCGGCGACAAACCATGGCAAGGCGGGCCGGTCACTGTTCGCTGTCGACGCCGCGGACATTTTATGTACTGGGTGTGAACGGCTGGCAATGACAGTCTGGTCGCGTTCACACAGCAACAACTGGCAGGCTCAAGCGGAGTTCAGCACGCGGTGACTACCGTCGTCTTCTGGGCGCTGGTCGTCCTCGCGACAGTCACCGGCCTTGTAACGGCCTGGACACTCGGTGCGAACAGCAACTCACCGCCGTTCGCCCCAGCCATCGGTGCAAACGCCATCTCGACGATGCGCGCCGCCTTCCTGATCGGCATCCTCGCCGCGCTGGGAGCGCTGACACAGGGTGGGAGCATCTCGGAAACAGTCGGGGCCGGTCTCATCGACGGCGTCGCAATCACCTCGCTGGCGGCAGTCGCCGGCCTGCTGACCGCGACTGGGTTCATGGCGTTCGGTATCTACTCGGGCTACCCCGTTCCGGCGGCGTTCGCGACGACGGGCGCGATGGTCGGCGTCGGCCTCTCGCTCGGCGGCGACCCCGTCTTCGACACCTACCGCCGCATCGCCACCTTCTGGCTGCTCGTCCCGCCTGTCTCGGGAAGCCTGGCCTATCTCACCGCGACTGTGTTGCGTCGGGACGACATCCCCGAAACGGTCGGCGTCCCGTTGCTCGCCGGCGTTGTCGGCGGTATCGTCGCCAACGTCCAGTTGAGCATCATCCCGTCGCCTGCCGGCACCGACCAGGGCTCGCTGGCCGGCTTCGCCGCGATGGTCACCGGGACGGATATCGCCGCCGTCGCCGCGACGCTGCTCGTCGCCGCCGGGAGCTTCTACTACATCCGCCTGCAGACACAGGCCTCCGTCGACAAGGGTATCAAGACGTTTCTGGTCGTTCTCGGCAGCGTCGTCGCCTTCTCCAGTGGCGGCAGTCAGGTCGGCCTCGCGACCGGGCCACTCGAAAACCTCTACGGTACCGAACTCGGCCTCCCCGGGATCGTGTTGCTGGCGCTCGGTTCCGTGGGTATCCTCGGCGGCGCGTGGATGGGTGCCCCCCGCCTGCTACAGGCGACCTCCCGCGAGTACGCACAACTCGGCGTCCGCCGCTCCATTGCGGCGCTGGTCCCCGGCTTCATCATCGCACAGGCCGCCATCGCGCTTGGCATCCCCATCTCGTTCAACAACATCATCATCTCCGGAGTCATCGGCGGCGGCCTCGCCGGCGGCTCCGCCGGGGTCTCGCGCCGGAAGATAGGCGTGACTGTCGGGTTCTGGCTCATCACGCTCGCCACCAGCGTCGTGATCGGCTTCGGCGTGTATCAGGGGCTGGAAGCCGTCCTCGGCAGCCAAGCGTGAGTCGCCGCGTGCTGTCTCCGAGTCGTCGGCGTCGGTGACTATCGGACGACCGTCACTGTCACTGGCGCTTCGCTGACGACCGCCGTCGCGACCGTTCCGAGCAACCGCCGGGCGATCTCGTTTCGCGTTCCACCGTGGCCACCCATTACCACCTGATCCACGTCGACCGCCTCAACGTAGTCCAGAATCGTTTCTGCCGGATCACCTGTCTCGACAGCCGTTTCGATCTGCTGGCCGACCTCGCTGGCCTGCTGTGCCGCCCGGTCGACGAGATTCGTGGCTCGCTCGTCAGCCGCCGCCCGGCGATCCGCGCCCGGTTCGAGCATCCCACCTTCGCTCATTCCCGTGTCGAGCGGCGCAACGACGTTCAGGACTGTAATCCGACAGTCAAACGTCTCCAGCGCGTACGTCAGCGCCTCGTCAGCCAGCGGTGACCCGTCCAGCGGGACGAGGACGTGTGTCGGTGTCATATGTTCTCTCTGGAAGGGAGCTACAAGTAGCCAGGGGCAAGCGAGGCGTTGCTGGTTCCGTCGCCACCAGAGAATAGTCCAGTAACAACGACGCTGTCGCTCACGAGTTGTTCGCCACAGAAATAGTCCATCCTGGATTCGAACCAGGGTCGAAGCCCCCAGAAGGCTTCAGGATTGGCCTCTACCCCAATGGACTGTGCGCACTCTACAGTATCGGGTGCCCCTTTGTAAGCGTTGCGCGATTCGGTCGGACATGAAGCGTGTCAGCAGCCCGCACAATACTATCGGGAAGACAACAGCGTAACGCCTACGCCAGACAGTGAGACATCGACAGCGCTTTTTTCGGGTGCTGTGCACACTCGCATATGTACGTTGGACGATTCGTCGTTGTCAGTCCCGAAGTCGGTGCGTACCGCGTCTCTTCGCGCTCGTTCCCCAACCGCCAGGCAGTCCAGCGCGACGGGACAGTGACCGTCGAGCCGACGCCGGACGCGCCGGAGACGGACAACCCATACATCTCCTACAACGGTGTCCGGGTCACCGAGCGCGGCGCGGTCGTCGGCAACGGCTCCCACGTCGACCCAATCGCCGAAAAGCTCGAACTGGGCTATCCAGCGCGGGACGCCCTTGCTGAACCGCTCCTGTCGCTCGACTTCGAGAAGGACGACTACGACACGCCGCGGGTCGCCGGTATCGTCGGTGTCGACGCGGCGGACCCAACGACGAACGCCGACGGGCCGGGCGCGGTCATCGGGACCGTCCGCCGGGACGCGCTGCTCGTCGAGGAGGTCACCGAACCGACGCTGGTGGCGACCTACGAGGAGAACAGTCCCACGGCGTTCGGCCTGGCCGCCACCGACGCGGACGCGGTGGCCCGCGAAGTGTACGGCCACGAGTACGAACACGCCGTCTGTTCGGCCGGTGTCGCGGGGTCGGCGGGTGAGTTCGACGTGGCAGTGTACAACGGAGAGTGAGGATGGCAGCGAACGCACAGCGGACACAGATGCTGAGCCGGGACCGACACTCAAGACCCCGCAGGGGGTAGACACGAACAATGAAACTCGGGATACTCTCTGATATTCATGGGAATCGGATAGCGCTCGCGGCAGTGCTTGCAGATATGCCGCCGGTTGACGGGCTAGTCTGTGCGGGCGATGTCGTCGGTTACAATCCCTGGCACGCCGACTGTGTCGACGCGATGCGCGGGCACACCGACGCGCTCCCTGCAGACGCTCCCTGGCCGACCGAAGCGGTCCCGACGGTGATGGGCAACCACGACCGTGCCGTCGCCGCCGAGACGCCGTTCGCGTTCAACGGGATGGCCCAGGCCGGCGTCGAACACGCCACGGAACAGTTGTCCGACGAGCAGATAGAGTGGCTGGCGGCACTGCCCGACGAGCGACTGGTGTGTGACGAGCGGGTGAAGCTCGTCCACGGCCACCCGGACGACCCGGACCACTACACATACCCCGAGGAGTTCGGGCCGGACCTGCTGGGTGACGAGGACGTGCTCGTGATGGGACACACGCACCATCAGCACCACGAAGTGTACGAGGACGGTGTCGTGCTGAACCCCGGCAGCGTGGGCCAGCCTCGCGACAGGGACCACCGGGCCGCCTACGCTGTGCTTGACCTCGCGGACCTGACTATCGAGGAGCACCGCGTGGCCTACGACACGAGCGCGGTTATCGATGCGGTTACCGACGCTGACCTGCCGCGGCAAATCGGTTTCCGGTTGACACAGGGCCGGTAGCCCGGGAACAGCACGTCGGCTGTCGTCGGTAGCCTGCAGATACTGCAGCGGGAGGAGGGGATTTATGTCCGTGACCGCTACTGTGTTGCGTGGCGTCTCCATTCGAGGTCCTCGGAATCACGCCGGACGCCGACGACGGGGAGATCGTCGACGCGTACCGCGAGCGGGTAAAAGAGGCACACCCGGATCAGGGCGGGTCGGCGGCCGAGTTCCAGGCAGTCAAGACAGCCTACGAGCGACTGCAGAACGGGTACGAGCCCGGAGACCCCCTGCCCGACGAGGCGTCAGAGTCCGAATCCGAGGCCGAGGAGGCCCCGCCGGAACCGGACGACCCGATGGTAGAATTTCTCAATTTCGAGGTGCTCGAAGACCACGGCTGGGCACTGGAAGACGAGGACCTGTTCGCGAAAGCCGCCGACGCGAACCTGCAGTCGACTGATTTCGGGCGGTTCTACGTCGACCCGAACGACACGCTGCTTGAAGCGGCCGAAAAGAACGGCTTCGCGTGGCCGTTTGCCTGCCGTGGCGGCGCGTGCACGAACTGCGCGGTGGCAGTCGTCGAAGGCGAGATGCCGTCGCCGGCGAGCCACATTCTCCCGCCGGACCTCACCGAAAAGGGGATTCGCCTGTCGTGTATCGCCGCACCGGTGTCTGACGACGCGAAGATCGTCTACAACCTGAAACACCTCCCCGAAGTGAGCGAACTGTTGCTGCCCGCGAGCCGGTTCGAGCAGGCCTCCTCAACCGATTAAAAAGAATTCAGCGGTCAGAACACGTCCTGTACGAGCGAGAGGGCCTGTTCACGGTCCTCCCACGGAACGAACACGGAGACCGATGTTGCGGACGTAATCACGTCGTAGAGATGGATGTGCGCGTCGGCAAGCGGTGCGACGACCTGGTGAGCCAGCGCCGACTGGCTGGGGTCGCCGCCGGTGACGCGGATGACGGCGATATCGTCCTCGACAGTGACTGACGAGAGCGTCTCGTCGTCGACGATACGGGCGTGCAGCAGTGCTTCGGCCTCCTCGGCGTCGTCTTCGTCGACGTAGAACGTCAACGAGTCCATGCCCGAGGAATTGGCCTCGATGTTGATCTCCTCGTCAGCGATAGCGCCCGACAGGTCCGCGAGGATGCCCGGGCTGTTCCGGATAGCGCGACCGGCGACGGTCACGCAGGCGATTGGCTGTTCCTGCAGGTCGATCAGGTTCTGGAACTCGCCTTCTATTGAGGTGCCGCCGGAGAGCAGGTCGCCGTGCTGGTAGTGGACGACGCGAACACCGAGGTCGTCGCTCTTGTACGACAGCGCCGACGGCGCGACCACCTCGGCTCCGCGGAACGACAGCGAACGGAGTTCGTCGACGGATATTTTGCCGACGTTCCGAGCACCCTCGACGACCCGTGGGTCCCCGGTCATGACGCCCTCGACGTCGGTGACGATGACGACTTCGTCGGCGTCCATGTAGTCGCCCATCATCACGGCGCTCGTATCGGAGCCGCCACGGCCAAGCGTCGTCACGTTGCCTTGGTAGTCCTGTGCGAGGAAGCCGGTGATGACCGGGACGACGTCCTTGAGCTGGCCGGCCAGCGCGTGGGCGCGCTTCTGTGTCTCCTCGACGTCGACCTCGCCGTACTCGTCGGTGATGATCGGCCAGTCCTCGCTGCCGGGTTCGAGGAAGACCGCCTCGATGCCCCGGGCTGCGAGCGCGCCCTTGAGCATGCGGACGGAGGTCCGTTCGCCCATCGAGACGATTTCCGCGCGGTCCGCGGAGTCGGCGTCGTAGTTGATCTCATCGAGCAACTCGTCGGTCGTGTTGCCCATCGCCGAGGCGACGACCGCGACCTCGTGGCCCTGCTGGACGGCAGCGGCAATCGAGTCCGCGGCCCGGTTGATTCGGTCGCCGCTACCGAGACTCGTCCCACCGAACTTGGCGACTACGCGCATGCTACCACCGTGCCCGTGTGTACGTGAACCATTGCCCTCGCGTTATCCGTCGCTCGGGATAACTGTGTTCATCTGTGACCGCGTCTCACTGTCGACAGCGGCAGTAGATTCCGTCGTGCGAAGCCCTGTTGGCGCGAAGGCGGGGACAGTCCGGAGCGTCCGACACACCGTTTATTTGCGTGGGGTTCCCACGCACATGTATGGATATCCGCGACGCTATCGAAGACGACGCCGAACGACTGGCCGCCCTCGCTGACGGGCCGCCGGACGTGATGCGAAACCTCGTCCACGACCGTACCGTCCGCGTGGCCGAGGAAGACGACACCATTGTTGGGTTCGTGAGTTTTGACGCCGAGCGTGGGACCGTCCACGTGACGCAACTGGCCGGGTCAGGCAACGCCTGTGAGAAGCTCCTGACAGACCCGATTGAGTTCGCACGTCGAGAACACATGACCGTCGAACTCCTGCTCCCGGAAGACGAATCCGAAGTCCGAGCCGCCGTCGAGGCCGTCGGGTTCGCCTCGACCGGAAACGGTCCCCGGTTCGATGGGCAGGCGACGACACGCTACCGGCTGGAGCCAGAACGGGCGGAGCACTGACCGAGTCGAGACGTCTCGTCGCCGTCCTTCTACGAACGGAATTTGCGGTAGAGATACGCGATGCCGAAACCGCCGGCGACCAGTGCCGGGACCAGCGGCGCGTCGGCGGCCTTCGACACCTGTCGCCGAACCGTTCCGGTGACCGACGACGGTTCTTCGATGAGGTCCAGCACGGCCTCAGTGCTGTTTGCGACCGGCTCCGGCTCGTTCCCGGCTTCGGCGGCTGCCTCGGGGTCTTTGAGGAGATGGCCCGTGGTCAGGCAGACGACCGACTCGTCGCTGTCGACCTCGCCCTCCTCGCGGAGTTTCCGGAGACCGGCGACGGATGCCGCAGAAGCCGGTTCGACGCCGACGCCTTCCCCGGCGATGTCGCGCTGCGCTTCAGTAATTTCCTCGTCGGAGACGGCCACCGCAGTACCGCCGGTCTCCCGGATGCCCGGCAGGGCCTTCGGCGCGTTGACCGGATTGCCGATGCGGATGGCGGTCGCGCGGGTCTCGACGTCGTCCCAGCGGCGGGTGTCCTCGTACCCCTCCTCGATGGCTTCGACCATCGGAGCGGCCCCCTCGGCCTGGACGCCGGTGAGTTTGGGCACCTGGTCTTCGGTTATCGCGCCGGCCTCGACGAGTTCGCGGAAGCACTTGTACAGCGCCGCGGTGTTGCCGGCGTTGCCGACCGGCAGGACGATGCGGTCCGGGTACTCGCCGTGGTCGGCGTAGAACTCCTCCATGATTTCCAGCCCGATGGTCTTCTGACCCTCCAGTCGGAACGGGTTCAGCGAGTTCAGCAGGTAGGCCTCGCCGCGGGCGGCGAGGTCCTGCACGATGTCGAGACACTCGTCGAAGTTGCCGTCGACTTCGAGAATCCGGGCGCGGTGGAGGCTCGCCTGCGCGATCTTGCCGGCCGCGACCTTCCCTTCGGGCAGGAGCACGAGCGTCTCCATGCCGCCGCGTGCGCCGTAGGCCGCAAGCGCCGCGGAGGTGTTGCCGGTCGAGGCACAGGCCAGTCGGTCGACACCGACCTCCTGAGCGACCCGGACACCGACGGTCATGCCGCGGTCCTTGAACGAGCCGGTGGGATTCATCCCCTCGTGTTTCACGCGGAGCGCGTCGACGCCGATGTCGTCTTTCAGGCGGGGCATCTCGTGCAGCGGCGTGTTGCCCTCGGGGAGCGTGACGCCTTCCTCGAAGGGCAGGGCGGCGTTGTACCGCCAGACCCCCGAGCCCTCGAACTCGTCGAAGGTCGGCAGATCGTCGTAGCGGACCTCAAGCAGGCCATCACAGTCGTCGCAGGTGTAGCGAATCGCGTCGAACGGAGCGAACGTCTCACCACACTCGATGCAGGCCAGCCAGACGCCGTCGTCGGCAACCGGCGGCACGTCGTCGGTGAGTTGCAGGTCAGCCATTGTCGGGACCATGCTCCCAGTATGCAAAAGTCGGACGGTTGCCGGCCGTACGCCCGACTCACTCGCCGGGGCTGGCGTCGAACTCGTCGATGCGGTGGTGGACCGCGGCGGTCCACTCCTCAAGCGTCTCGTGCATCAGTTCGCGGGCCTCCGACAGCGGTGTCGCGGTGTACTGGTACACGTGGCCACCGCCGTCGAGGAGGCGTCGTTTCCGCGTCGCAAGCCCCTTCTCGCGGAGCGTCGACAGCGACCGGTTGACGTTCGAGCGGTCCCGGCCGAGTTCGTCAGCGAGTTCCTCGACAGTGCTTGCTGGTGCCTCAAGCAATGTCTGATACGTCCGTACCTCGTGTTCCTGAACACCGAAGACTGAGGCCATCACATCCGAAAGCTTCGGTTCGTCGTCGACCATCAGCTCGTGGGACTGGTCCGGAGAGGGGTTGACAGACATACCAGGCTGTACTGTGTGGACTCGGATAAACAGGGCCGTTACCTCGACCTCACCGGCCCGGAACCGGCGCTGAGCGGACGCGGAGCGGGCGGTCGGGTCACCAGCAGTCCTGTGTGAAACGTTGCCAACCAAACCGAAAAGGGCAGTGTTTCGGGTGGAAAACTGCCCCGGAACGGTCGTCGACACCGCCGGGCCAACCGCCACTCCCACTCGGGGCCCAAACGCTAACCACGAGACGCCCGTGGGTCTGACCATGGGTTCGGGACCACTCTCAGAGACAGCCACACTCGTTACCGGAGCGAGTTCGGGTATCGGCGCGGCAACCGCTCGGAAGTTGGCACGCGACGGAGCCGACGTAGCACTGGTCGCCCGCCGGGAAGACCGCCTCACTGAACTGGCCGACGAAATCACCGCCGAGCACACCGTCGACACCCAAGTGGTGCCGGCCGATGTTAGCGACCGGACGCAGGTCACGGCCGCTGTCGAGTCCACCGTCGACACGCTCGGCTCGCTCGACGGCGTCGTCGTCAACGCCGGAGTCGGCCGCGGCTCGGACGTGGAGACGCTGTCCGACGAGCAGTACCGGACGATGATGGAGGTCAACGTCGACGGCGCGTTCTACACCGCCCGCGAGTCGCTGCCGCATCTCCGTGCTGGGGCAGGGTCACTCGTGTTCGTCGGGAGCTTCGCCGGCCAGTATCCCCGGCCGTTCAATCCTGTCTACGCCGCGACGAAGTGGTGGCTCCGCGGGTTCGCCCACAGCCTCGCCGGGCAGGTCGGCGACGACGATATCGGCGTCACCGTGGTCAACCCTTCAGAAGTCCGGTCTGAGTTCGGCTCCGAGGACGGAACCTCGTTCAACGAGCGGTTCGAACCGGGTGAGGTGACCGAACCAGAGGAGGTAGCCGACGCTATCGCCTTCGCTATGCGACAGGAGCCACCGACGACGATAAACAGCATCGACGTGTTCCGACGGGACAAATTTAGTCACTTTTAGCCCACCACCTTTTTCAGCGTCGGGTTCGCGCGAAGCGCTCCTCGAAAAACGTGGGCGAAAAAGGCGCGAATCGCAGAGCGATTCGCGTGAAACCGCGCGCCGACGGCGCGCGGTACAGCGGGCTCGCCACAGACCGCCTCCGCCCGGCTAACCGTTCTAAATGTTCGGGCCGGTTCTACGCCTGCTCAGACAGCCACACGAGTAGCCCTTTCTGGGCGTGCAGCCGGTTCTCCGCCTGGTTCCAGACGACGGCGTTCTCCGACTCGATGGCGTCGTCGGTGACTTCCTCGCCGCGGTGGGCGGGGAGGCAGTGCATGAACGGGCGGTCTCCGAGCAGGTCCCTCGTAATCTGGAACCCCTCGAAGTCCGCCAGTTTCTGCTCGCGTTTGTCCTCCTGGCCCATGCTGACCCACACGTCAGAGTACACCACGTCAGCGTCAGCGACGGCCGCTTCGGGGTCGTGGGTGGTCTCGGGCGCGTTGCCGAAGGCGGCGGCGCGGTCGGCCACGTCGTCGGCGATGCCGTAACCCTCCGGCGTGGCGACGGTCAGGTCCAGCCCGACCATCGCCGCGCCGATGACGAACGACTGGCAGACGTTGTTGCCGTCGCCGACCCACGCCACGGACACGTCCTCGAAGTCGCCGAACTCCTCGCGGACGGTCAGCAGGTCGGCCAGCGTCTGGCAGGGGTGGGCGTCGTCGGTCAGGCCGTTGATGACTGGCACGTCGGCGTACGCGGCCAGTTCCTCCGCGTCGGCGTGGTCGAACACGCGGGCCATGATGAAATCGACGTAGCGGCCGAGCGCGCGGGCGGTGTCCTTGACCGGTTCGCCGTGGCCCAGGTGGATGTCGTCGGGGCCGAGAAAGACGGCATGGCCGCCCAGTTGCGTCATGCCCGTCTCGAAGGAGACCCGGGTCCGCGTCGAGGGTTTCTCGAATATCATCCCGAGCGTCTGCTGGTCAAGCAGGTCACTCGTGCTTCCCTCGCCGTGGTCGGCTTTGATGGCCGCGGCGCGGTCGAGGACGGTGGCCAGTTCGTCGGTCGTGAGGTCATCGACGTCGAGTATATCCATGTCAGTCCTCCAGCATGCGTTCGGTCGCGGTTTCGAGCACTGCAACGGAGCGGTCGTACTCGTCGAGCGGGAGGTGCTCGTTCGGCGCGTGGTCCAGATCAGAGTCGCCGGGTCCGTAGGTCACCATCGGACAGTCCCACGCCTTCGCGTAGACGTTCATGTCGCTGGTGCCGGTCTTGCGAAGTAGTGTGGGCTCGCCACCCTGCTGCCGAATCGCGGCCCGGAACGCCCGGGCGGCGCTGGTTCGGGGGCTCTGCATCACCGGCTCGACCTTGTCGTCCCAGTTGACCGTGCCGTTCTCCAGAAATCCGTCGGCGATTTCGCGGATCTCGCTGGTACTGTACTCCGGCGGGACCCGCAACTGGACGTCCATCGTCGCCTCGACGCTCAGCCCGTCGGTCGACGTGCCGCCCTTGAACTCGACCGGCTTGCAGGTGACGCGCTCGAAGACGGGGTGCCACTCGTCTTTGGCGAACTCGTCTTCGACAGCGGTCCACCAGTCGATGGCGTCCTGAATGGCGTTGTTCTCCGGGCGCGAGGAGTGGCCGGACTCGCTCGTCGCGACGTAGGTCCCGGCCAGCAGACCGCGGTATCCCAGCGTGATGCCCTCCCAGCCGGACGGCTCGCCGTTAATGACGGCCCCCGGTGCCGACTCGCGGTCCTCGACGAGGAACCGGGCACCGGTCGAGTCGACCTCCTCACCGACGACGCCGACGAAGGAGGCCCCGGTGCGGACGGCCGCGACGGCCATCGCACACAGCGGCCCCTTCGCGTCGACGCTACCGCGGCCCCACAGCACGTCGCCCTCGTCGGTCTCCTCGACGCGGACCGGGATGTCGCCCGGCACGGTGTCGATGTGGGAGGTGAGGAGGACGCTGTCGTCGGCGGGCGCGCGGACGTTGCCGACCTCGTCGAGCCACGCCTCGCGGTCGTGGGACTCGAAGAACTCGACGAGTCGCTCGGCCGCCTCCGCCTCGTTCCGCGAAACCGATGGGATACGGACAACTGCTTCGAGTAGGTCGCGGGCCTCTGTGTCGGCCTCGCGCGTCGCGGCTTCGCTCATCCCACCACCTCCGCCATCGCGTCGACGACGGCGTCGGCGTGGGCCTCGTCGATGGTCAGCGGCGGGAGCAGGCGGACCACGGTGCGGCCGGCCGGCAGCGCGAGCACCTGGTGGTTCAGGGCGAGCTTCTTCAGCGCCGCGTTCGCGCCGCGGCCGACCTCGACGCCTATCATCAGGCCCTCGCCGCGGATGTCCCGCACGTCGTCGCCGATGGTCGCTTCCAGTTCAGTCAGGAGGTAGTCGCCCATCACGGCGGCGTTACCCGGCACAGAGTCCTCAATGATAGTCGAAACGGTCGCGCCGGCAGCGGCGGAGATGACCGGCCCGCCGGAGAACGTCGAGGCGTGGGAGCCGTAGTTCTCGGCGATCCAGTCCCGACACAGCGTCGCACCGATGGGGAGGCCGTTTCCGAGGCCCTTCGCCGCGGTTATCATGTCCGGCGCGACGGCGGCCCGCTGGGAGTTCCACAGCGCGCCGGTCCGTCCCATACCGGTCTGGACCTCGTCGAAGATGAGCGCCGCCCCGGCGTCCTCGGTAATCTCCCGGGCATCTTCGAGGTAGCCGTCGGAGGTGGGGTTGATGCCGCCCTCGCCCTGGACCGGTTCGACGATGAACGCGGCGGTGTCCTCGTCGACGGCCTCGGCCAGCGCCTCGCTGTCGTCGTAGGGGACGAACTCCACGTCGCCGATGAGCGGCTCGTAGGGCTTCTTGTACTTGTCCTTCCAGGTCGTCGCCAGCGCGCCCATCGTCCGGCCGTGGAAGCCCTGCATCGTCGCGACGATTTTGGAGTTCCCCGTGGCCGAGCGGGCGAACTTCAGCGCCGCCTCGTTGGCCTCGGTCCCGGAGTTACAGAGCCAGGTCTTGTCGATGGGGTCCGGCGCGGTGTCGGCGAGCAGGTCGTACAACGCCGTCCGCTCGGCGTTCGGGTACGACGCCTGGACGTACGTTATCTTCTCTAGCTGCTCGCTGACGGCGCTCTGGACCGCCGGGTGCTTGTGTCCCAGCGGGACACAGGCGTAGGACGCGCCCATGTCTAGGTACTCTGTGCCGCTGTCGTCGTAGACGTAGGCACCGTCGCCGCGTTCGATCTGGATGGGTTTCTCGTTGAAGACGAATCCGCTCATTGTTCCTCCGTCGCTGTCTGGTCTGTGTCCTGTTCGAGTGCGCTCGCGTAAACGTGGGTGCCGCCGCCGTCAAGCGCCGAGTGAATCGGTGACTCGGCGTTGGCGTCAGCCACGACCGCCTCGGTCGCGCCGCCGTCGAGGGCCTCCTCGACGGCCATTATCTTCCGGCCCATGAAGCCCTCGGCCGCGTCTTCGAGGGCGTCCCAGTCGGCCGCCGTCTCGACCGATTCGATTAGCGTCGACGGGTCGTCGGGGTCCGCGTAGACGCCCTCAACGTCGGTCAGGAGTACCAGCGTCGCGTCGAGTTCGCCGGCAATCGCCGCGGCCGAGCGGTCGGCGTCGGTGTTGACAGGAATGATTTCGTCATCGTCTTTGCCGGCCATCGGCGGAGCCGCGACGGGCGTGTATCCGTCGTCGAGCAGCGTCTCCAGCAGGTCGCCGTTGACCTGCTTGATCGTGCCCGAGTGGTCGCCACGGCGGATTTTCTTCGTGCCGTCCTCGACGACCCGCACCGCGGACTTCCGTGGTCCGTAGAGCAGTTTGCCGTCGACGCCGTTGAGACCGACCGCGTCGACGCCCTCGCTCTGGAGCCCGGCGACGAGCTGGGTGTTGAGGTGACCGAAGGCCATCTCGAACACCTCCATCGTGGTCTCGTCGGTGAACCGGCCGACGACGCCCGACGGCGTCTCGACGTACTCCGGTTCGACGCCGAGCCGTTCGAGCGTCTTGTCGACTTTGGTCGAGCCGCCGTGAACCACGACGACCCGCTCCCCGTCGGCCACTAACGATGCCACGTCCGCAAGCGCCCCCGCGGGGTCGACCGCGCGAGCGCCACCGACTTTGATAACGACTGTCATAGAAAATCACTCCAGGGGTTACGGTGCGCCGACGGGGTGGAGCCCCTGGAACTCCAGGCCCGCCGTCTCTTCGATGCCGAGGGCGACGTTGGCCGCGTGAACGGCCTGTCCCGCCGATCCCTTCATCATGTTGTCGATGGCCGAGAACACGACCAGTCGCTTGTTGCCGGGGTCGAGTTCGAAGCCGACCTCGGCGCGGTTCGTGCCCGCGACCGACTTGGGTTCGGGGTAACGGTAGACGCCGCCACCGCCGGCGACGAGTTCGACGAACGGTTCGTCCTCGTACTCGCCGCGGTAGGCTCCCCAGAGGTCGCCCTTCGAGACGGGGCCCTCGGGGAAGACGTGACAGGTCGCGCTCGCGCCACGAATCATGTCCACCGCGTGGACGGTGAAGGACACGTCGATGCCGAGGAACTGCTGAATCTCGGCCTCGTGGCGGTGGCCCGTGGGCGCGTACGGGCGGACGACGCCCGAGCGCTCCGGGTGCGAGGAGGCCTCGCCGCCGCCGGCCCCGCCCTCGCTGGAGCCGACCTTCACGTCGACGACGACCTGCTCGTCGCCGCTCAGGATGTCGGCCTCGAACAGCGGGAGCAGGCCAAGAATCGTCGCCGTGGCGTTACAGCCGCCGGAGGCGATGAGGTCCGCGCCGTCGAGGTTCTCGCGGTTGAGCTCCGGCAGCGCGTACTCGCTCTCTTCGAGCAGGTCCGGGCGCGTGTGCCCGTCGTACCACTCGTCGTACTGGGCCTCGGAGTTGAGCCGGAAGTCCGCCGAGAGGTCGACGACCGTGCCGGCGGCCTCCTGGAAGCGGTCTATCTGCTCCATCGAGACGCCGTGGGGCGTCGCGGCGAACAGCACGTCCACCGACTCCAGGTCCTCCGGCGAGGAAAAGCGCAGGTCCGAGTGCCGGAGGTTCGGATGGGAGTGGCCAACGGTCTTGTTCTCTTTCGAGCGGCTTGTCGCCTGGGCCAGTTCGAACTCGGGGTGGCCATCGAGCAGGCGGAGCAGTTCCCCGCCCGTGAAGCCGGAGCCGCCGACGACGCTTGCCGTGTAGGTCACGCGAGCCACCTCCAGTGGCGAGCGTGATGTCGCTGGTCGCAGCCCGCGGTGCGAAGCGAGCTGGAACGTCCAGCGGAAGTCATGCCGTCACCTCGGCGTCAGCCTCGGTCGCCGCCTTGGTTTCGAGCCAGTCGACGACCTTCGCGGGCACGTCCACGTCCGTGACCTCGTTCAGCGCCTTGAACTCGACTGTGTGGTTCACCTCGTGGACGGTGTAGTCGTCGAACTCGCGCGCTCGCGGCTGGTCGGCCTCGCTCTCCGCTACCCCGACCTCCATCAGGTCGATACCCAGCAGGCCGCCACCGACGGCGTCGGAGGCCTTCTCGACCAGTTCCAGCGCGCGGTCGTCCAGTTCGAACTCGGCGGTCTCTGCGCCCTTGGCGGCGTTGGTGAGCCAGTGGTCCGAGGAGCGGACCATCGCCGCGATGGGCTCGCCGTCGACGGCCAGCACGCGCATGTCGCGGCCGGGCTTTTCGACGAACTCCTGCACGTAGAATATCTTGTGCTCGTAGTGGCCGAGCGTCTCCTTGTGTTCGAGGATGGCCTCGGCGGCCGAGCGCGAGTCGATCTTCGCCATCAGGCGGCCCCAGGAGCCGACGACCGGCTTGAGGACGCAGGGGTAGCCGAACTTCTCGATTGACTCCAGCGCGGCGTCCTTGGTAAAGGCCACGTCGGTGTTGGGCGTCGGCACGCCCGCGGCCTCCAGCGCGAGGCTGTTGTTGACCTTGTCCGCACATGTGTCGGCGACCTCGGGGCCGTTGACGACCGGCACGCCGTAGGCCTGTGCGAACTTCGTCGCGTACACGCTGCGGCTGGTCGCCAGACAGCGGTCGACGACGATGTCCAGATCCTCGAAGGCCTCGGGGGCCTCGTGGATGTTGAACTGCTGTTTGCGAACGTCTATCTTCTCGATTTCGTGGTCGCGCTCGCGCAGTTCCGACAGGAGCAACTTCTCGTCCCGGCGGATACGCGAGTAGAGGAGTCCGACTTTCATACTGAGTCCTCCGTGGGTTCGCGGCTCGCGGCGTCGAGCGCCACGGTCACGTACGGCGTCGAGCGCCGCGCCACCGCGAACACCTCACTCACCCCAGTCCTCTTCGAGCTCGGGTGCGCTGTCGAGCTCGACGGGGTCGGCGCCGACGACTTCCAGTTCGGCACCGCAGGTGGCACAGTCAACGATCTCTCCGACTTCGAGGTTGTCGTGCAGGGACACGTCCGCCCCACACTCGATGCATTCTGCCATTGTAGTTCATCCTGTGACAGGGACACACTTAAAGCCTTCGAACATATCAGAATATTGAATTAGACATACCACGCTCTAATGGTATCAAAGCCCCATATCCGCCACGTCTCTGAGTTGTATATCAGAATTATGGTATAATTGTCCCACGAGGGGACGGTGGTCGCTCAGACATATCGGTCCACCTCCGTCTGGCGGCGGTCAGCCGCCTGTGAAACCGCCTGCCGGCGGGCAGTCAGTGCCTCGCTGTCGGCGGCGAGAGCGTCCTCAGCCACCGACACCTGCTCGACAACGGCGTCGGGATCCGGCCCGCCGCGAGAGTCCCGCATGGCGACACTTTCGGCGGGGTCGAGTGCGGCCACCAGCGCGTCGCGGTCAACGTAGGCTGACAGCGGCTCGCCCAGCACGTCCTCGGCGACGGCCGACAGCGCCGCGTAGTCGGGCGCGTCCTCGTCGGCCGCCAGCCCCGCCGCGGCCTCGGCGACGACCTCGTGGGCCGTCCTGAAAGGGACGCCGGCCATCGCCAGCAGGTCGGCCACGCCGGTCGCGGTGGCGAACCCGTCGGTGGCCGCAGCTACGAGGGTCTCGGCGGGCCAGTCGGCGGTCGCGACCGCGCCAGCGGCGACTTCCACACTCTCGGTGACGCTGTCGATGGCGTCCCAGGCGTGGCGGCCGGCACGCTGGAGGTCGCGGTTGTAGGCGCGAGGCTGGCCCTTGAGGTTGGTCAGCAGGCCGTTCAGCCCGGCGACGGCGTCGCCTGTGCGCCCGCGGACCAGTTCCAGTGTGTCGGGGTTCTTCTTCTGGGGCATGATCGAGGAGGTCGAGGCGTAGTCGTCGTCGAGGTCGACGTGGCCCTTGCTCGCCATCACGACCACGTCCTCGGCTAGCCCCGATAGGGTCGTCGCCAGCGTGGCGACGGCGCTGGTCGTCTCGACGAGGAAATCACGCGTCGCCGAGGCGTCCATCGAGTTCTCTGCGACGCCCTCGAACCCGAGGAGTGCAGCGGTACGCTCACGGTCCACGTCGAAGGGTGTCCCCGCAAAGGCGGCCGACCCCAGCGGGTTCTGGTTGACCCGCTTGTATGCATCCAGCAGCCGCGCGGTATCGCGCTGGAGTGCCTGTTCGTAGGACAGGACCCAGTGAGCGACTGTCGTCGGCTGCGCGGGCTGGAGATGCGTGTAGCCCGGCATCACCGTCTCGCGCTCGGCGCGAGCCACCTCGATGAGTTGCTCGCGGGCCCCGATAACGGTCTCCATGAGGTCCAAAATGTCCGCGCGCAGGCGGTAACGGATGCAAGCCGCCACCTCGTCGTTGCGCGAGCGAGCGGTGTGCATCTTCCCGCCCGACTGCCCGACGCGGTCGATGACGGCGCTCTCGATTGCCTCGTGGACATCCTCGCCGTCAGGCAGCGCACCGTGGCCGGCGTCCTCCACGTCCGCCAGCGCGGCCAGCACCTCGCCGGCCGTCTCGCGGTCGATGATCTCCTGTTCGGCCAGCATCACGACGTGGGCGCGGTCAACCGCGAGGTCGGCCGCGAAGATACGCTCGTCGTCCGACAGCGAGGAGAGGAACGACCGTGCCGGCCCGCCAGCGAAGCGGTCGCGGCGGACGACCGTCTCATCGCCGCCGTCCGCGTCTGCCGCGGCATCGCCGCGGTCCGCGTCCGCCGTCTCGTGGTCCTCGCCGTCGCTCATTCGCTTACTCCTCCGTGGCCCCGCTCGCGTCGTCGGATTGGTCGCCGCTGCCGTCCGTGACAGCAGCGCCCTTCTTCACGTCGTCGAGAATCTTGTTCGCGAGGCGGGACTGGAAGCCGTGGTACTTCGCGACGCCGGTCGCGTCCTGCTGGGTGATACCGCCGGAGACGTCCTCCTCGTTGAAGGAGGCCGCCGACTCGCTGTAGACGGCGTAGTCGGACTCACGGGAGACGGCGCGGCAGTGCCCGCCTTCGAGTTTCACGGTGACGGTGCCGGTAACGCGCTCGTTCGTGTCGTCGATGAACGCTTCGAGCGCGCCCGTCAGCGGCGCGTCGACGAGGCCCTGGTAGGCCTTCTGGGACCACTCCTGGTCGACCTGGGCCTTGAACTGGCGCTCCTCCTGCGTGAGGACGAGCCCTTCGAGCGCTTCGTGGGCCGTCAGAAGCACCGTCGCTGCGGGGTGCTCGTAGTTCTCTCTCACTTTGAGCCCGAGCATGCGGTCTTCCATCATGTCCGTGCGGCCGATGCCGTGGGCCCCTGCCTGTGCGTTGAGTTGCTCGATGAGTTCGACCCCGTCGAGTTCCTCGCCGTCGACAGCGACGGGAACGCCTTCCTCAAAGGTGATTTCGACCAGTTCAGCGTCCTTGTCGGAGGGGTTGTCGGTCCACTTGTAGATGTCGTCGTCGGGGATGGTGCTCGGGTCTTCGAGTTCGGAGCCCTCGATGGAGCGGCTCCAGAGGTTCGTGTCGATGGAGTAGCGACCGCCATCGCCGCCCTCGACGGGCAGGCCCTTCTCCGCGGCGTACTCGTTTTCCCACTCGCGGGTCAGCCCAAGTTCACGCACCGGCGCGATAACATCGAGGTCCGAGTCGCGCCAGACGGCCTCAAAGCGCAGTTGGTCGTTGCCCTTGCCAGTACAGCCGTGGGCGACGGCCGAGCAGCCCTGCTCTTCGGCGACCGAGAGAATAGCCTTGGCGATGACCGGGCGCGCGAGGGCAGTTCCGAGCGGGTAGCCCTGATAGTCGGCGTTGGCCTTGACGGCCTCCATACAGAGGTCAGCGAACTCCTCGGTGGCGTCGACGACGTGCTGTTCGACGCCCAGCGCCTCGGCGGTCTCCTCGGCCTCCTCGAACTCGTAGTCGGGCTGGCCGACGTCGACGGTGACGCCGATGACCTCGTCGTAGCCGTACTCCTCTTTCAGCAGCGATACGCAGACTGTCGTGTCGAGCCCGCCGGAAAAGGCGAGTGCGACGGTTCCGTTTCCTTCTGGCATGGATGTGTTCTGCATTGGTTCCGTGGTGTGCCTGTCGGTTTCTCGATCAAACACCAGATCGAGTATCCCATCGAACCGACGACGACGGCGTCTAGCGACGAAACGAACCTGTCGAGTGAAGAGTAAGTAGTAGTGGGCCTAGAAACGGCCCGGTCGTCGTCGTCGTGGGGAGAAACGGAGGGACCCCTCGCTATCCGCAGCGAGCGGCGTGGAGCGAGAGGTCCGCGTCATGTATATTCTGCTGTGTGACTCGGGTACTAATAGTTTCCGTGTTCACAGTGTCGTGTGCATGGTCACCAAACACAGTCCCTCATAGCCATCACGTCGCCCGTAGCGGCCAGGACCGCTAGACAGACTGGCGTGTGCCGAAGTGTAAGCACTGTACTCGCCGTCTCTCTGGCTATTGGCCAGCGGCGGTGGTATCAGACCCGACACCCGGCGACTTTGTTTCGCCCCCGCTGGTGGCCGTCTCATTGGCTGGCGTCGTATCGGTGTCGTCCGGCCGTTCACTCGCCGGAGTCCGCTCCGGCCCACCTTCCGGACGGTCGCCTACTTCGGTTCTGTTCGCCGCTTCGGGGCCACGGTCGCCGGCAACGTCAGGTCGAGCCTGCTGTCCGACGTTCGGCCCGGCGATGCCCTGCGCGACAGCGGCGACTTCCGGCCCGCTCAGCTCGCTCGCGCGCTGTGAGAGAGTCTTGATCGCCGCCGCGTCGATGCCTTTCTGCTCCAGCGCTTCGGCGGGAAGCTGGCTGGCGGTTTCGTTCGTCTCGTTTGCCAGCCGCTGGACGTTCTTCGTCTCGGCATGGAGCTGTGCAGCCTTCGCTCGGTACTCGCCCTCGCTTATCGAGCCGTTCTGGCGGGCTTGCTCCAGCGCCTGCTTTCGCTGTTGGAGTTCGTCCAGTCGGGCCTCGGAGTCGTTCACCTGCTCGGCGACGACGGACGCCTTCGCAGCGTCGGTGTTCGCCCTCGCGACGCGGACCCCGAACGTTCGTGACTGGACCTCACCGTCCAGTTCGGCTCCTTGCACGCTGACGACGCCTGCCAACTGTGCGCCGGGGGGCGTCGCATTCTCATCTGCCTCTTCGGCCACCGTTTCAGTCTCCTGTGCCATCGTCACGGCGGGCACCGCGGCGAGCGTGCTTACCACGAGCACCACTGCCAGCAACACCGGGGTCGCTCGTCTCATTACACCCGTTGCTTGGCTCTCCAACATCGTATAAATAGGCGTCTATAAAGCCGGGTTAGCACCGATTAAGCCGGATTAAAACCGCAATACAGGAGTGGTTTTGATCCGCAATCCCTACTGAACTGTCGACAGATTTATTATCGGGTTTCGTCACCGCTGTCGGTTCCGTCGCTCCCGTCACCCTCTCCACCAGTCACGTCAGTGTCTGGCAGCGTCACCACGTTCTCTCGGCCGATGCGGAACGTTTCTACCTTCTCTTCCTCGCGCAGGCCGCCGATGACCTGGCTCGTCTTGGCGTCGGTCCAGTCGAGTTCGCCGGCCACCTGCTGTTGCTTGAGCCGCCCGCCGTTCGATTCGAGCAGTTGCAGGACCTGTTCTTCGTTACTCAACAGTTCGACCGGCGGTGTGCCAGCGTCAGCGTCCGTGCCGGCAGCGGACTCCGCTTCGGGATCATCCGAGTCTACCATCGACGCCGGCGGCTCGGCCGGCGCATTGCCGTTAGGGATGCCGTACCGCCGAAGTGCGTACACCCCGGCAGCAATGCCGACCAGCGCGAGAATCCCACCGATGAGGAGCCCGTTCGACCCGCTGTCACCGCCAGCGCTGTCCCTCGAGTTGACGACCACTCGCGGCTCGGCTTCCCCGAACGTCTGTTGGCCACGCCAGGTGACAGAGGCGTTCCCCCGTTCGTCGGCCTGCGGTGCAACGGAGTCAGCCTGATAGTCCGCTGGCCAGCGGAGGGTCAGTGAGGTTTCGCTGTCCAGAAACAGCCCCGAGAGCGCGTCGCCGATCTCGACGCGGTCGCCGGAGACGGCGGCGAAGTTCGTCCACTGGAACCGATAAGTGATGACGCCGTACGTCTGGCCGAACGTCTCTTCGCGCGCACTCACCGTGACGTTTTTGACAGCCATCTCGCGGCCAGTCGTGTTCTCCGCGGCCCCGGCAGTGCGTTGCATCCGACGCTCAAAGCGGTCCGTGTACGCCGCCGGGTTGGCCTGGATATCCGTTCGCAGGTCCTCGAACGCTTGCGTGGTGTTGTCGTCGTCCAGCCGAAGTCGGTAGGCGACCGTCCAGTCAGCGGTCCCGTCGGGGTTCACGTCAGCGGTCATGACGACCACGTCCGCATCGACAGACTGCTGGCCGAGACTGCCGAAACCTGCCCCGGTCGCTGTCGGGACAAGCAGTGCTACCGCGACGAATACGACGACCAGTGTTTCAGGAGTCCAGCCCATCCTACCGCGGCTATCCCCTCGGCAGGTATATCGTTTATTGCCGATTGAGTGAGCTGACACTCTAAAGCGTTACAGCCCAAGCCGTATCCGTTCCGGAGCCGAAGTCAGGGGCTACTGCGGCCACAAGGGGTTTGCCCCGCGAGGAAGTCCTGCCGAGCATGGACAGAGCGAAGCTCGACGTGGACACTCTGCTGAAGATTGTCCTTGTCCTCATTGTCGTCTGGTTGGTGCTCGAAATTATCGGCGGGGTTCTAGGGCTGTTGGGTTGGCTTCTGGGACCACTCCAACCGATACTCGGCGTGGTGCTGGTCGTCCTCATCGTCCTGTGGCTGCTTGACCGGCTGTAGGACCGCGCTCTTTTTCTCGACAGCAAGCGACCCGCTCACTGTGTACAGCATCAACGTCCCACTCCCGTCAGCAGTCACGTCGCTGGCCGCCGACCTTGCGGCGGACCTGCCGCTCGCACAGCGGCGGGGACGGGGTGAGCACACGCTGGTCGCCAAGCGGCTGGGTGACGGCGACCACGCGGCCTACGCGCGACTGGAAGCGCAGGGGCGCGAAGTGCTTCGCGGCCAGCCGGCGTTCGAGGCGGAGATTTCAGAGATCGAGCAGTTCGAGACAGCCGCGACCGGCCCGTCACCAGTAGTGTACCTCGCCGTCGAGAGCCCGGGGCTGGTCGGTTTACACGAGCGGCTCTGCGAGCGCTTCGATCCCGTCGACGAAATGGAAGGCGACGAGTACGTCCCGCACGTGACCGTCGCCCGCGGCGGGGACCGCGACGCGGCCGCGCGGCTGGTCGAGCAGGGTATCGACCCGATCCGGTGGACCGTCGACGAACTCACCTTCTACGACGCCGACCGGAACCAGCCGGTCAGCCGGGTGTCGTTGCCGGGCTAGCGCCGGTCGGTCGTCCGTCCATCGTGGCGAACAGGCGGCACGCGTCAGTCCCGGCGCGGTGTGCCGCACAACCGCTCAGCGCGCCGGGCCGTAGCTACGTCACAGCGGCCGTGGTCTCGGCTTCGGATATAAACGGTTGGACCGAAAGCAATGCTTTTGGAGCGGCCTGCCATCCACTACAGATATGGATTACCGCGAAGTCGACAGTACGTCCGAGTTCGTCTGCCGACTGGAGCACGGTGGGGACTGGCGCGCGCAGATCGAGGCCTTCGCGGACGAACAGGGCATCGACGCCGGCTTTTTTTACGGGCTTGGGGCAGTGCAGGACGCGGAGCTCATGTTCTACGACCAAGACCGGACCGAGTACGACTCGCTGACCTTCGACGAACCGCTTGAGGTCGCCGCTTGCATGGGCAACATCTCGCATCTCGACGGGAAGCGGTTCGCCCACACCCACGCCGTCCTCTCCCGGCCCGACGGCGAAGCGATTGCCGGCCACCTGAACGCCGGCACCGTCTGGGCGGGCGAACTGTACGTCCGCGGATTCGATACAGAACTCAAGCGGGAGCACGACGAGCCGACCGATCTGGACCTCTGGGATATCTAAGATGCGGGAGGCCGACGAACAGTACTTCGAAACGCTCGAAACCCAGCTCGAAGCCGCCTTCGACGTGGCCGAGCGGGCCAAAGAGCGCGGCGGCGACCCGAAGCCAGAAGTCGAGATTCCGACCGCTCGTGACATGGCCGACCGGGTGGAAAACATTCTCGGCATCGACGGCGTGGCCGAGCGGGTGCGCGAGCTGGAGGGACAGATGTCCCGCGAGGAGGCCGCGCTGGAACTGGTCGAGGACTTCGTCGAAGGGACTGTCGGCGACTACGACAGCCGCGAAGGGAAGGTCGAGGGCGCGGTCCGGACCGCCGTCGCCCTGCTGACCGAGGGGGTCGTCGCCGCCCCCATCGAGGGCATCGACCGCGTCGAACTGCTGGAAAACGACGACGGGACGGAGTTCATCAACGTCTACTACGCCGGGCCAATTCGCTCTGCCGGCGGGACCGCACAGGCGCTCTCGGTGCTAGTCGCGGACTACGCCCGCGCGCTGCTGGGCATCGACCAGTACAAGGCCCGCGAGGAGGAAATCGGCCGCTACGCCGAGGAAATCGACCTCTACGACAAGGACACCGGCCTGCAGTACTCACCCAAGGAGAAGGAGACGAAGTTCATCGCCGAGCACATGCCCATCATGCTCGACGGCGAGGCGACCGGCGACGAGGAGGTGTCGGGCTACCGGGACCTCGAACGCGTCGACTCGAACTCCCCGCGGGGCGGGATGTGTCTGGTGCTGGCCGAGGGCATCGCGCTCAAGGCCCCGAAGATTCAGCGCTACACGCGGAACCTAGACGAGGTCGACTGGCCGTGGCTGCAGGACCTCATCGACGGAACCATCGGCAAAGACGAGGCCGACGAAGGAGAGGACGCGAACGGCGACGACGCGGGCGACGGATCGGACGACGACAGGGACGAGGCTGACGAGCAGGCTGGACCGCCACGAGTCGACCCCGCCGACAAATACCTCCGGGACCTCATCGCCGGCCGTCCGGTGTTTTCCCACCCGTCGAAGGCGGGCGGGTTCCGGCTGCGCTACGGCCGGGCGCGCAACCACGGCTTCGCGACAGCCGGCGTCCACCCGGCGACGATGCATCTCGTCGACGACTTCCTCGCGACCGGGACCCAGATCAAGACCGAGCGGCCGGGGAAAGCCGCCGGCGTCGTGCCGGTCGACACCATCGAGGGGCCGACCGTACGTCTGGCTAATGGCGACGTGCGCCGCATCGACGACGCCGAGGAGGCACTGGCAGTCCGCAACGGCGTCGAGAAAATACTCGATCTGGGCGAGTATCTGGTCAACTACGGCGAGTTCGTCGAGAACAACCATCCGCTCGCACCGGCCTCCTACACCGTCGAGTGGTGGGAACAGGACCTCGACGCCGCCGGCGCGGATGTACAGGCGATGGAGGACTCGCCTCACATCGACCTCGCCGACCCGAGCGCCGAGGAAGCCATCGAATGGGCGACCGACTACGACGCCCCGCTGCACCCGAAATACACCTACCTCTGGCACGACGTGAGCGTCGACCAGGTGTGTGCGCTCGCCGACGCCGTCGAGGACGCACATGTCGCACAGGCCGATGGTGCGTACGCCGACCCGGAGATGGACGGCACAGCGGGCGACGCATACACTGATGCCGGCGCGCTCGTCCTGCCACGGAGCGACACCGTCCAGCAGACGCTCGAACACCTGCTTGTCGAGCACACACAGGACGAGGACACGATTACGGTCACCGACTGGGTGCCGCTGGTGCGGACACTCGGGTTCACCCGGTCGCTAGAGCGGGACTGGACACCGTCGGATCTCTCCGAGCACGCCCGGACCTACGGAGAGAGCGAGTCTGTCGACGCAATCGGCGTTTCGGAGGACACCGAACCCGAAGTCGGGCAGAACGCCATCGAGGCCGTCAACGAAATCGCGCCGTTTCAGGTTCGTGAGCGCGCCCCGACCCGCATCGGCAACCGGATGGGTCGCCCCGAGAAATCCGAGCGGCGGGACCTCTCGCCGGCCGTCCACACGCTCAGCCCCATCGGCGAGGCCGGCGGGGCACAGCGGGACGTGGCCAAGGCGACGAAACACGCTGACGGGATGAGCGATACGCCTGGCCAAGTCGAGGTCGAGGTAGCCCGGCGGCGCTGTCCCGAGTGCGGGACCGAGACCCACCAGGCGGGCTGTGCCGACTGCGGCGGCACCACCGAACCGGTGTACGTCTGTCCCGACTGCGAGGCCGAGGTCGAGCGCGACGAGTCCGGCCGGGCGGAGTGTGCCCGGTGTGAGACGCTCGCCTCGCCGACCCAGTACAAAGTGCTTGACCTGCAGGAAGCGTATCGGGACGCCCTGCAAAACGTCGGCGAGCGCGAGACGGCCTTCGAGCAACTGAAAGCGGTCAAGGGGCTCACCTCCGAGGAGAAGGTGCCGGAGCCGATGGAGAAGGGCATTCTCCGGGCAAAACACGACGTGTCGGCGTTCAAAGACGGCACCGTCCGCTACGACATGACGGATCTGCCGGTGACGGCGGTCCGGGCCTCGGAACTGGATGTCTCCGCCGAGCGACTCCGCGGGCTGGGCTACGAGGAGGACATCCACGGCGACCCGCTGACCCACGACGACCAGCTGGTCGAGCTAAAAGTGCAGGACATCGTTCTCTCGGACGGCGCGGCCGAACACATGCTCCAGACCGCCCGGTTCGTCGACGACCTCCTGGAGCAGTACTACGAGCTGGAGCGGTTCTACGAGTTCGACGACCGCGAAGACCTCGTCGGGGAACTCGTGTTCGGGATGGCACCTCACACCAGCGCGGCGACGGTCGGCCGCGTGGTCGGTTTCACCTCCGCAGCCGTCGGCTACGCACATCCGTACTTCCACGCCGCCAAGCGCCGGAACTGCTTCCACCCGGACACGCGGCTGTGGTACGAAGACGAGAATGACGACTGGGAGTACGGGACCATCGAGGAACTGGTTGAGGACCGACTTGAGGACCCCGAGGAAGACGACTTCGGGACGCTCGTCGAAGAGCTAGACGGTACTCTCACCGTGTCGTCGCTTGGCGAGGACGGCCCCTGTCGCCGGCCCGTCGACGCCGTCTCGAAACACCCCGCTCCGGACCACCTCGTCGAGATTTCCGTCGGCGACCGAACCCTCAGGGTTACGCCCGACCACACGATGCTCCGAGCCGACTCCGACGGGATCGAGGAAGTCCCGGCCAGCGGCCTGACTGCCGGTGACGAACTCCCCGCTTACGACGGCGGCGAAACGACGACGATGACGGCACGCGGGGAGGCTTCGACAGCAGCGACTGACGGCGCAGCCCCGACAGACACCGTCGAGACTGTCGAGTACGTCGAAAGCGACGTCGACAGCGTCTACTGTCTCACGGTCGCTGACACACACCGGGTGGCCGTCGAAGGCACCTACGTCGGCCAGTGCGACGGCGACGAGGACTGCGTGATGCTTCTGATGGACGGCCTGCTGAACTTCTCGAAGTCGTATCTCCCGAACCAGCGCGGCGGCCAGATGGACGCCCCGCTCGTGATGTCCTCGCGAATCGACCCCAGCGAGATCGACGACGAGGCCCACAACATGGACATCATGGACGCCTATCCCCGGGAGTTCTACGAAGCCACCCGCGAGATGAAAGACCCGACCGAGGTCGAGGACGTGATGAAAATCGCCGAGGAGACGCTGGGGACCGACCGCGAGTACACGGAGTTCCGCCACACCCACGACACGACCAACATCGCCGCCGGGCCGGACCTTTCGGCGTACAAGACGCTCGGCTCGATGGAGGACAAGATGGACGCCCAGCTAGAGATTTCCCGGAAACTGCGGGCCGTCGTCGAGAGCGACGTGGCCGAGCGTATCATCGAGTACCACTTCTTGCCGGACCTCATCGGCAACCTCCGGGCCTTCTCAAGACAGGAGGTCCGGTGTCTGGACTGCGGAGAGTCGTTTCGACGCGCCCCGCTGACCGGCGACTGCCGGGAGTGTGGCGGCCGCGTCAATCTCACCGTCCACGAGGGGTCGGTCAACAAGTACATCGATACCGCTATCCGCGTCGCTGATGAGTTCGGCGCGCGGGACTACACGAAACAGCGGCTCAAGATACTGGAACGGAAAATCGAGTCGGTGTTCGAAAACGACCACAACAAGCAGTCAGGTATCGCAGACTTCATGTGAGCGACAGCGTCACCCGGATTCGTCAGGGCGACAGACGAGCGCGTGACAGTCGTCCGACGGGTGTTTTTCACCGTGGCGGTCCTGTCACGGGTATGGCCTCGTCCCGCGATTCAGCACCGCCGTTCGACTCCGGGGACCGGTCGGGTTCCCCGTCACCATCGCCCCGACAGACGCCCAGTACGATCTATCAGATACAGATTGCGCTGTTGCGCTCACAGGTAGCGACACTGGAAACCGCGCTCGAACAGGAACGCGAACACCGTCAGGCTGTCGTTGATCGGTACGAGCGCCTTCTCCACGGGGAATAGTCCGCGACTGGCTGTCGGGACAGTCCGTTGTGTTACTCGTCGCCGAGTTCGACGTAGGTCGTCTCGATGATGCGGCTGTCTCCGTTGAGCCGCTCGATGATGTCCTGTGGCGGCTGTTCGTCGAGGTTGTAAACGGACAGGGCCTCCCCGCCGATGGTCTCGCGGCCGTTGAACATCCCGGCGATGTTGATGTCGGCGTCGCCAAGCACCGTGCCGATGAAACCGATGGTGCCCGGCTCGTCACGGTTCCGGACGACCAGCATGTGCCCGTGTGGGACGGCCTCGATGCGGTGGTCGTCGATACGGACGATGCGGGGCTCCTCGCCGCCGAACTGGGTCCCACAGACGGAGACGGACTCCTCGCCGTCGGAGACGGTGACGGTGATGAGGCTCTGGTAGTCCTCGGAGGTGCGGGTCTTGGACTCGGTCACGTCGATGCCCCGGTCCTCGGCAATCTGGGGGGCGTTGACGGCGTTGACCTGGAGGTCCGAGGGGGCGAACACGCCCTTCAGCGCGCTCGCGGTGACGTACTCTACGTCCTGCTCGGCGATGTCGCCGGCGTAGGTGACCTGGACTTCGGACATGTGGCCGCCGAACAGCTGGACGGCGATGCGGCCAGCAGTGTCGGCGAGGTCGAGGTACGGTCCGACCTGCTTGAACGTCGCCTCGTCCAGCGACGGCGCGTTCAGGGCGTTGGCGACGGGCTGGCCGTTGGCCGCGGCGATGATCTGGTCGGCCGTGGAGGTGGCGACGTTCTCCTGTGCCGCCTCCGTAGACGCGCCCAGGTGGGGCGTGACGATGATGTCCTCGACGTCGAGCAGCGGGCTGTCCTCGGGGAGGGGTTCCTCGCCGAACACATCGAGCGCTGCGCCTTTCAGGACGCCGTCCTCGACGGCCTCAGCAAGCGCTGGCTCGTCGATGATGCCGCCGCGGGCACAGTTGACGACGTAGCCGCCCTCGAGTTCGGCGAGTTCCTCCTCGCCGATCATGTTCTCGGTCTCGGGGGTCAGCGGCGTGTGGATGGTGATGAAATCGGACTTGGCGAGGCAGTCTTCGAGGTCGTCGACCAGTTCCGCGCCGAACTGGTCGGCGCGCTCCTGACTGATGTAGGGGTCGAACGTGACGATGTCCATGCCGAGGCTGCCCAGTCGCTTGGCGACCTGCTGGCCGACGCGGCCGAAGCCGACGACGCCCAGCGTCTTGTTGTTGACCTCCGTGCCCAGGAACTCGCCTTTCGCCCACTCGCCGCTTTTCAGGCGGTCGTGGGCCTGCGGGATGGAGCGAGCGGTGGCAAACGCCATCGCGACAGAGTGTTCCGCGGCGGCACGGACGTTACCTTCGGGGGCGTTGGCGACGATGACGCCGTGGTCAGTGGCGGCGTCGATGTCGATGTTGTCGACGCCGATGCCGGCCCGGCCGACGATGATGAGGTCGGGCGCGGCCGCGAACACTTCTTCAGTGACTTCGGTGCCCGAGCGGACGATGAGCGCGTTCGCGTCGGCCACTGCGTCGAGGAGCGCGTCGCCCTCGACCTCGTAGGCTGTTTCGACATCGTGGCCCGCCTCACGGAGTCGCGTGAGACCGGCGTCGGCGATAGGGTCCGTGACGAGTACCTTCATACCGAATCGAACTTACTGGGGCGGCATAACGCTTGTTTTCTCCGTCCGAGCAACTACGTGCAAGCACTCGGGCCGGAGCGGTCGCGCCGCTGATGGGGGTGTCCTGCTGAGCGGGACCGTTCAGTGAAAAGGAACCGACTGGGCGTGACCTATCGCCAGGCCGGGAGCGAGGCAGCGTCTGAGAGCGGGGTTGTGAGATAGGCGTCGTCTCGGGTCACGTCAGCGAGGATAAACTGGTCCGTTGGACCCTCTTCAACGGACGCCATGATGTCTCCATCCGCGGCCATCTCGACCGGAGCGACAGGTTCCGACTCCATGCATGATAATATGTAACAACCCTATAAAAATTTAGCGAAACCCAGAGAGGGGAGTGGTATGACGCTGGGCCAACTGTCTGACAATAGTTCACATCCTGTCAGGATTGGTATGAGCGGGGAAGTGAGTCAGCACAGCCAGAGCCTGATATCTCAACCAATAGCGGTTGAGCAAGGACTTCTGTTCACGCGCAGAGACGGGCTGTGGATATGACAGAAGACGTAGTTGTTGCCAAGACACCACGGTCCCTCGGTTTCCGAGATAGCGCTTGCGCAGTCGTCAGAGATAGCCGATGGCCGTACAGCGTTCTACCCGAATGTCGAAAACGGACGGATGTTAAGGACTTAGTAGATGCGGGAAGGAAGTTCTGGCAGTATGAACGTTGCAGACGCTATGACGCCACGCTCGGAGGTCGTCACGGTTACTATACCCGGTACCCGTGATGACGCACTGGAGTACCTCCAAGAGCAGGCCTTCTCGTCGGTGCCGGTTATCAAGGAAACCGACGAGGGCGAAGAGTTCAGAGGGATTATTTCACGCGATGCGCTCATCGAGAGCCCCGACGAGGACCAGCTAGCCCTGCTCGTCGAGGAAGTCCCGACGATCAGCGAGGACACGTCTATCGAGGCCGCGGCACGGATGATGGTCGAAGACGACGAACGTCGCCTGCCCATCGTCGACGGCCAGCTCAAAGGCATCATCACAGTGACCGACGTGATTCGGTCTATCGCGAACGGTGACGTCGACGGCGACCAGATCGTCGGCGACCTCGCCAACCGAGACATCAACTGCGTGTACGAGGGCACGCCCCTGACCGTCGCCGAACGGGAGCTCTCCCACGCGAACGTCCCATACGGCGTCGTACTCGGCGACGACGGCGATATGTCGGGGATGCTCACAGAGGTAGACATCATCGCGGTCGCCCGGGTCGTCGAGGGCGAGGACGACACCGGCGACTCCATCGCCAACCAGGATGACGACTGGGCCTGGGAAGGCATCAAGGCGGTCGGCGGCCGGTACATGCCCACCCGCAACGTCGAACTCCCGGTCGAGCCCGTCCGCGAGTTCATGACCGCCGATGTCGTGACGGTGAACAAGCGCCGCACCGCCGAGGAAGCGGCACAGCTGATGATCGAGCACGACATCGAACAGATCCCGCTGCTGTCCGGTGACGAACTCACTGGCATCGTACGGGATATCGACCTGCTGCGAGGCCTATGAGCGAAGGCGAACGACTTACCGAGCTGGCCAAGCGTCGCGGTTTCTACTTCCCCTCTTCGAGCGCCTACGGCGGGGCGGCGGGCTTCTGGACCTACGGGCCACAGGGCGCTGCGCTGAAATCGAACATCGAGGACACCTGGCGGGACCGCTATGTCGTCAAGGAGGGCCATCAGGAAATCTCCGCCCCCGACGTGATGCCCGAGCCTGTCTTCGAGGCGTCGGGGCATCTCGACGGATTCGACGATATGATTGTCGAGTGCGGCGAGTGTGGCGCGACCCACCGCGCGGACCACCTCGTCGAGGACAACACGGACATCGAGGAGGCCGAGTCCCTGCCGAACGAGGAGGTCATGGACCTCATCGCTGAGCACGGCATCGAATGCCCCTCCTGTCACACGTCCCTGGCCGACCAGCCGGTCGACAACTTCAACCTCATGTTCGAGACCAATATCGGGCCGGGGTCGTCGTCGCCGGGCTACCTCCGCCCGGAGACCGCACAGGGCATCTTCGTGGAGTTCCCGCAACTCTCGGAGTACGCCCGGAACCAGCTCCCCTTCGGCGTCGCGCAAATCGGGAAGGCCTACCGCAACGAGATTTCGCCGCGGAAATCTCTCGTCCGCGTCAGGGAGTTCACCCAGGCCGAACTCGAACACTTCGTCGACCCCGAGGAGGACGAGCCGCCGCTTTCGGAGGTCGCCGACGTGACCCTGCCGCTGTACTCCGCCGCCGAGCAGCAGGCCGAGGACGGCGGCCAGCGCGAACTCACGGTCCGCGAGGCCGTCGACGAGGGCGTCGTCGAGAGCGAGTGGGTCGCCTACTACTTGGGCGTCTCCAAGGAGTGGTACGAGCGCATCGGCGTCGACATGGACCGATTCCGCTACCGCCAGCACCTCGCCGGCGAGCGCGCCCACTACGCCTCCGACTGCTGGGACGCCGAGAGCGAGGTCGACGGCGACTGGATAGAGATTACTGGCTTCGCGTATCGGGGCGACTACGACCTCTCGAAACACGCCGACCACTCCGGCGAGGACTACACCGTCTTCAAACAGTACGACGAGCCGGTCACTGTCGAGCGCGCCACCGTCGACCCCGACATGAGCTATCTCGGGCCGGAGTTTGGCGGGTCGGCCGGCGCAGTCGCCGACGCACTCGAAGCGCTGGCCGAGCGGAATCCGGACGCCTTCGACGCCGATGAGGTCACCGTCGAAGTGGACGGGGAGTCCTACACCGTCCCCGTCGCGGAGACGAACTTCAGCGTCGACGAGGTCACCGAGAACGGCGAACACGTCCGGCCACACGTCGTCGAACCCTCCTTTGGCGTGGGGCGAATCATCTACACCGTCCTCGCACACTCCTACGAGACCGACGAGGTCGACGGCGAGGAGCGGACCTACCTCTCGCTGCCGCCCGAACAGGCCCCGACGACGGTCGGCGTCTTCCCGCTGATGGACAAGGACGGCATGGACGACCTGGCCCGCGACATCGCCGACGACCTCCGGACCGCCGGCCTCTCGGTCACCTACGACGACTCCGGGGCCATCGGTCGCCGCTACCGGCGTCAGGACGAAGTCGGAACGCCGTACTGTGTGACCGTGGATTACGAGAGTCTCGAGGACCGCGAGGTTACGGTGCGCGAGCGCGACACAACCGAACAGAAACGGCTCCCCATCGACGGGCTGGCGGAGACGCTCGAACGCCTCAGTACCGGCGACCGCACCTTCGACGACCTGTAGATGGCCGACGAGGTATCCCGGCGGCTCGTCCATGTCACTGGCGCGGCGGTCCCGCTGGCACACCTTGGCTGGCCGGACTTGATTACGTGGCGCGTCGTGCAGGGGTTCCTGGCCGTGGCGCTGGTCGTCGTGTGTGTTCTCGAAGCCGTGCGGCTGACGACCGGGCTGGACTGGGTAGTGTACGACCGGCTCACCCGGGAGTACGAGCAGGACAACCCCGCCGGCTACGCGCTGTACATCGTCGGGATGGCTATCGTCGCCTTCGCCGTCGAACTGCCGGGCGTGACGACCGACGTCGCCGTCCCGGCAATGTTGATGCTCGCCATCGGCGACCCCATCAGCGGCCTGCTGGGCTCGGGCGACGCCAGCAACGTCAAGCAGGCCTGGGTCTTGCTGGTGATGTTCGGCGTCTGCACGCTGCTGGCCGCCCCCTTTGTTCCCCCCGCCGCCGCCGTTCTCGGGGGTGTCGCGGCGACGTTCGCGGACGGGGTCAAGCCCCGCATCGCCGGCTACGTCGTCGACGACAACTTCTCGATTCCGGTGCTGGGCGCGCTGGCGATGTGGGTCGGCGTCCGGTACCTCCCGTTCTGACCGGGCAATTCCCCGGCGTCCACTTTCACCGCGGTATCTGAACCCTTAACCACCGGCGGGACGAACGCGTGGGTAATGGCGACCACCGACGCCGGTGGCGAGCACGTCGAACGCCCGCTGGTGACGCCGGAGTTCCTGGAGAACCGCCGCTACCAGACCGAACTGGCGGAGACGGCAAGCACTGGGCACACGCTCGTCTGTCTCCCGACCGGGCTGGGCAAGACGACGGTCTCGCTGCTGGTGACCGCCGAGCGCCTCCACGCCGTCGGCGGGAAGTCGCTCATGCTGGCCCCGACGAAGCCGCTGGTCCAGCAACACGCCGAGTTCTACCGCGAGGCACTCGAACTGGACGACGAGGAGGTCGTCGTCTTCACCGGCGAGGTCCGGCCCGACGACCGCGCCGCCCTCTGGGAGGACGCCCGCATCGTCATCGCGACGCCGCAGGTCGTCGAGAACGACCTCGTCGGCAACCGCATCTCGCTGGCCGACGTGACCCACTGCACCTTCGACGAGTGCCACCGGGCGACCGGCGACTACGCTTACAACTACATCGCCGACCGCTACCACGCCGACGCCGAGGACCCGCTGGTGACGGGCATGAGCGCCTCGCCCGGCGACGACGAGGAGGCCATCCTCGGAGTGTGTGAGAACCTCGGACTCTCCGAGGTCGCGGTGATGACCGAGGACGACGCCGACGTGGCCGAGTACACCCACGACACCAGCGTGGACTGGAACCGCATCGAACTCCCCGAGGTCGTCGTCGAGATTCGGGACGCAATCAACGAGGTCATCAAGGACCGGCTGGCGCAGTTGAGGGAACTGGGCGTGACGAACAAGTCCTCGGCGGACATCTCCGAGCGCGAGATTCAGGGGATGCAGGCCGACCTCCGGAAACTGATGAACAACGACCAGAGCGAGGGGTACCAGGGGATGAGCCTGCTCGCCGAGATCCGGAAGCTCCGGACCGCCGTCACGTACGTCGAGACCCAGAGCGTCGAGTCCCTGCGTCGGTACTTCGAGCGGCTCAAGGAGGGCGCCCGCTCCTCCGGCGCGTCGAAGGCCGACCAGCGCCTCGTCAGCGAGCCGAAGGTCCGCGAGGCGATACGGAAAGCCGAGTCCTACGACGACCTGCACCCGAAGTTCCGCCAGACTCGAATGCTGCTCGCGGAGACGCTGGGCATCGAGAACGGCGAGCGGGTCATAGTCTTCACCGAGTCCCGCGACACCGCCGAGACGCTCGTGGACTTCCTCTCAGACCACTTTACGACCGAGAAGTTCGTCGGACAGAGCGACACCGACGGCAGCGAGGGGATGACACAGACCCAGCAACAGGAGACGCTGGACCGCTTCCGGAACGGCGAGTTCGAGGTGCTCGTCTCCACCTCCGTCGCCGAGGAGGGCCTGGACGTGCCCGAGGTCGACCTGGTGTTGTTCTACGAGCCGGTGCCGACCGCGATTCGGGCCATCCAGCGGAAGGGCCGGACCGGCCGCCAGGCCGAGGGCCGGGTCGTCGTCCTCCTGGCCGAGGACACCCGCGACGAGGCGTACTTCTGGAAGGCCCGCAACGACCAGAAGCGGATGAAACGCGAACTGAACGAACTCAAAAGCGTCGCCGGCGAACTGGAGGCCCGCCTCGACCAGACCGGGCTCGACGAGTACGAGGACGAAGAGGGGGACGCTTCGGGTGGAACAAAGAGCGAGGAAACCACCACACAGCAGTCGGATTCCACTGGAAACGGGAGGGGTAGCACAGCTAACAAGTCAGCCGATGATACCGACGGCAGCAACGGCCAGGCCGGACTAGACGCCTTCGCGGACGACTCGTCGGAAGCGTCCGGTGGGGATACCGAAGTCAACAGCGACGCGGCGACAGCCGACGAGGGGGATACCGCGACGCCGGACACGGGAACAGTCGCCACTGCCGGCCGCGATGATGAGGACGACCCCGTCGAAATTGTCGCGGACCAGCGGGAACTCGACTCGAACATCGCTCGGGACCTCTCGACGCGGGACGGTATCGAAACCCGACTCGAAACGCTGGCCGTCGGCGACTACGTTCTCTCTGACCGCGTCGTTGTCGAGCGCAAGACCGTCGCCGACTTCATGGACACGCTGACGGGCGGAGACCGGTCGATGTTCGAGCAGGTCGGGGACGCCACGCGAAACTACGGTCGGCCCGTCGTCGTCATCGAAGGCGAGGACCTCTTCGGTGCGCGCAACGTTCACCACAAGGCGATTCAGGGCGCACTCGCGTCGCTGGCGGTCGATTTCGGTGCGAGCGTGTTACGGACCAGTGGGGAGGACGAGACCGCCGATCTGCTGCAAGTCATCGCCGAACGGGAACAGGAGGTGGCCGACCGCGAGGTGAGCGTCCACGGCGAGAAACAGTCGAAGACGCTGCCCGAGCAACAGGAGTACGTCGTCGCCTCCATCGCCGAAGTCGGACCGGTAACCGCGCGCACGCTGCTGGACGCCTTCGGAAGCGTCGAGGCAGTGATGACCGCCGATAAAGAGGCCCTGCTAGAGGTGTCCGGTATCGGCGACGTAACGGCCGACCGGATTCGAGAAGTCATCGCCAGCGACTACGAGCCGTAGCGGTCCGTTCAGAACCGCGCTGCATCCAGCGCTTCCGCCGCTTCTCGGGCTGCCTGCAGATGTTCGCGAGCCTCGCGTGGGTTCTCGGTGGCCGCGGCGCGCTCGGCGAAGCGGTGAACCGTCTCGGCCAGTAGCGCAGACGCCGCATCGAGATTGGCCTCAATATCGCCGGTGTGACTATCGGTCGTCCGAGTCTGTCGAGCGGAAACAGGGGGGTTCTGTGTCGCTGTCTCACGCGGCTGGTCGTTGGTAGTTCGGCCGCTAGGCTCCGACGACGCACCTCTTCGAGCAGTCTGTGGCGCTGGCTCCGAGTGGTCTGACGCCTGGGTCGACTGGTCACCCCCCGCTTCGGGTGGAGCGGACGAGTTGGGTGTCGACGCCGTCGGTTCGGAGGGAGACTGTGAAGCGGTGTCGGGCTGGGTATGTGCGGTCTCCTGCTGTGCGTGTTCGTCCGTCGCGTCCACCGCATTCTCTGCTGTGTCCTCGGCAGCATCGCCGAACTGGACGCGAGCCTCGTCGCTCGGGTCGGCAACCTCGATCTGGTCACTGTCGTCGGCCTGCCCCGCCTGTTCGTCAGCATCTGACGGGTCTGCCCCGTTTTCCTGCGTGTCGCGCGCGACCGGCTTCTGGCAGGTGGGGCAGAACTCCTGGCCGTCGTAGCGGAAAATGGGGTCGCCGCAGTCGCTGCAGTGGGCGTTGGTCATCGTCGCGCCCTTCAACAGGAGTTCGCTCATCTGCTCGGTCGTCTGGCGCTTCTCGTCTTCCTTCTCGAACTTCTCTCGGAGTTTCTCGCGTTCGGCTTCCTTATCGAAGTCGCTCATACCCGTCACAACGCCGCGGGGCTGAAAACCGTTTACGGGTGATACTGGCTGAACGATGCGCGGCGGAATCGGGGTTTCGACACGTTTAACGTTCGCGCCCGAGCCTTTTCGAATGGTATGACAAAGGTAAGCGTAGTCGGCGCAGCCGGTACGGTCGGCGCAGCCGCAGGGTACAACATCGCGCTCCGCGACATCGCTGATGAAGTCGTTTTCGTGGACATCCCCGATAAGGAGGACGACACGGTCGGGCAGGCAGCTGACACGAACCACGGCATCGCCTACGACTCGAACACGCGCGTCCGCCAGGGCGGCTACGAGGACACCGCTGGCTCCGATGTGGTCGTCATCACGGCCGGCATCCCGCGCCAGCCCGGTCAGACCCGCATTGACCTCGCCGGCGACAATGCGCCTATCATGGAGGACATCCAGTCCTCACTGGACGAGCACAACGACGACTACATCTCGCTGACCACCTCGAACCCCGTCGACCTGCTCAACCGCCACCTCTACGAGGCCGGCGACCGCTCTCGCGAGCAGGTCATCGGTTTCGGCGGCCGCCTCGACTCCGCGCGGTTCCGCTACGTACTGAGCGAGGAGTTCGACGCACCAGTGCAGAACGTCGAAGGGACGATTCTCGGGGAACACGGCGACGCGCAGGTCCCCGTATTCTCGAAAGTCCGCGTCGACGGGACTGACCCCGAGTTCAGCGACGACGAGAAAGAGCAGTTGCTCGGCGACCTGCAGGAGTCGGCGATGGACGTCATCGAGCGCAAAGGCGCGACCGAGTGGGGACCAGCCCGCGGCGTCGCACACATGGTCGAAGCCATCCTCCATGACACCGGGGAAGTGCTGCCGGCCTCGGTCAAGCTGGAGGGCGAGTTCGGGCACGAAGACACTGCTTTCGGCGTCCCGGTCCGTCTCGGGAGCAACGGCGTCGAGGAAATCGTCGAGTGGGACCTCGACGACTACGAGCAGGACCTGATGGCAGACGCTGCAGAGAAGCTCTCCGAACAGTACGACAAAATCTCGTAACCCGGTCGAGCGGTACTGCGAGCGTTCGGGACTGACGCCCTCCCGGACTGCCTTTTTCCGCTATCGCCGTAAGAGACGCAGCTGTAACTGCGAATCGGCCGTTTGCCGGTCCACGATTGTTACGCGGGGTCGTCTTGGTCGTCAAGCAAATCGCCGTCGCGCCCGTCGTCGTCGATATCAGCACCGAGGAGTGACGCCCACTCTTCGAGGTGTGACTCCGATGTCGAGAGTTCTCGGTGGCTCATGGCGTTATCGGAAGCATCCACGGCATATTATATAATGGTTGTGCCGGCATTGATACTCAATGGTGTATGGAGCGGTTCTACGGGGTAATTCGGGGCTAGCGAACCAGTAAAACGAAAAGCCCGCGTCGATCACTCGGAGCGGATGGTTTCCGGAACCTGAATCGAGTAGTGGCCGTCCTCCTGCAGCGCGATGATGTACTCCTCGCGGTCGTACAACTCCATCAGGTTCAGTTCGTACTGGCCGGGTTCCAGTACTTTGATCGACTCGAACTGGTCGTTGAGTTCCGCTCGGAGTTCCTCCAGATCGGGGCGGTCCTCGCTGTCCGGCTCTGGTGGTGGGTCGGGGTCGGCACCGACGGGACGGAACTGGTGTTCGGATTCGGATGCCGACGGGACGTTCGACGGGAGTTCGTCCGGCTCGACGACATCCCCACGGGCGCTAGCCTGGGCCGAGTCCTCAGTCACAGACGTGCGGTCAGGTTCGGTCGACGGCGAACCGGACGTGTGGGATGGGTCACTCGGCTGTGCGTCAACCGACCGGTCGGCGTCGAAATGGGACTGCTCGGCGTCCCGGTCCCCGTCTGTAGCGGAACCGCTGACGAAGTCTCGTACTGAGGCAGCGGTTTTGCCAACGGTACGAGCGACGGTACTGTCAGGTCCCGGTGGTTCCGGTGGCTCCGCGTCCGGCGTCTCAGAGATGTCGGCTCCTTCGGGCTGATACTGGAACTTGTTCCCGCCGCAGTTGGGACAGCCCGAGAGCATCTCCTTCGACCCGTCGTCGAAGCCACGGCCACACTCCGTACACTGGTGGGGCATTATTTCCGAGAGACGAGGGCGCTGATGAGCGTTTCGTCCTTGTGGAGCGTCTCTATCTGGTTCGCCGGCCCGATAACCGTCAGCTTCTGGGTCGACTGTTTGCCCATCAACCGGTCGAGGATGCTGGCGTCGGCGGCCTCGGACTTGGGGTAGGTCTCGATCTCGATGCCGTTGAACTCGTCCGGACTGATTTCGGTCATCGTCACTTCGATGAGGCGGGACTCCTCGTCGGGGGAGAGCCCCTCTTCAAGGATGACGATGTTGCCGTCGCGGACGCCATCGAGAATCATCCGAATTTTTTCCATCGAGGCCAGCCCCGCCATGCGTTCGCCGCTGATGAGGTCGATCTGGACGCCGTCGTCTGGGTCTTTGACTTCCGCCATTATATCACCCGAAGTACTCCGCGATTTTGTCGTAGACTTCGTCCATGTTGTCTCCCTCAAGCGCTGATAGCGGAATCGTCTCGTGCTGTGGGTATGCGTTTCGGATGCGCTGGACCGAAGATTCTTCAAGATCGATTTTGTTCGCGAGGATCAGCACCGGAAGGTCCTGGCTCTCGATGATGCCGATGAGCATGGTGTTGACCTGCGTGAACGGATCGGTCGCAGAGTCGAGTACGTAAATAACACCATCGACATCCTCGCGGAGCCAGTGCATCGCTTCAGCGACGCCCTCAGTCGCTTCGCGGGAGCGACGGACGGCGTCGTCTTTCTCCATGTCGTGTTCAAGGAACTCGGTGTAATCGACCTTCGTCGTCACGCCGGGGGTGTCGACGATATCGATTGTCACTTTCTTCCCGTCGCGTTCGATCTCGACGTTCTCCTTTCGGCGCGCACGGCGAGTCTCGTGTGGAACGTGACTCTCTGGGCCGACAGCATCGCCGGTCCAATCACGTGCAATGCGGTTCGCCAGCGTCGTCTTACCGGCGTTCGGCGGGCCGTAGATCCCGATACGCTTCGGGTCCTCTTCGGAGAACAGCGTCGATGCCGCGCGTGAAATACTATCTTTGAGGTTTGTTAACAATCCCATCCTATCCTCCCGCCGCCCGGAGTCGTCCGGTATGGCGGCTCTGCCCGTAAAAGATAGGCGAATTCACTTAAGCCTACGTCAGACATTAGTCCCTATTCTGACATGGTGGGGCATAGCACAGATCAGCGTGCGGGCGTTGGGACGGAGACGAGCGAAAAGGGGGGACTATTCGAGTCAGCCCATCCTGACCCACGCGAGATGTATGTGGGTGTACCAACACAGCCCCCCACCCCTTCGTTTCAGGTGGAACGCCGCACACCCCTGGGGAGGGGTGGGAGACTTATCGGTCAAATTGGGAGCGCACTAGTTCTTCAGATCAGCGCGATACGTGATTTCACTAGCTAGAGCGGTCTAGACACTAGAAAACTGAACACTAACTCCTACTGACTATCTGTTTTATCTGGTGCGGGTTTGGTTTACGATATACCATATTAAATCTTTTCTCTTGTTACAGTACATTGTCGGCCTCCCTCCCCCCTCCCCCCGGGCCTGCTTCTAGTTCCACTGGAAACGAAGGGGTGGGGGGGTTACCCTGTTGGAGTCGGGTTCCGCTGCAAGCACCGGCTCCTCATGCGCTACCCTCATATTCACACAGCGTACCCGCTCCCGAAACTGCACCACCATTCTCTTACTCTCCGATCACTAGCTGCTGTATACTGCCCGTTTCACCCCAGTGAGATCGAAGCTATATTTCCCTTTATGACAACAGTACTCATGCGACAGAAAATATAAATATATCAACACACATCTTTCACAGGTGGTGTACCGAAATATTTAATATCGAATCACGGTACGGTTCATGTGGTTCAACTGGACACACCGGAGAGCGCTGATGCTCACTAACAACGGCACTGACGCACTCCTCGCTCCCTCTGTTCCGGTGTCTCCAACTCTCTCCACACGAAACGAAGGGGACCCCCTCGATCGACT